>CBIHOL010000011.1:0-65907 GCA_966211905.1 uncultured bacterium
CGGCTTGAAATTGTTGAAAACTCCATTTGCTTTTACCTTAGAATACACAAAGAGAGTGCGATATCACAAGCTTCCACAAAGGACACAGGGGCTTGCGCACAGGCAGAGTGCGGATGCTTAACCACGGGGACTTATAGACAAAATATTCGGCAATTAGTCTGTGCTGCGAATCCTATTCGCGGTATAACAATTTATTTCAGGGAAACTTAGTGCGGAAATGAGATCTCGTAAACGTAAGGCCACATCTTGCCAGTGACCAAGATCTGGTCTTTAACCGGATGCCATGCTATGCCGTTCATTTCAAGGACATGAGAATTCTTATTACGCGCCTCATCGGCTAATGCGCTTAGATCCATCTGGCCAACAACGACTCCTGTGGTAGGATCGATCTTCACGATATGATTTGTCAGATAAACATTCGCGTATATAAAGCCGTTGATGTGCTCCAGCTCGTTTATCCTGTCGAGGGCATAACCGTCTTTTGTAACCGCCACAACTTTTGTTACGGAAAAATCAGAGGGGTTGATCCAGGTGAGATTATACGTGCCGTCGCTGATAATAAGGCTTGTTCCATCCGTGGTCATGCCCCAGCCTTCGGAATTTGAAATATGGAACTGCCCGGTCTTTTTGTAAGTGGAGGCATCGTAAACAAAACCGATCTGGGCAGTGTATGTGAGCTGGTATAATTTATTATTAAGCACCACAATTCCTTCACCAAAAAGCTTGCGGTCAATTTCAGCCTTAGTGTCGAGTTTGCCTTTTTCAAGATCCAGCTCGCCAATAACCGAACGGGTTTGATTCATGTTTTCGGGACTGCCTGTGCTTTCAAGGAGCTTATCACCATGAAACATAAATCCTTCGATAAACGCAGAAGGATCGTGCAAATGCTGCTTTACAACCGTATAGTTTATGGTTTTTGTTGTGGATGCCGGTTTAACTACTGGTGCAGCATACGGTACAGCATCGTCGGCTGGTCCACAGGCAACTAATGAAAAGGCGACGGCGCTGCAGATAAAATAGTGACACTTCATTTTTATACTTTCCATGTACTGCCTTCTTTAGTGTCTTTCACCTGGATGCCAGCTGCAATCAGCTTGTCGCGGATCTCGTCGCTGAGCTTAAAGTTCCTTTCGGTTTTTGCATGCGTGCGCATTTCAAGCAGCAGGGAAACCACATTGTTGAGCGCTGATTCGAGCTTTTCATTTCCCTGCTCCTGTTTCAGACCCAGAACTCCGACAACAAAATCATCGAAGATCTTCTTTAAAAGGTCAATGTCATTTTGTGTAAGCTGGGTTTTTTTGTCATTGCATGAATTAATGATGCGTACGGCGTCGAACAAATGAGCAATAAGAACCGGAGAATTAAAATCATCGTTCATGGCTTCGTTACACTTTGTAAGAAGGTCCGCGATGTTTTCAGAGGATGTTTTAGAAGCTATTAGTCCCTGAAGTGTATTGTAAGCATCCATTAAACGTTCATAACCTTTTTCACTGGCCTGCAATGCTTCGTTACTGAAATCAAGAGTACTGCGGTAATGTGTCTGAAGCATAAAAAATCGCACTGCCATTGGAGCATAACCTTTTTCAAGCAGCGGATGATCGCCGGTAAAAAGTTCCCCGGGGAGAAAACCATTGCCTGCGCTTTTTGACATACGAACACCATTCACGGTAAGCATATTGGTATGCATCCAGTAATTGACCGGAGTTTTATGATAACAAGCCTGTGATTGTGCAATTTCATTTGTGTGGTGAGTAGCCTGCAGGTCCATCCCACCGCCGTGAATATCAAATGTGTCACCTAAATATTTCCTGCTCATTGCCGAACATTCAATGTGCCAGCCCGGGAAGCCCCATCCCCACGGAGAAGGCCAGCGCATCAACGTTTCGGGTTTTGCTTTGATCCACAATGCAAAATCAAGGCGCCCCTTTTTTTCGTCCTGCCCGCTTAATTCGCGTGTTCCTTCGAGCAGCTCTTCCATTTTGCGATTGGTAAGCTGACCATAATTAAATTCCTTACTGTATTTCTCAACATCAAAATAAACCGTCCCATTGATTTCATAAGCGAGGCCATTTGTAATGATCTCCTTGATCATTTCAATCTGCTCGGCAATATGACCAGTTGCGGTAGGTTCAATACTGGGAGGAATAGTGTTGAATTCCCGCATAATATCATGAAATCCCACGGTATATTTTTGGACGATCTCCATGGGTTCAAGCTGTTCCAGCTTTGCTTTTTTTGCAAACTTATCATCGCCTTCATCGCGGTCGCCTTCCAGGTGTCCGGCGTCCGTGATATTGCGCACATATCGCACTTTGTAGCCAAGGTGACGCAGGTAGCGGTAAATGAGATCAAATGAAATAAATGTGCGGCAATTGCCCAGATGCACGTCGCTATAAACGGTGGGACCACAAACGTACAATCCTACGAAGGGAGGATTGATCGGTTTAAATTCTTCTTTTTTTCTCGTGAGGGTATTGTATATCGAAAGGCCGTGCATAATTCATGTAAAGTACGTGAAAAAATGAGATCGAAAAAAGACAAGTTTACTAAAACAAAAAACCCCCTTTCCGGAGGCTTTTTAAATTATTTGTTACCACCTTTTGAAGGTGGTGGAGGCGTTTTACCTCCGGTGTTCATTGGCACCTTTATTCCACCTGTTCCTGCAGGCGTAGTGCCTGGAATTGTTGCCAGAGGCATTGTGTCTAATTTTTTCTTAACAGCATTAAGGATATCATCGCTTGGCTCGCTATAAAGAACTGCTGTGCTTTGAGGGCTTGTATCCAGTACGTATTTGTATCCGGCTTCTTTAGCAACCGCTTCAATTCCTTTTCTTGCTTTGTCCATGATAGGCGCTGTTAGTTCGGCCTGTTTACGCTTGTAATCCATTTCGGCCTGGCGCTGAAAATCCTGGATGCGGGTTTGAAGCTGCTGAAGATCTTCCTGCTTATTCTTTTTGATCATATCGCTCATATTGGCTTCGCCATCCATATATGCCTTATACTTGTTTTCAAACTCTCCCTGCATAGCAACCATTTCCTGGTTAAGTCCCTGCAGATACTTTTCTGCGGCTTCAGTGGCGGTTTTGGTTTCAGGCATTAACGTCACCAGCGAATCAAAGCTGAGGTGGGCTATTTTCTGAGCGTTTGCAAAGGTCAATAATCCCATTGCAGCAACAACCATTGCCGCTTTTTTAACTGTAGTCTTCATGTTTTTTTCCGGTATAATTTAGGGGTCAAATTTACTTCTTATATCCAAGGTATACTAATACATCGTCACTAATATCGTACTTGGTATTAGCGTAAAGAATAGATACCTGGCCTGATTTATCAAGGATAAAACCCAGCGCTTTTTTTTCAGCTACCACCTTAATGGCGTTGTAAACCTTGTCCTGTATGGGTTTTACCAGCTCCTGGCGTTTCTTGAACAATTCACCATCAACTCCGAAGCGCTGTTTTTGCAGGTCTTTCACCTCTTTTTCCTTGTTAAGGATCTCATTCTCCCGTTTTTTCTTCATTTCGTCGGTAAGGAGGATGGCATCGGCCTGGTAAGCCTTGTAGAGCTTATCAACTTCGGAGTATTTTCCGTCGATCTCTTTTTGCCACTGAACGCTGGTTTTATCCAGCTCCGTTTGAGCAGCTTTATATTCGGGGATCTGGCTCATTAAATAATCTGTGTCAACATAACCGAATTTGGCTGCCTGTTGCGAAAAGGACACAAACGACGCAAAACAGGCAATTATAAGAAGAAGTTTAGTTTTCATAGCTGGAAGTTAAAATTAGAAACATATAACGTGCCAATAAGATGCAATATGTGCAATTAACATTTTTTTGTTACAACTCGCCCAGTGTACCGCCAATAGTGAAGTGGAACTGACCTTTGCCATTGCCATTGTTGAAGCTGCCGGGGATATTATCAAAGCCCCATCCGTAATCGATGCCCAGTAACCCAAACATAGGAAGAAAGACCCTGAGACCGAAGCCCGCACTCCGCTTCACTGAAAACGGATTAAATGTTTTGAAGTTTGACCAGGTGTTTCCCGCTTCAGCAAAGCCAAGCACGAATATGGTAGCCTGCGGATTTAAACTTATAGGATACCTGAGCTCCATTGTATACCGCGCGCAGATAGGATCTCCATATGCCGATGACACCGTGTTATCAAGATATCCACGCAGACCGATGATCTCCCTTGCTACAAAATTCTGGAAACCACTGATACCGCTTCCTCCCATATAGAAACGTTCAAACGGTGAAAAGCCTGTCTTTGGCGAGTAATAAGCAAGAAACCCATATCCTACCTTGGTTCTTAAAACGAGGTTCCGCGCTTCCTTGCCCTCTGCAACTTTTTGATTTGTAAGTTGCGTGAACCATTCAGCAGTGATCTTGTATTTCTGGTATTCGATGAACTTATATCTCTCTGCCGGTCCGATCTCATGATAGTTCTTATCGTTGTAAAGTGAGTAAGGAGGTGTAAGCTGTGCACTCAGCACAAAATTAGATCCCATTTTCGGATAGATAGGAGCATCGATAGAGTTGCGGGAAATGTTGATCCCAAGATTCAGGTCATTCGCGTCGCCGGTATTAAAAACAAATGACGGAAAACTGTCAAGCACATAATGATTGTAGTTCAGGTTGGTGAACATATTAAAATAGTTGTCCGGCCACTTAAGTCTTCTTCCAAGACCAATAGAACCGCCGACAATGCTCATGCTCTGGCGGTTTGGATTCGGGATCTTTCCTTCAGATGTTTTCAGATATTTAGGCTGCCCTGTATTGTTGAACAGTGTATGGAACATCGAAAAAGTGAGCGAGTTCGGTTTTTTTCCTCCCAGCCATGGTTCGGTGAAAGAGAAATTGTATGATTGATAATAGATACCATTTGTCTGGGCGCGGATACTTAATCGCTGTCCATCTCCACTTGGCAAAGGCCTCCAGGCTTCGCGCTTAAAAAAATTACGTGTAGAAAAGTTATTGAATGTAACGCCTAATGTTCCTACAATACCTAGTCCACGCTGAGGTCCGCTGGTGCTGCGGCCGCCCCATCCACCACTCAGCTCGATCTGATCGCTTGGTTTTTCCTCAACAATGTATTCAATGTCCACGGTGCCGTCTGCGGCATTTGGAGTTGGGATCACGTTCAGTTTTTCCGGATCAAAATAACCAAGCTGCGCCAGCTGTCGATTGGAACGGATGATATCGCTTCGCCTGAACAACTGTCCTGGCCTGGTGTGGATCTCGCGATAGATCACATGATCGTTGGTCTTATCATTTCCTTTAATTGTGATCTTGTTAATGGTAGCCTGCTTGCCTTCGTACATCAGGATGTCGAAGTCGATCGTATCATTATGAATGTTGCTTTCCTGTTCGTGAGCCTGGAAGAAAAGATAACCATCATCCAGGTATAAACTGGACACATCATAACCTGACGGATTCATATACAGTTTTTGTTCCAGCTTGCTCTGATCATATACATCACCCGCATGAATATTCAGAATAGTATCGAGCTGACCTGACCGGTACTTGGTATTTCCGTACCATTTAAAAGTGCCGAAATAATATTTGTGACCTTCGTCAATGGTGATATCTATTGCAACACGGTCGTCTGACACAAAATACACGGTGTCTTTTACTATCCGTGCATCGCGGTATCCTTTACTATTATACTTAGCAGGAATGGCAGGAAGATCCTTTTTAAGATTTTGTTCGAGGTATTTGGCAGAATTGAAGGGGTTATACCACCTGTATGGCTTACTGTCTTCAAGTTTGCGGCGAAGCTTGCCATCACTGAGCACCGTGTTACCGTGAATGTTCACTTCACTGATCTTCACCTTGCGTTTCTTATTAACCGTTATCGTAAGCACCACGTGAGGAGAACGGGTGGAACTGTCACGTACCTGGGTAATGTCGACTTTCGTATAATAATACCCCTTGTTGATGTAATAATCGCGGACAGTATTTTTTACGTTGCCTAAAAGATAATCAGTTACCACCCGCTCTTTCATGAGTCGGATTTGGTTTCGCAGGTCGTCGGCTTCACTACGTTTTACGTCACCTTTAAAGGCAAATTTTGTCAGGCGGGGTCTTTCAACCACTTTAATAATTAAGAACAGGTCATTGCCGATCACTTTATCGCGAATGATCTGGACATCTTCAAACAGATTTTGTTTCCATAGTTTTTTTATGGCATCGGTGATCCTTTCGCCAGGCACACTTATCTCATCACCTTCTGTGAGTCCCGATACCAGCTTGATGACACTTTTGTCGGTAACCACCGCGCCTTCAACAGCGATAGGACCAAGACGGAAACGTTGTTTATTCCTTGAAGTTTCAAGAAAAAGACTGTCAGCGTCCTGTGCATAAACACCGTTAATGATCATCACAAGAAAAATGCTACTCAGGAACCTTTTGATCATATACTTAATTGTGTGCAATTTGTTCGCTGGTTTGGCCGAAGCGACGCTCGCGGTGCTGGTACGAAATGATGGCTTTAAAAAATTCTTCTTTTCTGAAATCAGGCCAGAGCACATCGGTGAAATAAAATTCTGCATAAGCAAGTTGCCAGAGAAGGAAATTGCTGATCCTATGCTCGCCGCTGGTCCTGATCATAAGTTCAGGTTCGGGAAAATCCTTCGTGTTCAGGTTTTCGTTTATTAGCTTTGAAGTAATGTCAGCCGCTTTAAGTTCACCTTTCTCCACCTTTGCGGCAATTTTTCTAACAGCGTCAGTGATCTCCCATTTGCTGGAATAGCTTAATGCAAGAATGAGCGTAACCCGCGTATTGTCTGCGGTAAGATTTATTGATTCCTGTAATTCATTCTGACATGAAAGGGGCAGACTTTTTATATCGCCGATCACCTGAAGGCGAACACCTTTTTTGTGAAGGTTGGGAGTCTCCATGCTGATAGTGGCTACGAGCAATTCCATCAAAGCCTCAACTTCATCCTTGGGACGGTTCCAGTTCTCGGTGCTGAAAGCATAAAGAGTCAGGTACTTAACCCCAATTTCCCCACAGGCTTCAACGATCTCACGAACAGAATTAACACCCTCATGGTGACCGAAGATCCTGTCTTCGCCATGCTGCTTTGCCCAGCGACCGTTTCCATCCATAATGATAGCGACGTGGCTGGGGATGTTATTTTTATTGATTGTTTGCTTCAGATCCATGTTATAATGGGTGGGCAAAGATAGTAAAATCGTAAAAATCAGCTAATTAATTTAATTCCATTTTTGTTTTTTAACAGCGGCTTTTTGTCTGACATCAACTCATGAGACGCGCCTGAAGAGAAAAAGTTACAACTGCTTTCCAGGCTTTTGAATTTATTTTTCAGGTGCTCACAAAATCGTCTTCAAATTTACGTCTGATAATATTTTAAGCCTGCAATTATTGTAACGATTTATCTAAGATCAAGTGCAGCGTTGTAAAAAACGCAGAGTGATTTACAGCGGTTTGAATAAAAAAGAAGTCACGCGTTTGTCCTTTTATCATTAAAAAATAAACAGAAGCCCAACCATTTTGTTTTGCGGCTGTATTGTTGTTTGAAGAGAATTTATTTACCCAAAAACTTTTTATCATGATCTCTAACCTACTAAAATCAAAAATCATCTTAGCTGCAGCGTTTATTATTTCGTTTAGCCAGCTTTATTCTCAGGGACCAGTAGTAAACGCCACTGTTATACAGCAGCCCTGTAACAACAACGGACAGATAGCTGTAAGTGTGACAGGCCTCACGCCCCCGTTAAAATTTGTGTATACCAACTGGGCGGCGATGCTAACGTATACTTTTGGCGGAGTTAATGGTCTGAGCCACACTGTAACAGGATTACCAGCTTATCATACGGATAATTTCCAAACGCCCAATTTCTGGGATATAACGGTATCAGATGGAGTTAATACAACGAACACCTGGACCGTTTTAACCCCTCCATTTATGGATTCCATTCAAGTAACTCCCGGCCTTTGTCCCGCACCGAATACCGTGGCAGCTGTTGGTTTCGCAGGCGGTACTGCACCTTACACATGTGTCTGGAAAAACAAAAGTACGAACCAGCTTTACAACGGAAACCCTGCGCAAGTTCCAAATGGTGATTACCTGATAACGATCACCGACGGGGCAGGGTGCATGGTGACATCTGCCCCCGGAAGTTCGATAAACATACAGGTATCAGGAAAATCGACAGTCACAGTCAGTATGTCGGGTACGAACGCGAATTGCACTAATGGCACAGCCACCGTAACAGCATCAGGGGGACAAACCCCATACACCTACTTATGGAACAACGGGGCTACTTCAGCTAATTTAACCGGATTAAGTTCCGGCGCTTATAATGTGATCGTCACAGATGGACAAGGTTGTTCAACGCAGGATTATTATTTTGTAGGCCAGTCAGTTAATATTTTTTTCAATACCACTGTCACCAATGCTACCTGTCTTCAAAACAATGGTTCAATTTTAGGCTTTGCAAGTGGCGGAACCGCTCCTTATACGTATATGTGGAGCAACGGTGCCACCACATCAGGTATTTCCAATGTTGCGGGAGGAATCTACTATACCGCGCAAATCATGGATGCAAATGGATGTAAAGGAACGGGAGGAAACTTCGTCTCTCAAAGTACCCCTATTTCGCTTACTTACATTTCATCACCAAGCTCTTGTACTGCATCAACCGGGGCTGCTACTATAACTCCTGCAGGCGGGCAGACTCCTTATTCAATTACATGGCTGAGTACTTTTCCTAATCAAAGCGGACCAACTGCCACCAACTTGCAAGTGGGTTTTCATCAGGTAAAAGTTACAGACGCAAACGGATGTGTGCAAATGGGTTCGGTGCCGGTGCAGCCAACTTCAACCTTGATTGTTAGTGCTGTTGCAAGCTCTCCGGTTTGTCCGGCAACGACTGGAAACGTGATAACTACTGTAAGCGGAAGCAATCCCCCCTTTACTTATTTGTGGAGTAATAATACAACCGGCAGTTCAATTACTGGCGCAGCGACCGGCTATTACTCAGTGAAAGTTACGGATGCTGCTGGTTGCACTGTTAGCAAAGGCGATGCTATTACTCAAATCTCTCCCATTAATGTTGGTTTTAATACAACACCAGCTTCCTGTGTGTTTTTAAGTGACGGCGCAGCACTTGCAAGTGCTTCCGGAGGACAGTCACCTTATAATTATTCCTGGAGCAATAGCCAAACAGGAGCGAGCATCACCGGGTTGGCACCGGGGAATTATTATGTTACTGTCACCGACGCTAATGGATGCAAAAACAAGCCGGGCAATTCATTGGCTGTAGTGACCCATAACCAGAACAATAATTCCTGTTATTGTACAATTACAGGTACGATCTACAATGATCTGAATTCAGATTGTATAATAAACACTGGAGAGTCTGGTCATGGAGGCGTTGCCGTTCACATTTCGGGGATCGGCTTTGTTTTTACCAATTCCAACGGTGTATATAGCGCCAAGGTACCGTCAGGAACTTATACCGTGAGCGAGATTACTACTCCGGTTTACACCCTTACATCGTGTGAGACCAACAGCAAAGTAGTAGTTGCTACAGCTTCCGCAAATTGTGTAATGACCGTTAATTTTGCAAACACCATTGCGATCATACATGATGTTCATGTTATTACATCAAATATGAATCAAGCTGTTCCGGGGAACTCATACTCACAGAAGATAATTGTGCAAAATGACGGCACAGTGACAGAAAACTCTATTAAGTTTGGTTACGAACATGATGGCCAGCTTTCTCTTTCTAACAGTACCGGTTGGACATTTGTGCAACAAAATTCCGTTTCTTATCCTAACTGGTACAGCATTAATTCCGGGTTTCCAAATTTAAGTCCTAATGCGGCATCATCCTCCATTATTCAATATAATGTGCCCACTAACATTCCGGTTAATACTGTGGTAAATTTTAAAGACACTGTTGCGCACGCAGGGCCGATAAATACCGTGTGGCTGACTGACAATACTCCTTGGAATAATGTCAACTCTTCTCAGGTGGTTGTTGTGGCTTCGTATGACCCCAACTACAAAGAAGTGATGCCAAAAGGTCTCACTGCGAATGGTAACATCACAAGCAAAGATTCTATTCTCACTTATGTCATACATTTTCAGAACACGGGAACTTATTTTGCACAAAATATTGTGCTGGTAGATTCTCTTGACAATGACCTTAACATGACGACTCTGCGGCCGGGGTATTCAGAATACCCATATCACACAACCATGTCTGATAATGGTGTTGTTAAGTTCCACTTCGATAATATCAACCTTCCATGGCAAGAGGCGTATGGAGATATGATGAGCTCCGGATTGGTGACCTACTCAATTAAAATGAAAAAGAATCTTGCTTTAGGAACACAGATCACAAACAAGGCTGCAATTTACTTTGATTATAATGAACCGGTGATCACTAATAAAACGCTTAATACTCTGGTTTCCGCAACTCCTGGTACAGGACTGGCGGAATTGCATTCAATCAGCGGGGGCGAGATACTGTTGTTCCCTAATCCAAGTTCCGGTGACGTTACAATTGTTTTCGAAGGTAAAAATGCTGCAGCCGGTTTGATCAGCATCACTGATATCAGCGGCAGGCAATTATCATCACAGGATATTACAATAGAACCAGGCACGAACAGCTTTGTAAATCGCACTTCAGAATTTCAAAGCGGTATTTATCTGGTGACTATTAAGTCAGAAACTGAAACAGTAACAAAAAAACTTGTTATAGCCAAGTAACCTAACCTACTGTTCAGCGAAAAGCCTGCTCAATTACCGGCAGGCTTTTTTCATTTACTTATATGACATGTGCGAATCCAAAATAGTTCGCGTTAACCTTGGAGCACAAATCAGTAACCCGGAACCCGGAACGAGAAATCTCCGAAGGAGTCCTTCGGACCGAAACTAACTAGTGTGATCAGCAACAATTACCCAGTTACCCGAGATCTTTCTCCACAATAATGTAAAATGTCCTCCAACAGGACTTTCTTTCTCCAGTTCCCATTTACCGATCACGTATACCGCCTCTTTTGATAACTCTGTGGCTTCGATAATAGTGAACTTTAATACACCCATTTCCTTTTTGGAAGGATACGATCGTTTATAGTTGTCAAGCGTATGCTGCCAACCATAGGTAATCCCCTTACTTCCTATAAATTTTAAACTATCACTTTTCCAGTACGAATTCATGAACGCGTCAAGGTCACCATTGTTCCAGGACGATTCCTGGGCGGTCATTAACGCTTTAACCATGTTTACGGACACCTGGGAAAAAGAGAAAGAAGCCGTACTGAGAAGGGCTGTGAGCAGGAGATATTTCATGGTGTAAATTACGGAATTTGTCGACTGTTAAATCACGGTTTTTTATACTGTCATGAAGAATCAAACTTAAAAGTTACGGGATTCCGGGAAATTTTCCGCTGGCACAAGGTTTTCTGTCCTTAGTATCTGACCATTAGCCGGACCGCCCATGAAAAAGCACCTACTCTCTTTTTGTTTCGTCTTTTTTTTCACGATCAGTTTTTTTGGGCAGGACTGGAAATGGGACACCCTCCTCACGTACAGAGCACAGGTAAGTTTGTGCAAAGATCCTTTTAACAATGTGTATTGTTATTCTATCGGTGATTCCACATTCAGCAAGTGTTCGTCAACGGGACAGCTAATATGGAAAAAAGCTTTTCCGTATAATTTTCAGATGAGGAGCACTGTCTGCTCCCCTGACAGTTCGATTTACGTGACCGGCGTTTTTCAGAAAACGCTTTCGATTGGCAGCCTCTCATTGACCAGCAAAGGAGGCAATGATATTTTTATTGCGCGCTTTACCAGCAGCGGTAGTTTGATGTGGCTGGAGAGCATTGGCAGTAAGGGAGAAGACGAGGTTGGCGATATTTGCATGAACGGCACTGATATCGCTCTCACAGGATCTGTTTCTGATACAACGATCTTATCGGCACAGGTTTTTCCTCGTCCTAAAAAGGAGTCGCTGTTTGTTGCGAAGTATTATAAAAACGGGTTGCTTGATGATGTTCTGTTTGCTGATCCTGCAAATACGCCTGGAGCCAGCTACCTGGATTTTTCATCTGGATTGGAAATTGAACGTGATGGCACGGGAGATTTTGTGCTCATCATGGGTTTACTGGGAGGGGTGCAATTAGATACTGCTCATTTGTATGGTGGCGGATATTCGTGGGAGTATGAGGGTTGCTTTGTTATTAAGCTTACTTCCGGTCTAAAGTTTAAGTGGATAGTTGGACCACAGTATAATCCCGACGCTTTTTATAGCCTGCATTTGAATTCCCAGGATGATATTTTTTTTATTCAACATGGCGCCTGGCATTATTATTCCCATTCTTCCATTCGAAAGTTAAGTCCAGCGGGGACAGGTTTCAATAATTCTTTTTTGAAACAATACCCGCATGTTGGATCTACGAGTACTTACGGTTATGCTGGCGGGAACTCTAACAGATGGAATGTGATCACTATTGATTCATGTGATAATATTTATTTTACTGGTAATGCCACACGTTGGTTTTATTCCGGACAGCCAACTGACAAATACTTTTTTGAAACCGGTCAGATCTCCCCGCTCGGGCAACTTAACTGGCTTCAGCGTGACTCATCCTGGAAGGACAGAACTGGTACCGGGATCATCGACCTATCTCCAAATAATGTGGTGTTAGCAGGTTTCTTCTGCGACACCCTGCTCCTGAAAAATAAACTGACTGGCACATATCCCACGCCGTATTACGGCTATACTGTTACTTTAGGAACATTCCTCGCTGGCCTGCAAACGACAGTGGGCATTCCCGGCAATGTCACACCTTCAGGAAACCAATTGATATGCCTGGGAAAAACAGCAACCTTAATTGCGCAATCCGCGGGGAGCATCGCATGGTTTCAGAATTCCAGTTCTGCGAACCCACTTGATTATGGCAGCACGTTTACTGCATCACCACTGTCGGCTGGCATTTACACGTGTTTTGCTGAAGCCTCCACATGCACATCAACAACGGGACGCGCTCCGTTTACCTTTACAGTCATGCCCCTCCCTCAGCTGTCGGTTAACAGCGGAACGATCTGCGACAAGCAAAGCTTTACAATCTCTCCCGCAGGAGCGGTTGCCTATACCTTTTCCGCAGGCGCTCCGGTTGTGACTCCGAGTGTGACAAATGCGTATACTATAACCGGAGTGGCAAACAATAATTGCACTGCAACTGCTGTAAGTTATGTTACGGTTAATCCACTCCCTAATATAATTGTGTCCGCCGGTCAGAATTACAGTTGCGTTGGAGAAACTGTAACGCTCACCTGTAGTGGTGCGGCCAACTATACCTGGAATACAGGATCAAATTCGACTTATACAGTAATAAGTCCCATTGTTCCGGTTTCATTTACCGTGGAAGGCACAAGCGCAGAAGGTTGTTACAGCAAGGTAACGCATTTGCATAAAGTGGCTCCATGTCTTGGAGTTGGTGACAGGCAGCAGTCCGGCATTCAGATCTTTCCTAATCCGGGCAACGGCGTTTTTACTTTAACTTCTGTAACCGCAGGGGAGTTGATGATTTACAATGCAAGCGGCCAGTTAGTAATGCGCCAAAATATAAATGAGGGCGAAAATAAAATAAATATCAGCGCTTTGCCGGCAGGTGTTTACTACTGCAATTACCGTGATCATGGTGGTCTTGTGACCTCAAGAAGCTTAATCAGACAGTAAGGGCAATTTTTAAGGAGCTAACAGTGTTTACATCCGGGTGGTATCAGTGGCTACCATGCAGAACAAACGGCTCTGTACATGTGACTGTGAAATAAGAAGAGCTCTGTTCGTCAGATGCTAAAAAACCTCTGAAACTCTCAATGCCAGACGTTTTATTTGCTCTATTTGACTAAAAATCGTATTTTTGCATCGCGTTCTTTAAAAAACACTTATTAAGAAAAGCAGAGGGATACGCCCTATGAAGCTTTACCAACCCTGACAGGAATTAAGGATTAAAAAGATTAAAAATTAGAAATGAAGAACACGAGGTCATTTTTAATTTTCATTCTCAATTTTTCATTTCAGAAAGAAGGTGGGAATTCGTCCTGTAATTTGACAGGAAAAATAAGTCGGAACAATTAGTAACAGATTTTACAAATAACAATATCGAACTAATCCCTTCCGGCAGATACGGAAGGGATTTTTTATTTTATGGATACAATACACAAAGAGCTCGAAAAACGTGTTCTCGTCATCGACGGGGCAATGGGTACTATGATCCAGCAATACAAGCTGGAAGAAAAAGATTACAGGGGCAAGCGTTTTGCCGACTGGCATAAGGACCTGAAAGGAAACAACGACCTGCTTTCTATCACCCAGCCACAGATCATTAAAGCCATTCACAGGGAGTATCTCCTTGCAGGTGCCGATATCCTCGAAACAAATACTTTCAGCGGTACCAGTGTTGCCATGGCCGACTATGAAATGGAAGAATTTGTCTACGAACTTAATTACGAATCAGCAAAAATTGCCAAGGAATCGGTTGAAGAATTTAAAAAGGAATTTCCTGGACTGGCGCATATTCCAAAGTTCGTGGCCGGATCGATGGGGCCTACAACCAAACTTTCTTCCATGTCGCCAAATGTTAATGATCCGGGTTTCCGTGCAGTAACTTTTGATGAGCTGGTAATAGCATTCACAGAGCAGATCAGGGGCCTGATTGATGGCGGTGTTGACCTACTGCTGATTGAAACAATTACTGACACCCTGAATGCAAAAGCCGCATTATTTGCCATCCAGGAACATTGCAAAAAAATTAACCGCAGGATGCCCGTGATGGTATCAGGTACAATAACGGACGCGAGCGGACGCACACTTTCAGGACAAACAACAGAAGCCTTTTTAAATTCCGTTTCACATGTCGACCTGTTAAGCATTGGTCTGAACTGCGCCATGGGTGCAAAGGATCTTCGTCCTTACCTGGAAGAGTTATCTGATAAAGCGCCGTTTTATGTGAGTGCCTATCCAAATGCCGGTTTACCAAACCAGTTTGGCGAGTACGACCAGGATGCGCATGAAATGGGCCACCAGATCGAGGAGTTTCTGAAAGCTGGTTTCATCAATATTGTGGGAGGATGCTGCGGCACCACCCCGGCACATATTAAAAGGATTGCTGAACTGGCAAAACAATCAACTCCACGTAAAAAACCGAAACGTGATACTTTAATGCACCTGAGCGGACTGGAACCTTTGACGCTCCGTCCGGAAAGTAATTTTTTAAACGTCGGGGAGCGCACCAACGTGACAGGCTCCAAGAAATTTCTTCGTCTTATAAAGGACGGGAATTTTGAAGAAGCCTTATCAGTGGCAAAAGAGCAGGTAGAAGGCGGAGCACAGGTGATAGATATTAACATGGACGAAGGAATGCTTGACAGCGAAGCGGCCATGACCAATTTTTTGAACCTTATAGCGGCAGAACCTGATATTTCGCGCGTGCCTATTATGATTGACTCTTCGAAGTGGAGCGTTATAGAAGCGGGACTGAAGTGTGTGCAGGGAAAAGCCATTGTAAATTCTATTTCTTTAAAAGAAGGCGAAGCGGCATTTATTGAGCATGCAGAAAAAGTAAAAGAATACGGGGCAGCGGTGATTGTAATGGCCTTTGATGAAGACGGTCAGGCCGACACCTATGAGCGCAGGATCCAGATCTGTAAACGCGCATATGACATTCTTGTAAGCAAGGTACATTTTCCGGCAACGGATATCATTTTTGATCCTAATATTTTTCCTGTAGCTACAGGAATGGAAGAGCACCGGTTAAATGCCCTCGATTTTTTTAATGCCACCAAATGGATCAAGGAAAATCTGCCGTTTGCAAAAGTAAGCGGAGGAGTAAGCAACGTTTCGTTCTCGTTCAGAGGAAATGATCACGTGCGCGAGGCTATCCATTCGGCTTTTCTATATCATGCCATCCGTCATGGAATGGATATGGGCATTGTAAATCCTTCTCAGCTGGTGGTGTATGACGAGATCGACAAACAGCTGCTCGAATTAGTGGAGGATGTGTTGTTGAATCGCCGCGATGATGCCACTGAACGACTGGTTAATCATGCCGAGACATTAAAAGGGGTGTCGAAGGAGAAAACTGAAAAAGACGAGGCATGGAGAAAATCGCCTGTGGAAGAACGATTAAGTCATGCGCTTGTAAAGGGGATTGTAGATTATATTGATGCAGACACCGAAGAGGCACGTCAGAAGCTCGGTCGACCGCTGAACGTGATCGAAGGTCCGTTAATGGCAGGAATGAATGTTGTGGGAGACCTGTTCGGAAGCGGAAAGATGTTTTTGCCACAGGTAGTGAAAAGTGCGCGTGTGATGAAAAAAGCTGTCGCGTACCTGGAGCCGTACCTGCAGGCTGAAAAAGAAGCAAACAGGAAAGCCGGTATTGTTGGCGATGGCAGAAAAAATGCAGGGAAGGTGCTCTTAGCTACAGTGAAAGGTGACGTTCATGATATCGGAAAAAATATTGTGGGGGTTGTTCTTGCATGCAATAATTTCGAGATCATCGATCTTGGAGTGATGGTGTCGAGCGACAGAATCCTGGACGAAGCTAAAAAACAAAATGTGGATGTGATCGGATTGAGCGGGTTGATCACACCTTCACTCGACGAGATGGTGCACGTTGCAAAGGAAATGGAAAGGCTCAAATTTAAGCTGCCGTTACTGATCGGAGGAGCAACCACATCAAAAGTACATACAGCAGTAAAAATTGCGCAGAATTATTCTGGTCCTGTAGTGCATGTGAACGACGCAAGCAAGTCGGTGCCTGCTACAAGCAGTCTTATTTCAGATGAACTCCGTCCTGCATACATGGAAGAGATCAAAAAAGATTATGCCCGTGTGAGAGAGCAGAATAAAAATGCTCAGTCACAGAATAAATTCATCAGCATGGAGGAAGCCAGGAAAAATAAATTCCCGGTCGACTGGAGCAAGGCTTCCTTTACGAGACCAACCTTCACGGGTAATAAAGTGTTTACCGCTTACGACCTGCAGGAGATCTCTGAATACATTGACTGGACACCGTTTTTTCATAGCTGGGAAATGAAGGGTATGTACCCGAGGATCCTGAATGATCCGGAGCGCGGCGCTGAAGCGACCAAACTTTTTAACGACGCGCAGGTTATGTTGAAAAAGATCATTTCAGAAAAATGGCTGCAGGCAAATGCTGTTATTGGAATTTATCCTGCGGCTTCAGTTAATCATGATGACATTGAGGTGATACATGAAAACGGTAAGACTACACGCCATGTTTTTCATACCATAAGGCAGCAAACCAAAAAGCCAGCTGGTCAATATAATGTAGCGCTTGCTGATTTTATAAAACCTAAAAACAATAATGGTTCGGGTATTCCTGAAGAGAAAACAGATTATATCGGTGCGTTTGCTGTAACTACCGGTATTGGAATTGATGAACATGTAAAAAGGTTTGAAAAGGACCACGACGACTATAGCGCGATCATGCTGAAGGCTCTTGCGGACCGGCTTGCTGAAGCCTTTGCAGAGCTTATGCATAAAAAAGTGCGCAGGGAGTTCTGGGCATATGCAAAACACGAAGACTTTACCAACGATCAGCTGATAAAGGAGGAATATGCAGGCATCAGGCCCGCGCCCGGGTATCCGGCGCAACCCGATCATACTGAGAAGCTCACTATCTGGAAGTTGCTTGATGCGGAAAAGAACGCCGGCATCATTCTTACGGATAGTCTTGCCATGGTTCCGACTGCAGCTGTGAGTGGATTGTATATCTCCCATCCTGATTCACATTATTTTGGAGTGGGAAAGATAACCAGGGAGCAGGTAGAGGATTATGCCAGGCGTAAGAACATGAGCCTTGAAGAGGCCGAACGTTGGCTGGGCCCTGCGCTGGGTTATTAATCACCGTTTGAGGCATCCTTAGCAACGAGCTTTTTTATTCTTCAGTAATGTAGCTAAACCTGCGTTTCTTCAATTATCTTTGCTTTTTATTTTCAAAAAATGAGCAATAGCAAAAAGATAAAGAGTGCGCTGGTTTCGGTTTATTACAAGGATAACCTGGAACCTATTATTAAGAAACTTCATGCTCTCGGCGTGAAATTATATAGTACCGGCGGCACTCTTTCCTTCATTGAGGGGCTCAATATTCCTGTTACTGCTGTAGATTCTGTAACCACGTATCCTGAGATCTTTGGAGGAAGGGTTAAAACCCTGCACCCTGCTATCTTCGGAGGTATTCTTAACCGTCGTGATAACGAAAGTGATGTGGCGGAAAAAGAAAAACATAATATTCCCGACATCGACCTGGTGATCGTAGATCTTTATCCTTTTGAAGAAACTGTTGCAAAAAAAGCTTCCGAACAGGATACAATAGAAAAGATCGATATAGGCGGAATCTCGCTGATCCGCGCAGCAGCTAAAAATTATAACGATGTAGTTATCGTTTCGTCCCGCAATGATTATGCTGACCTTTTAAAATTGCTGGAAAGTAAGAACGGAAGTTCTGAGCTGTCAGACAGGAAACGCTTTGCAGCTAAAGCATTCGCTACTTCCTCGCATTACGACACAGCGATCTTTAATTATTTTAATGCCACAGAGCAGATCCCTCAGTTCAAACAAAGCATAACACAAGCTCAGCCTTTACGTTACGGAGAGAATCCGCATCAGAAAGGATTTTTTTATGGTGATCTCGACAAAATGTTTACCAAGCTGGCAGGCAAGGAGCTTTCGTACAATAACCTGCTTGATGTTGACGCTGCTGTAGCCCTGATCTCCGATTTCGAAGAGCCGACCTTTGCCATTTTAAAACACAATAATGCCTGCGGAGTGGCTTCGCGCAAGACCATTTTCCAGGCCTATGCCGATGCGTTGGCCTGTGATCCCGTATCGGCTTTCGGAGGAATCCTGATCGCCAATAAAAAGATCGATGCGGAAACGGCAGTTGAGATCAATAAATTATTCTGCGAGGTGGTTATTGCACCCGAATACGCAGACGAGGCGGTTGCGACGTTAAAACAAAAGCCAAATCGTATCATTCTTGTTCAGAACAAAGTGGAATTATCGAAGACCTCTTTCAGGACACTTCTTAATGGTGTGATCGAACAGGATAAAGATCTTAAAACTGAAACGAGCTCCGATCTGAAAGCGGTGACAAAAGTATCACCATCTGATAGTGAGATAAAGGATCTTCTTTTTGCGAATAAACTTGTGAAGCACACCAAATCCAATACTATTGTGCTTGCACGTAATGGTCAGTTAATAGCAAGCGGCACTGGTCAGACTTCACGTGTTGACGCATTACGTCAGGCTATTGAGAAAGCAAATAATTTTGGTTTTGATCTAAAAGGCGCTGTAATGGCCAGTGATGCATTTTTTCCTTTTCCCGATTGTGTTGAGATTGCCGATAAAGCAGGCATCAAAGCAGTTGTCCAGCCGGGAGGTTCAATTAAGGATAAAGAAAGCATTGCCTATTGCGATGCTCACGGGATGAGCATGGTAATGACCGGCACAAGACATTTTAAGCACTAAAAGAAATTAGATCACTCTTTTCAGGTTCAGCTCTTTCGGAGGACTGATCACCATTGGAAATTTCTCAACTTTCACAGAGCTGCTGTCGAGACCGAACGCCCGGGCCTCACTCATACTGAAACGTTTCAGGATGAAATAAATATTCAGGATAAATTTCTCAAACAAAGGAAGATCGTTCTCGTATGAAAGGAACTTTTCGAGCACCACAAATTTAAAGTCACCGATCACATTATTCTTATTCAAAGATTCGTAGCGGCTGGTAATATCCACTTCCTTGTTCTGAACAAGATCTGAAACCACCTTGCGGAACATGAGATTGATACGTGGAGCCACACGGAATCCCAGCCTGAAGTCGATCCTGATGATATCTTCTTCGGCGATCTTGGTCACCTTATATTCCATACGATAAGGTTCATCGAGCACATCCACATGCACAAACCAGTAGATGTCCGCTTTTTTTGGTCTTTTCTGCAGGATGGAATAAATGACCTTTGATTCTATCTCCAGGGGATTGTTCGCACTTGTCATATATACCAGGTGAGTGGCATATTTCTGAATAGAAGGGTCCTGGCTAAGATCGACCAGCATCGGTTTGTAGTTATCGAGCGGCACAAGGTCCACATAACGGCGGCGGATCAGTTTGGCCATATACCAGCAGGCCATGATGCCTGCAAGGATCACCGCGATAATGAGCGTAACATAACCTCCATGTGCAAATTTGTCAAGAAGCGCAAGCAAAAAGGTTCCTTCTATAATGATGTAAGTGATGGCGAATACATTGATAAATAAAAGAGGATACTTTTTAATGCGCATAAAAAATGTGAGAAGTCTTGACGACATGATCATGCCCAGGATGATTGTTAACCCGTAAGCCGCCTCCATTTTGGATGATTCTTTAAAAAACAGGACGATAAAAATACAACCTGCCCAAAGTAGCCAGTTGATAGAAGTAATATACATCTGACCTTTCAGTTCGGTCGGATATTTGATCTTTACTTTCGGCCAGAAATTAAGACGGGTAGCCTCGTTGATAAGAGTAAAGGAGCCGCTGATGAGGGCCTGGGACGCTACTACCGTGGCAACTGTGGCGATCCCGATACCGATAGGCAGGAACCAGTGTGGCATAATTGCATAAAATGGATTTACCCCATTCAGCTTTGTTCCATGATTCGCCGTGAGCCAGGCGGTCTGTCCCATGTAGTTAAGAACAAGCATCAGCTTTACAAAAGCCCAGCTCATCCGGATATTCTTGCGCCCGCAGTGGCCCATGTCGGAGTACAGCGCTTCTGCCCCCGTAGTACAAAGAAATACTGCACCCAGTAACCAGAATCCACCAGGGTGATCAACCAGCAGCATGATGCCGTAATAGGGATTGAGGGCTTTAAGCACAGTAAAATCGTGCGATAATCCGATTATGCCCATGATACCAAGGGTGCCGAACCACACTAACATGACGGGCCCAAAGAACCTGCCGATGAATTTGGTACCGAACTGCTGAATGAAGAACAGAAGCGTGATGATCGTAATTACAATGGGTATCGTTGGAAGGTGGCTAAACCTCGGGATCAGCTGCAAACCTTCAATAGCGGCGGTAACAGAGATGGGTGGCGTTATGATGCCTTCTCCCAGGATGCAGCATCCTCCTATAATAGCAGGAAAGATGAGCCACTTGCGCTTTGCTTTTTTAATGAGTGCATAAAGCGAAAAAATTCCACCTTCCCCCTTGTTATCGGCGCGAAGAGTAAAAACAACGTATTTAATAGTGGTCTGAAATGTAAGGGTCCAGAAAACCAGGGACATGGCACCTACGATCACGTCCGCATTGATAGGGTTATCACCTACCACCGCCTTCATCACATAGAGAGGTGAAGTCCCTATATCCCCATAAATAATTCCTAGAGTAACAATGAGGCCTCCAATTGTTAGTTTGCCCTGGCCGCTATGATTTTGTCCCATTTGGGGTTTTAATTAAACGAGGCCAAAATTAGTATAAAAATGCGTGGAGGCTAACAGAATCGGTAAATATGGTGATGTTTAACAAAATGGCTGCCGGCGTGGGGTTTGGGACATCATCCGTTAAAATAGATAAAAACAAAACCACCGCCGTTTTTTTTTAATAAATTTAATTGTTCAAAAGGTTCACTTATGCAATTATTATCTGGCTTAAGCGTTGAAGAGTTCAGCGCCAGAGAAATCTCCCAGCGGGCCTTTTTATATATACTATCCTGACTAATATGCTTAACCGGTTTCTGATAATCATCAGTTTTTTATTTTGTGTGAGCACCTCTGTGTATGCCACTCACAACAGGGCAGGGGAGATCACGTATAAACGTATTCCACCATATTCCGACGTTGTTGGAGGGGTAACTGTTCCGCGTTACACGTACCTTATAACAATCACTAAATACACCGATCATGGACCCGGAGTGGCCGACAGGTGTGTTGACACAGTGTATTTCGGGGATGGAGAAAGAGGAATTGCTGCGCGAATAAACGGGCCTGCTGTTCCATGTGATTGTGGTAAGTTTAATAATGTACAGGTTGGCTGCGGGGAGATCATTATTAATACGTTCGGGGTATCAGATTCTTTTATTGTAAAACTGAATACCTATACCATCACGCACACGTATGCCGGACCAGGATCATACCTGTTGCGCTCATTGGATCCTAACAGGAACCAGGGCGTTAAAAATATTCCGAACTCGGTGAACGTACCATTTTACGTTGAGTCCTTGCTGATCATTAATAGTTTTTCCGGCGCAAACAGTTCCCCGGTTTTTGATTTTACACCGATCGACCGTGGATGCGTGCGCGAATGTTTTGAGCATAACCCCGGAGCTTTTGATCCTGATGATGACAGCCTGAGTTATGAGCTCACGGATTCGAAAGGTGAATTCGGCAACCCGATAAAAGGATACGTGCGGCCTGATCCCGGCCCTGGCGGAACATACACAATACATCCCCGTACAGGTTTGCTCACCTGGTGCAGCCCCCAGGAAAGCGGAGAATACAACCTGGCATTTATCGTAAAAGAATGGCGGAAGAACACGTCAGGAAAATATATTCTCATTGGATATGTTATGCGCGATATGCAGGTCATAATCGTGAATTGCCCGCAAAAAGATCCTCCGGTAATTACATTGCCTGCCGACACCTGTGTTGAAGCAGGTGCAACCATCGATAAAACTATATGGGTATCTGATCCTAATGGTGACCAGGTTGTTTTTGAAGGAGGCGGCGCGCCGTTTTCCGACACGCCCCCGCTGGCGAATATAAATCCCACGGTAGGGTCAACTAATAATCCTGCAAAGGGATATGCGGTAAGATTTTTCTGGCAAACAAATTGCGATCATGTTCGCCGGCAGGAATACCACGCCACTTTTAAGGCTATG
Organism: uncultured bacterium; assembly: GCA_966211905.1. Lineage (GTDB taxonomy): Bacteria > Bacteroidota > Bacteroidia > B-17B0 > Aurantibacillaceae > Aurantibacillus. The sequence continues at coordinate 22,929 of CBIHOL010000011.1, forward strand.
GACAATGGTTTCCCGGTGAAACAAGTTACATTCAGAACCTACATCATTAAAATAGTTCCCCCTGCAATTAAGAATGTAACAGCAGTACCTTTTGGCAGCAGCATCCGTGTTTCGTGGGATTTTGCCACATGTATTCCTGCAACAAATCCTGTAGTATCTTATATGATATACCGGAAGAACGGCTGTGATCCGTTTCAGTTCACGCCTTGCCAGGTGGGAGTCTCTCCAACGTCAGGATATGTTTTGGTAAAGGACACGACATCAAACGTGTTCCTGGATGATAACCATGGGAATGGACTTGTAGTGGGCGAGAACTACAGCTACCTGGTGGTGGCCAGGTATCTTGATGGTACCGAAACTTACGCCAGTGTTCCCGCCTGTGCTAAACTAAAAAGAGATGTGCCGGTGATCTTAAATGTTGATATACAGGAAACATCCGAAACCCAGGGCAAGATCTGGGTTCGCTGGACCCGGCCATTACTTTCAAAAGGTAATTTTGACACCACTGTCTTTAAAGGTCCGTACCGCTTTGACGTTGTTCACAGGTCGGCGAACTCTTCCAGCATATCTACAGTGTTTACTACAACTGCAAATACTATTTTTAGCCTTGATACAGCTTTTACACATACCAATGTAAACACTACTGCCGGAAACGAGGAATACCTCATTCAATTTAGTGCCGGAACCATCACTGTCGGTAACTCGCAGAGGGCAAGTTCAGTATTTTTAAAAACTACAGTCTCCGACAGGAGGATAGATCTCGAATGGAATTCGCAGACGCCATGGAACAACAAAGAATATACAGTATTAAGAAAAGATCCGGCAGGCTCTGCCTTCCTGGCCCTGGGAACAACTACCGCTACTTCATATGTGGATGACAAGAATCTTGAGAACGGGCTGATATACTGTTATAAGATCCTTGCCAATGGCGAGTATTCAGATCCGCAGATCTTCAGGCCGCTGTTAAACAATTCGCAGGAAGTGTGTACTACTCCAATTGACCGCACCCCTCCTGCAACTCCGACTCTCGCTGTAGAGGCTGACTGTCCTGAAGGATCTGTTTTTGTTTATTGGGACATGGCCGACAAAAATTATCCTAACGATGACGTGAGCCAATATTCGTTGTATCATAAATCCACTTACACAGGCGAATACCTGGAAGTTGCGTTTGGAAAGATCAATAACAAGGAATTCAGGGATCTTGAAGAAGTGTCGGGATGTTATGCGGTGCAGGCTGTTGATGTGAATGGGAACAGAAGCATTTTAAGCGAGGATGTGTGTATTGACAACTGTCCGGCGTTTGAATTGCCAAACCTGTTTACACCAAATGGCGATGATAAGAATGACAATTATAAGGCGGTAATAGTGCGACAGATCAAGGAGATCAACCTTGTGATCGTAGATCGCTGGGGAGCCGCTATTTACAGGACCACCGATCCATATTTTAAATGGAACGGAGTGAGCGCGTTAACCAGCAAGCCTGTTGATGAGGGAACCTATTTTTATACCTGCGAAGTTTTTGAACCGAGACTTAAAGGAGTAGTTAAGCGCACTCTAAGGGGTTACGTGCATGTGGCACGATAAACCCGCCTGACTTATTTATGAAATTATACAAAAACCTGGTCAGCGCTATCGCAACCACCTTACAGGAGATCTTTAATAATAACCGCTACGCCGATAAGGCGCTGGAAAGGCTTCTGAAACAAAATGCCAAGTGGGGAAGCCGCGATCGCCGCTTTGTGGCAGAAGCTGTTTATGATATCGTTCGCAATTACAGGCTTTATGCTCACCTTGCAGGTAATCCGAAAAATTACTGGTTCATCACCGCGGTGTGGCTTGTGGTAAAGCACCGTGAAGTGCCTGCCTGGCAGGAGTTTCAGCATGTTGATCCCGATTTTATTTTAATGAAGGAAGCAGAAGCGAAGCAAAACCCCGCGCTGTATGAATCGTATCCAGACTGGTTGTGGGAACTGGGAACTGAAGAAATTGGGGCAGAAACATGGGCGCAGGAAGCGAAGGCCATGAACTCACAGGCATCTGTGTATTTACGTGTAAACACCCTCAAAACTTCACGAAAGAAATTACAGCAGGCCCTGCTCGAAGATAAGATCGAAACTCTTGAAGTGGAGGGAGTAGACACCGCATTGGAACTGAAAAAAAGAGAGAACATCTTTCAGCATGTCTTGTTCAGGGAAGGCTGGTTTGAAGTGCAGGATGCAGGCTCGCAAATGATCAGCGATTTTCTGGGTGTGAAGAGCAACGAACTGGTTATTGATGCGTGCGCAGGGGCCGGTGGCAAAAGTCTACACCTGGCTGCTCTTATGGGTAACAAGGGAAAAGTGATCAGCCTTGACGTTGAACAATGGAAACTGGACGAATTGAAAAAAAGAGCACGAAGGGCAGGGGCATTTAATATAGAAACAAAACTTATTACCGACAAAACAATCAGCTCGCTCAGCAAAAAAGCCGATAAGCTGCTGCTCGATGTGCCTTGCAGCGGCCTGGGGGTGCTGAAGAGAAATCCCGATGCCAAATGGAAACTAAGTCCCGAGGTTGTAGACAGGACACGTGCCCTCCAGAAAAAGATCCTTTGGGAGTACTGTGAAATGGTGAAAGAAGGAGGCTACCTGGTTTACAGTACCTGCAGCATCTTGCCTTCGGAAAATAATCAGCAGGTGGAATCTTTCATTAATGAAAGACCGGAATTCAAATTGCTAACCGAAAAAACTCTTTATCCAAGCCAGGGATTTGACGGCTTCTACATGGCATTGCTTAAAAGAGAATTTAAAGCCTGATCATTTTATTTCCACTGAATTGATGATCTCGTGGCCGAGATATTTTTCCAGGATCTCTTTGTAGATCTTTGTTGAAGTAAACCCGAAACCGCTTTCCAGGAACTCGTTGAGATTTGATAAATGAGTTCCGTTCTTTGGCGTAATAAACGCCATAAAGTCTTTCGGTTCACTGAATGCCTTCTGCATTTTAAGGAACTTATGCTGGTTCTTTTTTATGAATGCCCAGTATGCCACTATATCCACGTAACCGAAGGAGAGAGGGTTTGCTGCAATATTTGAAAGAACCTGCTCCTGGTTCTCAGTGTAATTAACCTTCAGGTTGGGAGAATATTTCTTTTTTATCTGCTCAATATATGCGGCATGACTTGATCCGCGGACAACGTAAGCCGCCAACTTTTCCATTGTTGCTTTGGCATCACGGATCTCTGATGATTTCATCGTTTGAACAGTTCCAGGGGTGATCATTACGGCAACATTCTGTAAATATGGAGCACTGAAGTTCACTTCCTTTTCCCGGTCTGTTGTGCTGGTAACAGAACCCAGGCCGATTATATATTCAGGACCGCTTTTTACAGCATTATAAAAAGAGTTGAATTCTTTATACGCATGATAAACCGGCTTCAAATTCATATGTTTTTTATTTTTCAGCCATTTTATGTACTCGTTCATGATGTCCACTTCAATTCCCTTCACAGTACCATTGTCGTTGAATGAGTATGGATAATTCTCGAAATAATGTATAACCAGCGAATCGGTCTGCGCCCGAAAACAGGTAGCCAGTAACAGGAAGCATAAAATCAGTGATTTTTTCATGATGTTTTTTTGGGATTAAAGCTGGGGATAAATTCCTGATCCTGCACCTTCCCGGCTTTAAGGTTTGACCAACCTATTGTTAATAAAGGATTACCCTTATCAAATTGCATTGCGCAAGCCGGCAATTCAATGATATAAACTAAATTTGACAAAAAATCGTCTTGAGGATCCTTATACTAGCATTCGTTTTTCTGGCATTTGTTTCCAGAGCCCAGGAAGTTGTTCAAAATGTGGATGCTCCTTCCTTTCAGAAATTGATTGCCACAGGTGAATACGAATTGATTGATCTGAGAACACCTGGTGAAATTGACAAAAAAGGAAAGATCGCGGGGGCAAAAGAAATTGATTTCCTGGCACCTGATGCGGAAAAGCAGATCGCCGGTCTGGATCATGCGAAAAAATACCTGCTCTATTGCGCGGGGGGTGGCAGGAGCGCCGACTGTGGGGTGCTTATGACAGAAGCAGGTTTTAAAAATATAATTAACCTGGTTGGAGGTTTTGATGCCTGGTCAAAAAAAGGTCTGCCTGTTGAACATAAGAAACAATGAACCACGAAGACCTTTTAAAATTAGCGGTAAAGGCAGCTCTGCGGGCCGGGGAAGAGATTTTAAAGGTATATGAAACCGATTTTTATGTAGAAACCAAATCGGATAACACTCCTGTAACCATTGCCGACAGAATATCAGGTCGCTGTATCACCTCCATTTTGCAGGAAACCGGCATCCCCATTATCAGCGAAGAAGAATCGGTGCCCGATTACGATGTCCGTAAGCACTGGACCTCATTATGGATGGTAGATCCATTAGATGGCACCAAGGAATATGTAAAAAGGAACGGTGAGTTTGCCGTCAATATTGCGCTCGTGGAAAACAATGAGCCGGTTATCGGTGTAATCTATGCCCCGGTATTTAAAGATATTTATTTCGGCGCAAGGGGTCTTGGCAGCTATAAGATCACGCAGAACGATGTGATAACAGAGTTGACAAAGAAGAACCTTCCTGACAATCTTTTTGAGTTTGCGCGACGCCTCCCGTTGCAGGCCCCGCCTAAGAATTACACAGTGGTGGCTAGCCGCTCACACCTGAGTACAGAAATAAACAGCCGTATCGGAAAATTTGAAAATATGTACGGGGAAGTTAACCTCATTAATATAGGCAGCAGTATCAAACAATGCTGGGTGGCTGAAGGCAGGGCACATGAATACCCGCGATTCGGAAAAACCATGGAATGGGATACTGCCGCAGGTCAATGTATCCTTGAAGAGGCAGGTAGCGCGCTTATAGATCTCCACACCGATAAACCAATGCGTTACAATAAGGAGCAGATGATGAACAACTTTTTTGTGGCGCTGCATAATGCCCGCAGTCGCACCAATTAGCCGTTTGAAACTCCTGTTACTGTTACTTGTGAGGCCAGGTCCACAGCTCTTTGCTTAACTTTCTCAACATCTGAATTCTTATTGTCATATGTAAGAACGACTGCCATGCGTCGGTTTAAACGCAATGTTGGTTTGTTGAAGACCCTTATATCACACTTTGGCTCTTGCAGGATCTTTTCAATATTGCTGAACCGGGGATGAGTACCATTTTCTTTTGAAAGAATAACGGCTGAACACCCTGTTCGTTCGAGTGTTATTTCCGGTATCGGTAAACGCAGCACTGCGCGGGCGTGTAATTCGAACTCATTAAGATTTTGTGTGCCGGCAAGTGTAACCATGCCGGTATCATGGGGACGGGGCGATAGCTCACTGAAATAAACGCCACCGGGGGCGAGAAAAAATTCAACACCCCAGATGCCAAAACCGGTGAGTGCTGCAGTTACGCGGCCTGCCATGTCTTCGGCTTCCTTTAAGTGTGAGCTGCTGATTGCGCAAGGCTGCCAGCTTTCCATGTAATCACCACGCTCCTGGCGGTGACCAATAGGAGGGCAAAATAATGTGGGTCCGTTCTGCTGCGTTACTGTAAGAAGAGTGATCTCAGAATCAAATTTTATAAACTCCTCTATGATCACTTCCCTGTAGTCGCCGCGCGAACCTTCAATGGCGTAGTTCCAGGCTTTATCAATATCATTCTCGTTTTTTATGGTGCTTTGTCCTTTGCCGCTGCTGCTCATCAGCGGTTTAACCACGCATGGGATCCCAATGTCAGCAACGCCATCACGAAATTCCTGGAGAGAGGTTGCATAAGCATACCGCGCAGTTTTAAGTCCAAGTTCTTTTGAGGCCAGGTCGCGGATAGCCTTCCTGTTCATTGTGAAGTTTGCAGCGCGCGCGCTTGGAACTACAGTAATACCCTGTTTTTCGTAATCGTAAAATCTCTCTGTTCTTATTGCTTCGATCTCCGGGATAATAATATCCGGCTGGTGTTTTTTCACTATGGCATCAAGTGCAGTTCCGTCGAGCATGTTTATGACCTCATATTCGTGCGCAACCTGCATGGCGGGCGCTCCTTCGTAACTATCAACAGCCACAACATACTGTCCAAGTCTTTGCAGTGAGATAACCAGCTCTTTGCCGAGTTCACCGCTGCCAAGCAACATTAATTTTCGCTGGTACGCCATTAGTTTATTGTTAAGATGATAATGAAGATCAATTATTAAAACCCACGTTTACTGTTTCAGGATATTTATCGTGGAAGATCGCGTAAAAAGTGTAGCCTGCAATTAATCCTATTGTTCCACCCACCACCGACCTGATCTTGCGTTTTTGTCTTGCCACACGTTCGTATCCCAGGATGTATGCGTCGCTTTGCACGTAATTCGGATTACTGATGGTTGAAGCTTTGATCCGCACTTTGGGAATACCACTTAAAGCCATAAATCCGTAAGGAGCTACAGGTCCCCAGATAGTACCCGACATGCCTCCCAGGAACCCTGCGATAGCAGCGCCAATAAATGCGCCGTTAGCTTTAAATCCTTTTCTTCCGTCGGTCTCACCTTTCATGTACATCCACATTTCATCCTTTGTGAACCAGTTGCCGATGGTTGAATCCTGCTGATAATAATATCTTTTTCTTCCGCTCGCGAATTTTACCATGTACAATTGGTCCCATTCGTAATGGATTACCTTGTGCGGTTTTTCGGGATGCGCAATTGTAACAGTAGTGAAAGTTGTATCGAGGATCTTTTGTCCTATCACATGCCCGTTCATAAGGAACACTGTATCCTGCACATTTTTGGTTTGAGAAAAAGACGGAAGAGCGGCTAAAAGGAGCAGTGAATAGAAGAACTTGAATTGCATGCGTAAATATACCGGAAATAAAAAAGTAAGTAAAAATCAGTATCCTATTACCTGTTCCTCTATTCCTGCAGGGATTTCTCTTTCTTCGTACTGCTGGTTGCGGAGCTGAGGTTCAAATCCAGCTTCCCTTATTGAATCCTGGATCTGGCGATAAGTGAAACGATGTGGTGCCCCGGCGGCGCTCACTACATTTTCTTCGAGCATGATACTGCCAAAATCATTGGCCCCGGCGTGAAGGCATATCTGCGCAGTGGCTTTTCCAACGGTGAGCCAGCTGGCCTGAATATTCTCGATGTTAGGGAGCATGATCCGGCTTAAAGCGAGCATCCTGATATACTCGTCGGAGGTAACATTATTTTTTATGCCTTTAAGGCGGTTAAGCAGTGTTCCGTCGTCCTGGAACGGCCAGGGAATAAATGCCAGGAATCCTTTTGCGTTAGCAGGTTTCTGAGCCTGCACATCGCGAAGCCATACAAGGTGCTCAAATCTTTCATAGATCGTTTCTACGTGACCAAACATCATGGTGGCGCTGGTTGTGATATTGAGCTTGTGTGCAGCTTTCATAATTTCCAGCCATTCCCGTCCGGTGCACTTCCCTTTGCTTATAAGACGTCGTACACGATCATTGAGGATCTCAGCGCCAGCTCCGGGTAAACTATCAAGACCGGCATCTACAAGTGCCTTTAAAACTTCGGTATGAGTTGACTTTTCAAGTTTTGTTATGTGCGCAATCTCAGGTGGCCCAAGGGCGTGTAGCTTTAAATTTGGGTATAAGGATTTTAACTGCCTGAAAAGATCTACGTAATACGAAAGTCCAAGATCGGGATGATGTCCGCCCTGCAAAAGGAGTTGCTCGCCCCCGTACCTGAAAGTTTCTTCTATTTTTCGCTTGTATGTAGCAATGTCGGTGACATAACTTTCGGCATGTCCCGGTATGCGATAAAAGTTGCAGAACTTGCAGTTAGCAATGCAAACGTTGGTGGTATTAACGTTACGGTCGATGATCCACGTAACTTTAGGAGAGTTCTTCTTTTTTATCTTTCGCAGTTCGTTAGCCACGAATATCAGTTCGGCACTGGGCGCTTTCTCGAAAAGGAATACACCCTCTTCTATGGTAAGGAATTCGGAATTCAGCGCTCTCTTAAGTAAGGAATCTACAGTCATCAATGGAGTAATAGGGCAAATTTACCAACTATATTGCAGCAGTAACGTTAAGAAACAAAAAAACCCGCCCGGGTTAGACCTGGGCGGGTTTTTAAAGAAGGGGTTCAGAATTTAGTTCTTCACCAGTTTCACGGTTTTTACAACTTCACCATTGAAGTTAAATGCTTTTACAATATAAGCGCCTTTAGGAAGGTTTTGAGTATTGATGGAAACTGAAGTTCCAACAGGCTGGTTAATTACTTCCTGGCCCAGTGCATTGTAAACGATCACTGTTCCGTCAAGTGCATTAATACGGATCTCGTTAGAGAAAGGATTAGGGAAGATTGAAGTTTCGAGGTAATAACCTGTTTCAGCAATTCCCACAGTAGTGGTACAAACAATAACGGATTGTGAATGTACAGCAGTACCTGCGCAACCAGCAGTAGTACCGGTTACGGTATGATTAACTGTACCAGCCGTTGAACCAGTGTTTACAGTAAGATTGCCGCCTGAGCCGCCACCTGACCATGAATAAGCACCTGCGCCGCTTGCAGAAAGCGTGTAGCTGCTGTTAGTGCAGGCAACAGTATGTGAGCTTGTAACAGTAACAACTGGTTTTGGTGCAGCAGTTACAGTTGCAGTCTCAGAATCGGTACAACCATTTGCATCAGTTCCCATAACACCTACAGTATACATTGTTGGTGCAGATGGTGAGGTGATGTTAAGAGTGAACTCGTTCCCTGCAGCAGTGCTTGTACCTGCAGCCCACATATATGTTGAAGCGCCGTTTGAGGTGAAAGTGGCTGATGCATTAGGGCCGGTAGTACACACAAGGGTATTTCCTGACACAGATACAGTTGGATTAGGGTAAACGCCCAGTGTATAAGTAGCTGAACCTGTGCAGGTACCTGCTGTTCCGCCAACTGTATAAACTGACATTGCGCTAGGACTAACTACGAGTGAGCTGCCCAGTACAGGTCCCGGTAACCAGCCATATTGACTTGCGCCAGTAGCAGTAAGGGTTGCAGAGCCACCAGAACAAACTGACGGTGAAGTTGAGCTGATCTGAACATTAAGTGTATTACCAACAGTAACTGTGGCTGTTTTAGCAGGACAAACTCCCGAAGGCTCAGTATACTGAAGTGTGTAAGTGGTGGTTGAGCCTGGTGTTACAACGATTGAAGGAGTTGTCTGCCCGCCTGGCAACCAGCTATATGTACTTCCTGCTGCTGCACCGTTTGCGGTGAGTGTTGCAGAATTCCCGGTACATACGGTGTAGCTTTGTACGGTTGCCGCACAAGCTGGCGCTGTAATTGTAACAGCATCCAGACCGATATAGTCACTATTGGCACCTGCTGGTCCGCCATTGGTAACAAAATACCTGAAAGCAACACGACCTACGGTTGGAGTAGGAACGCCGGAAACAGTAAGATTATAAACTGTCCATACTCCCGGATATCCGGTTGAGGTAAGATTTGGATTAATGGTGGTCAGAACGTCTGTGAATGTTCCAAGCGATGTTGGCGTTGATCCCACATTGCTTCCGGTACCTGCGGTGCTCATACGCACTTCAAGCCTGTCGGCATACTGATTTGGGTTTGTGGATGTACGTGTAGCGAACGATACAACAACACCATTCTGAAGATTAAGTGTTGGAGTGATCAACCAGTCGCTCAATGTCACAGCGTTGTTCTGGTCAGTTGTATTATTGAAATTGGCAGCAATGTAATCGTTTGGTGCTCCGTTGTATGAATTAAACGTCAAAGAGGCAGTTGGTGCAAACCACGTTAAGGTCGGGTTTGGAGAAGCGGAAAGATTTTGCACGATCCATCCGGTCTGGTAGGGTGGTGTAAAATTTTCCTGGAACAACACCTGCGACTTCGAAGTAAGCATAGCGCCCGCCGCAAATAATAATAAAGTAATTCTTCTTTTCATGATAAGATTTTATAAGTTTCCACTAAAATAAAGATAATTCACGCTCGAAAAACACTGAAAAATTGTTTTTTTCCTTGGGGATTACCACCTGCGGCAGATGCTGAGATATCCCAATTAATTTACAATAATGTATTAATTATTGGAATAATTTTACTCTGATCAATAAGTTGTTTCAGATATCACAATTCCGGCCTTTTGCCAGCTATGTTTCAAATGCCGCCACTTATAAAACTCCCGCCGTTATTGCCTCTGTGAACGGAAATAAAACACCGGAAAGAGCGTTAAAAACATCAAAATAGAATGTAATAGATTTTTTCTATAAAACAATTTTAATTAAGTTTGGCGTTCTAAAAAATTAAACAAGAAACATATACAAAATGAGTACAAAAAAAACATCGGGAGGATTCCCACTGATTGTTTCCGCGCTGGCGATCGTTATTTGTCTTTTGATAGGCGTTTTTATTTACACGACCATCCTGGGAGCAGACTCAAATTTTGAAGGCGGGGACCGCAGCTCACATAAACCGGCCAACATTCTTGGCACGATGTATATGGGGGGTTTTATTGTGCCTATCCTTATCGGATTCCTTCTGACCGTGATAACATTCGCGATCGAACGTTTTATCACCATTCAGAAAGCAGCAGGTAAAGGCAACACCGATAAGTTTGTGAACAAGATCAAATCATTGATCTCGGCACACGATTTTGATGGTGCAGTTGCAGAGTGCGACAGGCAGCAAGGTTCTCTTGCCAATGTGGTGCGTGAGGGTATTATGAAATACCGTTTTGTAGAAAATGATTCAGCAATGGATAAAGAAGGTAAAGTACACGCGATCCAGAAAGCGCTTGAAGAAGCTACTGCACTGGAACTGCCTATGCTTTCCAAGAACATGGTTGTGATCTCTACAATGGCTTCCATTGGTACGCTTGCCGGTCTTATTGGAACGGTTGTGGGGATGATCCGCGCATTTGCCGCTCTTGCACAGGCTGGAGCTCCTGATACCGGTGCGCTTGCAACAGGTATCTCAGAAGCCCTTGTAAATACACTGGTAGGGATCTTAACCTCTGCATTTGCGATCATTTTTTATAACTTTTTCAGCAACAGGATCGACCAGATCACTTACGCTATGGACGAAGCCGGATTCTCTATCATCCAGGAATTCCAGGCAACAGGAAAATAATTTTTCCGTGTTTATGGAAAAATGCTGAATTATTCATCTAAATAATAAAAGAATCAAATGTCAAAAAAACCGTCTAAAGGAGGAGCACCCGCGCTGGACATGACACCGATGGTGGATCTGGCCTTCCTGCTGGTAACGTTTTTCATGCTAACTGCTTCTTTTCGTATGGCTGAGCCTGTAACAGTTGATCCTCCCAGTTCAATCGGAGAGGTTACTCTCCCTGATAACCATATTATGGTTACCATTGATGACAAGGGAAGAGCTTTTTTCGGCATCAGTAATCCAATTGCAAAAAAAGCCGCTTTGCGCGAAATGGCCGCTAAATACAAGGTAAATTTTACCGACGAACAGGCAGTGAAGTTCACAGGGCTTAGCAGTTTCGGAGTTGATATCAAGGATCTTCCAAGATATATTGATGCAAGCGACCAGGAGCGGACCAATTTTCAGCCGCAACGCGGTGTGCCTCTTGATACCATCACTCCCAACAACCAACTGAGAGACTGGATCGCGATAGGAGGCAAATACGCCGTGCAGACATATAACGACGCCAAGAAGGCAGCTGCAGCAAACAACCAGGAGTTTAATGCTGAAAAGCCACGCTACGCGATAAAGGCAGGAGCAACTACAAAATATATTTTCGTAAAAGATGTGGTAAAGAATTTTACTGATCTCAAGATCTATCAGTTTAACCTCATTACTTCTTTGGAAGGCGGGGGAACAGTGATAAATCCTAAGTAATTCTTTCTGCAAAAAAATTTAGAACATGGCAGAAATTCAAGAAGGCGGTGGCGGTGGCCACAAGGGTGGCAAGAAAAGAGCCAAGAAGCAGTCAACGCGCATCGACATGACGCCGATGGTTGACCTTGCATTCCTTCTCCTTACATTTTTCGTGCTTACTGCAACATTCAGCAAGCCAAAATCAATGGAGCTTACTTTCCCGGCACCACCAGACAATCCTAAAGATCAGCCGCCAATTAAAAACGGGATAACATTTTTGTTAACTAAAGACGACCGGATCTTTTATTACGAAGGGGAATTCCGCCCGGCCGATGATGATAAAGGTGAAAAAACCGCTCTTACAGAGATCAACTACTCTCAGGGAAGTCTGCACAAGTATCTTCTTGAGAAAAATAAAAAGATGCACGAGCAGATCCTCGCCCTTAAAAAGCAGTTTGAAAACAATCAACTGGCAGATACTACTTTTAAACGTATGGTCCGCGAGAGGAAGGCTGACAAGGAATCTTTTACATACCTGATCAAAACGGATGATAAGGCGACCTACAAAAATGTGATCGACCTGGTTGACGAACTTAATGTGAACGTGGTTGGAAAATATGTTATGGTTGATATGACTAAACCGGAACTTGATCTTCTTACCGAGAAAGTAGGAGTAAACTAGGAGGTACAACATGATTAAAAATTGGAATAATGTAACTCTCGACGAACGTAACGATATTGTTTTCCTTGGCAGGAATCAACAATACGGCGCTTACGAACTTCGCAGGAATTATAATCGCCGCGTAACCATGATCATTGGCGGCATGATCTTGTTTTCTGTACTCTTACTTGGTGTGAAAACATTCAGTGACCGTCCTGAAGAAGAAGTGATCCAGGAAAAAGTGGGTGTGGAGCAGATCGATCTTACACCACCTCCGCCACAGGAGGAATTACCTCCGCCTCCACCGCCGCCGCCACCACCGCCAATGGTTGAAATGGTGAAATTTGTGCCTCCTGTTATCAAGGACGACGCAGTGGAAGAAGAGCCTCAGAAATTGCAGGAAGAAGTAAAGGAAACCCAGGTTGGAACTAAAGACCAGGAAGGCGAAAAAGAAATTGCGCCTCCTACTGAGGTTGAAGGTCCCGGAGAACCGGCTGCCCCTGAGATCTTTACTATAGTAGAAGAAATGCCTGAGCCTCCGGGAGGAATCCAGGTGTTTTATAAGTATGTTTCAACACATGTGGTTTACCCTCAGATGGCCAAAGAGGCTGGTGTTTCAGGTAAAGCATTTTTAAAGTTTGTTGTGGAAACGGATGGTTCGATAAGCGATGTGCAGGTAATTAAAGGAGTTGCCGGTTGTCCTGATTGTGATAAAGAAGCGATCCGCGTGGTGAAATCTTATCCTGAAAAATGGAAGCCCGGCCGCCAGAACGGTCGCCCGGCCAGGGTTTACTACAATCTGCCAATAGCATTCAAAATTCAATAACATTAACCAGGGCCACATAAATCATGTGGCCTTTTTTACTCTAGTATATGAAACCTTCTATGCAGATGATCAGTTTTTGGTTCGGAGGGGTAATGGTAGTTGTGGTGCTAGTTCTCGCCATTGCCATCCTTACCACTGACTTTCTGAGTGAGCGCCTGTACGGTAATAAAAGAACAATTTTTGTAGTCACGATGTTTGCGTATGCTGCTTACCGGAGCTACCGCATGTATCATTTTCTGAAACAGGAGCGCCATAATGACGATGTATAGGCTTGTTTTGCTTTTCCTGATTTTTCTCTATTCCTGTGGAGGAAATGAAAATGTATACAAGGATAATACGCCAACTTCCGGCAAATTAAAGGTGTACTACGAGGAAGGAATAAAGCCACACGTTGAGAATCAGGTTTACACGTTTGAAGCCCTGTATGAAAATGCAGAGGTTGAGCTTCATATGGCCTCGGAAGCGGAAGCAATCATGGCGCTGCTTAATGACAGCTGTGAAGCAATTTTTATATCGAGACTTCCCGGTGAGCAGGAAAAAAAAGCTTTCGCCTCACGTAAATACACGCCTGGATATTCTGCTGTGGCAAATAGCGGGGTTGCATTTATAGCTAACGCCCAGCTTGCTCTTAGCGAGCTTGACAGTAACATGATCCAGACATTAATATCCGGAACGGGAGAGGTTCTAATGCCGGACGGCAGCAGTAAAAAAGTAAAAGTTGTGTTTGACAAAGACAATTCTTCTGTATTGCATTATATGAAGGAAAAAATTACCGGCGAGAAAGGTTTGTCGGCAAATTGCAGTGCCATGGGATCGACACCGGAAACCATCAATTACATAGCACAAAACAACAATGCCATCGGCGTAATTGATTACGCATGGCTTAGCGATAAGGACGACTCTCTGAATAAAGCAAACGGAGGTAAGATCAAATTCCTTGCACTTCGTTACAATAAAGCAGATAGTGCTGTTTATCCTAACCAGACCAGTTTTAAGACCGGCAAATATCCTCTGGCCCGAACTCTGTACGTAATCCGTAAGGTGGGAGAGTTTACGCTGGCCAAGGGTTTTGAGAGCTTTGTTGCTGGTCCAAAAGGTCAGGTTACTTTTCTAAAGCAGGGGCTTCTTCCAACCAGGCAGCAGGAGCGACTGGTTACCATAAAGCTGCAGGAATAAAGAAGCCTAAGGTTCCTTAAAATAACCTAAAAACGGGCAATTAATAACAACCGGCATTGCCTTTGCAAACACAGAATTAAGTACTTTTAGAAACCAAAAAATAAAAAAATGAACTTTAAGATTTTAGTTGCACTACCCTTGTTTTCTGTTGTTATGGCGTCGGCCCAGACATTGCCCCAGGCAATTGCAAAGACCGATAATGAGCGTTTTGAAGCGGCCGCTGCCGATTTCAGAGCTATTATAGCCCGTGATGCCGGTAAAGGAGAAAACTATTTTTATTTTGGGGAGAATTATTTCAAGAATGGCGAAACAGACAGTGCTGACGCCATGTATAAAAAAGGGGTTGAAATAAATGCTACCAATCCTCTCAACTACGTTGGGATCGGTAAGGTACTGCTGGCAAAAGGGAAAGTGGATGAGGCCAAAACGCAGTTCTATAAGGCTACATCAATTGCCGCAAACAAAAATCCGGAGGTGCTTCGAAAAATTGCTGAGGCATGGCTTGATACCGATAATAAAAACCCTGATGAGGCCATCGCGGTGGTGAGTGCAGCGATCAAGCTTGACGCAAAAAATCCTGACAATTACATCATTTTAGGTGATGCGCAGCTCGAAAAAAATCCGACTGATGGCAGTGCCCCTGTGAAAAGCTATCAGAAGGCCACAAGCTTAAATCCGAAAAGCCCTAAAGGAATTTTGCGGGAAGGAAAGCTCTATCAGCGCGGAAGAAATTTTCCGCTGGCACTGGAGTATTACAAAAAAGCGATGGATCTCGATCCGACTTTTGCCCCTGCTTACAGGGAGGTAGCAGAACTTTATTCCCTGGCAGGACAACCTGCACGCTCTATTGAAAACTGGAAAAAATATCTGGAGTTGAACAACAGCGACTACGCGCGTTATCGTTTTATGAGCGCTCTTTATAATAACAAACAATATGCTGAAGCGGTGGCAGAATATGAAAGCCTGAAAAAATCTAATTTTAATAATGTGTACCTCGAACGCCTTGCCGCATATAGTTATGCCGAAATGAGCGATAAAACCGACTCAACTGTTTACAAAAAAGGACTGGCGGCCATTAATAATTTTTTCACAATGGCTGGTCCTCAGTTTAAATACAGGCCAGCTGATTATAAATACAAGGGATTGTTATTAATGAAGACCGGAAACGATTCTCTGGGCTTTGCTGAACTGGAAAAGGCAATTGCACTTGACTCAACGGCAGCTGGTGACATTTATACAGAGATGGCTAAATCTGCTGTGAAATCCAAAGATTATCCTTCTGCAATCACTTATTTTGAGAAGAAGAAGAAAAACGACTGGAAAAATCTCACCAACAATGATCGCTTTGATTTAGGTAAGGCCTATTATTTTTCAGGCCAGAACCTGAACAAGGAAGTAAACGAGGCAAAAGACGCGCTTCAGAAAAAGAAAAAGCCTGTTACTCCTGACATTACCGAAAAAGAAAATCTTGCCCGTGAAATGTTTGTAAAGGGTGATTCGGCATTTAAAGCTTTAACGCAGATCAATCCGTCATGGCCGGTTGGATACCTGTGGAGAGGACGTACTAATTCTATGCTGGATCCGAATGCAGAAAGCGACAGTACCAGGGCGCAGTACGAAAAGATGTTATCCCTTGTAAAACCTGAAGAGAGAACCGGTACCTACAAGAATTATGTGATTGAAGCGTACGAGTACCTGGGTTATTTTTATGTGAAAAGGAAGGATGATGCGAAAGCAAAAGAAAGCTGGCTCATGGTAAAAGAACTGGATCCGGGTAACGAAAAACAAAAATTATATTTTAATCCGCCGAAGCCTAAAGCCCAGGCTCAGCCAAAAAAATAATAGAGGATCCCGCTACTTGCGGGATTTTTTTATTTGTTTTCCGGGTGAGATAACACGTAAATCGCATCCAGGGTAAGCATTGAATCGACAGAGATTCCGCGGGAAGCCGCTTTATCCTGCACGTCCTTGTACCAGGAAGTTGTTCCTACAATACTCTCCTTGATCTGCTGGATCCGTTCACGATATTCTGCGCGTTCGCAGTACGTTTCGTAAGCCATCTGTACAAACCCATCTCCAAAGCGTTTTAAAGTGGCTTCAGAGTGCAATAGTATTACCACATCATACGATCGTATTTTTTTAAAATAATCGGTCTGCGACACCATTAAAGGAGAATTGAAAGACTGAGGATACACTGCCTCATTGTAAAACCAGAATTCATGATTAGAATACGTGGCAGCGGGAATATTAGTGCTGTATATATACCACCAGAAGCTATCGCCTACCACCAGCATGGAAGGCCGCTTATGTTTAGAGCTGTCGTTGCGCACGTTGAATTGGGGATACGCCATTGGAAACGACTTCGGTTCCCATAACAGGTTCATGCCTTTAATAATGTCGTTATCGGTATGTCGCAGCGAATCTGATATTTGCATCCCCGTGATCTCAAGATCCGGAAGGTCGCAATGCAGGCGGCTCTCGACGTATCTGCTGATAGAATCAAACGCAAGTATACTTCCATAATTGCTCCAGTGAATGCCATACTGCGGGTAAAGGGGATACTTATGATCGTGTTTAAGAAGAGTAAAATACCTGTTAAAGTCAATATGAGTTAATGCATTTGCTTTAAGCGCCTCCCTGAAATAGAGATAATTACTTACGGCCGGAGCTCCCCTGTATTTGTGCGGTATATACTCAGGGTAAAAACTCGCTTTGCCTGGTGCAAGCACAACCAACAGCAATTTATTGTGCGCGGTAAGGCTGTCCTGAATGCACTTAAGCTGCTGTATATATTTATTGATCTTTTCTCTGCCGATAAAATCCCTGCCATAATACGCATCGAAATAACCAGTTTCATACAGATAATCATCCTTCCCAACCACCACGTAAGCGGCTGTCGCTTTCCTGAAAAGATTAAATTTCAATTGCCCGTTCGCCCTGATATAATAATGATGCAAACCAAAACTATCACGAACAAATTTTTCCTTTTGCTGCTGGTAGCTACCGTCAAACCATCCCTCTTTGCTCAATTGGACATTGGGTTCGGGATAAAATGTTCCGTTCAATGGATCAATATAGGTCTTCACATTGGTGAGTTCCTGAATAACAGGCAGGAAGAGAAAAAGCAACAGACCTGCCAACAGCAAAGGCTTTGCGATCATATTTATATTAACCCGCGTTTTCAAAACCTGAAATAAATAAAAGGGTTAAAGTTGCTGGAGGCGATAGAAGCGATGGCCAGTGTAAAAAGAAGGCCGGTCAGAAGCAGGAATGCAGTAATAGTGAGTGGCTGATGTTTGGTGCTGTAATAGTTTTGCTGGATCGTTTTTCCAAGTTTAAATGATGCGAAAAAGGAGAACAGGATAGCCAGGAAAAAATAAAATAAAAATTCGCTGTCTTTATATTGCACAGGTAATTCGCCTGTAAAGGAAAACAGCTTTCCTATGATCATGCCTGCCTGCGAAATGTTATCGCATCGGAATAAGACCCATCCGAGGCAAACAAGAAAAAAAGTAATGGCTGTAGACATAAAGGCACCGATCGATTTGTATACCCTTGAAAGAAAGATCCTCTCCAGAACAAGAAGAGCTCCGTGCCATGCTCCCCACACCACAAAGGTCCACGCCGCTCCATGCCACAACCCGGATGCCAGGAAAACGATCCAGAGATTAAAATATAAACGCGTAGTACTATCAACCCTGTTTCCACCTAAAGGGATATATAAATAATTTCTCATCCAGTTGCCAAGAGTAATATGCCACCTTCTCCAGAACTCGGTGATGCTTTGGGAAGTATAGGGATTATTAAAATTTTCGGGAAAACGGAAACCAAACATTTGTCCCAGCCCGATTGCCATATCGCTGTAGCCGCTGAAGTCAAAATAGATCTGGAACGTATAGCTTAAAACTCCAAGCCATGCAGCTGCGGAGGTCAAAGTGGAAGGTTCGGCGTTAAATGTGAGATCGGCGTAATACGCCATTGTGTTGGCAATAAATACTTTTTTCGAAAGACCTGTCACGAATCTGAAAAAGCCACTGAACTTATTGTCGATGTTATCAGTGAGTGAACGGTCCGTAATCTGGTCTGCTATCTCATGGTACCTGATGATAGGGCCTGCAATAAGCTTGGGAAAGAGAATAATGTATAGCTGATAATGCCAGAAATTCTTGAGAGGGGCATGAACGCGGCGGTACACGTCAACAACATACGTAAGGCTTTCGAACGTGTAGAATGAGATACCAATAGGAAGAATAACTTCAAGAAGCTTTATTTCTTTTATCCCGGCGAATGAAAGGACGGAGTTAAAGTTCTCAATAAAAAAATTGCAGTATTTAAAGTAGAATAAAAGACCCACGTTCATGCTTACCGAGAGGATCATGATGAGCTTTCTTTTACGGTCGTTCGTACTTTTGTCCATTTCCCGCACGAGGAAAAAGTCGAGAAAAGTGGTGCCCAGGATAACGAATATAAATCGTGGCGCACCCCAGCTATAAAAGATAATGCTGGCGATCAGCAGGTACGCGTTTCGGAATCGTCGCGGAGTGAAAATGTAAAGTAGCAGGACCAGTGGCAGGAAATAAACGAGAAATAGAATGCTGCTGAAAACCACTAGTTATTTTGAAGCGAACTTAGAGAATTTTTTTAAGCTTCGAAAACATGCAAAGTGCGAAATGCTACAAAACACAGCAAGAAAACAGGCCGGGTTTATATAGCTTTGATACACCCAAACTAAAAAATTGACGGAAGAGTTATTATATCAGATCGGATTAATGATGATTGACGGCGTTGGCGATATTAATGCCAAGTCGCTGGTGGCTTACTGTGGAAGTGCATCCCAGGTATTCAGGCAAAACAAGGCGCATCTCGAAAAGATACCGGGAATAGGAACGAGCTGCTCCAGGTCAATTCTCAATAATGCTAAAGTGCTTAAACGTGCCGAAGAAGAGATAAAATTTATAGAAAAATACAGGATAAAGCCCTTGTTTTTCACAGAAACTGATTATCCTTCGCGATTGCGTTATTGCAGCGATAGTCCTGCACTTCTTTATTACAAGGGTACCGCAAACCTGAACTGCGAGCGCGTTGTTGGAATTGTTGGCACTAGAAAACCCAGCGATTACGGCTGCTCTAAGACTGCGGAAATAATCCGGGACCTTTCCGGAACATCAATCATGGTAGTGAGCGGGCTTGCATACGGTGTCGATTACCTGGCCCATAAAAATGCTTTTTTACATGGACTTCCAACTGTTGGGGTGCTGGGGCACGGTCTCGATCGTATCTACCCTTCGGAACATACCAAGCTTGCAAAAAAAATGCTTTCGAACGGGGGACTGCTCACTGATTTTATGAGTGGCACCAATCCCGACGCTGTTAACTTCCCAAAAAGGAACAGGATCGTTGCAGGCATATGTGATGCGCTGGTAGTTATTGAGAGTAAAAGAACGGGGGGAAGCCTGATTACTGCCACAATTGCAAATAGCTATAATAAGGACGTATTTGCGGTTCCTGGCAGGGCGGGTGATGTTCTTGCAGAAGGATGTAACGGGCTGATTAAACGCAACCGGGCCGCAATGATCGAGAATGCGGAAGACCTGCTTTTTGCCATGCAGTGGCAGGAAGAAAAAGAAAGAAAAAAAAGCTCGCCACAAATACCCCTGCAGGTTAACCTTACTGATGACGAAAAAAAGATCATAGAGTTGCTCAAGGAAAAAACAGCTTCACACATAGACGAAATATGCAGCGGGGCGGGGCAGCCCGTAAGTAAGGTCTCGGCCTTACTGTTGCAGCTTGAGTTCAGTAACCTGGTAAAAAGCAAACCCGGTAAGATGTATGCCCTGGCCTGATCAAGGCCTGTAGCTATAAATAAGCGCTTCCGTATACCACCTCGTTTTTAGCTTGCTTACCAGGGTGATGCTCTTATCGCTAAAGGGTGCGGGGAAAAGAGGGTTCATGTAAATAAACCAGGTTTCCTTTTGGGCTGTAGAAGTTATTGAATGCAATACCTGTTTCAGAACCGCTTCACTGAATGGATTAAAAAGAAAATAAACCGTCGATCCCGGCCTGTAATGATATTCAAGTGCATTGGCATGCTCGAACAGAAAAACAGAGTCAGGCCTTCTTAATTTGTAACGGTTCACATTAGTATTTGCATCGGCAAGCAGTTCTTTGTCAATTTCAATTCCGGTGCACACGTCAAAGCCGCAATGTTCCGCAACAAAAACTGCACGGCCTTTACCACAGCCTATGTCGAAAAACTCAAATTTTTTTACCTGTTGGGGCAGGCTGTTAAAGATGCGGAACAACACACGATAAGATGCTCCCTGGTAGTGAAAGAAATCGGGAGATGAACTTTTTTTAAGGGAGGAAGTGCGGATGCCGAAAAAGTTTTCGTAGCGGCTTTCGTCCTTTAACATGAGCCAGGAGTTAAGAATTCCCCTAAGAGTGATAGAACGCAGGATATACCAGCCGGTGATAAGGATTTTCAACTTTATTGTATTTCGTATGTACGCTAAAATTAATACCTTCATGTGCATATTTCTAATAATAGTTTCTCACTATGCAAATTGACCTGGAAGCGGAAAGAAAAGAGATTCTAAACCGATACAAACTTTTATTAAAAGCATGCAAACGCCGTCTCGAAAAAGGAGACAAGGAAGTAGTCCGCAAGGCGTTTGAAGTAGCCGTGGAAGCGCATAAGGAAATGCGTCGCAAAAGCGGTGAACCGTACATCTACCATCCTATTGCGGTAGCCATGATCTGCGCTGAAGAGATTGGTTTGGGCATCACCGGCATTGTTTGCGCACTTCTTCACGATACAGTAGAAGATACCGATCTTACACTCGAGGATATTAAAGGGCTGTTCGGAGAAAAAGTGTCCCAGATCATCGACGGACTTACCAAGATCTCCGGCGTAATAGACAATACCTCTTCTATCCAGGCAGAGAATTTCAGGAAAGTGCTCCTTACTATGAGCGAGGACATAAGGGTGATCCTTATTAAACTTGCCGATCGCCTTCACAACATGCGCACGCTTGATCACATGAAACGTGACAAGCAGATCAAGATAGCCAGCGAAACTTTGTTCCTTTACGCTCCTCTCGCTCACAGGCTGGGCCTTAACACTATCAAGACCGAACTAGAAGACCTCGGGCTGAAATACACTGATTCGGAAGCCTATTATGAAATTGCCAGCAAACTACAGGAAAGTCAACCCGAAAGAAAACGCTTTATACAGAAATTCATTGAGCCGTTGAAGGAGATCCTTGCAGAACAGGGGTTCAAATTCAAGATCTTTGGTCGTCCGAAATCCATCTTCAGTATTTACAATAAGATCTCCACCAAACACGTTTCGTTTGAAGAGATCTATGATCTGTTTGCAATTCGTATTGTTATCGACACTCCGTTTGAGCAGGAAAAAAGTGATTGCTGGAAAGTATATTCCATTATTACCGATTTTTATCACCCAAGTCCCGAGCGGCTGCGCGACTGGATCAGCACCCCTAAAAGCAACGGTTACGAAAGCTTGCATACCACTGTAATGGGTCCCGAGGGAAAATGGGTTGAAGTGCAGATCCGTACCACGCGAATGGATGATCTTGCAGAGAACGGTTATGCGGCGCACTGGAAATACAAGGACAGTGCCGCAGAAAAAGAAAGCAAGCTCGAGAGCTGGTTGTTGAGGATCCGCGACATGCTTGAAAATCCCGATCCGAATGCGTTAGAGTTCATTGATGATTTTAAGCTGAATCTGTTCAGCGACGAGATGTTTGTGTTCACTCCCAAAGGCGACATGAAGACTCTGCCTGTGGGAGCAACAGCCCTTGACTTTGCATTTGAGATCCACACAAAAGTGGGCGAGCATTGCATTGGTGCCAAGGTAAATCACAAGCTGGTGCCCCTAAGCCATGAACTGGCAAGCGGTGATCAGGTTGAAGTGTTAACAAGCAGCAAACAGTCTCCAAAAGACGACTGGCTCAATTACGTGATCACGGCCAAAGCAAAGTCAAAGATCAAGAATGTTCTCAAAGACCAGCGTAAAAAAGTGGCGGAGGAAGGCAAGGAAGTAATGCACCGGAAATTTGACCGGAACAAGATAGAATTTACCAGTCAAAATATAAACGAGTTCTGCAATTTCCTGAAATTACCCTCCTCGCAGGAGCTATTTTACCGGGCGGCTCTTGGCAACGTCGACAATAAAGAGATCCGCGAATTTTTAAAATACAGGGAATCCCCTTCAAAACATAAAAAACAGGAAGGAGCCAAGATCGAGCAGCTTGTTACAAGTGCCAGGGGAAAAACCGACATGCTTGTTATTGGCGATGATCTTCAAAAGCTCGATTACAAATTATCGCCTTGCTGTAACCCCATTCCCGGCGACGACGTTTTTGGCTTCATTACAATTGGAGAAGGTATCAAGATTCACCGTGTAAATTGCCCTAACGCCATTAAGTTATTATCCAACTATGCGTACCGTGTTGTGAAGGCCAAATGGGTGAACGATCAGCTGATCTCTTTCCTGGCGGGACTTAAAATCACAGGAACTGACGAGCTGGGAATCGTGAATAATATTACTGCCATTATTTCAAATGAGAACAACGTGAATATGCGTTCTATTAATTTTGACACGGATGATGGAATGTTTGAGGGTACGATCATGATCTATGTGCACGACACGAAACATCTTAGTCACCTGATAGATAATCTCAAAAAAGTAAAAGGTATTAACCGGGTTGAAAGGATCGCTGAAAAGTACTGATCAGCGGATCTCCCTTTGTTTTATTTTCCTGGCAGGATTTCCCTGGTAGATCCACCCGCTTTCGAGGGAAGAAGTTGCGATGCTTCCAACGGTTAACAGCGAATGAGCTCCCAATCGCACCCCGGGGCAAACCACTGTTTTAGCGCCCGCCCACGCGCCCTCCTCAAGGGTGATCTCCGCCACCAGGAGATCAAAGGTGCTTTTGCGGTAGTTATGGTTGCCGCATAATAATAAGGCGCCCTGTGAAACGCAGCTATTATTCTTCAGAGTTACCTTCGCGAGGTTGTCTATCCACACGTCCTCACCGATCCACACGTGAGAGCCTGTTTCAAGATGCCAGGGATATTTAATTGAAACATGTGGCTTTATGATCAGACCCTTTCCGATCTTCGCTCCAAACATCCGGAGCAGCGTGCGCTTTATTCCATAGAAGGGAAAAAAAGAACGAAAGAACAGTAAGTTCACTATATACCATAACATTCTTACAGCTACGTTTCGTCCGGGCTTGTACCAATCATTATTAAAGGTGGAAAGATCAGTGCCCTGCGCTGTCATTGAAGAGTTTTTTGTAAAGTTGAACTATCCCCGGGAGGTCTATTTTTTTGCTAATATAATTATTTGCCGCTTCACTCCTGGCTGCAAACTGCACCTGATCCTCGGCGGCAAGCGCAGTCAAAGCTTCCAAGAAGTTGCTGATGTTTGTAAGTGGTAATGCAAAACCGGCATTATAATTTTCAAGGTCGTTCCAGGGAGTCTGATCGCTGATCACCACAGGACAACCACACAGCAGACTTTCTACAATGGAATGACCGTAGTTTTCGTTGAGCGTAGGTAAAAATAACACATTGTATTTGCTGATAACCTGTGGCACTTCATCAAAGGGGATCTCTCCGCGGAACTGTACTTTTATATGAGGAGGGAGGCGGGAAATGACGGACATGCACCTGTCGCGGTATTCTGCATCTTCTGTGTTTCCGTAAATATCGTAGTCGATGCTTATTGAAGGGGGCATCATCTCCAGCACCTCAAGTGCGAAGTGCAGGTTCTTTACAACGCTTATTCTTGAAAGGAAAAAAAGCTTCAGATGATTTGGCTTTTTAACGCTTGAATTTTTTGTCGGTGCAGTGGCATTGATGTTGGGGGCCGTCATTATTTTCACTGAAGGAAAAACATCCAGGATATCTTTTTGCTCCTGCAATTGCGTGGCATGAAAGATAACATGTTTGTACCACCCGAATATTTTTGCTGTTTTAATAAAGATCTTTTTTTTCAGTGCCTTCAGGCCAAGCGCTCCTTTACCCAGCATGCCTCTGGGTGCCAGTAAAACAGGCGTGCGCAGCGTTTTTGTGGAGGCAGCGCGTACCACCTGGATCGAAAATAAAAAAGACCAGAAACTGTTCGTATAAATAAGGTCAGGAGCTATTTCGTTCAGCAGGCTGAATAAATTCTCTTTGCTTAAACGGTCCCTGCTGAAATAATAATAATGCACACCGTCCTTTTCTATCAGCTCATTTGCCCTCACGTCCGTGTAAGCGTCGGCACTGCCGAGGTCGGTGTTAACAGTGATCACATAAAATTCATATTCGGTCCGCAGCAGATTTAATAATGAATATACCGATCGCACCGGGCCTCCTGCCCTGGTACCGGGCAGATACCAATCGATCAGCACCGCTATCCTGAGCTTTTTCAAATAATGAATTTTCGAAGCATGTTAATGGCAGCGTTCGCTGTCATAATAATATTCTGCTCACGCTGATCGCCGAATTGAAATTTTTTGGCCAGTACTTTTTCATGATCTGCCACAGCTACCCATACTGTACCTACGGGCTTTTCGGGGGTGCCGCCGGTTGGACCTGCAATGCCTGAGATCGAGATGGAATAATCACTTTCAAATTCGATCCTCGCATTTTTGGCTAGCTCCTCCACGCATTCCTGGCTGACAGCGCCCACCGTTTCAAAAACAGTGCGTTCTACGTTGAGCAGGTAGTTTTTTGCAGTGTTGGTATACGGCACAACTGCTCCCTTAAAAATCTCTGATGCTCCTGGTATGGCTGTAAACAATGAAGATACATACCCACCTGTGCAGCTTTCTGCCAGTGATAATGTTTTTTTACGGCTTCGTAAAAGGTCGCTTACGACCTTTGCCAGCGATGGTGGCTCTTCTCCGTACTCTTCGTAGGCATAGATAAATTTTCCTATCAGCTCCTGCAACGTTTTAACTTCCTCGTCAACGTTTTTACGGATCAGATCAGCATCATGACCGTACGAGGACAAACGAAGTCTCACAATGCCCGGTGAGGGCAGATATGCAAGTTTTATATTCCTGGCAGGAAGCGCATCTTCCCATTTTTCTATTATCTCAGCGAGCGCGCTTTCTCCAATTCCCTGGGTGAGAATGGTCCGGTGGTAGATTAATGGTAAGGTGAATTCAGCTCTTATTTTTGGAAGGATAACCGCCTTCATCATTCCTTTCATTTCTGAAGGCACGCCTGGCATACTTATAAAAACAGTGTTTTCTTTTTTGAGCCACATGCCCGGGGCGGTGCCGGTGAGATTGCGCACAACAAAACAACCTTCAGGAACTTCCGCCTGACGACGATTCACTTCGGTGAACGGACGGCCACGTTTAGTGAAAAAGGCCTCTACATCGAGCAATGTTTGCTTGTCTGTTACCAATGGTTTATTGAGGAACCTGGCCAGGGTGGCTTTTGTGATATCGTCGCGGGTGGGCCCGAGACCACCGGTTATAAAAACAAAATCTGCACGTTTCTGCGCACTGATGAGTGATTCGGTTATTGCCGCGGCTTCATCAGGAACACTCGACATGTGAATCACCCGCACTCCGATAAGATTTAATTGCTGAGCGATCCAGACAGTGTTGGTGTTGGTTATCTGGCCTATGAGGATCTCATCTCCGATACTGATTATTTCCGCTGTCATAGACTGTATTTCAGGATTTGAAATTAGACAATTTGTTGGGCGCAATAACAATTTTTAGGTATAAATTATACCCATGTATAAGTACATTTAGCCGAAAGTACCTAAGTATGAAATTTATTATAAGCGCACTGCTTCTGTTATCCTTGGTTTCCTGCAATACACAAATGGAGGGTATCCTCAAAAACGGTGGCATCCCCGGCACCGGTAGTTCTACAACACCTCTGAGCAATGAAGAGGTCATTCGTGGATTAAAGGAAGCTTTGACAGTAGGTACAAACAATTCTTCAAGTCTGGCAGGAAAGCTTGATGGGTTTTACAAAAATCCGCGGTTATTCATCCCCTGGCCTGCAGAAGCGCAAAAAATGAAAGAAAAGTTGCTGGCACTTGGTTTTCAAAAACAGATAGAAGAATTTGAATTGAGCCTTAACCGTGCTGCAGAAGAAGCTGCCCTTAACGCCTCTCCGGTGTTTGTTGATGCAATTAAAAACATGAGCGTACAGGACGGCTTTGCCATTCTGAGAGGAACAGACACCGCCGCTACCAATTACCTGAGAAGGACCACGTATACACCGCTTGAGCAGAAGTTCAGGCCCGTGGTAAAAGAAGCAATAGACAAGGTAAATGTAACGTCTTACTGGAATCCATTAGTTACCACTTATAATATGATCCCCGGGGTTAAAAAACAAAATCCTGACCTGGATAGTTACGTGACAAATAAAGCTATTAATGGATTAATGCTCCTGATCGCAGATGAAGAGGTAAAGATCCGCAGGAATCCCGCAGCAAGGGTTACTGACCTCCTGAAAAAGGTGTTCGGACAACCTTAAATGTCATATCCATTTTTCGAGTGAAGCGCCTTTTTTAAAGAAACGCGAGATTTTATTCTCTGTTTCCTCTTTGATCTTTAATTCAGGCGCATGATGTGGTTTTTTGCGGGCGTCGATGATCATGGCTCCCGAACAGCCCCAGTGTTTATTTTCCGTTTTCTCTCCAACACCATATATATCATGGCTTGGATTGCTCCTGGTGTAGGTGACCCACAAATAGTCATTTAATCCTTTACTCTCTTTCTTAAAATCAAAATCGTCGTAAACAACCACCTGCACAATGCCTTCAAAGTCCGATTTTTTTTCCGCCAGCCATTCTCCGAGGACTGCCATTTCCCTGCGGGCAGAGAGATAATCGACAAATTTATTTCCTTTAACGGCCAGCACTCCTTCCATCAGCAGCACAGGGTCACTTATCAGCGCGCAGTTATTAATCTGCTGAGGCAATTGTGTTGCCAACTCCCTCTGTTTATCTCCGAAAGCAGCAAGTACCAGTTTACTTCCTTCGTTGATGGATTCACCGCTGTAATCAAGTGTATCGATGGTGGTTTTAGTATAAAAATGCAGGTCTCTTTTAAGATCAATTCTTTCAAAAATATATTTTAGAAATTGTCGGATGTTATGGCAGTCGAGATTTGATTCTGCATCAGCGGCAATAAAAAGAAATTTGGCCAGGCTTAATTGACCGGTTCCCAGGATACGATTGGCCTGGGTGAGTATCTCGGCGGGCCGTTTATGTTGCAGGTATGGGGTATAACGTTCACTGCCTACTGCAAGAAGAAGAGGATGCACGCCTGCAGCATCAACTGCGTGTACTTCCTTTACTCCCGGTATCTCGTGTGGTATAGCGGTGCCGCTAAGTTCGTGGATCAAGGCACCGAACGCGGTGTCTTCCTGTGGCGGTCTGCCCACGACTGTAAATGCCCAGACCCCATTTTCTTTTGCATACACTTTGTGCACACGCATAAGCGGGAAGGGATGTTTTAGGCTGTAATACCCGAGGTGGTCACCAAAAGGTCCTTCCGCCTTATTTTCATTCGGATATACTTCACCGGTTATTACAAAGTCAGCATCGAGAGAAATGCAGTAACCATCTTTATAGGCATATCTGAATCTTCTGCCGCCCAGTGCCCCCGCAAACGTGAGCTCGCTGATGCCTTCAGGTAAAGGCATTACCGCGGCAAGGCTGTGAGCGGGCGGACCACCAACGAAAATACTTACCTTAAGAGGAACATTTTTTTTGTTGGTCTTGCTCTGGTGTATGCCAATTCCTCTGTGGATCTGGTAATGCAGCCCTATCTCCTTATTAAGCACATAATCATTTCCGTTTAACTGTATCCTGTACATGCCAAGGTTCGATGCCATTACTCCAGGCTTATCAATGTCTTCGGTATAAACCTGCGGAAGAGTTACAAACGCTCCCCCATCCATTGGCCAGTGCGTGATAAGAGGAAGATCTTCGATTTTGATTTCCCTGAATCCCGCCGAAGAGAAGGAACTTTTTTTAGGAAGGGCTTTTAATGCGGCTAGCCCGGTGGATGCATATTGAAGCGGTTTTTTTAATGCAGCCATGGGATCATTTCTCAGCTGCACGAGATCCTGCATTTTAGAAAGAGTATCCCGGAACATGAACCTGCTTCTTTCCATATTGCCAAAAAGATTGCTCACTGCTTTGTACCTGCACCCTTTAATATTTTCAAACAGGATAGAAGGTCCGTTTTTCGCGAACATTTTGAGATGTATGGCGGCCATTTCGAGATCAGGGTCAACCTCTTCTTTTATCCGGACCAGGTGACCATTTTTTTCCAGGTCATTAAGACATTCGTGCAGACTTCGGTAGCTCATTCTTTATTAGTTTTGTGAAGGTATCAATTATAAAACCATGACGATTACAGAGGCTCAGAAAAAAGTGGATGAATGGATAAAGCTGTACGGTGTACGGTATTTTAGTGAACTCACCAACACCGCTATTTTAATGGAAGAGGTGGGAGAAGTGGCCAGGATCATGGCAAGGCGTTACGGCGAACAAAGTGAAAAAGAATCCGATAAAAATAAGGACCTGGGTGATGAGATGGCGGATGTTCTTTTTGTGCTGATATGCCTCGCTAATCAATGTAATATTAACCTTGAGGATGCACTGTCAAAAAATCTTGACAAAAAAACGGATCGGGACTCAGAACGGCACAGGAAAAATGATAAGCTTCTCTGATCCTAATAGAAGAGGTTAGGATTTCCAAACACATTTAGATAAAGCTTTGGTTTCCGGACCTGCTGCCCCTCCGAATACAGGAACAGGTTTCCGTTGGTATCGACCATGGGCAGGTGGCAATTTTTAGTTCGCGTTGCTTTTTCAGGTAAAAATTTCATGTTGTGGATCAGTTTATTCTGAATAGCATTCCTTACCTGTTCCGCATCAATCCCCGCACTCAGCTGGGCAACCTGCGAATAGCCCACATGGTATTTTACCTGTGCGCTTAATAGTCCGTGTGATACATTGGTATATCTGCCGCCTGTGGTATCCATATAACAATTATTGTAAAACGCCTTGATGAGAAAGATGTCTTTCTTGTGTCCGAATTGTCCCGTCCACATGGTGCAGTTGATCCCTGCCTGCACTATGTCCTGGTATTGATATTGAAGCAGGAATGCACCAGTACGAAAGCGGTCCAGCATGGGCCTTGCCAGGATATCATTTTCAACCACAAGCCCTGCGCCATCGAAGATCAGGGAAATAATACCAGTTTGCTGCGTGGTTTTAATCGTATTGAACCATGCATTGTACGAATAACCAACAGAATTCCTGTAGCTGCTTTGATTGGATACTGAACTTAAGAATGGATTATAAGTAGACGCAGCTCCACCGTACGCATAAACAATTCCCTGTGACAGTACAAGTTCAGGGTGCATTATGCGTGGTCCATAACCCTTAAAGTTATAATAAGCCCTCACTTCGGAGTTGGCCTGAAAATGATCATTCAGATAATAAAAATGAAGATTAAACCCCAGGCGGTTTACATGTGTGCCAAAGGCAATATTGGCCGAGACATTAAACCCGATATTTTTTGAAGAATAAAGAAGGTCCTGAGATCTGGCGGTTACAACCAGTAGAAGCAGTGTGAGAGTCTTATACGTTATTTGCCTGCGGTTGCCCAACTATTTTTTTATATAATTCCTGAGCTGTTAAATTTAAGCCATTTACTGTAAGATGCGCCTGCTGGTATTGCAAAAGACGGGCCTGTAATTTTGTTTCAATAAATTTTGTGAGCTCATCCCCTGTGAGGCCTTTAATAAGAGGTCGTTCCTCCTTAACGCTCGAAAGGCGGCTGACGAGCGCTGCTACTGGAAGATCAATGAAAACCAGTAAACCCGCCTTCTTTACCAACTCTGTAGTTTCTGAGCTGCCTAATGTTCCGCCTCCAAGCGATAAAACGAAATGCTCCTGTTTTGTTATAATGTCTTCCAGGCATTTTCTCTCGACGGCGCGAAAATATTCTTCTCCTTTTGTGGCGAAGATCCTTGAAATGCTAATGTTTTCGGTCCTTTCAACCTCTTCATCAAGGTCATAGAAGGTTCGCTTTAACAGGGCCGCGAGTTTTTTGCCCACTGTCGATTTTCCGGAGCCCATAAATCCAGTGAGAAAGATCTTATCATGTAACATGGAACGGGACGGCTTATTTCCTGGCAGTTGCTGCTACAGGCGTGGAGATCTTGAAATTGATATTGAAAAGGAGGTTTTTCCCCACGGGTTTGAATGAACAATCATATTCGTCGGCCTTAAACATCAACTTTATCAGGCTCGCGCTTACAGGGCAGTTTAAGGGCGCAGCCAGCAACTCCTGGAGTTCCTCTTTTGAATGTGAAGCAAGAAATTCGAGCTGCCGGTCGATCACATCTTTCTGATGATCATTAATGACATTCAGAGTGTCAATGAGATATTGATCCTCATTTTTTGAGACCGCTAACAATGATTTGTAATGAAGGCGCTCATCTTCAGGATAAAAATTGTGACTGATAATGCTTTCCACACAATCCTTAAGAGCTGTATGTACGCGGGATACAACGAGTGGATCCTCATGATAACCCTCCAGTTTGCTCCGGGTAATCTGCAAAACCTGGGTCAATACAGTATCATCTATAAATCCGTAATAGCTGAAAATAACATTGTTATTGTGCAGCTTTTCAATCAATGTTTCCATAGATCTAACTTTTGTTACTGAACTTAGTGCGTTTAAAGGCAGAACCTCCGGGAGGTCTCGATGGGAGGTATCGTTGATTAAAGGTAGTTATTTTTTGCTTTTTGCAAAATCTTTGGCAAAATAGGTCAAAATAACGCTTGCGCCGGCTCTTTTAATGCTTAAAAGGATCTCATCCCTTACCCGGTCGCCATCTATCCAGCCCTTTGCTGCTGCGGCTTTTACCATGGCATACTCTCCGCTTACATTGTAGGCAGCAATTGGAATATCGAAATTGTCGTGCAGGGACTTTATAATGTCAAGATAGCTCAGGGCAGGCTTCACCATAAGAAAATCTGCGCCTTCTTCGAAGTCAAGATCGGCCTCAAGAAGAGCTTCGCGGGCGTTTGCAGGATCCATCTGGTAAGTTTTTTTATCTCCAAACTTAGGAGCGCTGTCAAGTGCATCCCTGAATGGACCATAAAAGGCGCTGGCATATTTTGCCGTGTAACTCATTATGGAAACATCGTGGAATCCGTATTCATCAAGAGCTGACCGGATCACACCCACACGGCCATCCATCATATCACTTGGCCCTATAATGTCGGCACCTGCTTCCGCCTGCGCTACGGCCATCTCCGATAGGATCTGCAATGTTTCATCATTCAGGATCTTTCCATCGTGCACGTAGCCGTCATGACCATCGCTGCTATATGGATCCATCGCAACATCCGTCATGATCACCGCCTCGGGAAGCTGTTTTTTGATCTCACGGATGGTTGAAAGATACAGACCATTCTTGTTGGTAGATTCGGTAGCTTTTTTGTCCTTTAATTTATCTTCAAGCGCGGGAAAAATATCAAACGTGGTAATTCCAAGTGCAAGGCAGGACTCAATTTCTTTAAGCAAAAGATCGGGGGAATACCGGTAAATGCCGGGCATAGAGTCTACTTCCACGCTTTTTTTTGTCCCTTCAATCAGGAAAAGAGGAAAGATAAGATCCGATACACCAACGCTGTTTTCCTGGATCATATTTCGGATCGCTGAACTCTTGCGGTTGCGGCGGGGGCGACGTGGAATGTTGGCCATAGTGGCGCAAAATTACTTCTTTCCGTTCAGGAATAAAAGCTATTGACTGGCTATCTCCGCATTATCAGGGAAGATAATGTTGTTGCGGTGATTCATCTCAAGCATAGCTGCTAGCACAAGCTGTGAGTAATTCTGCGAAGCGCTTTTGAATTTGGCAGTCTGGGTTCTCCACAATGTATAAATGAGGTCCATGTTTCCCTCTGCAGGATTTACTGCAAAAAGCGCCTTTTGCACATTGTAAGCACCAGCATGATAGATATGCATAACCAGCAATTTAAACCACAGTTCATCAGTGCTGTAATTGGTGATCTTCAGCGAATCAAGCATCATTTTTGCGCGCGGAATGCATATTTTCTTTAAAAGACTGCTGGCTGCATATGCGCTTCTTTCAAAATCAGCGCGTTCATCTACCTGGCTGTTCACCTTTAAACCATACATGCGGGCAACGTCCTTCATAAGCTGAAAAGGACCATATGCACCAACGTTTGATTTTTGAAGTTTGTTAGGACTTTCAATTAAAAGGATCGCTTGCGCATACCATGGATCGACATCATTTTGAATAAAGCAGCTGATCCCCTTCTGGAAGTTCTGCGAAGTTTTTTCAAAATCATAAAAGAATTTTTTGCCGGTAGTTATAAGGATCTTATTGCAGCTGTCAACATTCCGTGAGCAGCGAAGGCTGTCAAGGTATGTTTTCTTCGATGCTTCACTTTTGCAATTCCAGTCCTTTATGCAGATCTTTTCGATAACCGACCTTGAGCTGGCTATATTTACAAGAGCGGTATCCTCATGAAGGTTCATGATATTCCTCCAGAAGCGCACCTGCGGTAACGTATCAACCTTATGCTGATATAACGCACGGTCAAGAATATAATTTTCATTAATATTTGTGCGCGGATTTACTATACCTACCACGTCTTTACACATGCTGGTGCAAAAAACATCCTTGTAAGCAGACGCGCCGGCAGCCGAAGACTTTCGGGCAAGCGTGTCGTCAGAGAGGATCCCTGCATGGGTGCAGGAGCAGAAAAGGGCAGCAAATAGGACAGATATACGCATTGAGTACTTTATAATGTGGATTTTAAAGATAGCAAAATTTTTGAGTATTCCATGTTCCTGCATTTGTCAATTTATGATAACGCCATTGTGAATACAAGTAACAAAGCCTGCGCCAGATTTATCGATAATTCTTAAAAAAATGAAAAATTCATCTGGAAATTAAATGGGATAGGGTAAACCCCTATTTCACTGGCAAAAACTACTGAGCGGGGCGCTTATTATATTCTTCAATATATTGCTGAAAAGGCTTCTTTTTGTAAATGTCGTTGCCCAGGTACAATAATATGGGCTTCAGGCGGGTAGGGGCCTGATAATAATTCAGTACTTCCATCGTGTTTAGTTCCTGGTCAAGCACGCATAAAGCGGGAAACGAAAATTTGTTTCCAGTGAGCTTAAATGCGAGGTTGTGTAGCGGAAACCCGTTTACGAGTTGGGGAAAATATTTTACATTACTCAACAGTACTGTGTCAGTGCTGGTGGCGTCAAAGTTCACCAGGTAAAATAATTTATCAATTACACCTGCCAGTGAGGTATCATTAAAGGAAGTGGAATTCATTACCCTTCCTGAATGACAAAAAGGTGCGCCAATAGTAACAAGTACTTTTTTCGGCTTTTTTTTCTGCAGCTTCTCAACTTCCGCTATGGAATATACTTTTACTGACTTTTTTGGATAAGCAGTATCGGTGAAAGCACGTGAAAAATAAAAATTGAACTCGTCAAAAACGGTTGTCTGCCACACATTCTCAACCATAAATACAAGCATTGGTTCAAGTTTTTTTTCTTCCAGGTACCCTTGCGCCAGCATTGAAAAACTGTAACTATTGGTAACAAAAACAGTGGAGGGATAACTCAGTTTTTCACCGAGGAATTTTACTGCCAGTTCGTGAGGCGTTCGTGGCGCGGCTGACAGTGGTTTGTATACAACGCCATTATACTCAATCGTGTCTTTTGTTTCGGCATTGAACTTCACAGGATAAAAATTCTGGTTAATATATCCTGCAAGACCGGCATTGGAATATGTTGTCCGCATCATATGCTTGCACCAGCCGCACCAGTCGGTGTAGAAATCAATCAGGAAAGGCTTGCTTACTTTTTTATTCTGTTCCTGGGCTTCCTTAAATGTGAGCCACTTCACCAGTCCGTCCTCGTTGGGCGTATTTTGCGCTTTCGCAATTGACAGCACTGACAGGAGGCTAAGAATGGCGATCAAATTTCTGATCATAGGAATGTGATTAGGATGTCTATTTTTTTATAAATTTATAAAGTAAATCAAAAGATGAGGAATTTCACCCTGGTCCTCTTAACAATCTTTAATTCCTGCATGGCAGGTCAGAACTTTATTGCCACCTACAATTTCGCAAATGTAACTGCAAGCACCGGTCTTACTGATCCCGGGCCGGCGCCAATAGTTGAAAATCTTGTAATGGGTAATTTCATCGCATCCAATCCTGGCTCCAATCCCGGGGCATCAGGGCGGTTTTCTTTTTCAGGCTGGCCGGTTGGCGCCGCCGATGGAGTAAATGAATACTGGAATTATACCGCATCACTTTCACCTTTTACATACTACGAGGTGGGCCTGAAAATAGCGCCAAACCATACGCTGGAGCTGAAAACTCTGTCATTCTATGTCCGCCGGTCCGGAACAGGTATCCGCAATTACTGTGTCAGGAGTTCTCTTGACAATTACGGCAGCAACATCGCTGCATCAACCGGCACTAATGTTAATCTGGAAGCTCTTCCCGAGGAAGTATTCTTCTGGAAGTACGACAGTATATCCACATCGAGTGATCAGCGTGGCAGCTCGCTGCTTCTGGGTCCGGACTTCCACGATCTTACTGATACTATTGCCTTTCGTTTTTATGCCTGGAATGCCGAAGCCTCGGGAGGCACGTTCAGTATTGATAACGTAACGTTTGGCGGTTATGTGAAAGATACTTCGTTCTATTCGGGAATTGCGGCCACTGATGTCCCGCGGGAATTTACTATTTATCCAAATCCGATTAACGGTCCACTTCTTAACATAGAAAGCCGCATGCTAATTGATGAGGTAACAGTGCTGGATCTTCACGGCAGTATTTTAATATCATACCATCCGAATGTAACAGAACTGCAACTTATGATTTCTTCATTAAATCCGGGTATGTATATGCTGCGACTTCACGCCGGGGGCAGGGAAATTACGCGGAAGCTGCTGATTGGCGAACGGTAGCAATGCAAAAAGCCGTCGGGTTTTAACCGCGACGGCTCGTATCCTCCAGCACATGTTGTTTGTCTATTTAAATTAGTTGACGAGTCTTACTCTGTTTGCTTCGTACCATTCCCGGCCAAAGTAGGTGGGTTCGGCATAAACATCATGAGAGAAGAAGATACATTCAATAATACCCAGCTTTTTCAGATACGTGGCGTAATCATGCACACGCTGATAATGATCGGGCGAAATATTAAGGATCTCCATGATCGATTTTTTCTTCTCCTGAATTGACGCGTGCAGGATCTTGTATTTTACATCACTTAGTCCATCGCTCACCCTGCTCATACCAAGGGTAGTGATAGTGCATGTAAAACCGTCCTCAAACACTTCATGATTTTTTACAAAACCTTTTTTTGCCAGGTGGCGTCCGAGTTCGTGCAACTGCTGCATGTCGAGATCTTTGCCTGCAACTTCCGAAATGTCCCAGATAGCATTGGGATTCTGAAGATATTTTTCAAGTAGCCAGGCGAGTGTGATGTCTATTATTTGTCCGTCCATTTGTGTGTGGTTTTTAGTGAAACAAATTTACTCTTGCGTGTCTGTCCGAATTTCTTCGGAGTGTTTTTCGAAAATAGATAAAGGGGTGACGGGTTAAAGGTTATTCGTCTAATGCTATTAGCAATTTATTAACAGTTCACAATGCAATGTTATTTAAATTCGGTGAACGGGTTAAAACTCTGATCTTCCATGTTTTTTTCCTCATAACACTCTGATACCTTTTTGTGTGTGCGTATCCAACACATAAGTTACGAAATTTTGTTCAATATTGCGCATCTTTGTTTTTCTAATGGCCATCAGTAAAATCAGCGCAGAAGACCTGTTAAGCTCCAAAATCCACCTACCATTGCTGGATGTGCGGAGCCCATCAGAGTTCAGCCATGCGCACATTCCCGGGGCCACATCCCTTCCTTTATTCAGCGACGACGAGCGTAGAATAATCGGCACTGCCTACAAGCAGGAAAGCCGGGAAAAAGCCATTAAACTGGGAATGGAGGCATTTGGCCGCAAAATGGTACAATTAGTTGAACAGGCCGAACAGGTTATAAAAGAAAAATCTCCCGGTAATACAGAGGTGGTGTTGCATTGCTGGCGTGGAGGGATGAGAAGTGCCGCGGTGGCATGGCTGCTCGACCTGTACGGTTTTAAGGTTTATCTTTTATCTGGCGGGTATAAGGCTTACCGGCACCTGGTGCTGCAGCAGCTTGAAAAGGATTATAACCTGATGATCCTCGGGGGTTATACAGGAAGTAATAAAACGGGCGCACTTTTAGAATTACGTAATTGCGGTGAGATGATTATAGATCTTGAAGGTCTTGCCGTTCATAAAGGTTCAGCTTTTGGAAACCTCGAGCAGGCCTGGCAGCCCGGCCAGGAGCATTTTGAGAACCTGCTCGCCCAGGAGCTATTTAAATGTTCCGAAAGCAAGAAGCGTATCTGGGTCGAGGGAGAAAGTCAGAGGCTGGGATACGTAAATATTCCGCTTCCCTTCTTTAAAACCATGCGCATCAGTCCGATGATCTTCCTTGACGTGCCTTTCGATGCGCGTTTGAAACATATTGTGGAAGGTTACGGCAAGTATGAAAAAGAAAAGCTTGTAAACGGTATTTTAAGAATCAAAAAAAGGCTGGGCGGTCTTGAAACGAAAAACGCCGTAAGTTATCTCATCGAGGACAACGTAACAGAATGTTTCCGCATCCTGCTCAGGTACTATGACAAACTTTACATTAAAAGCACGTATGCGACCACGGAGGCCGGGAGCAGGACAATTATCCACATAAAAGTAGCTGACACTAACGCTAAAGCGAACGTAAAAAAACTGCTGTCACATGACTGAAACAGAAAATATAAAACTCACCGCTTTTGCACACGGCGCAGGTTGCGGCTGTAAGATCGCGCCCCAGGTGTTACAGCAAATACTGAAGGGAGCAGTACAGCAACCTGCAGATAATAAAGTAATTGTTGGGAACAGTACAAATGATGACGCCGCTATCTATGATCTTGGTGATGGAAAATGTCTGGTGGCCACAACCGATTTTTTTACGCCCATAGTTGATGACGCTTTCCAGTTTGGTCAGGTAGCAGCAGCGAATGCAATCAGTGATGTTTACGCCATGGGTGGCAAACCTATCATGGCTCTGGCAATTCTTGGCTGGCCGGTTGAAAAACTTTCCCCGGCTTTGGCAGCAAAAGTGCTCGATGGAGCTCGTACCATCTGCAACGAGGCGGGGATCATGCTCGCCGGAGGACATACCATCGATTCAACTGAACCTATTTTTGGTCTTTCTGTAAATGGCCTCATGGATATTAAACATGTGAAGAAGAATGCAGAGGCCAGGGAAGGCGATCTTTTATTTCTCACAAAACCACTGGGAACGGGTATTATGAGCACGGCTCAGAAAAGAGGTTTGTTAAACCATGGTGACGAGGAAACGTTGCTAAAGCAGCTACGCGCCCTGAACTCTGTTGGTCTTGAGCTTTCGAAGATAGAAGAGGTGCATGCGATGACAGATGTGACAGGTTTTGGACTGATCGGTCATCTGATTGAAATAAGCGACGGGAGTGGGCTTACCGCTGTGCTTGAATACGGTAAGGTGCCGCTTATGACCAATCTTCAGTATTACGTCGATAAAAATACGGTGCCTGATGCCACTTACCGCAACTGGAATTCATATAGCTCAAAAGCGGAATTTGAAGAGGGTATAGATATGATGCAGGCCTTTAAAGTGTTGCCCGACCCCCAAACCAACGGTGGACTGCTTCTCGCTGTTGCGCCTTCAGGCGTTTCGAAAATAAAGGAACTTTTTGAAAAGAGCGGCCTGGCTGATTTCATCTCCCCTATTGGCCGGATGACTGCCAGGTCTGGCAAATCGGTGAAAGTCCAAAAATAAATTAATCGTTATCTTTGTTTTATGATCATTGCTGTATATGCTCGCTCAACCAAAGACAATCATTCAGAGTATGTTGAGCTCATACACAACTATCTGAAGTCCGAGGGCGTAGAACTTATCATCCACGAGCAGTATTATGAATATCTCCGCAGCACTTTCAACTTTAATCTGCAGATAGAAACTTTCTCCACTGCAGAAGAACTTATTTCAAAGGCATTTTACCTGATATGCCTGGGTGGCGATGGCACCATGCTTGAAACCGTTACTCTTGTCCGCAAATCGGGTATTCCTATCCTGGGCGTAAATACAGGCAGGCTTGGATTTCTTGCAACCGTTAATAAGAATGATCTTCAGAAAGCTCTGCAAATGCTCCTGATGGAAAAGTTTACGCTTGATAAACGTGAGCTCATCGAGATTAATGGCTGCACAACATGGTTTAAGGATATAAACTATGCGTTGAATGAATTTGCTATCCATAAAAAAGATAGCAGCTCAATGATAAACATAGATGTTTATGTAGACGGGATCTTCCTTAATCCATATTTTGCAGACGGCCTTATAGTTTCCACGCCTACCGGATCAACAGCGTATTCGCTCAGCTGCGGGGGACCTATCATTATGCCCGATTCCGATAATTTTATTATTACCCCTATCGCCCCTCACAATCTTGCGGTACGTCCAATTGTTATATCAAACAATAAGGAGATAAGCTTTAAGGTAAGCGGTAGGAGCGATGAGTTTAATATCAGTCTTGATTCCCGCACTGCCCGTGTACCAATAGCCACTGAACTTAAGATCAAAAAGGCCCATTTCCGATTGAACCTGATCAATCTTGAAGGGCAGCATTTTTTCAGTACCCTTCGCAATAAAATGATGTGGGGGCTGGACCGCCGGCATTAATTCGGTCGCTTATTTTCTTTAAATTTGGTTTAACTAACGACTTTTTATGAGAGCTATCTCTGTATTTTTTATTTGTATGTTCTGCCACGCCACCTGGGCGCAATCAGGTGCGTACTGGAGCAGGAATACTGATCCTGCGCGATTAACCGGCAGTCAGCAGATCAAACCTTCGCAATTTCTTGTTTTTCACGCCGAACTTGATCTGATCAAAAACACTTTGTCTTCCGCACCGCATGAAACTGAAAGAAGTTCAGGAAGAAATACCGTTATCACGCTGCCGCTCGCGGATGGGAAGTTTGAGGAATTTTTTGTGTACGGATCGGATGTTATGTCACCGGAACTTCAAAAAGCGTTTCCGGGTATCCGGACTTTCCTGTTGCAGGGCAGACAAAACAAAAATTTGTACGGCACAATGGATTTTAACGAGTTTGGATTGCATGCAATGATCTATACGCCAAAAGGAGTAGTATTTATCGATCCGTTCAGTAATTCCACTGCAGAACATTATCTGGTTTATTATACTCACCATTATAAAAAAGAGATTGCCGGCTTTGAATTACCGGATTATATACAAAGTGAATTCAGGAATGAGAATGAGCAGCAAAAGATGAGTGCCGCGCCTGTTTGTGTGGGAAGCCAACTGCGCACATACCGTTTAATAATTTCCTGTACCGGCGAATATGCTAAGGCTGCCACCGGTTTTACAAATCCTACTGTTCAGCAGACCCTGGCTAAAATTGTTACGTCTGTCACACGGGTAACAGGCATTTTTGAGTCAGAACTTTCGGTCAGGTTGCAGCTTGCAGCAACCACTACAATGGTAATTTTTACTGACCCCGATACAGACCCATACGACAAGAACGCTCCACCCAACACGATACTTGATCAGAGTCAGAACCTGATGAATTCAGTAATTGGCGCTGCAAACTACGACATCGGTCATACATTTACTGCTGGAACAAGTGGCCTGGCAACCTTAGGTTGTGTATGCAAGAATGCGGATAAGGCGCGTGGCACCACTGGCCTGCCAAACCCGTTTGGTGATCCGTTCGATGTTGATTTTGTCGCCCATGAGATCGGTCATCAGTTCAATGCCAAGCACACTTTTAATGCGGCAACAGGTAATTGTGCCGGGAGCCAGCGCGATGCGGCCAGCGCAGTTGAACCGGGCAGCGGGGTCACCGTAATGGGATATGCTGGTATCTGCGGTACAAATGATCTTGCGGTTAACAGCATTGCCTATTTTCATAATAAAAGTTTTGATCAGATCGTTCAATACGTCACCTCTGCTGCGGGCGGCTGCGGTGTTGTGAGTAATACAGGAAATCAGCCCCCGGTAGTGAGCGTAAAAGCTTCACACGTGATCCCCGCCGGTACACCGTTTATTCTCACCGGTTCTGCAACTGATCCCGATGGACAGACACTTTCCTATTCCTGGGAAGAGGCAGATGTGGCAAATGTTCCTGCTAACTGGAATGCCAA
The DNA here is from genome assembly GCA_966211905.1 of uncultured bacterium. Taxonomy (GTDB): domain Bacteria; phylum Bacteroidota; class Bacteroidia; order B-17B0; family Aurantibacillaceae; genus Aurantibacillus. The sequence goes on from CBIHOL010000011.1 coordinate 63,777, forward strand.
TGAAAAACCATTTTTCAGATCTTATCCTCCCGTTGCATCCCCGGCGCGTTCTTTTCCTACCGAAAGCGTGGTGCTAACCGGCAATTACACCGGCACACGTGGCGAGTACCTGACTTCCACACCTCAGGCATTGCAATTCAGACTCACCGTGCGCGATAATTTCAGCGGAGGAGGAGGAGTTTGTTATAATACTACTACAGTAAACCTGGTGGCTGGCGGAGCATTTAAAGTAACTTATCCCAGCTGGTATAATATAGGATGGGCGATCAATACACAAAAGACCATAACATGGGATGTGAGTGGAACGGATGGCTTGCCAGTTAAGTGTGATTCTGTGCGAATACTTCTTTCATATGATGAAGGGAAAACGTATACGGTGTTGGTGGCAACAACGCCAAATGATGGATCACACGAGATCCAGGTGCCCGTTATAACCGGGGAGATCACCACCTGCAGGATAAAAATAGAATGTCGTGATAATATATTTTATGACGTGAGTGACAACAACTTTACTATTTCCACCGATCCTAATGTTGGTTTAAAAGAATATAGCGCGTTACCAGGTAAATTCACAATTGCTCCTAACCCTTTCGGTAACTCTTTTACGCTTTCGCCTGCCGCAGGTATTGAAGGAAATGTGGAGGTAAGTGTATACTCAATGCTCGGACAGAAGATAGTTGACAAAAAATTCGCAGGTTCATCAGAAATGCAAATTGAGCTTCCCGAAGGCGCATCTGGTATTTATATTATCCGTGTGAGTGATTCCTCTGGTTCCACGCTGCTTAAAGCGATCAGGGATTAATCAATTTATCTTACTTTTGTCGCCATGTATAAGCAATTGTGTGTGCTGATCATACTTGGAGCAACCTGGTGCGTCCGTGCCCAGGATAAGCTGCCCAAGACGGAGCTGTTGCACATGCTCAAACAGCCACAGAACGATACATCACTTATTGACATCTATAATGCTCTGACCTGGCCTGTTTACAGTTATGACAACCACGACTCTTCCATTTATTATGCACAAAAGGCCATAAAGCTTGCAACTGAAATAGGTGATACAAAGAGATTAAGCGTGGCTCATCGTCGCATTGGGATAACCTATTCCAACCAGGGGAATTTTAAAAAATCGATCTTTCATCAGCAGGAAAGTTATGAGTTGTCGGAACAGATCGGTTTCAAGCGTGGAATGATGTTGGCCCTTAATAATCTTGGCTCTGCATATCTTAACAACGAACTTCTTACAACAGCACTCAAGTATTTTTTGCAAAGCCTCAAGATCTCAGAACAGCTAAAGGATTATTCAATTGCCCCATCTTTATATATTAACTGTGGAATGATCTCGCGGCGCAGCGGGGATCATTCTCAGGCTAAGATGTATTTCAGGAAAGCAGCTATTTACGCCCAATACCTGAAAGATCCTGAAATGATCCTGAGCGCAACCACGCAGCTTAGCACCGAGCACCGTGCGACAGGCGATCTTGATTCAGCACAGTATTTTCTCGACCAGGCAAAAAGCCACCTCAAGGAAGAAACAGCCAGCAACTTTAAATTCCACTATTATCTAAATGAGGCGCTGCTGCTGAGTGCGAGGAAAAAGCACGCAGAGGCATTGGCTGCGTTTGTTGCAATGAAACCGCTGATCGTAATTGTAAGCGATGAGATCACGCTTAATATTAACATCGCCGAGCAATATGCGGCTCTGAATAATACCGGTAAAGCATTGCAGTTTTATAAGCTGGCTTACGACCTTAGTCTCCGTCATAAAATGTTCGACAACCTGGCGTTTACCACCATGCAAATGGCTGATATTTATGAGAAGGAAAAAGATTATGCCGCTTTTTCAAAGATGATCCGTCAGCATCTTGCATTTAAGGATTCAAACGAACGGATCAACCAGGTGCAACAGATCCTGCGACAGCAGCTTGAATACGATTTTGATAAAAAGATCATCGCCGACAGCATCCGCTTTAAACAGAAAGAGCGTTTGACCGATCTCGAGCTGGAAGCTGCTGAAGGTCGACTTATCAAGGCCAGGGCAACGCGATTATTGCTTATCAGTGCCCTGGTGATTGTGATCCTGGTGATGATGTTTGTATTTAGCAGGTTCGTGATCATTAAACGACAAAAGCTG
>CBIHOL010000012.1:0-65519 GCA_966211905.1 uncultured bacterium
ACTCGCAAAACTATACGCTTAGCAATCTAAGTCCACAGGTTTTGGTCCTGATCCCATTTCCTCTCATCCCTGTTATTTCACATTTTATCACGTGAGCCCCGCTGGCACTGAACTTGACGCGCTTTTTAAGTTTTTTTAAATAATTTGCTCATGGACTTTTTTTACCTCCGCCGTCTTGCCACCTTTTGTGTACTGTTTTTTTTAGTTTTATTACTGCCTTACCCTTTTCATGCACAAACATATCCTACAGGATTCAGTCATGTAAAAGTAGGCACTGTATATTACCCTACAGCCATGGCAACGGCACCGGATGGTCGCATTTTTATTTGCGAGAAGGAAGGCCGTGTGAAAGTTTTTAAGAATGGTGCAATTCTTGGTACTCCGTTTTTGCAGGTGAGTGTTGAAAAAACAAACGAGCGGGGACTCCAGGGTATCGCCTTTGATCCCAATTTCAGCAGCAATGGTTATGTCTATATTTATTATACCGTTCCGGGAACCAATGTGCACAATCGTCTCAGCAGATTTACTGCAAACGGCGATGTGGCAGTAAGCAATAGCGAGCAGGTTCTTATTGACTTTGAAACAGTCACAAATTCTATACATAATGGCGGTGGACTAAAATTTGGTCCTGACGGTAAACTTTATCTCACTGTTGGTGACGACCATGTAAGCTCTAACGCCCAGGATTTAAATAATCATAAAGGCAAGATCCTGCGTCTCAACAGCGATGGATCTGCTGCAAGTGGCAATCCCTTTTCGGGCTCCACTGCTGCAAGCCGCATCTGGGCTTACGGTTTCAGGCACCCTTTCAGTTTTGATATACAGCCCAGCACCGGCCGGATCTTCGTTAATGATGTGGGAGAAGCATCATGGGAAGAAGTAAATGACGCCACTATTGCAGGTAAAAACTTCGGATGGCCATATGTTGAAGGAAACGGATCCAACACAAACTATAAAAACGGAGTAGTGGCATACCCGCACGTTTCTGCCGGCAGCGGCGGAGGCTGTGCTGTTTCAGGCGGTGCATTTTTTAATCCTTCCTCCACCAACTATCCGTCCCAATACATTGGGAAATATTTTTTCGTCGACTACTGCAACAAATGGATAAATTATGTTGACGCTGCCGGAGGTTCTATGCAAAATTTTGCCAGCGATCTTCCGGGCGCCTTAGTGTCGATGAACACTGGTAAGGACGGCAACCTGTATTTCCTAAGTATTAGCCAGAACGGCCTTTACAAGATTGTGTACAGCGGCGGAAACGCGCCGGTTATTAATCAGCAGCCAGCAAGCCAGTCGGTGTCGCAGGGGCAGACCGCCGTTTTTAGTGTGATGGCAGCAGGAGCGTCTCCGTTATCATATCAATGGTATAAAAACAACGTTGCGCTTAACGGAGCAACCAGTGCCACGCTCACAATTCAGAACGCGCAAACTGCCAACCAGGGCACATATAAGGTAACCATAACCAATGCGTATGGTAATGTGACCAGCAACAATGTGTCATTGACCGTGACCTCATTTAATTCGAAACCAGTAGCGGGAATTTCAGCGCCTTCCCATGGGATGCTTTACCAGGCCGGTGACATTATCAGCTTCAGCGGTAATGGTACCGATGCCGAAGACGGAACTCTGGCAGCAGCTAATTTCACGTGGGAGATCAGGTTTCATCACGACAGTCATTATCATCCCGGACCCAATATTCCCGCGGGAGTAAAAACAGGAACATTTGGTATCGACGTGTCAGGTGAGACCTCATCCAATGTTTTTTACAGGATCCTGCTCTATGTAAGGGATTCACAAAACTCGATTGACACAGTCTACCACGATATCTTCCCAAAAAAGACAATGATCGTAATGTCTTCCACTCCGCCCGGTTTGCAGCTAGCTCTTGATGGTCAGCCTAATGTTACAAATTACACGATTACTGCTGTTGAAAAAATGGAGCGCAGTATTGAAGCTATTTCTCCTCAAACTCTTGGCAATACAACTTACACTTTCAGTCACTGGGAGCATGGAGGAAACAAAGCTCAGAATATAATTGTTCCCGAAAACGATGTGACCTACCAGGCCGTGTATGGTTCTGCAGGAACTGCGTTATGCAGCGCCTCGGGCAGCATCCTGAGGGAATACTGGAGCAACATCGTAAGTAAAACACTGGATGAAGTCCCATTCAATTCTCCTCCTACCGGAAGCAGCGAGCTTACAAGTTTTGAAGGTCCTTCTAATTTTGATGATAATTATGGCAGCAGGATCCGTGGATATATCTGCCCGCCATCTACAGGAAATTATACGTTCTGGATCGCAAGTGATAACACCAGCGAACTTTGGATCAGCACCAATGATAATCCTGCAAATAAAATCAAACGCGCTTCAGTTACCGGTTGGTGCGCGCCGCGGGAGTATACCAAATACGCTTCTCAGCAAAGTGCAGCTGTTTACCTGGTAGCCGGACAACGATATTATATTGAAGCAATACACCGCGAATCGGGAGAAGGTGATCACTTGTCGGTAGGCTGGCAGATCCCCGGAGGACAGCTTGAAAGGCCGATACCAGGAAGTCGTTTGTCGCCGTACGTTGCACAGCTCGGGGTAACCATAACATCTCCTATGAACAATAGTTCCTTCGGGCAAGGTTCTGATATTACCATCAGCGCGCTTCCAGGGGGAGGCGAGGGTCCTATTCAGAAAGTTGAATTTTATGTTGGACAGAATAAGCTTGGTGAAGATGCTACAAGCCCGTATTCCTATAACTGGTCGAATGTAGCGGCTGGAAACTACCAGCTCACAGCTAAAGCAATAAACAACAGCACCACCGCTGTTTCACAGACAGTGAATGTAACGGTTTCAAATGTTTCCGGGTGCACTGCAAGTGGCGGGATCACGCGGGAAGTCTGGTACAACGTGCCTGGAGGCAACGTTTCGGCCATCCCGGTAACGATGCCACCTGATCTGACGCAAGAAATAACTCAGTTTAAAGCGCCATCCAATTCAGGCGATAACTATGGTCAGCGATTAAAAGGTTTTATCTGTCCTCCTTCCACCGGAAATTACACCTTCTGGATCTCCAGCGACGATAACAGCGAGCTTTGGCTGAGCACCAATGATGATCCCGATAATCGTCAGAAAATAGCGTACGTGATCGGTTGGACCGCCTCTGGCGAATTCACCAAGTACGCTTCACAGCAATCTGTTCCAATAAACCTGGTTGCAGGGCAAAAGTATTATATCGAAGCCCTGCATAAAGAAGGTACACAGGGCGACAACATGCAGGTGGGATGGCAGATCCCCGGGGGTGTTCTTGAGAAGCCTATCCCTGGCAGCCGTTTGTCGCCAATGGGATTGCCCCTCACTTCCACCATTACATCACCCGCCAATAACAGCGTATTTAATTCAGGCTCTACAATCACCATCTCTGCATCTGCATCCGGTGGCGGTTCCGTACAGAAGATAGAATTTTATAATGGTGCTGTGAAGCTGGGTGAGGATCTCACTTCTCCATATACTTATGACTGGACTTCGATTCCCGACGGAAATTATACTCTTACAGCAAAAGCGTACGACAATAGCGGTTCCCAGGCCATCTCACCGGCTGTAAAAATATCAGTGGGCAACGCGCCATCCTGTTCGGCCTCCGGTTTTATCACGCGCGAAGTCTGGTATAACATAGCCGGTACAACGGTAAATGATATTCCAGTAAATACAAATCCAGGAACAACGGAACAGATCGCACAGTTCGAAACGCCGTCGGAAGTAGGAGATAACTACGGGCAGCGAATAAGGGGTTATATCTGCGCGCCGCTTTCGGGAAAATATTATTTCTACATTGCCAGTGATGACAACAGCGAATTGTGGCTGAGTTCAAGCAGCTCAGCAACGGCAAAGGTTAAGATCGCATCATCCACCGGCTGGACATTTCCGCGCGAATGGAATAAATATCCTTCTCAAAAATCGGTTGCCATCGATCTTGTGGCGGGTCAGAAATATTACATCGAAGCATTGCACAAAGAGGGAACCCAGGGTGATCATCTCGCCGTTGGATGGGAGCTTACCGGAAGCGTCTCAGAATTTCCGATCCCGGGTTCACGGCTTTCACCTTTCATCGAAACTGCACCTCCGTCTGTTTGTGCGGCATCTATTCAACCGGGAAGCTCAACCACTTTTTGCAGCGGCGGAGAAGTTACCTTAAATTCTAACACTGGTCCGGGGTATAACTATCAGTGGAAACGAAATGGCGTTAATATCACCGGCGCTACAACATCGAGCTACAAAACAAATATGGATGGTGACTACCAGGTGAAAATCACGTATCCTGGCTGCACCGCGTATTCGGCACCGACCAAAGTGACTGTAAATGGTAATCTCACTGCGAGGGTAACTGCTGGCGGACCTACAACGTTTTGTTCAGGTGGCAGTGTGAGGCTATACGGAAATACCTGCAGCGGGTACTTATATCAGTGGAAAAGAAACGGGGAAGATATTCCGGATGCTAATAGTTCAAGTTACCTGGCCACGCAGGCCGGAAGCTACCAGCTGATGATCATACAGGGTTCGTCGATGGCCTGGTCCTCGCTGGTGGATGTGGTGGTTAATGACTGCGGGTCGGAACGCAAGATGGCTGCAAATGAAACGGAACAACAGGACGTAAAAGCGAACGAGGAAGTTGCACCAGAGGCTGTTCAGGAAAATGTTTCAGAAGTTGCTGCACCGGTTACGGACAAAGCAAAAAAAGCTACCTCATACGAATCTGCGCGTTTGAAAGTGTATCCGAATCCTACCACCGGCCTGTTTACATTTGATTTTTGCCTTGAAGATATGCCCGTAGAAGAAATGGAGATCCGTGTAATGAGCTCTCAGGGTGATATGGTTTATCGCAAGCCCCCGCAACGGATAAATGGTTGCGTAAAAGAGAATATTGAGTTATCAAGTAATCTTCGTACAGGGGTTTATATTTTGCAGATCCGTCTTGGCAGCAAAGTTGAAAGCACTAAACTCATATTAACAAGATAGTTTAAAAATCAATTATGAAAAGATACAGTTTAATGGCGGGCCTCCTTGGGGCAATGAGTTTATCACTAACTTCCTGTGAGATAATAGGAGATATCTTCCAGGCAGGAATGTTTGTTGGGATCTTCGTCGTAGTAGCTGTTGTGGCGCTTATCATCTGGCTGGTGAACAAGTCGCGACGATAAGTTATTCGAGCGACAGGAACAGGCCCAGGAAAAACAGGCCCAGCATGATACCCGGAGAGTTCAGAGAACCGCCCTGCCCTTTTTTCTTTATGATAGCTGGTAGAGCCATGGCAAAAGGTAACTTAAGGTTTCCTCTGCTGTAGCTGATGTCGGGGCTGGACTCTTCGCCGTCATCCTTCAGGATCGCCGGTACTTCATGACCTGCAGCGAGAATACTCTTAAGGTTGAATTTATTTTCAACCGCAGGAATTTTGCTTGCAACCTGTAATAGTTTCTGTGTAAATACACCGCCATTCTTTTCAGGAACAGTCCTGCTGTTATTGGCATGCATAATAACCTGGCCTGCCTCGCATCTTTCGATCCATTTATCATACATGCGTCTTGCCAGGTGAAACTCATCTGGTTTGCCCACAAAATGAATTACCTCTTCGGTAAAGGATTCCGGACAGGAGTCTACAAGAACCAACTGTTTATCGGAATCGTTCAATAACTCTGTATCCCTTATAAAATCCTCGTCGTTAAGGATGAGGAAACGGTTTCCGGACCCATCGCCAAAACTCTTTCCCGAGAAAAAGGTAATGGTATAGTCGGCGTTCATCTCGCCAACCGCATCTGCAATGTCGCTGATACGGGGATTGTTGAGCAACACAATTTCGTGGTTAGCCCAGGCGCCTCCTCTTGGCGAAAGTAAAAAGTTCCTTGTAGTTTCGAGATCGCTGTTAACAGCGTTCAAATAAGTCGCAGCCGCTCCCGGTGCGCTTATCAATAAAGCTTTACGTGAAATCATCTATTTACTGTATGTTAACCCAATAGCCATCGGGTTTGTGTGTGTCTATATACTAATTTACAAAAAATAAAATGCATTGCCAATTCTTTGGTTACAGGATTTCACATAATTAACAACACTGAATTGTGCATTGTTTGCGCTTGTGGATCAGCCTCAATTCCCCACTTTTTAAAGATGTAGTTACGTAAGCTCGCGCCTGTGTACAAGCCAGTTACGGGCATCAGATTTGGAGGTTAAAGTTCATATATGGTATTCAAAGGAATTTATATCTGCGCACTGGTTCCGGTATTTTGCCTGCTGGCAGCCTTTAACACGGACATAAAACCGGATTTAACTCCCTATCCTCTGATCCTGACATCGGGTTTTCCGGCGCCTGAAATTCCGGCTGACAACCAGCTGACAGAAGCCAGAGTGTTATTGGGCAAACGCCTTTTCTTTGATAAGATCCTTTCAGCCGACAAAACAATTGCCTGCGCGTCCTGTCACGATCCGTCAAAATCATTTTCGGATAACACCGACAGGAGTAAAGGTATTAATGAGCAGCTGGGAGACAGGAATGCGATGCCTCTTGTAAATCTCGCGTGGTCGCGTTCGTTTCTTTGGGACGGTGGAGCTCCTACTCTTGAGCTGCAGGTGCTGAGTCCCATTACCAATCACAAGGAAATGGATCTGACCATTGAAGAGGCTGTTAGCCGCCTGCAACAGCATAGCGACTATCCATTTTTATTTATGAAAGCCTACGGTCAGCTTCCGGATGCTGCAACTCTGTGCAAGGCGATCGCGTGTTTTGAACGTTCGCTGGTAAGTTGCCGTTCGCGATTTGATAAATATTATTTTTTGCATGATACCGCAGCATTAAATGCATCAGAAAAAAGAGGCTACGTTATTTTTTTCGACGATAACTATAAGATGCACTGCGCATCCTGTCATTCTGGTGCGAATTTTACAAATGAATCATATCAGAACAACGGCTTATATTCCGATTATCCCGATCAGGGTAGATACCGTATAACAGGGTTAGAGCAGGACAAAGGTAAATTCAAAGTACCCGGGCTGAGGAACGTTGCTCTTACCGCTCCGTATATGCACGACGGAAGTTTAAAGACGCTGAAGGAAGTAGTGGAGCATTACAGCACAGGAGGTAAGAACCATCCTAACAAGTCTTCGCATGTTCATGTGCATCCCTCCCTGTTTCTGACAGAACAGGAAAAAGAAGATCTTGTAAATTTTCTTGGGTCTCTCACTGATGAGGAGTTCATTAATAATCCGCAGTTCAGGCAATGAAACGGATGCTTCTTGTTTTTATGATCTTTTTCGCACGTGGTTCTTTTTCACAGGGCGACTTCTCAACAGTGCAGCTGCAATTCAATGCGAAGTTTGGAACTGCGACATTGCACAAAGACTCATCCTATCAACTAAACACCGAGAGCAAGATCATATTTACACAGTTAAAAATGTTTATCTCTGACATTGCTCTTGCGCAGAATATTGGAAAGGAAATGAAGAGTTCCGGCAGTAACAGCGGTGTTTATCTTATCGATCTTTTAAGTGGAGTCAGCAGTCAGTCATGTCAATTCAATATCGCTGCTGGAGAATACAGTGACCTCAGGCTCGTGGTGGGTGTGCCGCGGGCATTAAATCACAGCGATCCTACAATGGCACCGGCACCGCTTGATATTGGTAAAGGAGACATGTACTGGTCATGGAATTCCGGTTATATTTTTTTACTTATAGAAGGAAAAATAATTGAAAACAGTACGTCACCGTTTCATTTTGCAATAGGTGGCGACTTTAATGCGATGCCTTTGTCATTTGGTAATTTGTTTAATCCGCGCCCTTTGATCCGCCTGGAAAAAAACAGGACGACGGATATTTTAATTGACTTTGACCTGCAAAAAGTTTTTCTGAACGACGACAATTCTTCCTACGACACACAAACAGAAAAAAACAGGATAGTGCACGGAGGGAGTAATGCTTCAAAGCTGAGAAACAATACCCTGAGGGCGTTCAGCTTCCATTCTTCCACGCTGCGAAAATAAAGTTCACATCTTTTTCAGGAATTCAGTCCTGAGCACGATGCCCGATCCATTTATCCTGCCATCAACTTCTGCCGGATCTTCAGTAAGCTTTATTTTTTTTACAACAGTACCCCGTTTTAATGTTAACGACGAACCTTTTACTTTCAGGTCCTTAATAAGCGTCACAGTATCCCCATCCTGCAAAATATTTCCGTTGCTGTCTTTGACTTCCATTTTTTGAACAAACCTACAACTTCTTCGAGAATTAAACATACGGCCTGTTGTCACATTTTGCTCCCCTGTTTGGGCAAAATGTTTCACATTTATATTTCTCACCTGCACTTAAGTCTTTGTTTTTCAGTAGAAGCGGTACAGGAATAAAATTTGAGATATGGTTCACGTTATTACTTTCGGCATTTGATTCATTGAAAAGACAATAGTCTTTTTTATTTTTAGGGGAAACGATCAATGCATCACGTTCCGGGAAAGATAACTCAGGCCGGCATAACCTACAGGTAATGTAGAACTGTACGACCTCTGACAAAGATGAACAACGATTTATCTTTTTAAAAAGCCAGGTTGCATGTCCTGGCTTTTTTAATTGTATAAACGATCACGAGGCCTGCAGAATATCTGGAGATTTCAGTATCTTCGCCACTTCTCCGGCCTGTTTGAACTTAACCTGAAACAGCACGTAGAGACCTGCTACTGATGAACATAAAAAAAAGCACTGTCAAAAAGTCCAATAAAAAAATTCCGGTTGCGAATAAAAAGATCCATAAATCCGGAAAGCCTGGAAATTGTGATGTAAACAATATCAATCCAAAGGGAAAACTACCCCCGGGCGAAGTGTGCAATTTTTGCTGATTAATTAATGCGAAAACTCATCTGATCGCTCTTTAACCTGTTAATACACAGCATTTTAATGTCCGTTTCCGGCGATTTATGCGCCCTTCATAATTGTGGGTATTTAGTTTGGAATCGCCATCAGTTTTAAGTATATTTGATTTAACCAAAACCTCAGCCATGGTGACCGAAGCGACCCCAGTGGACCTTGAACGACTCAAAAAAGTGTCGGAAGGTGAAGTAAGTAACATTAAAGAATACATCATTCTACTTGAAGGTATTGTTGAAACTCTTGAGGAAGATATTTTTCAGACTCGCAGTAAGGCAAAGGAATTTTTAAAGTCAGGCCAGAAGCAGAATTACGGGCACTTAATGGAACGAGTAAAGGAAACGATCGAACGGATTGAGACCTGCCACAAATGTATTGAGGAATGTAAAATTGATCTTGAGAGAAAAGAAAAAAGACTCAAAGAATACAATCAGCTTCTCTTCGGAAAATAAATCCAACATTTTACCTGTTCACGCGGATCCTTCTGTAGTCCGCGTATATCTTGAGGATCTTCAGCGAAAGTCCGATCAGGTATAAACAAATCAACACATACCTTACAATATAGTTCGTGTTTTCACTTGGCCTTGAGCTAAGAACTTTATCTTTTTGTTTCTGGAGATCCTTTATATTGTCGACCATCCAGCTGATCTCATCTCGCAGGTACAATTTCTCCGTATTTAACGCCGGGTTGGAGGGCCAGTTAAATTCCTGCTGATTAACCCTGGGGTCTGCATAAAATCCTGGTTCTTTAAAGACGTACGACCTGGTATACTTTAAAAATGTTTCCCATCTGTGCGCGTACAGTCCGTCTTCTAGCAATGAATGCATTTTTACAAACCACGCTTCGCCTTCCTGCTTTTGTTTATCATCGCTCTTATCTTTCGACAATAAGCGTGTTTGGGCGTAAATGAGACCTTTCACATTCTGGTACTGGTCCATTAGCTGCTTTTCCTTCTGTGCAAATTGATTAAGTCTTTCAATACGGTCGATCTCCACCAAACCGATGCAAACTGCAATAAATGAGATCATGTACCACAGGAATTCAACTATGCTCCATGTAAGTGCGTTATAACTGGTAACCTGGCGACGGAGGATCCATCTGCCGAGAAGCACCAATGCAACAAGCGATAAAAATAACAGCGTAATTTTTAATGCCATAATTTGCCTGCGTGGAACCGGGTTAAGAAGCTGACGTTGGAAATTTCAATGAATATACACATATTCGTTTAAAATGCGGGTCCGTGTTTTGCAGGGTATTAAAAAACGATGGCTATGAAATGGGTTGAACTCACAACACTGGAACAGGTAGAAGAGGCAAATGAGCTTTCCTTCAGCAAACCGGTGTTGGTCTATAAACACAGCACAAGATGCAGTATCAGCGCTGCGGCACTGGGACGGCTGGAGAGAAAATGGCGTGAGGACAACGAACTCGTGCCTTATTTTATTGATGTGATAAAAGACCGTAATGTTTCAAATGCAGTCGCCGCCAGGTACCACGTTGAGCATGAATCGCCGCAGATATTATTTATCAGGAACGGGAAATGTGAATTCTCGCGTTCCCACATGGCTATTAACCCTGAAGAGCTGACAGTTTAATTATTTCCTTATAACCGCTGCGGCCTTTTGCCCTGCTTTCCTCACTTTCTCGGCGGGAACAAACAGTAGCAGGAAAAAAAGTATAAGATCAATAAAGGGTTTAATAATCGTTACGATACCGCAGAAGATAAAGCTTCCTGCAAGCAGCAACAGATTATCGTTATAACGGAAATGATACCGGGGAAACACCAGTGACGTTTCACTTTTGATTGCGCTGAATGCCTGAGGGGGAATTGCTGGCGATATTCCGGCGATATTGTGGTCTTCACAGAATTTAAGGAAACGGTATTCCTGGTTGTACGCGGGGATTTCGAATGGATTGTTCCTGTAACCGTATTTGCCAAAGTAAGCGATGTAATAGAGCATCCAACCCCGGAAAAAGCCAATACCATAACCATTCAAAAAATGCATGGCCTGCATGATATGGAACGCTTCATGCACAATATCTGCAATGCACTGTGCACGTGTTTCGTCAAATTTTGTAAGATAGATCCTGAAACGCCCCAATGAATAAAATTGTGGAAGGGCTTGCGCAGTTACGTAAGGAGCAACTGACGGTGTAAACCATGGCAGTCCTTCATAAAAATCAACGCGACTCCAGTTAACGCCCGGATAAAGGTCGTGCAGTAGCTGCATTGTTGCAGGAGCGGGTGTATATCGGCGCAGACGAAAATTTGATTTCGCCGTTTTAAAAAATTCTGCTGGTGGTTTCACCTTCCATTTCATCTTTCCAATTTTGCAACTTTAATGCCGTCTTTACACTACCAAAAAAAGAAAGTCCCCGTAGTGAACACCACGAGGACTTACACCCAAAAAAAAGAACGAGCCACTAAATTAGAAATGAAAAGCCAATTCCCCAAAAAAAAGACCTTAAAATGTCATAAAAAAGTTGCAAACAAAAAATTAAGGCCAGCAATCCACAAATTCAGGCCGGCAAAGCACAAAGTTGAGGTAAATAAGTGGTTAATTATAACCTCCTTTATAACCGAAAGATACTTTAAGTCTTTCAGGACGGTATTTACACTCAAAATCCCGGAAGACGCAGTACACCCACTGCGTTTTTTTTATTTTTCTTTTTTCAGAAATTCAATAGTACTTCGCACCACAAACAACGCATCCTTTGGCAGTGCTTCTCCCTTGAAGGGATGTCTTGCGCCGAATGTATGATCTCCATCCTCTATTGTCAGCAGCTCGGAACGTTTCGCACTTTGATGCAGCATCTCAGCTTCATGGTAGGGCGCAGCTTCATCCTTTGTACCATGCACAATCAGATAAGGGATCTTAAGCGAACGGGCAGCTTTTAAAATATTAAGTCTTGGCCGGTTAGACATCATGATCTCATAAAACTGAAGATACATGGGCATGTCCTGTCCTGTACGCGCGTTATGGGCATAAATTACCTTATCTTTTTTCCAGGTCTCGATCGTCCGCTTTTTATTTCGATTTACAAAGTTGTCTACCGAGGCCCACGTTACCAGTTTGCGTATACGTTTATCTTCAGCAGCTTTAAGGATCACGATTCCACCGCCGCGGCTATGCCCCAGCAGGAAGATCTTATTCCTGTCGATAACTGGTTTTAACTCCTCGCTTTCAAGCGACCAGTTGATCACTTGCTGCAGATCATTTAATTCTATAATATAATTATTATGACCGAATGCTTCGAGGTCACCAAAGTTCAGCGGGTCATCGGGCGTGGTGCCATTGTGGGAGAAATTAAATTTCAGGAAGGCAAGGCCGTTATTCGCAAACTCTTCTGCCACCGTATTAAAATGCCCCCAATCTTTGAAACCTTTAAATCCGTGGCAAAAGATCACAAGGGGTTGTGCTTCGTTATCCTTTTTATAAAACAGATCCAGGCCAATAGGCTTTCCGTGCAGACCTGGAATAATTTTATTTTTTGTGATGTGGATCATAATCTGTGTACGCCGAAGTTACTTCATATTCTCAACCTCAACCAGGAGAGATCAGAAAGGGATTCCGTGCGTTGATTCAATGATACGCGATTTTATTTTATCGAAGGGATTAAGGACCCGTAATGCGAGATCGCTGAGATGACGGCGGCCGAAAAGATTCTGTAACCGTTGCCCGTTCCTGATGCGTTTAAGAAAAGTGCCGTTCCAGGAACTCCGGTAAAGCTCATGGAGCTGCTCCCGTGAGATCTGCTCATTCAGGAACTGGTCGATGAGTGTGCTTAACACCACGGAAGTATATCCCGACATGCTCATGCCATTGCCTGTAAGGGGACTTATGCATCCGGCTGCATCTCCAATATAAAGCATTTTATCATCGCCCGACCTGCGTGCCTCAAAGCGAATGTTGCTCGTGGTGACAGGTGTTCTGTCTACAAATTCAGATTCACTGAAGATCTTTCGGAGAAAAGGGTTTTTTTGGAGGACTTTTTTTTCCATTACTTCAATATTGTTTTGATTTTGTCGAAGGTTCACAGAGTGGCTGAGGTAACAAAGACAGTATTTATCCTCCTCTATTTTACTTATGCCACAATAGCCCCTGCGAAAGTTATGCAGTTCGATGCGGTTAGCGGGCAGGTCGGTCCGTATATGATACTTAACCCCTATATAATTTGCTGATGGCGCAGTCGTTTCCTCCTGTGCAAAAACAGGATTGGTCTTGCCGAAAGCGCCTACGCATATTTTCGCCTGGAAATTCCCTTTGTTGGTGAACACGGTATTACCATCAACATTAATGACCTTGGTCTGGTCCAGAACATTTACCCCGTGTTCTTTTGCAAGCAGCAATAATTCGTTATCGAGCTTATAACGACTGATGCCGAATCCGCCCAGCCCAAGACGGGCATTGAACATAAATCCTTTTTCGGAAGAAATACCAATGTTATTTATCTGCGGAAGGTCCCATTCATCAAGCTTTAATCCCAGCCGAACGAGGAATCCAAAACTTTCGTTTGAAACATATTCTCCGCAAACCTTATGGAAGGGATATTTGTTTTTTTCGAAAACCACCACCCGGTGGCCTTGTTTGGCCAGCAGGATGGAAAGACAGAGTCCTGATAAACCTCCTCCTACAATGGCGCAATGATATGGAACTATTGTATTACTCATAAACTATCACTTCATGCCTGAAGGCCCAACGATTAGTAACTGTATATTTTTTTGCACCCGACAACTCCAGCAGTCTTCTCCACTCGCTTTTTTTAAAACCTCTTAAAACGGAAAGCGGGGCGTCATTTTTTACAAGATGGGATCTTGAAAAAAGTGCCGTCAGCGCTTTAATGCTGTAATACGCTAGCGGATGCCTTTCAAGGTCATTAATAACAAGAGTAATTTTATTTGAAAGGGTAAAGCGGATCAGCTCAACGATTTCGTCATCATTTAGGTGATGACAGAAAAGACTGGCATGCATCACATCGATCTTCGGGATATGAGCGGTGCTGTTCCTGTAGTCATCACAGATAAATCTTATCCCTGTTTTGCCCCTGGTGTTTGTTTGCGAATAACTGATGCAACCTGGCAGAATATCAATTCCATTCAGCTGAACACTCCGGTTCTTTTTAAGGCTCCACGAATGCAGTTCGTTAAGCGTATCACCGCCTCCGCAGCCGAGGTCCATGATTATTGCTGGTGTATGTGGCTTTACTACCTTGTTCATGGCCTTAAATGTAATCGAGTACCCGCCAAGCCATTTGTTGATGGTATGAAGCTCCCGCAGGTTCTGGCTGAGGTCCTCTACCGACATTGTACATGTGTCAAGCAGCTCTTTGGTATGGCTCCGTTCTTTAAACATGCTGCAGAATAACAGATTCAATGGTTAGTCCGGGGCCAAATGCAGCGGCATAGATCTTTTCACGTGGCTTTATCTCCTGTGACTGCATCAGCTCTTTTAACACGAACAAAATGGTGGCTGATGACATATTTCCAAAGTCACGAAGAGTATTATAGGAATATTTTAGTTGCTCTTTTTTAATCATTAAAGTAGAACAGAACTCATCAAGGATCTTTTTTCCGCCAGGGTGAATTGCCCAGTGCCGGATATTACTCACCTTAATGCCCTGGCTGCATAGTAACTGGCCCATCCTCTTATTTAGCAGCGCTGAAACATACGAACTGAGGTTCATGATAAATCCTCGTTCAGATATCTGCCATGCCATATCCTGCATTCCCTCTTCAACGATCAGCGAATGAAAAGAGTTGATCTTTACAGGCTGGTATTTTTGATGTGGCGGCTCTTTTCTGCCACTGATAATTGCTGCCGCCGATCCATCACCAAAAAGTAAGTTGGAAAGGATATAATCATCTGTGTGATCATTTTGAAAGTGAAGGGTGCATAGCTCGGTACAAACTATCAGCACTACAGCCTTCTTATCGCCCGTACATATCTGGTGAGCCTGGCGGCATGCCAGAACTGCCGCGTTGCATCCCATGAAATTAATACTGCTGCGGTGGATCGTCCTTTTTAAACCAAGTGAAGTTACAAGTTCAATGTCGAGCCCTGGCGCAAACAGGCCTGTGCACGTTACAGTTATAATGTGCGTAAGTGAATCTTTAATGGTGTCAAATCCCGAGATCTTTTTAACGGCTGCTACAGAAAGATTAAGCGCCTCTCTCTTAAAAACTTCCATTCTTGTGTTGAGAGTGGGGAGTGCAGCGCCGCTGCCTGCTTCCGGAAACACACTGTATGTTGTGGAACCTCCGGCAAAATCATTTACCACTGAATATCGTTCTGATATGCCGCTGCTCCTGGATACTGCCTGTATCTTTCGTTTATGAGATTTGAATTCTGCTGATAACGAAGAACAATAGTAGTCTGCCAGTGCTTCCTGACGATGCACATATGGTGGATTGGCGGTTTCTATGCAAAGAAGGTAACTCACAGTTTTAGCAGGATAAAAAAGATAAAGCAGGATGCTGAACAAGCGGAAGCAATGAGGTTCATGTTCATTGCATTTTTAAAGCAGGCCTGCTGCGGATCCCTGTATGTTTTATAAAACCAGTTGACGAAATAAATGATCACCGGGAGAAAAAATGCCTGCAGGAAAACGAATAAGTGAGGTTCGTTACGTTGCTGGAAATATAAGTAATAAAAAATGTTGCAAGCTATGAACATAATGATGGTAAACATAAAAGTTCCCCTTACACCGAGTTTTATACTAAGGGTAATGTCCCCGGCGATTCTGTCCTGCTCATGCTGGTAGATCTGCGTGAGCGGATACGCACCGGCTATCTGTAACGTTGTTGCCAGCAGGATAAAAATATTAGCGTTGTCGGGATGCAATGGGCCTGATGTGATCCCGACGTAAGACATATAATAGGTGAAAGCCCCCTGGAAAAATATTACTGTAAAAAATCCAGCAAGCGGATATTTCTTCAGTCGGATAAAACGTGAACTATAAGCCCTTGAGGCACACACATAAAGAATGATGCACAACGCGAAAAGTACGTTGACCAGTAACAGGGAAATGATCACAGACAGGATATCAAGCGCAACCGTAGTGTAATATAATTGACTGGTAGGAAGGGGTGGTTTCTCCAGACCCCCTATACTATGCTCGTCGCGGTCAATATAGCTGTTATATCCGTTACTGGCCGGATATACGAGCAGATGGATAATTACGAATGACCAGAAAGCAGACATGGCATTAATATGTTCCGCCTGACTCAGGCTGAGTAAAAATACAGGCATCAGGTATAATGAGAATGGAATTCTCAGTAACCTGATCGTATCTCTGTTTAATAATAGTTGTTTCATGTAGCGGACGCCAAAAGCACTTGCGACTGTTAAAAGCCGTTAAATTCTGGTGCCAGCATTACAGACAGTACTTGGTGATAAATATACACAATGGAAAACTGGCGCTGCGTTGTGCAGGAGGTGGGGGCTAGCTCCTGATGTCGGCACACTAGGCGCTTCGTAATTGCTGATCTGTCAGCACGTGATCCAGGATCACATTTTCCAGCGTTCGGATCAGTTCCTTAAAACTTGCTGGTTTTACTACGTAAGAATTAACGCCATACTGGCTGCAGAATTGTTCGTCCTGCTGGGCACGGCTTGTGGTAAGAATGATAAGGGGAATATTCCTGAATGCTGAGTGTTCTGATTTCAGGATCTTCAGGGTTTCACGCCCGCTTTTTACGGGCATATTAAGATCCAGGAAAATTACATCGGGGTAGCGGTGTCCTATCTTATTGATCTCGTTGAGCATGTTCAGAAGCTGGTATCCATCCGGCACCCTTGTGAGAAGGTGATCGAACCTGGTTTTTTTGAGAGCCTGCTCCATCATATCCTGATCGTCTGTATCGTCATCGGCGGAAAGGATAAATAGTTTGTTCAACATGTCTGGTTTTTTATATTCTGCTCAAAGTCAATACCAATGCACTCTTTGCGGTTATGGGGAATATGGGGCGCAGAAGCGATATTTACGTTATCTCATTTGCGAATTAAAATTCACAATATTCAGTGGAGATTAAGTAGGAGGTGATGACTGCGTTACTCTTTATTTTTTTTCTTGAAATACTTTTTCATCGGCCAGCTGTGTTGCAATCCTTCAAGATCCTCGTCCAGCTTTTTGCTTCCACCTTCCAGGTTCTTTAAAGTTGCCTTCAGATGTGCGCCTGCTTCTTCGTCGTGGAGCATTACTCCCACAGGTGTTTTACTGTTTGTGCTTGCCGCCTTGAGAGTACTAACCAATACTTGCGCTGAATCCGTTATATGGCCAAGATTGGTGACTGATGTTTTGAGGCTCGAGAATACAGCGGTGTCATTGGTAAGCTCGTATGCAAGCGTACCTTTTTTATTAAGTCGCGACGTAAATTCATTGAGGGAGTTTACCATCTGTCCTGCCCTGGCGGAAGCGTTCTTCAGGGATAGTGCTGCGTTCGAAAGGTTGTTGTACAACTCTTCATCGTTCACCATTTTGCCGAGGTTGCCTTCTCCTGCGCGGATCTTCGCACTAAGATTCTTCACATCACGGGTAATGTCGACGAGGTTCCTGTTGTTCTCCTGCAGGGTGCTCATCATTTCTTCGGATGATAGTGTTTTGGCCACATGCAGGGTGTCTCCTTCCTGGATGGGGTCGGCTTTAAATGTACCTCCTTCAATCACCAGGATCTTGTTTCCAATTAAACCATCGGTGCTGATCTTTACCTGCGCATCGGACCGGATGTATTCCCTGGCGGCCTCATCTATATTGATCACAACCCGAACGTGCGATTTCTCAAAAAACCGTACGGTTTTTATGGTGCCGATCTTCACGCCTGAGAACCATACGTTGTTTCCTTTTTGTAACCCATTTACATCGTCAAAGATGGCTATCACATGTAGTTTCTGCGAAAAGGTGTTACGGAGATTTCCAATGGTGAGAATGCCTGCGATAAGGAAAAGTAAACCTACAAGCACAAATACTCCGACGATAACAGTGCGTTTATTTGATTTTTCGTTCATGTTATTTGATAAAATTGTAATTATAAAAACTTTGTACCCGTGCGTCATCCAGTGCAAACACTTCATCAAAAGTGCCTACTTTAATAAATGTGCCGTCGAGCAGCATCGCCACACGATTGCCGGTAGCTTTGGCGCAAGTTAGATCGTGGGTAATAATAATAGAGCTGGTTTTGTACTTCTGCTGCACTTCATTGATGAGGTCGTTTATTTCGATGCAGGTAATGGGGTCAAGACCCGATGTCGGCTCGTCGTAAAGCATGATCTCCGGCTCAAGGATAAGGGTGCGCGCAATTCCGATCCGTTTTTTCTGGCCTCCCGAAAGATCCGCAGGCATAGCATAGAGGTGTGTTGATAAACCCACAGCATCCAGTACCTCTTCCACCCGCGCATTGATCTCCTTTTTGCTCAGGTGCTTATGGTTCATCACAAGCGGAAACTCAAGGTTGTTCTTCACATTCATACTATCGTATAGCGCGCTGTTCTGGAACGAGAAGCCGATCTTCAGCCTCAGTGCATCCAGGTCTTTCCCACGCAAACGGTTAACGTCATGTCCCAGAACATTTACCATACCGCTATCGGCATGTAAAAGACCAATTATGATCTTGATGAGAACAGACTTCCCGGTGCCTGACTTGCCCAGCACCACTAAGTTTTCACCACGGTAAACGTCAAGGTCAACGCCTTTTAAAACAGCGGAATCACCAAAGGATTTATATAGTCCGCGGATGGAGATCACTTTCTCCTCAGTGTTGATCGTATATTTTCCAACAGGATGGTCCATTAAAAATATCTTATCCAGTTACTTACCTGCACTATCACCACTTCCGCAATAAAAACTAAGAACATCGAAAGCACAACCGCTTCATTAGCTGCTTTGCCCACACCCACCGTTCCTTTGGAGGCATTAAATCCTTTATAGCAGCCAATCATTCCAATTGTGAATCCAAAGGCGATTGATTTAAATACCGATGTAAAGACATCGAGGAATGTGATGGTATCAAAACCATTTTTGAAGAACGAGATAAAGCTGATGGATTCGTGGGAATTCACATTTACGAAAGAACCCATCAGTCCCACAAAGCTGCAGTATAAAGCGAGCACAGGAACAGTTAAAGTTGTAGCAAGCACGCGTGATACCACCAGGTATTTATAAGGATTGATGGCGGAGACCTCCATGGCATCTATTTGCTCTGTTACCCGCATGGAGCCCAGTTCGGCGCCAATACTGGACCCGATCTTTCCTGCGCATATCAGCGCGGTAACGAGTGAGCCCAGCGCGCGAACAACGGCAATTGAGATGAGAGAAGGCAACCATGAGGTGGCGCCAAACACTTCAAGTGAAGGCCGCGATTGTTTGGTGAAAACCATGCCGGTGATGAATCCTGTAAGCGTGATGAGAGGCAAAGATTTGAGGCCCAGCTCATAGCTCTGGTGAATGATCTCCTTAAAATGAAAAGGTGGTTTAAATGCCTCGCGGAAAAATCGACCCGTGAATGCGAACCCATTGTAAACTCCGGTAAAATAATTGTCCAGTCCTTTTGAAATGACAAATTGTTTGTTTCCTGACGCCATAATGCTCTGCTAAAAGCCTTCGCTCTCCTGCGAAGCATATCCGTGTACCCTAACCTCTATCATAAAGCATTCAGATTACAATCTTGTTCACAGGCTGAACCGTGGTTTAACTGCTTAATAATTGGAAATACTGGTGCCAACGCTAAAAAACCACGTTGCTGAAAATGATACACAATAATCTGGTAATCAGTTATAAAGATATTAGGGCGAATAGCGTTAAAACACAAGCTGACAGGAAGCAACGAAGATTGGGAAAATTTTTACACGTTATGTTCGTTCAGCAACGAATCTGATTCCGTTGTATGTACCCTGTGCTGGTAGTTCAGGTATAATTGGTTCATGGCAACTTCTGCAAATTGTGATAATAACCTACGGTCTTCTTCCGGGAACTGACGGGGATTTTTGTCTACAATGCAAACTGAACCCAGACAATATCCCTCTTTAGTCACAATGGGAGCACCAGCATAAAAGCGCAAGCCGAATTCACCGTGAACAAGTGGGTTTCTGATCAGGCAAGGTTCTGCAAGAGCGTTTTCAAAAACAGTTGGTTCTGTATCAAGTATCGCCAGTGAGCATAAACTTTTGCCTCTTGGCACCTTCGAAATGCCCTCCATTCCCATGTTACCGCGGAAATAAACATCTTCATCGGCAACCATGGTTACTAATCCGATCGGCGCCGAAAATGTCATTGCAATGGTTCTCGCAAGCGTATTAAAATATTCGTCCGGCAATTCGCTTAATATGTCAAAATAGCGCAGGGAAGTCAGCCTTTCGGTTTCGTTTGCTGGTATTATATCCTTTTCAAAGTAATTCTCTATCTCCATCAACCATTTGTTATCAAATCGGCTGCCGGTAAAAAATGAGCAATCCATCAGGCAGCAGTGTGTATTGCAGAACTGGACTCTGCAAATTGTTGGATCGGGGATTTTACGGATGCGTATCTTGAAAATCAGGAAAGGTCTTTCAGAAGTTTAGCAAGAGTTTCTTTCACCTCCGCGAGCTCCTTTTCAACAATTTCCAGTCGCGATTCAAGGCTGGAAATATTTTTGCGCGCTGCCTCAGGTGCTGCCGTTTCTTCCGATACGGTGGGCTCCCCTGAGAACAGATGTGTGAATCTCGCTTCTTTTTGTCCCGGGCGACGAGGTAGTTCTTTTACAAACGGTGGTGATTTGGTTGCTAATTCACGAAGCGCCTCCTGCACAGATTCAAGAGAAGAGAATTCATACAGCCGTCCTGAATTAGTGTTGAGCTCACCGGGTGTTTGCGCGCCACGCAAAAACAACAGGCACATCAGTGCGAGCTGCGAATCCGCGATGGGATAAACTGTACCGAAATTATGTTTGTATTTGGCAGCACGGCTTCCACCTCCAACTGCTGTGGCCACAAGACTTTGGCCTTTAAGTGAATTAAGCGCTAATACAACCGTTTCTTCATCATATTCAACTACAGGGCTGCGTGAGGTCTTCTGATTGCATGCGGCTGTCAGGGCGTTGAGAGTTAATGGATAATATTCAGGCGTTGTTTTGCTTTTTTCCATAAGAGCTCCTAATACGCGAACCTCCTCTGAGCTTAAAACGGGCAGTGGTTTTTCTGAATTCATAGTTATTGTTTATTTGAGCATCTTTTCGATCTCTGAGATCTTTCTCGTGGCGTAGGGATCCTCTTTTTTGTATAATAAAGCTTCCTGGTATGATCTTCGGGCCTCCTCCCAGCGCTTCATTGTAAAATAGCCGTCCCCGGTTTTTACCGCTTCCCTGTAATTATCATGGGAGCCAAGCACCTTGGGAATACTTTGTGCTTTTCCTTCCCTGGACTTTCTTTCCCCTTTGTCGTTAGAACCACCAGTGGCCTGACCGCTTTTTATAGCAGATTCCTTTTGTGCGGCTTTAGCCTGGTCTCTTTGCACTATCTCTTCGTTAACAAGGATCTCTCCCCCGGTTTCAGTCTTTTCTTTTTTTGGTTGCGCTGCTTTTTGTTTTTTAGGCTCACTTGCAGTGGTGCCTGCATTAAGAGTTGTGCTTTTGGTGTCTGCTTTGGCCGCCTTATCCTTCGCCAGTTTTTCTTTTGCAGCTTTCTCCGATTCCGCTTTTTCTTTTTCCTGTTGCTCCCGCGCTAATTTTTCTTCCTGTTGTTTTTTGGATCTGTCTTTAGCTTCCTGTTCTGATTTTTGTTTTGCTACATTATCTGATTCTGTTTTTGCAGCTTTTTCCTGACTTATGCGATCGGCTTCCTGCTTTTGTTTTTCAGTTTTTTCTGTGTCCGCTTTTTGTCGTGCAGCTTTCTCCGATTCTTCTTTCACACGTGCAGCTTCAGCAGCGGCTAATTTGTCGGCCTGTGCTTTTTCCTTTGTTGCCTTTTCCCTGTCTGCTTTCTCTGCATCTGACTTTTCTTTTGCCAGTTTTTCTGCTTCTGCTTTCTGTTTAAATGTCTTGTCGGCATCTTCTTTATCTTTTGCCGCCTTTTCCGAAGCAAGTTTATCAGACTGCATTTTTTCGGCGACAGCCTTTTCCTTTGCCAGCTTTTCGGCTTCCGCTTTTTTAGCTGCCTCCTGTTGCTGTGAAATTGTAGCCGCTGCCGCAGCATCTTTTTCCTCCAAACATTTGTCGGCCTGCGACAATTTCAGCTTTGGTTCTTCGTCGTACGGTGCTTCCGGAATTAATTTGATGGCAGCCTCATAATTTTTTTTCGCAAGAGGGCAGTCTTTCTTTTTAAGTGCAAGATCTCCGTCTTTTATTGCATTGGCATGTTTTTCAAGTAACGCGTTTTCAGCTTCTCTTATCGCATCCAGGGCGTCCAGCATTTTTTCGGTATGGTTCTCATCATGTCCGAATTTTTTATCTTCATCTACATAGAGGATCTTCGCCATCGGCATTTTCAAGGCAGAGTAATTAATGCTGTAAAGAGGTTTCTTCATCGTAACCCCGTCAATTTTCATGGTGGGACGATTATTATCGCGCTCAATTACTTCAGGAGGAACCCCCGTTGTTTTAATTAAAAATGTTTTTGAATTGCAGTCCTGGTAAGAGACTTTGAGCAGGTATTCGCCGTTGCCGGGAACATCCACACTGAAGTAGCCGTTGCCGGCACTAACCACCTTTTTAACGACGGCGCTTCCTTGCAAAAGTTCTATACTGGCACCTCCAAGTCCACGACCATCTTTTTCAACCACGCTGCTCAAACCCAGACTCCAGGTAGATTGAGAGTTAATCGGAGAACAAAGCAGAATTGCTGCGAGAAGTAAAAAATAGGTCTTCATTAATGTGTGGGATTGATAAAGATAAGAAATTATTGATCGAGTGTTTGTGGTGGCTGCGGTAATTCGCAGAAAGCGAGGGTATAATTGTTTTTGTTTTGCAGGGAATTTCCCAAACCGGAAATGTTTTTTTGACTGCCTGGGTTACCTTTTCGGGGCGGGGGGTATTAATTAATAAATCAATCTACTTATGAGCAATTTAAAACATTGCTCCCGTGCTAATGATCGTAGCACAGGGGCTGGCACTTTTTATGCGCTGAACAAGGCTATCGTTGGCGCTTTTATTATCTCAATATTTTTTAGCGGATGCGCACAGTCAATGGACGACTATCGTGAAAAGTCTTCTGCCATTGATAAGGAAATTTCGAAAGAGTACGCCGGACTCTATGCAGACAGTATTAACGGTATGACCCACAATTTTATCAGGACGGCAGACATGAAACTGGAAGTGGAAAATGTTGTTTCAGCCAGCAATTTCATCGATGCAATTGTGGGCAAGGCAGGTGGTTATACTGCAAAAAGCGAAATTAAAACGGAGATCACTTCCCGCAACAGTGTGAGGATTAAAAAAGATTCCTTATTGGACACGAGAGTGTTTGTTACAAAAAATAGTTTGATCATCAGGGTACCGGCTTCGCATTTTGATTCGATCATAAGGAAGATCACCGACCTGGGCCTTTTTCTGGACTACCGTTCAAAGAGTGCTGAAGATGTAAAGGCGGACCTTTATGCTAATTCTGAACAAAAGAAGAGCTACCAGAAATTTTCAAGGGATGTTGAAAGATCTGTGAAAAAAAGCGATAAGCTCTCCGAAATTGTAAACGCCAACGAAGGCGTGCTGGAGAAAGCTCTCGCTGCCAAACAACTTGAAAATGAATCCTACAAGCTTTATGAGCAGGTTAATTACAGTGTTATAAATGTCGAACTGTATCAGCAGCCCCAGACAAGCAATGTACTGGTATTTTCAGGCGCACCAGTTCAGCCCTATGAAACTCCATACAGCACTCTTTTAATAGAGGCGCTTATTGGAGGAATGACCATCCTTAAAAAGATCCTGTTATTTCTCGCCTGGTCGTGGGGACTTGTTCTGCCTGCAATTTTAATTTTCCTTCTTTGCAAACGATACCGGTTTTTTAAGATCAGAAAGCAGGGCGTCTAGCGGTTATTTATCGCACGATTAGCGTTCCATTGATCCATTTGACACAAATTGCCAACCACTTACATTAATACAGTATACAATCGCTGTATTGCCTCTTAGATTTGAAATGCAAACAAGAGGTTATGAAAGTAATGGCATTGTACCTGCTCCTTAGTGTCTGCTCTCAGGGGGATGTAAACCGGCATGTGACAATCGGCAATAACATGCCGGTTGCTTTTCTGGGCCTGCTTGATGGGGGGAAGGAAGTGCTTTTGACGTCCGGCAGCTGCAGACAGGTTTGCATTGAAAAGTGATCACGCAATTTTGGATGAACTGGAGAGAGCCTGTTGAAATTCTTTTTCACGCGCTTCAGATTGTGACTCATTCCAATTCAGCAAATTCTTCATATACCAAAACACCGCTGATTGATATTTAATCACACCATCAATATCAAAATACATCATCCCTGTTCTCCGGATAAAAAAGTCGGAAGGCGTCAGGCACATTTCATGTTCAATGGCATAATCCAATTCAGCATGGAGCAGTTGCGGCAGCCTGGATATGGTATTTATCTGTTGTGCTGATTCGGCCGGCTCCTTCCCTTCTGTGCGATGTTGTGATAAGTAGATCCGATCTGTACTGCAGCCAGGTATTGTTTTTAACCCTGAAGAATTTATTTTATCAGCCACCATGTCCACAACACGCTGTGCCATTTTGCGGTATCCTGTCAGCTTGCCTCCTGCAATACTGATCAAACCAGAATCCCACACAAAAGTTTCATCCCTGCGTGAAATCTCTGAAGGTTTTTTTCCTGCTTTCTTTATCAGCGGGCGCACACCGGCCCAGCACGATTCAATATCTTCCTGCCGCAGCGCCACATGACCCAAATAATCATTGACGCACTTTAAGAGATACTCTTTGTCTTCTTTTGTCGCCTCAGGGTTTTGTTGGTTGCCGTTAAAGAATGTGTCGGTTGTTCCAACATAGGTTTTGCCGCGGTGAGGAATGGCGAAGATCATTCGTTTGTCGAACGTGTCAAAATAAACGGATTGTTTTAGCGGCAACTTCTCATAATTAAAAACCAGGTGCACTCCCTTGGTGTGCTGTAGCTTGTTGCCTTGTGTTGGTTTGTCCAGTTTATCGAGATCGTCAACCCATGGGCCTGATGCATTGATCACGTAATCTGATTTCACATTAAATCGATTTTCATTTAACTGATCTTCGACGGTCACTCCTTTTACTTTTCCATCATCGTAAATGAATCCGGTTACTTTCATATAGCTTACGGCCAGCACGCCCCTGTGTACTGCTTCTTTTATTATGTCGAGAGTGAGACGGGCATCATCGGTTCTGTATTCATAGTATAGTATACTTCCCAGAAGATCTTCTTTTTTCAGTAATGGCTCAAGCTTACGGGTTTCGGCTAAATTTAATGATCGGTGTCGTTCTTCTTTTTTAATTCCAGCCAGCAGTTCGTAAGCCCACATGCCAAGCCTGGCAGTGAATTTTCCGAATGAGCCGTTTTTTGTGATAGGTAAGAGCAATGGTTCCGGTTTTACCAGGTGTGGGGCAATGCGGTGAATGATCGTTCTTTCTTTTGCCACTTCCGAAACCAGCTTAAAATCTCCCTGCTTTAAATAACGCAACCCGCCATGGATTAACCGGGTGGACCGGCCCGATGTTCCTGCTGCAAAATCCTGCATTTCAACCACCGCAACTTTTAAACCTCTCACACTGGCATCAAGCGCAATCCCCGCACCGGTAATGCCTCCGCCAATTACCACTACGTCGAAAGTTTCTTCCTTTAGTTTTCGTACAAGGTCGGGACGCTGTTTTGCAGAAAATGAGTTCATGTCTGATCGCGATTATTTTTTACCAGGTCCGCCAGCCTGTCCGGATAGTCGGTTATGATCCCATCAACGCCGATGCGCATCAACAGCGTCATATCTTTTTTTTCATTAACGGTCCATGGAATTACTTGTATGCCCAAACGATGTGCATCTTCGACAAGTTGTTCGTTTACCAGATTAAAATCCGGGTTGTAAGTGTCCGGAATAAAACCGAGCCGATCAAGGTTTTTTTTTAAATTTTCACTGTTTTCTACAAGTTGCCCAATTCTCAAACTACTGTTTTGTTTCTTTAGCTCGCGAAGGAGTAATAAGTCGAACGAAGAAAAAGAGATCCTGTTGGCATTTTGATAATTAAAAACTTCTTCCAAAACCAGTTTAGCGAAGATTGCAGGTGCAGGATTAAAAAGATCAGTACCCTCTTCTGTTTTTAGTTCAATATTATACGAAACCGCGGGATATTGATGTTGGCTGGTGAAATAGTCAACAGAAGTGAACACATCCCTCAATAATGGTTTGCTTGAGGGAATCGCTGCCTGCAAGGGAAATTCCGGATGGCCTGTCCTGCCGCAGTCAAATGCTTTTATCTCATCATATTCCATGCGGTAAAGATTATACTCTTTTCCCTTTCCTGTGGGAATCCTCGTGCCGTCTGGCATTGAACAAATAATTTCATTCATCCAGGCCTCATGCGATACAACAATCTGCCTGTCGGCGGAAATCACTACATCGAGTTCGAGGGTGTCGGCTCCAAATTCAATGGCTTTAATAAAACCAGGTATTGTATTTTCAGGGAAATGACCACGCGCGCCCCGATGCCCCTGGATATGAAATTGTTTCTGCAATCAGCAGTGAAGTTCGCAAAAAATAAGTCATAAACGATGAAGGCGTAATTGCTGAAAAGCCTCAATATTGGTGATGTAGATATACAGTCGTTGAAGCGGGTTTCAGGTATTACCGCAGTACAAAATCGGGTTTAATGGCACCTGGTTTGCTTGACCTGATGTGATGGGCGACAGTGCACCGGTCGGTGCCGGATAGTAACTGGTAAAGAACTCTCTTATGCCGAAATTGTTTTTATACATCCCGGTGATCTTGTGTTTTTCTGCCTGCACGCATTATTATTATATCCCTACTACGCAGAATGTGCCTCTTTTCAAGGAAAAAAATGAGATCAGGCTGAGCGGGTCGGTAGGACAGGGGAGTGAAGTTTCGGCTACTGATGTGCAGGCCGCGTATTCATTTACTGATAAGTTTGCCGCGATGGTAAATTTCATGCATGCCCGGGGTGGTGATAGAAATTCTGAGAATTATGGGACAGGGGATTATCTGGATGCGGGCATTGGTTATTTTAAGGCGCTCGACGACCATGGGATCTTCGAAATATATGGTGGAATAGGAGGGTGTACACAACAGCACCAATACAGATACACCGATACTGACTTTTTTGGAAAACCCCGTGACTATTCAGGTTCGGCAGACCTGGCATTTTCCCGGGTTTACCTGCAGCCAACGTTCGGACTTACATTTAACGGTTTTGATTTCGCGCTCACTACAGGCATGAGCAATATTTATTTTCATCAGGTACGCAGCGCCCTGGATCCTCATGATGCCGAACTTCCACCGCTCGATACACTTTCGGGAAACCGGAACTCCTTCCTTTTTGAACCGTCTCTTACTCTGCGGGGAGGCTGGAAATATGTGAAGCTTCAGTTACAGATCCTTTCCTCCCATAACTTCTCGCATCCAAACCTGAAATTCGAAAAAGGAAAAGTGAGTCTTGGGATCGTTTTTTCATTTGCTGAAAGGTTCGCAAGCAGATAGCGCTGATTTGGATCTTTACAATGCATAATTTTATTTTGACCATTCAAACTTATTAAACGCTGATGAAGTATGGACAAAAATGAGATTATTCAATATGAAAACAGGTTGCTGGAAGCAATAAAGGCAGGTGACGTGGTAACCCTTGACAAATTGTTGTATGATGAGCTGCTGTTTATTTCGCCAGGCGGGCAATCAATAACAAAACAAATGGACCTTGCTTCCCATCGCTCCGGAAACATGAAGGTGGAGCGGTTAACGCCCACATTTGAGGAAGTAAGAATAACTGGCGACAATGCCATAGTGGTGGTCGTTTATGATACCAGGGGAACTATGCTGGGAAATCCTATTGAAGGCCGATTCAGGTATATTCGGATCTGGAAACAATTTGACAACGGGTTAAAGGTAATTGGAGGAAGTTGTTGCCAGATCTGACCCCCATTACATCGACGAAGATTGCCTGGCTTATTTTTTGCTAGAGAATTTCAGGTTTTTTTAATGTATAAAAAATTCGGCCCACTTCCTGTTCTATGAGATCGAATTATTCTTTTGCGAAACGAAATGGACTCAGCATTGTGCTGCTGGCGCTTATGTTTTTCTCTCTCGCCGGACAGTTTATTGCGGGATATCATGTTCATAATGACGAATTAAAGGAACATAACGCTCCCGAAATTGACATGGGTCAGTATTTTGTGAGTGGCCATTTTATGCAGGCCACTTTCGAAAACTGGGAAAGCGAATTCTTGCAAATGGCATTGTATGTGATGCTGACTGTTCATCTTTACCAGGTGGGATCTGCAGAATCCAAAGCTCCCGATAAAAAAGAGGAAGTTGACAGGGAGCCAAAACCGGGACCTGATAGCCCCTGGGCAGTGAATAAAGGGTGCTGGTGGTTAAGACTATATAAATATTCTTTATCTATTGCCTTTGTGATCCTGTTCCTGGTGTCATTCGCTTTTCATTTTTATGGAAGTTTTAAAAATTACAATAAGGAGCAAATGCTTAAAGGGCTTCCGCAAAACAGCTGGTCGGAACATCTTTCGTCTTCTCAATTCTGGTTCGAATCATTTCAGAACTGGCAAAGCGAATTCCTGGCTGTGGCCTCTATCGTTATCTTAACTATCTGGCTGCGTCAACAGGGTTCCCCCGAATCAAAACCGGTGGATGCAGCACATTCGGACACAGGTCGCTAACGGACCGCTTGGTGTTTTCAATTGCTGGCAACTAAATTGCTGCAGTGGTTCAGAAGAAGGGTACTTCATTTCCATGAAAATAGTTTTCTGCATTGGTGTTTTTTTATTGTGTTTTGCTGCACGGGCACAGGAAGCCGGAACCGCCGCCCAGCCATTACGGTTTTATGTTTCCGGGGGCACACATCTTAATTTCTGGTCCCACGTGGGTGTAAACAGGATGCCGTTAAATATTACAGGCGATGTGCTGTTCTCTTCACGGCTTGCCTTTGGGATCGCGTACTCCCGCGAAGAATACAAGGAGTTTCCCTACTTTTTTTATTATGAACCCAACTGGGGAGATATACGTGACAATGTGAGAGTAAGGTTTACATATTATTTTAATGACCCCGATAAAGTGTTTTCACATTACTTCGGGGGCGCTGCAGGAGTTTCCTTATGGTCATCTGTAAATCCATTGAATGCACGAACCATTATGCCCACCGTGCAACTGTTGTATGGCATGAAATTTCAGTTCACAAAATGGACCTTCTTTTGTCTTGAATTCGGTGCCGGTCCTCCTTATATTATGCGGGCGGCACTGGGAGTTTCATTGTAGATCATGGTTGGTGCGGTTTCAGCTGCGAATCAGGCATTGGTCAGGAGAGACTTGTCCACTTCCTTCAAGGCATTTCCTTAAGCCGTCGCAAAATCATGTAAGACTGCCTTTATTACTGCAAGGACATAATTATTTCTTAGTTCGTCTATAAAAGCATAAGGTTAATAGATAATAAACCTGCGTTAGGATAATAAACAAACATACGTGGCCGTCCTTCGTGCATTCAAAGATTCCTCTGTGTACATTCGTTGCAACAAAAGGGTGACCCAAACCTTGTAATGAAAGTAAAAGCGCTGCGTTTTTTTCTTAGCTCGCTCCTGGCCTGCAACATATTTAGTGTTGTTGCGCAGACCTTTCCATCCTCTCTGGTCACCAGCCTTCAAAATACACGAACACTATTTCTAGATGAGTATGCCGATCCGTTTACACCAAGGATCAAAACCACTATTTATTTTACAGATTTTACAGAATCCAACTGGCAATTTTCACTGAGATTAAAGATTACAGGTCCAAATGGTCTGGTAATTTCATCGAGGGCCGGAATACGTCCTCCAAATCCATTACTGGTGGCGCCAGGGCAGCCATTTAGCTTGCAGGGTGCTGATCTTGCTTTTTATTTTAATTATGATCATTTGAATTTCAGCGGCATTTCCAGAACACAGCTGGAGGTCAACCATCGCTTACCGGAAGGGAATTATACTTTTTGTTTTGAGGCCGTGGATTATGAAAGCGGCAAATTATTGTCTCATCCGTCCTGCGTTAGTGCGTACCTGGCGTTAAACGATCCGCCAATCGTACTCACACCCGTTAAGGGAAGTGTTGTAGAGAATATTTCGATGCAGAATATTTTGTTTCAATGGCAACTGAATAACCCGACCGGAAATATTAAAATGACGGAGATCAGTTACCAGATCGATTTGTACGAAGTGATCAATAACTGGGCGGATCCAAAAACTGCAATTTTAAATAACCAGGCTTTGCTCATTTGGCAGTCGGTTCCGATATCACAAAAAAACTATCTCTTTAGTAATGCCGATCCTCCGCTGGAAAAAGGAAAACGTTATGTTTTTACTGTCCGCGCAATGGAAAACAGCGGACGCAGCAGCTTTAAGAATAATGGATACAGTCCGCCTCACTACTTTCATTTTGGCTATTATGAAAATGATACGATTGATCTTGTGAGTCCTGTAGAAGAATTTCAGTTTGCACTAAGCACCCCATCTGTGTTCAAATGGAAAAAACCGCGGAGGGCATTGCAAAATCAGCTCGTAAGTTATACGCTGAAGATCGTGGAGGTAAATCATGACCAGGATCCTGAAGATGCTATTATCGACAACCTGGCATTTATGCAGCAAACTTATATAGCCAATTCCAATCCGTCAATTTCCAAGGAAGTACCCGTTACATTGTGGGCCAATATTAAACGTATGGGGAATTATGCCTGGCAGGTTTACGCGGGCAGTGGTACTCAGCAGGTGGCTAAAAGCAAGGTGAGCACGTTCACAGGGCCACCTGACATTGAAACATTTATTGCTGGTGGTTTTTTAATGACAGTTACTAAGCTTTCATCTTATGATAAGGTCAATAATATAATATCAGGTAAATGTAAAACCGTTTTACGATCCGGAGCAGCTGAGACTGAGTTCGCATTCACTAATATTTCTCTTACAGGTATCGGAAACAATGAGTGGGCGATGACTTCCGGATTGATCAGGGACAGGATAACCGCTGCTTCCTACACACTTCAGCCAAAAACGATTGCTGAGAACCGTGCCGCTTTCTTTTTGCCTGACAGTATTTTTGTTACTACCAGTGGTCTTAAGCTGGGTGGCTTAGTGGAATGGGTATTTCCACATGCCGGCACAATGTCACAGGTGCAGAAATTATTGACCCGACGCTGTAAAATGACCCTTGCCAACACGTCTTTTATTCTAAACACAAACGAAGAAATTACGCTGGATAGGGAATATGTTATCCCCTTAATGGAACCGTTGGGATTTGTGATGAAGCTCCGGCAGGCTTCTGTTTTTAACGTGTACCAGTCGAAATACGAAATTGACTTCCAGGGGCTGCTGCGTTTACCACAAAATGTCGTAACACAACATAATGCACCTGTGAATGTTGTTTTTTCCGGTGCCGATCAGCTGTTCTTTATTTCTGAAGTAAGTGGTGAAGCGTCAGAAAGTATTCGCCTTGCGCAGAATTGCAGTTTTATATTCTCACCGTATAAGTATACAATTGATCTGTCGGAGATCAGATCGCCGGGAGAATTCGCAGCAGACAGCAGCTGGAAGGGGCTTTATATTGAGCAGGCAGAAATGACCTTACCTTCAGCACCTGGCAGGGCTTCTCAATTATCTCTTCCACTTGACAACGGTTTCAATTTTCTGAATACGGTTTCTGACACCAATCATGCTTTCGTTGATCACAGGGGTTTATCGCTCACGTCGGTAAGTAGCTTTTCCCTGGGCGATTCG
Source organism: uncultured bacterium (assembly GCA_966211905.1). Taxonomy (GTDB): domain Bacteria; phylum Bacteroidota; class Bacteroidia; order B-17B0; family Aurantibacillaceae; genus Aurantibacillus. The sequence continues at coordinate 31,789 of CBIHOL010000012.1, forward strand.
GTGAAGTTTAACGGTTTTGTCAGTAAGGCGGGTTATTTTTATGCGAAGATCAGAGAAAGTGAGATCGTAAGGGCACACATTCGTGGAGGTATCTTAATTCCTGTGATCGACACTCTGAATTCCTTTCCCTATAACATTGACCTTACTGATTACGGGTTGAACGAAGGATACCTCGTAAATGGACTGGCAAACAGGGTGTTTACATTTAATCCGGCGGGGAGCGCCGAGCAAAGGATCGCCATCACAATTAAACGGGCAGTATTTAAGGGGAATAACCGGCTTGAGATGGACCTGGATATGAAATGGCCATACTTCCAGTTACAGATGAATGCCGTACAAAGATTTTCTGTCTGGGGAAATAACAATATCGGCTTCGACGTACCGAACGGGAAATGCGCGCTTACGTATCAGTGTGAGGGAAAATCCGGGAGTTATGACATTTCCGTTGATCATCTGGGTTGTGGACGCAGTGGTAATGCGTACGCGATTGGGGCCAGCGCGAAAATAAACCTCGACGAATCGATCAGCGGCGAAACCGGTCCACCAATCATCAATGCATATTCCATTTATAAAAACCCGCTTCTCACTGGCATGGTAGTGATCCCTTCAACCGTGGTAACAATAACATCATCGGGCACAGTGATCACAACTAATTATCAGAGTTCTGCTGCTGGTTATACAAATGCTCTTGGCAATGACCTGGCCAATGCTTTCGGAGGCCTGGGAGTTAATACGAACCCTATGACGGATTCTCCGGTAACTACCAATACGCCGATCGTGTCGGATCCATTGATCAAAAATAATCTCATTTCAGAATGGGGTAAAGTGGTTGATGTCATTATCCGCCTTAAACCTTTTATTCAGGAAGTGACGGAGATTTCCGAAGAAGACTGGGCAGCTCTGGATATTGTGCAGCTGGTACTGCAGCATGACATTGCAAAAAAATCTGAAACAATGAACGCGCGGGAGCTCATGAACTATGTTTTACAAACGGTCCTCAATCAGATTTTAGATCGGCTCACGTTGCCAATTCAGCAGGTTTCGACAAAAGCTGTGGTTAAAATTGAAGACGCAATAAATAAGCAGGTATTGACACCAACGAATGTCAAACTCGATGAAACACTTAAAAAGATCTTTGACAAGATTGCTACACAGCTTAAAGCGCAGGTCGACCAGCAGCATCATGCCACGGTAACCTCGGCTTTAACTACCATACGTGAAAACCTGGCAACCGGAATAAAAGTATCGGTATCAGGTAGTTTTAATAAGAATATCACTTCAAAAATCACCGGGCTGGTTGAGGCCGGAGTTACGGCAAAGGTGCGATCCTTTGTCAGGACAGAAGTGACCAGTGCCGGGATGAAGCTTTTAAATGAAGGTGTCAACGCAAAGATCAGTTTAAATGATATCCTTCAGAATTCAGGTACTATGTTCGTTTCAATCGGCGACACAATAAAAGACGTGCTGATGAATGCGAGTGTTTCTAATTTGCAGAATACAGCTGAAAGCCTCGTTAATGACGCGGTGGCAGGGATCGATTGGAATTCTATAAGCAGCCAGATCCTAAGCGAGCTTCTGTCCAAAGGACTTTCAAGTGTTATTGCAACGCAGCTGTCGGGTGCTGTGGCTGCAACTGCGGGTCCATTCGCAAACAGTCTTTTGAATTCGGTAAAATTTGACTTTAGTAACCTGGGTGAAAAATTGCAGAACGGACAATTTGACAAGATCGTAAAATTTGATCCTACCAATATCTTCATTCAAAGTCCGGCTGCTGATATCAGGGGTACCGTAAAGTTCGTAAAAAACGATCCGGTGTTTGGAGATAACTGGCAGGCAAACGTGTTTGCTAAAATAAAGGTGCCGAAAAAAGATAACGCGGTTGAGTGTGCGGCCTTTTTTCTGAATGGCAAGACAACCCAGTTGAGCGATAATTTCAGCTACTGGTATCTTCAGTTAGATGCGAACGGATTGAATATTCCCTTGAATCCTGCGCCGATCGTGTGGGATGGAGCACAGGGATTTGTTTTCAGCAAGATGGCGCAAACAGGAAGTATCACAATTGTTCCGGACAAAACAAATAAGTTCGGAGTAGGGTGCCGCTTCTTTTTTTATGATCAGCAAAGTTCCGGCAAAACATATTTATTCGATCTGGGTGCCGATGCCGTCTTTAATACAGAAGGATTTGCTTTGTCGCTGTCGGGCAATGCTAGCATCTTAAATTATCAGAAACAAAATGGAAAATTTATCTCCCCCGGTTTTGTAACTGGTACAGGTGTGATCGGGTATTATAAAACAGCAGAAGTAAGCAAGGTGACGGGCAATTTCAACGTGCAGCTTCATACCTCACCCATCCTTTGTGCCGGTGGTGATGTAGGCCTCGATCTTCGCGCTTCCAACAACTGGAAAGTATGGATCGGCACCCAGCAAAATCCAATAGCCGTGAAAGTGCTCTGCAAGAATTTTCTCAGCAATACGGCATTTATGGATGTCAGCAATTCAGGGTTCACTGCCGGCCTGGGAATGAACGTCGACATTTCGGCAAAAAGCCCCTGGGTGCAGTTTACAGGCATCAAGGTGCGTGGATTCGCCGATCTGGCGTTTGGTTATAATGCACTGGTGAGTCTGGAATGGGATCCGGCGTTCAAGATCAATGAGGCTTCCGTTAGCGCATGGCTTAGTGCTGCTATAGGTGTTGACTACGAAACCGCAGCCGGGCAACACAGCCTTACGCTCGCCGGTGTCAGCATGTCGGGTGAGCTAACGTATAAAAGCAATCCTGATGCGGAGATCCACGGAGAAATGAGCGGCAGCATAACACTCGTTGGCTTTACTGTGGATATGGATTTGCCCGTACATTATAGTTTAAGTAAGAAGGAGATAATTAACTGATGACTTTTCTTAAATACATATTTATTGTGGCGGTGACGTTGATCGGCTATTTTGGGAATGCGCAAAACTATCCCATAAACTATGATTCCAACCCAGAAAAATTGGAGTGGCTTTATAAAAAAATGAGAGAATCCGATAGTATTGCGCTGGAGCAAGCGATGGGAATTTCTGAAAGCTATGCAGCAGCAACTTTCAATTACAACAAAATAAAAGCTCTGGCGTTAAACGTGAAATTTGCACCATACGTTAAAAAGCAGTCAAGCGGGCAACTGTCAGACATTAATTTTATAAACTCGAAACTCGACAGATACCAATCAGATTACGATGTAAAAGTTATAGTTCGATTTGCAGAAGAATCGCTCGATAATTTTAAAACAGACCTTACTAAGATCATATTAAAGTTGGTTGCAGATGGCAAATCATTGGACAACTGTATTGTTGCAGAAGTTTACGGATCTTGTAAAGACGGGGTTTTTGATAATGCTGTCGGGTATAAATTGCACACACTGGGAGAGTATTCGGCTATTACCAGCTTGAGCAATTATTCAAAACTTTTTAAGGATCCTGCAAATTCATTTCAGAGGGTGATTTTCGAAGATCTGGATCAACTTCTCTTTTCTGAGCAAGACGCATTAGCGGCGCTTTCCACTGATAACGCACCGGTTATTGGCGCCGATATGCTATCAGAAGCGATGCAAAAGGCAGGCGCGGGCGCTTGTGCTTTCTGTAAGCAATGTTCGCAATCGGGGGGCGCAAATTCGGGAAATGGTAACATTTCAGTGGGTGATGGTTTTACCGCACCTATAAAATTGATAAAAGACAAAAATGTATTTAATTGTGTTATTGCCAGCTACAATAGCACCAATTCGACGGTAGTTACCTCACTTCCAAATAATTTAAATGTGGGAGCGTTTGGCAATAATAAGATCACTCCGAAAGGTAATCAGTTTGTAATCCTTAAAAAATCGTCTGATGGTGAAGATGAGTTTGTGACCTGCCTTGCCACAAAAGACTATAGCGATTTTTGTTCAGCAACCAACCCTTTTGCAAGTCAGCCATTTAAAGAAAAAGTCGCCGAGGAGATTTCGTCGTGTGCTCAATTTGAGTCTACTGCAAAACAGCTGATGGTTCAGAAATATTCGGGTTTGCATGCAAAGTCCCTGACTTACATCTATGAACAGGGGTATCTTGTTACAAAACAAGCGAATGGAGATATAAGTGTTAAGCAGTTTTCTCAAGGAGAATATAATCAGCTTTTAAAAGATCTTAAATCAGATCGATTGAGTGCGAACGAAGCTGTTGTGTTAAAAAAGACCACCTCGGGATACCAACTTTCAATCAATTATGGATCGAATGTTGTACCTAAGGTCGGTTTTGAAATGAATGGTACCGCAGTGAATAAAAGTGAACTTGCTTTTGAAACCGTCATGAACGAGTACCTGCTTAATAAGAGCGATCTCTCGTTTGCTGATGTGCAAAAAAGTAGCGGTGTATTTGAGGATTCGAAGCGAATTGAAATAAAGGAAACAAGTTTTTGGGACAAAGTTCAGAACGGACTGCTTGCTGGTCGAGAATTTATAGAACAAGCGCAAATCACTCCTAAATATTATAATAGTGCGAACAAGGATTACAGTAATAATTGGGTGAATACACCTCCGCTTTTGAGCGGGGTAGGAAATGGAGTTATAGAAGAAGTAAAGGAAATCCCTCAATTGGTATTTCTGGCTTGCGACATTGCCACTAAAGAACAAGTACGAACTTCTATCTGGGAAGGATTAAAGGGATTAACACTTGATAAAGTTAGTGCCGCTGCTGGCAGCATGATAAGTAACTGGGCAGGAAATTACACACAGGGAGGAGATGGGGCTTGGCATCAGGGTGGTAAGGACGGAGTACTCATTTTTACGATTTTAAATCCAGCGGGTTTAGCAAAAGGAGCGGATGACGCGTTAGGAAAGAATCTCGAAGAGGTGGCGGACAGAGTAAGGAAAAAAGGAGGTGTCGGTAGGGTGCTAAAGAAAAAGCCAAGTTGGTTGCCAGATAGAATTATTCAAGGGAATCTTGAGAATCCAGTAGGCGTGATAGGTGTTTACGGAAAAGAAATAGGCGAAAAGAAATTTTTTGACACAAAGGAAGTTGTTGAAGAGCTAAATTACCCTGTTACTAATGCTGCAAATTTTGCAACTGAGTCGAAAGACGGTTTTAAGTTGTTGAATACAGCTAGTCATTACTATAAGAATGCCGAGCAATTCTGGCGGGAGTTTAATAAGCCGTGGTTGGATGAATTAGTGCGTAGTAAAGCTGATATCGTGGTTTTGAGCGATAAATCGGATAATTTGCTTAGATACGTCGTGGATAAAACAGGAAAGCAAATTTTAGAGAACGGAAAACCTATTAAAACAGGTTTCGCGTCAGAAATAGATTATTTGGACGATTTAGTTTCAAAAGGTTTGTATAGTTGGGATGAAGTTAACGGCGTGTATAAATATTCTGGGAGTTAGTTTTGCAATGAGTAATATTCCCATTGTTCACCGACAATTAAATTTGAACCCGAAGTACGCAAGATTATCGAACCGTCTTCTAGACAAACGCCATCCATTTTAAATTTGTCGAGTAATGTTTCATATGTCGCAGAAATGCCATTATTCTGATCTATATTATAAGTTCCTGATATTATTCCAGGATTTTCCTTATGCAGGTGAAGCCAGTTCCGAACGGAATCCAAATTATCGGAGCTACTGCAAATAATAAATTCACCAGTGTCATAAAATTTCAAGTAGTCCCAAACGAACCGCCATTGGAGAGTTCCCGCATGCCACTCAGCAGAAACTTTTTTTAAGGATTGATATAATTGATCGTATTGAAGCATAGGAACCCAAATATAATGAATAGCTGTATTTCTGAGCTGTATCTCGCGATTACTTCACTTTTTTAATTTCAACAATAATCAAAAATTCTTTCTTTCTCTCGCCATTTTAATAATTGCAGCATGATCAAATGCCAGCGCCGGTAGTTGATGAAGAGAAAACCATCTGGCTTTGGCTGCATCGTCACCGCCCTGAGGTTCGCTGTTGGTTGTAACGTGACCCACGTGTGCAACACTGAGAGTTCGTCCACGAGGATCACGGTTCGGTTCTCCAAAGGTGTAAAGCTGCTCCAGGTTTGGCACATCTATGCCTGTTTCTTCCTTTAATTCTCTTTTTGCAGCAGATTCCAGAGATTCATCTTCTACTACAAATCCCCCGGGCAACGCCCAGGTTCCTTTAAACGGATCGTTTTTGCGTTCAATCAGCAACAGGGAAATAGTTCCTTTTGCTTCTTTTTTAAATAAAACAATATCAACAGTAACTTTCATATACTAAAGGTAACGAGGCTTATCATAAAAATGGAACACTTGGTCGGTGAAAATGAATGCTTTATCGGCAATATTAGAAGCTGTGAAAAAATCTGCAAAACAGTGCGTAAAAATCGCAGTGAATTTATTATCTTAGTCACTCACACCCAGAAATAGAAAAGGTATGTTCCACGATGTTATTGTTAATCTCCGGGCCGCAGCAGAATTTGCTCCGGCCAATATTCCTTTACGATTAACACTTGCCCAAACACTTTTAAGTGAAAACCTGGTAGAGGATGCTGAAAATGAGTACCGCAACATTATTGAGGTAGCGCCTTACAGCACGGATGCCAAATGCGGATTAGCCAAAGTATGCATTGCCAAAGGCGACCAGGAAATGGCCCAGAAGATCCTGTCGGATGCCTGCAAAGAGCCTGATGTTAAAGCGGAATTCCATCTCATTTATTCTAAGTTGCTGCTTCGGATGCAGCAGCCCGATGAGGCCAAAATCCAATACCAGCTGGCCACCGCAAAAAATGAGATGCTGAAAGAGCCGGGTCTTGAAAAGTTATTCAGCTAATTTCCGCTGCCCATAACTGCAGCGCCGATACCACATTTTAAACACTTCCTGCAGCTGCAGTAATTTTCGTAAAGATTGATCACGGCCTGAGAATGGGCCGAAGAAGTGATCATTTCCTTTTTATTTGCAAATAAACGTGTGCGTTTGTTGTTTTCAGGTGCGCACTCTCCCAGCAGGCTCAGGGCAAGTTCTTTAAACTCTTCGCGACCGGTTTTTTTTCCAAAAAAGAAATAAAAAGGTGCTAATGTATTGATGAGGATATTTTCAATGGACTCTTTGCCCAGGTTCGCGTCAGTGGTCATTCTGTTTTCGTCCCAGAAAAGGTCTGTTTTTACTTTTAAGGCGTTTCGCAGCTCTTCGGCTGTGCGCACTTCAGATGGATATGAAAATATTGCCGGCTGCTGATGTATCAGCGCTGAAAGTTGTGCAAGCCTTACCGTAGGAAAGTTAGCCGGGCGCAGTTGCGAAAATTTGAACAGTTCTTTCTTCAAGGGTACCAGGGCATATTTTCTTCGCAGGAACTCAAATTCATTTTGCAGGGAATGTATATAAGGTAACGCGCTCTGTTCATCTAAAAATCCGGCCATACCAAACAGGAGACAATCTAACTGAAGTTTATTGTCTGAGTGTTTTAATAACAGGTTAAGTGGGAGTTGTCCTGCGAGAAGCTCAAAGGGCAGCGCGTTTACTTTAAATCCGAAACTCCTGCAGAGCAATGTATAAAAAGTGTGATGATGATCATCCCTGCAGGCGGCAAAAACATGCTCTATTCTCCGCACCTTCGTTTCCAGGCGCTCTATGGTCATGCGCTCCATCCAGCTGCTGAAAATAATACCAGGTACATGTTTTAATGACGTGTGACAAGGAAGTTTTTCATGTGCCTCCGACAATACACTGTACTTCTGAAGCACCTGTTCATTCACAAGATTTTTTATTTCAAGTACCTCCACCTCATGCTGCTGATTTTGCGGGAGGTCTTTGTCGTGCTCAAATACTACATGCAATATCAGATGATCGTAGCTGGGATCTTTCTGGTGGTTATGTTTAAGCCAGTCGCTGGTTTTTATGTGTACCTCAATATTGCCGGCAAGTACAACATCATTGACCCTGATCTGCCCGTTAAAAAAATCGGGACCGGAATCGTCATTAAGTTCTCCTGTTTTAAGAACTGTTACTGTTTTGCCCGAGCGGGTAACGTATGGACCTGGCTGCAGCAGTTTATGCTGCCAGATGTATTGCAAAAGATCTTCGTTAAAATCATACATAGCCTTTTATTTTATAGATTATATAACCTAGCCATTCATGAAGAAGTGTTTGCAGCGCGATCACTGCGCCCGGATCAGGAATAAAAAGATGATCGGGAGTGAAACGACGAATGCCGCTTGCCTTGTTAGTGATATAAGGTTCAATATTAGTGAACCCCTGCTTTTTAAATACAGCCATTGCCCTTGGCATATGAAAGGCGGAAGTAACGAGAAGGTATTTTCCTGTAAGGTGCAGGCTGTCGAATATGGCCTTTGTAAATTTTGCATTTTCATACGTGTTCCTGCTTTCAGACTCAATGATTAATGCACTGTCAGGAATATTTATGCTCCTGAGATATTTTTTAATATAGATCCCTTCGCGTTTTTCCGGGAATTCCACGCTACCGGATCCGCCCGTAAATATGATCTTCTTTATCCGCTGCTGGTGGTATAGAGGAAGTGTCTGAAATAGCCGGTCAGCACTCATGCCAAAGGTTATCTTACCGATCCGCAGATCAATATCGCCGAGACCGCCCAGGATAATTGCTCCTTCAAATTTTGTGGACTGCAAGTCGTGATCGGTTGTAACAGGTTCGTACCAGCGAAAACATTCATCTACCAGGAAAGCATTGCTGCACAGGTACAAAACTACGGCTGAAGCGATCAGTAACCTGCGTGAGCGCTTAGGATCCCTGCACATCAGGGCCCAGATTAAAAGCGCAAATACCCACACGAGGGGTGAAATTAAAAACGATAAGATCTTTGAAAAAATGAAAAACATTGATCTAAAGTAAGAAACAAATTTTAACCACTAAGGTACACAGGCCACTTAGTTGCACTAACAAATTTGTTGTGATGAATATTACGTATATTTAATAGTACGTAGTTGCTCTTCAATTTTTTTTCAACTTTTTCAAACAACTCAGAAGAGAAATCTTATTTCAGTTATCAGCGCAAATATGAGTCGTCTGCGGTGTGATTGAGAAGCAGTTCCGATCGCTATCCGATCCACAGATTTCAATGACTCGGTTTTAACTCATATTTCTGCCTACACAGTGTAATCTGCGTCTCGCAGCTCGCTGAAACATCTTATAATTCCTATCTTTAGACCTCTAAATTTTAAGTATGAAGAAGTTGCTGGTAGCCAACCGCGGAGAGATAGCGTTACGTATTATGCGTAGTGCCCGTGAAATGGGAATTAAAACTGTGGCGGTATTTTCTGAAGCCGACCGTAATGCTTTATTTGTGCGGTACGCCGACGAAGCGGTCTGTATAGGCCCGCCTCCGAGCTCTCAATCCTATCTGCAGGGCGACAGGATCATTGAAGTTTGCAGGACCGTAGGCGCCGATGCCATTCATCCGGGTTATGGATTCTTAAGCGAGAACGCTGATTTTGCGCGTAAAGTGCGTACTGCCGGGATAACGTTTGTTGGGCCAAGTCCCGAAAGCATGGACATGATGGGCGACAAGCTTAGCGCCAAAGCAACAGCAAAAAAATACAAAGTTCCAATGATCCCCGGATCTGAAGGTGCTATCAGCGATGTAAATGAAGCTATTAAGATCGCGAAGGAAATTGGTTTTCCTCTTTTAATAAAAGCGAGTGCAGGCGGTGGCGGCAAAGGCATGCGCCTGGTGGAAAAACAGGAGGATATCGAAGAACAAATGAAGATGGCTATCAGTGAAGCTATCTCGGCATTTGGGAACGGTGCTGTTTTTATTGAGCGTTACGCAAGTGGTCCGCGGCATATTGAAATACAATTACTGGCCGATAATCATGGGAACTGTGTTTACCTGTTTGAACGTGAATGCAGCATTCAGCGTCGCCACCAGAAGCTTATTGAAGAAGCGCCAAGCTCTGTGCTTTCACCGGAACTGCGCGAGCGGATGGGGAAATGCGCTGTTGACGTGGCTAAAGCCTGCAACTACAGCGGTGCAGGTACGGTTGAATTTTTGGTGGACGACAAACTCAATTTTTATTTTCTTGAAATGAATACCCGTCTGCAGGTAGAGCATCCTGTGTCGGAAATGATAACAGGTCTCGACCTGGTTAAAGAACAGATAAAAGTGGCCCGAAATGAAAAGCTCAGCTTTACACAGGATGATTTGAAAATTAACGGTCACTCTATCGAGGTGCGTGTATGCGCTGAAGATCCTGTAAATAACTTTTTGCCTGATATTGGAAAACTGGTGGTGTATAAAACTCCATCCGGTCCCGGCGTTAGAGTAGACGATAGTTTTGAAGAGGGCATGGATATTCCGATCTATTATGATCCTATGATCGCTAAACTGATCGTGCACGCCCAAACCCGTGAAGAAGCGATTGCTAGAATGATCCGCGCTATTGATGAATATAAGATCGTAGGGGTGGAAACAACTCTTGAATTCTGTAAGTACGTGCTGAAACATGATGCTTTTCGAAGTGGTAAATTTGATACAGGATTTATTGGCAGATACTTCAAGCCATCTGACCTGCTTGAAACAGATGCCGCGCTTGACGCTACTGCCGCTCTTGCCGGGGCGATCTCTTTCGGAGGCGACACAAAATCTGCTGATCCTCAGGCAGTTGACCCTGTTAAAAAAAGTAAATGGAAGTTGAATCGGGCAAATTAACCGGTAACTTCAAGGTAAGGATTACGTATAACTATACTGATGAAGAAACAACCTACAACAACAAATAAGCTTTTGCTATGCGGAAGTTTGTTACTGTCTGCGGCTGTTTCATTTGCGCAGGATCCGCAGGCCTACGATATTTTTACTCCACCCGCAAACGGAAGGAGGGCCCGCGCCGAGGTTATTAATAACGATACAACTGCAGTGATCGATCTGAACACTGTTTATGTATTTACCGAATACCAGTTTAAATCGCCCCGCCAATACGAGCAATGGACCCGTACAAAAGCGAATGTGAAAAAGGTGTATCCTTACGCCATTCTTGCCGCTGCGAAGTTACACGAGTACGACAAGGCCCTGCAGGCGATTCCTGATGAGAGATTAAAGAAGGAGTTTATAAAGACCTGCGAGAACGATCTGCGTACCGAGTTTGAGGACGAATTAAAATCTCTCACTGTGTCGCAGGGTAAGATCCTCATGAAGCTTATTGACAGGGAAAGTGGTAAAACTACTTACGAAGTGGTGCGTCAAATGCGTGGTGCATTCCAGGCCGCCATGTGGCAGACAGTGGCCCGCATCTTCGGTCACAACATGAAGGCGGAGTACGACGCCGCTGTTGAGGATATCATGATTGAACGGGCAGTTAAACTGGTTGAAGCCGGCCAGTTCTGATCTTTGCACAATTTTCTTATTTTTGTTTCATGATCAGATACATCATCATTTGTTTTTGTGTGGTTAACTTTGTTTGCGCGCAGACAAAAACGCCAGCTAAGGGAGGAAAAAAGCCGGTTAATAAACAACAGAACGACGGGCCGGGATACCCGCTTATTAACCCTGGTGACACAATAGACGGTGATGAATTACTTATCCTGGAAGCGCAAAAGTTTGCTGTTTACAATAAACGTCCCAAAACAGGTGCGGATCGCTCCATGAAATTATGCATCAACCTGGTGCACGATACGCTTTCAATAAACCGCTGCTTTAATGATTCGCTGACGCGTTCGCCGGAAGTTTCAAAAGTAATTTTTGAACAGGTAAGCGGCGACACTAATTATGTGCTTGTACTCATTGACGCATTTAGCAAATCGCAGGATGAACCGGGCTGCGCCAGCGGGAAAGAAACCAAATTATTTTTTGTAAAGTGGAATCTTAAGAAGAACCGTGCAACCTGGAAATCTAAAATGGTTTCCTCTTGCCTTCGCGGAGTAACCATGATGAACAAAGTGAACATCAAAGACTGGGACAAAAGTGAACCTCTCCGTATTGAGTATCATCGCGGCAGCACCTTTCATGAAGTAATGTTCGATCCTCAGAATTACAAGGCGGGATTACAGGTGCCAAAAGAAGAAGAGAAGTCTGCGGACTGAGAGAACTTTTCAATTTTCATTCTAAATGTGTTTTTGTTAGAATTCAGAGTTTAATGCCTGGAATTTACGCGCATTTCCATCTTTCAAAAATAATGGTCATATTTAAGGGTATTGAACGACGGCCTTAAAATACTCTTATCTCCTGTAGCCTTCTTATATGGCGTGGCAACGCTTTGCCGAAACCGCGTCTACGATTGGCATCTGCTGAAGGAAAAAAGATTCGATGTGCACACTATCGGAGTAGGTAATCTTTCTGTTGGTGGCGCTGGAAAGACCCCGATGGTAGAGTATCTCATCAGACTTTTATTAAAGACAGAGCCACGCATAGCAACATTAAGTCGCGGTTACAAGAGAAAAACAAGCGGCTTTGTTCTAGCCGGGGAGGAAAGTACTGCAGAGGAGATAGGGGATGAGCCTCTCATGTACAAATCCAAATATAATGTTGAGGTGGCAGTGCATGCAAATCGTGTGAAGGGTGTTAAGCAGCTTCTTGATCTTGATGAAAAAAGCCCGAGTGTCATTATTCTTGACGATGTTTTCCAGCACCGGAGGATCAAATGCGGTTTGAATATTGTGGTGACAGACTACAATAATCTGTTTTATAAGGATTATATGATGCCGGCTGGAACATTGCGCGAATTTAGCGGTGGCATAAACAGGGCAGATATTATTGTGGTAAGTAAAACACCCGACAGTACCAGCGCTGTGGATATGCGCGCAATTGTGAGGGATATCAAACCATTGGCGCACCAGTATGTATTTTTCAGCTATCTTAAATACGGAGAAATGTTTTCCATCAGTAATTCTGATGAGCGTATCCACACCTTGAACGACCTGTTCCGTTTCCGGATTATCTCTTTTTCAGGCATAGCAAATCCTAAGCCTATGCTCGATTACCTGAAGGAATATTCTGCCGATGTAAAACATTTACCATTTCCCGATCATTACGAATTCACTGAAAAGGATCTGAGGGAAATACAGCGCTATTATGATAGTTTCGAAGGAAGTAATAAGGTGATGGTGACCACAGAAAAGGACCTTATGAGACTGAAGAATACAAACGTCTGGCCCGTTGCGCAGAAAATGAACATTTACATTCTCCCTGTTGAAGTTAGTTTTAAAGACAAAGAGACAGAGTTCAATTCGCTCATTTTAAAATATGTCAGAACAAACCGCATTCACCACCAGAAATATTCTTGAACGCAGCAGCAACTTTAGTCCGACGGTAGGAATTATTCTTGGCTCGGGTTTAGGAGGACTGGTGAATGAGATCATTGTGAAGTACAGCTTTCCGTATGATACAATTCCGGGATTTCCTGTAAGCACGGTTGACGGGCATCCCGGTAATCTCATTCTCGGCGAACTGGGCGGAAAGCATGTAATGGTTCTGCAGGGCAGATTCCACGTTTATGAGGGATACACAATGGAGCAGATAGCGTTCCCCATCCGGGTAATGAGGGCAATGGGAGTGCGAACGCTGTGTGTAAGCAATGCCTGTGGTGGAATGAACCCGGAGTTCAGTGTGGGAGATCTTACCATTATTAATGACCACATAAATTTCTTTCCCGGCAATCCGCTAATAGGGAAAAATGATAATTCTTTAGGCCCCAGGTTTGTCGACATGAGCGAAGCCTATAACAGGAAATATATTTCCCTGGCTAAAGAGATTGCAAAAGAGAACGGCATAAAAGTGCAGGAGGGAGTTTATATTGGTTTGCCAGGACCCTGTTTTGAAACGCCCGCCGAATACAGGATGTTATGGAGAATGGGTGCTGATGTTGTTGGAATGAGCACTGTTCCGGAAGTCATTGTTGCCAAGCATGCGGGTATGGACGTGTTTGCAATGGGTATAGTTACTGACCTTGGCATTGAAGGGCAGATAGAAAAAATAACTCACGAAGAGGTGCAGCATGTGGCCATGATACAGGAACCAAAACTAACGATGATAATTAAGGAACTGATTGCGAGGATTTAATTTTTAAGACATAGAAATGACTGCATCTACTCCTTACAATAAAGTTAAATTGAATTGCTTAGCGGTGCGGATGACAACGTTATTCTGAGGCCCTACCACGTAAATTCGCAGCCGAAAGTATCCGCTAAAAATCCATTAAAAAGCGAACCAGAATTTATTCTCGATTATACTCTTTCCGGGTGAACGTTTGTCATAAAATGTGATCAGGACTTCGTTTCCAGGCAATGAAGATGCACCATTTACCGCGGTAATAAATTTATTTGTCACCTTTCTGGTTTGTTCATCTTCTTCTTTTACAAAGAAGGATTCATATTTATGTCCCCGCAAATAAGTGAGGCGAAGCAGCGAATCGCCGGCAATAACGTCGAACTTGCCATTTTCAACTGAAATGACAACAAAGGATTTCATGGAATCGGGAATGTGAAGATAAAATACATCGCCTTTATTTTTTGAAACAGTATCCCTCTGTTCTCCCTTTTGAAAAAAAGCAAATGCACGATCTCTTTTTACCACCACAACCTGCTGACTGCACAGGACGCCTGAAATCGCAAAGAACAGGTACAGTAGGAAAATTCGTGTGCTTGGCATCTCGTTTAGTTTTATCCTGGGAAATTAAGGACGCGATGGAATTTGTTTCCGGTTGGGGTGCACGACGTAATAGGCTTTCATCTCTTTTATGAGATAAGAGGCCGACACATAATACCACTCAGAATTCCTCGTTTTTTTGTCCCTGATCACACGCGCCACATCTTTTACAACAGGTTCGGTGCGATATTGTTTGGATGGGTCGCTTGCTGAACGGAATGCCATTTGATCTTTATCATAAACCATTTCTTTCCTGAAGCAATACGTTCCTTCTTTTCCATAGTACGCGTAAAGCTGGTCCCTGGAATTTTCTATTTTATCTATTTTTTGCGGGGTCATCGGGCAAAGTCCCGTTAAGCGATTCCCTGATTTGATCACCTGATATTTTTCTATTGCAAGCGTACTGTCAGAAAAATAATCAAGATATATGGTGTCATTATATACAAGGTAAGATCCGTGATGAATGTATAAAATTGTGTCATCCGGCTCAGACGGTATTTTCATCATGTCGATATCTGCCTGGTTGTACTTCAGAAACGTGCTGTCGGGTTTCAGGTCGAGGTAATCAATTGCTTCAAGCATTGTGTAATATCCCGCTACTTCATTTTGCGCTTTGCAAATCATTATGCTTGCAAAAAATAGTGTTATGAGAATAATTTTATTCAAGTTTTCCATTTATGAACAAGAAACAAGAAACAAGAAACAAGAAACAAGAAACACGGAATACGGAACACGAAACACGGAACACGGAACACGGAACACGGAACACGGAACACGGAACACGAAACACGTGGTTACGATGTTTTATCGATCTCCTTGCGGATCTCCTGGATATGTTCATTGATCTCCTCAGTGATTCCCCCGGTGCTTTCTTTAATATCTTTCTGAATGCCGGAAGTTGCATCTTTAAATTCACGGATACCTTTTCCAAGAGATTTTGCAATAGTGGGCAGACCTTTCCCGCCAAAAAGCAGCAGGATCATAAATATTACAAGTACAACTTCGCCGCCGCCCAGATTTAAGAATAATATAAAAAGATTGTTTGTCATTACCTTTTTCCTCCCCTCATAAATTTAAAAACCACAATACAGCCCAGGATAAAAACCGTTGCTATAAATGCAATGATAAACAGGTCGCTGAGGTCGTATTTCATGGGGCAAAAATACTGAAAATTAAAGGGAATCAGGGAGTTTGCCTGCTATTAAAAAAGTGTAAAAGAGGTCAATCCTCCACCATCCCAATGTGGATAAGTGCATCGCCCTGGTTTACCACTGGGTGGTTATTGATACCCACAATATATCCGTCTTTTGGACTTATTATTTTTTCTTCGGTTTCTCCGAAGGGATTTAAGATCACACCCAGCAGATCATCTTTCAGCACATGGGCACCATTACTGACCTTCATATGAAACAAGCCGCTGCTGTTAGCGCGAACCCAGGTATCTTTATGGATCTTTACCGAAGGATTGGGGTTCACTTCAAAGTCGATCATACCGTAAGAATTCATAAGCCGCAAGCAGCCGTTCACTCCTTCGTTAATGGCGTCGTAATCAAAGCGCATACTTTCACCGCCTTCATAAACCAGGATAGGTTTTTCTTTTTTAGAAGCTTCGTGGCGAAATGTTCCTTCACGATAAGTGCTGTCAATGATAAGCGGAGGAGAAAATCTTTCGGCCAGCTGCAGGTTCTCCGGGAAATCAAAAACGCACCTGATCTGCGGATAATTATTGATCCTGGCACCTCCTGTGTGAAAATCGACGCCGAAATCAATGATGGGCAGAATATGTTTCATGAGATCGAAGGCGATCCTGCTGCCAATAGAGCCTTTGGGAGTGCCAGGAAAACACCGGTTCAGATCCCTGCCATCAGGTAGATCGCGGCTGCCATATAAAAACGAGATTACATTGATCACCGGCATAGCAATCAGGGTTCCACACCGCAGTTTCTCAACTTCGTCGCGGGCCATTACTTTGCGAATGATCTCAATGCCATTGGTTTCTTCACCATGCATGCCGGCACATAATAATAACGACGGACCTTTTTGGGTTGACCTGAAAACATGCACAGGGATCTCCAGCTTGGTTTTAGTGTGCAGCTCATATGAGTTCAGCACTACCGCCTTGTTTTCGCCCGACTCTATAGTCTGATCGTTTATGGTAAGAGTTTTTTGCATAGTTTATCTCAGCTCTTCGGTGGTTTATTCGCCGGGCTTGCTGAATTCGTTGCGTTCCACGTACTCAATAATTTTGCCTGCAATATCAATCCCTGTAGCGCCCTCAATGCCTTCAAGACCTGGTGAAGAATTTACTTCCATTACCAGGGGGCCGCGCTTTGATTGAAGAAGATCAACACCCGCAATGCCAAGACCTAATTTTTTGGCTGCTTTAACGGCAGTTGCTCTTTCGTCGGGAGTAAGCTGTATCACTTTTGCGGAACCTCCGCGATGAAGGTTGCTGCGGAATTCACCTTCCTTTGCCTGCCGTTTCATGGAACCTACCACCTGTCCATCGACTACAAATACACGCAAATCGGCACCGCCTGCTTCTTTTATAAACTCCTGCACCAGCATATTTGCCTCGAGCTTTAGGAACGCTTCCACCACGCTTTTGGCGGCCTTTGCATTCTCGGCAAGCAATACACCAATACCCTGCGTTCCTTCCAATAATTTTATAACACAAGGCGCTCCGCCTATATTTTCAATCACATTATCAATGTCGCGGTCTTTTGGTGACGAGGCAAACGCCGTTTTTGGAATTCCAATCCCCGCCCGGGCAAGGATCTGCAGGCTTCGCAGCTTATCACGTGAGCGCGTAAGAGCCTGCGATTCCACAGCGGTGAAGATCTTCATCATTTCAAACTGTCGCACTACCGCCGAGCCGTAAAAAGTGGCTGATGCACCTATCCGCGGGATCACCGCATTGATGTCAGTAACTTCACGACCGTTAAAATAAATATGCGGGCGGCCCTGTTCTATCACCAGCACACATTTCATATGATCGAGCAACAGCATTTCATGTCCTCTCTTTTCTCCTGCCTCAAGGATGCGGCGGGTGGAGTACAGGTTCTTATTACGCGACAAAACCGCTATTCTCATGGGTTATAATTTTGATTGTAATTGCTTCACTACTTTTTTTAGGTTCATCCCGCCTGTGTGGATCCGGTTTACGTCGATCAGGAATTTGCCTTTTAACAAGCGACGCCCCACTAATACAGGGTACCGCATGTTGTCACGGTTAGAAAGAGAAACTGTTGAACGGATCTTCTTTTTGCCAATATGAAAGAGGATCTTGATAACATAACGCTCTTCCATTTCGCCGAATGAATTCTTTATTTTTTTCTGAGCAAACTTTTCGAACCTAATCTCTTTGCCCTCGGGCACCATCACCACAAAAAGAATATCTTTTCCATCTTCCTGGCGGATAACGATCTCTTCGCAATGAACTGAAGAAGTATAGGCGCCTGTATCTATTTTGGATTCAAAGTTTGAAACACCCAGCTCGGGAATGTTTACGAATTCTCTCCTTCCGATGAGACGAATCCTATTTTTTTTGTCTGCCATAATCAGGGAAAAATCTCTCTACGTTCACATCGTTTAGCAGAGCTTCCTTTTTTAAGTAGAAAAGTACAAAATTTCCTGAGAAAAAAGGGGCAAGCATTACTCCTTTGGCGCCAAGACCATTAAATATAAAAAGATTATCATGTTTGGGGTGCCTGCCAATTACCGGGCGGCGGTCGGATGAAGAGGGGCGCACACCTGCCTGGTGCTCTGTTATGGTGAAAGCCCCTTTAGTCATATTACCCAGTTTCTTGCGTAGCTCTGCTGCTCCATATTCAGTAGGAGTGTCATTTATCTCATCCCATTGATATGTGGCCCCCAGCCGGTACTGGCCTGCTGCGGTGCTCATAAGAAAACCATTACGGTTAAAGATCTCAGAGCCCAGGCGGAGGTCGGCTGTTTTTATGGTAAGGATCTCGCCTTTGGCGGGATTTAACTTTATCCAGTTAAACCACGGATTATTCTTTACCAGGTACCCCTCGCAGAAAATAATGTTACGGGCTGACAAACTTTTGTACCGCACTTCGTTTTCGCTGATCAGGAGTTCGTTATAATCAAATTGTTCGTCTGTTATATGATCATTAAAAAGTGAAGCAGTGCTTTCTGTGAATGACCGGATATCCAGGTTACCACACTGCTTAACCACTCCATAACCATTATTGATCTTCAGGTCGGGAAATCTCTCTGCACCATCATTATATAGCCTGGCGTCCAGAAAAGCACCAAGTTCTCCTTCCGCTTTTTTCGACCAGAGGTTTTTTTCCTGATCTTCAGTAAATGGTTTAATGATGTTTCTTTCAGTCACAAACCTTTTTCCTGTCTGCCGCTCAGTGTAATCATAAAATTCTTTTAAAGCAGGGATAAGACTATCAGCCATCCAGCTGCCTGTCATCCGTTTAAACACAACGGGGTTCCATATGCCAGCAGCCACAAGGGAAGACGAACTGAGAGAGGTTAAGCCAATTGTTTTGAAAGACAGACCATGCCGATGGAACTGGTGCATAAGGATGCTGGCAGAAAGTCCCCTTCCTACAATAATAAAATCGGTCATGGACGCTCGGATCTTACGTGTGGATTGTAGTTCTTTTTTTCACCTCGGTACGAACCGGAAAAGAAGACGATGAGCTTAAATCCAAAAAGATTCTGACGGGTGCTGTACTCATTAAATAATTCCACTCCAAGTCCCACGTCGTATGCGATCTTTACCACCGCCTGAACACAGGCATAAACCCCAAATCCGTTGTAGTACTCAGCTGTTGTAGAAGTATTACCGGTAACGCCTCTGTGATAAGCGGGTCCTATAAATGCAGCCAGATTGGTGGCATTGCTTTCTCTGCGATACCCATAACACAGGTGCCCCTGCACATGATTGTTATAAAGAAATTCACTGCCGCTCATTAAAAAGCCTGCCTGAAAATGCTCGCGTTTTATGTGGAACTGGAAATCAATTGCCAGGGCCCTTTGCGAAAGATTCCGGAGAGTGGAATTGCCTGCACCGGCGCCAATAGTAAGATAATTGTTATGGATCCGGTATCGTTTGTTCCTGTAAATGATCTCTTCCTTGCGGTCGTATGGTGGTTCAGTATTAACAGTGTCTTTTTTTTCCTGCGCGTGCAGCCCTGATAGCCAGCAAAAAATGATTATAAACGCAAGAGATCTGATCATACTAAGTTAAACAGAGTGGTTGTTTTTAAAACTTAAATCAGGTTAAAAATGGATTGCTGTGGCGCTCTTTTCCAATGGTGGTTGCAGGGCCATGACCGCTATACACTTTAGTGTCGTCGGGTAAAACCATCAGCTTTTCATTTATGCTTCTTATCAGGGTTTCATGATCGCCTTTTGGCAGATCGCTGCGGCCAATGCTTCCGCTAAAAAGAACATCGCCACTGATGAGAATATTGTTCTCCCTATTGTAAAAGCTGATGCTGCCCGGTGAATGTCCTGGAGTATGGAAACACTGGAATTTATAGTTATCGAGAACGATCTCATCACCTTCAGCAATAAACTTTTCCGGCTGTGGCGATAATTCGCAATTGATGCCGTACATGGTAGCGGATTCTTTCATTCGGTCAATAAAGAACATATCCTCCCTGTGTACCTCTGCTAACAGGCCGTAAGTGTCGAAAATAAACCGGTTTCCGAGCACGTGGTCGAGATGAGCGTGAGTGAGAAGCAGTCGTTTTAACTTTAATTCTTTTTCGGAAATAAAAGTTTTCAATTGTGAGTTTTCAGTTACCGTAGAATTTCCGGGATCGATGATGATTGCATTTTTTGATTCCGTATAAAGTACGTAGGTGTTTTCCTGGAAAGGATTAAAAGAAAATGATTTTAGATATAACATAAGATCAGAGAATTTTTTGTGAGAACTTAAGTTTCCGCCCTTTTAGTTCTAGCTGGTTAAGACCGGCGTTATATCCGGGTGTAAAACATCCATAAACAGAATCGATCATGAGTGCCTTTGCAGGGGTGGAAGTAATGGCGCAAAGTGCGGTCTCGAGGCTGAAGCTGCTGTTCTGCATCAGTAGGTTTGCTTCCTTTATTATATCGAGCCCGGTGTTACTGGCGAGACTGTCGGTGCCTACGCAGATCCTGTTATGACGGTGTGCAAACACTGAAAAGTCGGGTAACTTGTTTTCGATATACATGTTTGCAGATGGACAAAAGCACCAGAAAACATTTTTGGTCGAGGCAGCTCCGAAATCTTCTGCCGAAGTGCAGGTATTATGTACAAGCAATGAAGGAGTTGAAGGCAAAACTTCGAGGTAATGCTGCAAACTGGACTTTTTAGGAGGTACAAAAAAGGAAATATCCAGGTTCAGAAAATCATAGAGATCATTGAAGCCTGATTTCTGGCCGATAAAAAAACCGGTTTCCTCAAGGCTTTCCTGGTTGTGGATGCTGAAGGGAAGCTGATGCTCTTCGTCGTAAATTGCGATGGCACTGATAAGTTCTTTTGATGTGGAGTAAGGGGCGTGGGGAACGATGCTGCTGCTTAATCCTCCGGCATCAAAAACATTCTTGGTTTCAAGTCCTTTGGAAAAAATCGAATATCCTTCATCCGGGTTAAGACCAATTACCTCAATAAACGTATGATAAAACAGGTCAGAAGCTTTTTTTGCAACCACGCTTTCGGGCGAATTACTGATGTCACCTACAGCCACGATACCAGCCGACTTCATAGCCCTGTCGGCTTCCTTCATATGCTGTATCCTTTCTTCAAGGGGCGTTTTTGCCCGCAGGGTGATCACGTGTTTGCCAAATTCGGGCAGGCCGCTATTTTTCGGGATCTTCTTATAAAGATGACTTAGTTCAAGGTGACAATGGGGATTGACGAAGCCGGGTGATAAAATGCCCTTAAAATGAAGCACCTTGTCGGGAGCAACTTTTTCTTCGGGCACAGATTCAACGAACAGGTCTTTGTCATCAAAAACCAGCACTGTTGAAGGTTCCAGGAACTTGTGCCCGTCGAATATTTTATCACCTTTTATAAATTTCACTCTTCAAAGTTAGCCATATTTTCCCTTTTTAAGTGGTATCTTTGCAGCCTTGCCTGTGGATAAAAAAGACATACGCGCTTTAACGGCCGAACAGCTTACAGAGTTGTTTAAGGGTCTTGGTCAGCCCGCCTTCAGGGCCAAACAGGTCTATGACTGGCTATGGGCCAAGGGCGTGACCCGTTTTGAAGATATGTCGAACCTGTCGAAAGAGCTGCGCGATCACCTGGATTCTTATTATGTTATTAATGCCGTGGAGATCCACGACCTGCAGGTTAGCTCTGACCGCACTATTAAATGTGCTATGAAACTGCACGACAATTACGTGGTGGAGAGCGTCCTGATCCCGCATGAATCGCGCATGACGGCATGTATCTCCTCACAGGTAGGCTGCAGCCTTACCTGTAAGTTCTGCGCTACGGGAAAACTCAAAAGGATGCGTAATCTTAATGCTGACGAGATCTTTGACCAGGTTGTTCTTGTTAAAAATACTGCAGCCGAACGCTATCAGGCACCACTTACCAATATTGTTTACATGGGTATGGGGGAACCTCTCCTCAATTATGCGGAGATGATGAAGTCGGTAGAAAAGATCACCAGTCCTTCGGGGCTGGGAATGTCGCCCAAACGAATAACGGTTTCTACGGCGGGTGTCGCAAAGATGATCACCAGGCTTGCTGACGACGGAGTTAAATTTAACCTGGCACTTTCGTTACATGCCGCAAATGATGAAAAGCGGAACCAGATCATGCCCATCAATGAAACTAATTCACTTGAAAGTCTCATTAAAGCACTGAATTATTTTATTGAAAAAACAGGCAATCGCCCCACCTTTGAATATATCGTATTAAAAGACTTTAATGATTCCGTTACCGACGCCCAGGAGCTGGTTGAGTTTTGCCGTAAGGTAAAAGGTAAAGTGAATATTATTGAATACAATGCTATTGATGGAGGTGAATTTCAGCAAACTTCCGGTAACCGCCTGAAAGCTTTTACTGATCATCTCGAAAAGAACGGGGTGATCTGCAATGTTCGCCACAGTCGCGGTAAGGATATAGATGCCGCATGCGGTCAGCTGGCCAATAAGAATAAACTTATTTCTCCTGAGCTGAAATAATATCATTTTCACACGCACCCACTTAAAGGATTGAAAGCTGATCTGCATAAGGTAATTTTGGGAGGCGGAAGAAATAAAGATTAAATTAGCTACCTGTGTCGAAAACGGTTGATGAAATAAAAGATCCTGTCGCTCTGCATATGTCTGTTTTTGAAGAGAAATTCAAAGACGCCATGAAGAGTTCTGTACCGCTTCTTGAGAAGATCACAACTTACATCGTAAAACGCAAAGGCAAGCAGATCCGGCCTATGTTCGTTTTTCTGAGCGCAAAGGTCTATGGTGAAATTAACGACAGCACCCATCGCGCAGCTGCCTTGATAGAACTTCTTCATACCGCAACTCTTGTGCACGACGATGTGGTGGACGACAGCAACGAACGTCGCGGCTTTTTCAGTGTAAATGCACTCTGGAAAAATAAGATTGCAGTTTTGATCGGCGACTTTTTGTTAAGTAAAGGGCTGCTATTGTCGCTCGATAATAATGATTTTCATCTCTTAAAGATCGTAAGTACTGCTGTTCGCGAGATGAGTGAAGGAGAATTGTTGCAGATCGAAAAAGCAAGACGCCTGGATATTTCGGAAGAGATCTACTTTGAGATCATCACCAAAAAGACAGCTACGCTCATAGCCGCGTGCTGTGGTGCCGGTGTTGCGTCTGTTTCGGATAATAAGGAAATGATAGCTCTGGCGCAGGAGTTCGGTACTTTAACAGGGATCGCTTTTCAGATCAAGGATGATCTTTTTGATTTTGGAACCGATGAGCAGATAGGTAAGCCTACCGGTATTGACATCAAGGAAAAAAAGATGACCCTTCCTCTTATCTATGCATTAAATCAAAGCAGCTGGATGGAAAAGCGGCGTATAATAAACCTGATAAGAAACCACAACGAGGAAAGCGCGACTGTAAAACAGGTGATCGACTTTGTGATTGAAAAAGGAGGCATAAACTACGCAGTTAAAGTAATGAACGAGTATAGAGAAAAGGCCTTGAATGTACTTCACAGGATGCCCGAAAATGATGCGCGTCACAGTCTTGAACGCCTTTTAATATATGCCATAGAGCGCAAAAAATAAATGAATAGATTACTTACAATATTTTTGTCCCTTATGATTCTGAGCGCCTGCAATGATGAGGGGACAGGCAAAACAACAAAAGAACAAAACGATTCGCTTTCTAAGGCTGAACAGAAAATAAAAGGGGATTCGCTGAAGAAAAAAAATCCACTCCTTATTGTGCCTCCCGATAGTTCATACACTGGCACCTACATTGACAAATATCCCAGCGGCATCACTAAATTCACCGGGTTTTACAGGTTCGGCCAGCGGCACGGACACTGGGTAAGCTTCTATCCGAATGGTCTGCCCTGGAGCGAAATGCATTATGACAAAGGCCTGCGGCATGGACCCAATATCACTTATTTTACGAATGGGAAAAAACGTTTTGAGGGCATGTATCGGAACGACAAGCAGGATAGCATCTGGGTCTATTATGATTCTACAGGCAGGATGGCAGAACGTGTGTTGTTCCGCAACAGCAGGCTCATAAAGCGCTTAACTGCTGAGACTGAGCAAAAAAAACAAAAGTAGCCATAGGTTTCCCCGTGCTTTTTCTCTTCAGCTAAATTTCTTTTTTCAGGGCATAATAATTTTCTATATTGTGCGCGGATCACCCAATTATGAAACCATTTCTTCTTTTTGTCCTTATTGTATTGACCCTCACGAGGGTGTCTGCACAGTTGCCTTCTGCTTATCTTAAACCTTCCAAAAGCAAACAACTTGGGGCAATATCAAAAACATCTACTCTTTTTGTTGTCATCGAAAATGAAAAACGTCCCGACGATGCTGCATTGGTTGAAGCAGTTAAAAAGTACTGGACGATTGGGCCGGTAAAATATTTGTCGCTGTTGGAGTTTACAGAAAAATTCCGCGCCGGTTCGCTTGATAAGTCTAATTTATACCTCTACAATAATCATAATGAGGCGCTCGCGCTGCCAGGAATGCTCACGGTAAGCAGTTACCAGGGATTTTACCTTACTAATGACCCGGTGCGCCTCTATTCGAGTGGTGGTGAGAGCAAGGCTCCCGGGTATTTGTTTTTCTCTTCTAATTATATGTACGATCAGAAAGGAGTTCCTATTAAAGGATTTTACTCGTTGATGGCCCGTAATTTTGATCATGATATTCGTTATTGCCAGGATGAAAATAATTTTAAGAGGTCGAAGAAACTGAAAAGGAAGAATGGGATCTTGTTTTTTTTGCCTATGGACACCATCACCACGAAAACAACATTGCTGGTAAAAGAGCAGACCAACAGGCAGGAAAAGGACGTTAAGAAAAAAAAGTCCAAAAAGATGCAGAAGAAAAGACGGGAATATATTACGGATAGCTATACCAATAAAAAACCACCTGTGATCGTTTTCCCTGAAGATATAGACTTTGCGTTGCAGAAAAAGGATGCTGATATATTGCTTTATAATGGAGGTTGTCTTTATTCGGCCGAAAATGGCGCTGTGTATGCCACGTCGAGGGGTCAATCGACCGGGGGCGGCAGCTGGGCTTCTGCGGTGACCTCTGTAATTCTGATATCGCTTGCAATTGTGTACATCTTAAACTAGCTACATGAAATTTTTACTGATCATAACAGCTTTTCTTTTTTCATCGCTGGGCGCACAGATCTATAAGCCCATTGTGTTCCCTGAAAAAGTAGAAGCCCGGTATATTTTTAACCCTCTTAAGGAGCAGGAGAAATATTATAAAAAGCTGAAAAAAAGTTTGCCCAAAAAATATGCCGAGACCTTTTCCGCTCTCCAGACCTTCGGTAAAGCCGAGAAGTTTCAGAACGGTGAGGTCTATCTCAGCTGGATAGCAATGGAAGATTATGTAAATAAAGTGCTCGATTCAATAATGCCCGCAACTCTCCTTTCAAAGAATATCCGCGCATATATTGGCCGCAGCAGTTCCATAAATGCTTTTTGCCTTTACGACGGAACTATGATCGTAAATGTGGGTTTACTAGCTGAAGTTAAGAATGAAGCGGCGCTGGCCTCAGTTATGGGACACGAGCTGGCGCATTTTATGAAGAATCATCACCTGAACAGATTAAAGAAAGCAACAAAAAAGAGCAGGAACAAACTTCAGGATCAGCTTAACTATATGGGGTTCTCGCAGGCCAATGAGCTGGAGGCAGACAAGGAAGGTTTTGCCATAGCCAGGAACGCAGGTTATGATGTGGCTGAATCTGAAAGTAATTTCGAATTGTTTATCAGGGAAGAAGAGTATTATACCAAACGAAATAAAAGTTCTATGGCAAGCACCGATTCTGTTGAGGTACAAACCAAGGCAGGTAAGTTTAAAGCTAATACTCTTGAAAAATTACTAAAATCACATCCTGAAGTAAAGGACCGGAAGGACAAGCTGGCTGAATTTCTGAAGGCAAATCCACAGGAAAAGAAAAAGAAGTTCAAGACCGATGAGGATTATTTTATGGCCTTGCAGGCTCAGGCACGGATGGAATCGATACACCTCATCTTTAACAATAATGATTACCATGAATGTCTCGAACGAGCTTTTATTTATTACCTGTTTCATCCGGGCGAGATCACCTATTCTTATTTTGTAGCAGAATCGATCCGCAGACTTTGTTTACTGGATTACCGGCTTAAAAAGAAAGGATTTTTAAGTGAAAACCTGGTGAACAATGGATTTAAAGAAGGAGAAGGCATTCTTCACGATCTTAAATTCCTGGTTCCTAACGCTATATTATTCGATCAGATCAAGGCCTCGGAGCTTACAGGTAACAACTATCCTTTTGAAACATATAAAGAGGCATTTACTTATTTCACAAAGAAACTGATAGATAAGAATTACCAGGAGGCCTATCTTATGAGGGCGCTATTTGAAAATAACCAGCAGAAGATAAAGGAGAATCTTTCTAAGTATGAGCTGGATCCTAAGTCAGAACATAAGGAATACGCAAAACATTACCGCGACAATACGCTCGCACAATCCATAGCTTCTCATACCGGGGAGATAGTGCTGATCCCCCAGGTGAATTTTTACAGGCATACGGTTTTTAGCCGTAAATACGTGAATGATCCTACCGACTTTTATTACAAGCGTTCAGAGATTGAGGGAAAAGCCATGGCCAACGAATTTTCAAGTGCCATTAACAGTAGTCTCAGTGATGTGAAAAGTATATCGATACCTCTTGCTGCAACACAGAATTTTAATACGAAGGACAAATATGAGAATGCGTTGTCAACTTCTCTTATGGCGCGTCGTGATGAGAACGAAGGCTACCAGGTAGTGCACTACTACAAGGAACTGGAAGATGAGGATTATGTGGGCAAAACCGATATCTTCAGGCTCGATCCGGACATGTGGGAATTTTTCAACAGTAATAAGATCAATGCCATTTCATTTGCAAGCTATACACGACATAAAAATGCTACTGCGAACCGAACGAGGATCATGTGCCTGTTCTTCGGACCTGTGGGCTGGATAATTGCGGCTGGTACAACCGTGAATTATAAAAAACTCACTTTGTTCAGCTACGATGCACGGTTAGGGGCATTGTACTTCGACTACGATGTGAGACCCTACAAACTGCGACCTTCGAAAGCAAGAAAAATGTTCGTTGGACTGCGAAAGACCAAGGCGGAATACATTAAGACCTACAACGCAAAATATTGATCCCGGCAGGGCTCTATACCTCGCTGAATTTTATCTTTTTAAAAAAAAGAGGGAAATACTTTACATTGTTTTGATCTCTGCCACCAGCTCGACAAGAGCTTTTTTAGCATCACCGAAAAACATAGAACATTTAGGATCGTAGAACAGGAGATTGTCGATTCCCGCGTAACCGGCATTCATCGAACGTTTGTTCACTATAACGTGTTTTGCGCGATCTACTTCCAGGATCGGCATTCCATAAATAGGTGAAGAAGGGTCGCTTTTAGCAGCAGGATTTACAACGTCATTTGCTCCAACGATCAATACTACATCGGTTTGTTCGAATTCAGGATTGATCTCGTCCATCTCAACCAGTTTATCGTAGCTTACATTACTTTCAGCAAGTAGTACGTTCATGTGGCCGGGCATGCGTCCCGCTACCGGGTGAATAGCATATTTAACTTCCACTCCGCGTTCTTCCAGAAGGTCTTCCAGTTCCTTGATAATATGCTGGGCCTGCGCCACCGCCAGACCGTATCCTGGAACGATCACCACTTTCTTGCTGTAGTTCATCAATACTGCAAGATCAGTTGTGCTGATATCTTTTACCGTACCTTTTTCTGAAGTTCCCGCTGCAGCAGCTGAGGTTCCTCCAAACGCGCCAAAGATCACGCTGGCAAGGGAACGGTTCATGGCTTTGCACATAACAACAGTAAGAAGTGTACCTGCGCTTCCTACAAGGATCCCCCCGGTAAGCATTACTTTATTGTCGTATAAAAAGCCACCGAAGGCCGCAGCTAATCCTGTAAAAGAGTTAAGTAATGAGATCACCACCGGCATATCGGCACCACCGATTGGGATGGTAAATAAAATCCCGTATAATAACGCCGCAGCAAATAAAAGATATGCTAACAACATGTTTCCTCCGCTGATCACAACGTAAGCACCGAATGCCAGAGTACCAAGCATCACAAGGAGGTTCACAAGATTATATTGTGGCAAACGAACTGGTTTGTTCATTGTGCCATTTAATTTGAGATAGGCAATAATACTTCCGCTAAAGGATACCGATCCGATGATCAATCCTGCGATGATCGCAGTCATTAAGCCGTACTGATGACCGTAAGATGCACTGCCGTTATGGTAATGATGATTTAATTCTATTAAAGAGATCAACGCCGCGCAAGCTCCTCCCATTCCGTTGAACATACTCACCAGCTCGGGCATCTTGGTCATCTGCACTTTTTTTGCGGTTAACCAGCCGATTACCGTTCCAATTGCTATAGCACCAAATATGAGAGCGTAAATAATTCCCGGAACCTGGTAATTAATGTCAACTACTCCATTTTCTTTTTTCTGGAAAAGAAAAATGGTCCCAAGAATGGCGATAGTCATACCAACGGCCCCGATAGTGTTTCCACGTCGGGCGGTTTTGGCATTCCCCATCATTTTCAAGCCGAGGATAAAAGTGATTGAACCAATGAGATAACAAATTTCGAGTAGGGAAGATTTCATATTTATTTTAATTCTTTAAACTTCTAATTAACTGAAAAGAAATATCAGGCTACTTCTTTTTGAACATTTCGAGCATCCGGTCTGTTACAACAAACCCGCCCACTACATTTAACGTCCCTAGCAGAACTGCAAGAAATCCTAGACCCAGTGACAAATAGTTTGACGGATCAACATTTAGAAGTACATAGATCGCCCCAACAATTACAACTCCGTGGATCGCATTTGCCCCACTCATCAGCGGTGTATGCAATACCGTTGGCACGCCGCCGATAACTTCGATGCCCACAAAAACTGAAAGCACAATAAAATAAATCATCTCCCTGTGTTCGGAGAATAAGCTGAAAATAGACCTGATTGTTTCCATAAAATTTTAGTTGATCTTTTTTGTTCCGTTATGCACGATGAGACTTCCCTTAGTGATCTCTTCTTCCATTTCCCACTTAAACCCCTCGCTGGTGGCAAGATGATATAAAAGCGTCTGAATATTTTTTGCGTAAAGATCGCTGGCGTTCATTGGAAGCAATGATGGAAGATTTCCTTCGCCGATTATTGTTACGCCGTGTTTTTGCACATTTTTATTTAATTCGCTGCCCACTACATTGCCGCCCTGTTCAACCGCCATATCAACGATCACGGAGCCGAAACGCATGCTTTTAACCATGTCGTCAGTTACAAGAACAGGTGCTTTGCGTCCTGGTATAAGCGCAGTTGTAATTACAATGTCGGCTTCTTTTACGTGTTTTGAAACCAGCTCCTGCTGTTTCTTTAAGAACTCATCACTTACCCCTTTTACGTAACCACCTTCCATTTTCACAGAGGCATCGCCACCTACTTCAATAAATTTTCCTCCAAGTGATTGTACCTGTTCTTTGGTTTCGGGACGGATATCGGACACTTCAACAACGGCACCCAGACGTTTAGCCGTAGCTATTGCCTGTAACCCCGCAACCCCGGCACCAAAGATCATAACCTTGGTGGGACGGATAGTTCCTGCTGCAGTTGTCATCATCGGCAATATTTTACCTATAGTGTCTGCCGCAATAAGAACTGCTTTATAACCTCCGAGATTTGCCTGCGATGACAGGGCATCCATTTTCTGGGCTCTTGAAATGCGCGGCACCGCGTCCATGCTAAAAGCAGTAATTCCCGCCTGAACACAGGCGTTTACAAGATCAGGATTTGATGCTGCCCACATAAACGAGATAAGGACTGCACCCTGCTTCATTGTAGCGATCTCTTCGGGTGAAGGAGCGTTTACTTTTAAAAGGATCTGGGAACCGCCGTAAATATCAGCCTTTGACATTACCTGGGCACCGGCTGACGTATAGGCTTCATCATTATAAAATGAGTTCAGTCCGGCACCAGATTCAACCCGGACCTGGAAGCCTTTTTTTACCATGTCCTTGATTACCTCTGGTGTTAGTGCC
This sequence comes from uncultured bacterium, assembly GCA_966211905.1. Taxonomy (GTDB): domain Bacteria; phylum Bacteroidota; class Bacteroidia; order B-17B0; family Aurantibacillaceae; genus Aurantibacillus. Next base: position 62,151 of record CBIHOL010000012.1, read on the forward strand.
ACGCGGTTTTCCCTGAATTTGGTCTCTTTAGCTACACCAATGATCATACTATTAAAAATTTTAGCAAATAAACACCTTTTTTTTGAATGAGAATCAACCAAATTCCCAATCTTTTCCCTTATTTTAAGAGGTCGGGACGCCGTTGCCTGGTGCGTTCCACACTTTGCTCATGCCGCCATTTTTCAATGTTGGCGGTATGGCCGCTCAACAGGATCTCAGGCACCTTTAAACCTTCAAAATCTGCGGGTCTTGTAAAAACCGGCGGAGCCAGCAAATTGTCCTGGAATGAGTCACTCAATGCCGATGTTTCATCATTCAAAACGCCTGGCAACAAACGAATAATTCCGTCACTTAGCACCGCGGCAGGCAGTTCTCCGCCACTCAGCACGTAATCGCCGATACTTATTTCCCGGGTAATAAAATGCTGCCTGATCCTCTCATCAACCCCTTTATAATGTCCGCATAAAATAATGATATTTTTTACCAGTGAAAGCTGGTTACAGATCTTCTGATTCAGTAATTCCCCGTCCGGCGACATGTAGATGACCTCGTCGTAGGTCCGTTCAGACTTCAATTTATTGATGCACGCGGCAATTGGCTCTATCATAAGCACCATGCCTGCCCCTCCGCCAAAAGCGTAATCGTCGATCTGTTTTTGTTTTCCGGATGAATAATCGCGTAAATTAATGAGATTTACCGCCACCAGTTTGTTATGAATGGCGCGCTTCAGTATGGAATGGCTGAACGCGCTGGTAAGCAGGTCCGGTACGGCGCTTATAATATCGATACGCATGTGGCAAATATAGTTTTATTTGTGTTTGGCCGAAAAGCCCATTTTCGTCGTTAGGCTCAAAAAATATTTGCTCATTTACGCGAGTAAACTGCGCAATTATTTTTTTTCACCTGCCTCGAAACTGAACTTTTCAATCCAAACACATAGTTTTCGAACTCAAATTATTTAAGGTTTCCTATTTTTTAAAACCAGCGATTAAAGAGGTACCTTTGCGGCCATGAATTTGCTCTCGGTAAACAATCTTTCAAAGTCTTACGGACCTAAGACCCTTTTTAAACACATAAGTTTTGGCATCAACCATGGTGATAAAGTGGCCCTCGTTGCAAAGAACGGGTCAGGGAAAACAACCTTGTTCAAAATCCTGAAAGGAATTGAAATTGCCGATGAGGGCGACGTAGTGTTCAGGAAGAATATCAATATCGCTTTTCTTGACCAGAACTTTAACCTCGATGAAACGCTGACTATTTCCGAGATCCTTCATACTGCCGATAATCCTTATGTGAATTGTATCCGCAAGTACGATGAGGCTGTTCATCTTTCGGAAACAGATCCAGGTGCTAAAAGCGCTGAGTTGCTTGATGAAGCTTTAAACATGATGAATGATCTGAATGCCTGGGAATATGAAAAAAATATCCAGGAGATCCTGTCCCGTCTCGAGATCAATAACCTTCAGCAAAAAGCCTCCACCTTAAGCGGGGGACAGAAAAAAAGAGTTGCACTGGCGTTGGTGCTGATCAATAAACCAGACCTGGTGATAATGGACGAGCCTACCAATCACCTGGATATTGATATGATAGAATGGCTGGAAAGGTATTTGCAAAGTTCAGATCTGAGCCTGTTGCTGGTTACACACGACAGGTATTTTCTCGATGAGGTTTGCAACTCTATCATTGAGCTTGATAATGGGGAGATCGTTGAATACAAAGGAGACTTTGAATATTATCTCACAAAAAAGGCCGAGCGTGAAATGATAAAGAATGCCGAGATCGATAAGGCAAAGAACCTGTACCGTCGCGAGCTGGAATGGGTAAGGAAAATGCCGAAGGCCCGCGGAACCAAGGCCAAATCGAGAGTGGATGCCTTTTCGGAAGTGGAGCAAAAAGCAAAACAACGACGGACTGATAAAAAGATAGAGCTGAGTGTGAAAATGGAACGCCTGGGTTCCAAGATCGTGGAACTGCATAAAGTATCTAAAAAATTCGGAGACAAAACCATTCTCAACCCATTTACTTACACATTCATTAATGGAGAAAAGATAGGTGTGGTTGGTAAAAATGGAGTTGGCAAATCTACCTTGCTAAAGATCATCCTGGGTGAGTTAGAAACCGACGGAGGAAAGGTACAGACCGGTGATACCGTGGTGTTTGGGCATTATTCCCAGGGCGGCATCAGCCTTAATAATGATAAACGCATACTGGAAGTGGTAAAGGACATTGCGGAGTTCATCCCGCTTGCCAATGGAAGCAGCTTATCCGCGTCGCAGCTCCTTACACGTTTTAATTTTCCTCCTGATGTGCAGTACAGTTATGTGAGTAAATTAAGTGGTGGAGAAAAAAGGCGGTTGTATCTTCTTACCATATTAGTGAAGAATCCTAACTTCCTCATTCTCGATGAGCCTACAAATGATCTTGATATTGTTACTCTTCAAACGCTTGAAGAATTCCTTGATGAGTTTAAAGGCTGTGTGCTGATAGTAAGTCACGACCGTTACTTTATGGACCGCCTGGTTGATCACGTATTTGCTTTTGAAGGAGATGGAGAGGTCAAGGATTTCCCTGGAACATACAGTGATTACAGGATCTGGAAACAGCAGCAACGATTGAGTGGAAATGATCAGAACAGGACCTCTGCCGCAGAAAAGCAAATAGAGGCGGACAACATTTCACTGGAAGAAAAAGCAGCGAAAGTACCAACGTATACCGACGAGCAATCAGGAAACACGCAGCAACAGAAAACAACAAAGAAGTTATCTTACAAGCTGCAACGTGAGTTAGACGAGATCGAAAAACGCATTCCGCAACTCGAGGAAAATAAAATGAGACTTGAGGATCAATTGGCGAGCGGAATTTCAGACTACAATGAAATTCAGCGGATAACTGATGAATTGCAGGAAGTGAAAACAGAGCTTGATCAGGTGTCTATGCGATGGTTGGAGATTCAGGAGGAACTTTAAACAGGAAAAAAACACAAAAGGTTCAAAGTTCAAAGTTCAATGGTTCAAGGATTCACGGTTTCAAAGGGTGAGGGTGCCGGGTTGTTGAACCTTGAACAATTATTGAACCTTTGAACTTCAGAAATCCAACACCTTTAATGAATGACGATTCTACAGTATGACTATTTGCGACCTGAATTCTTTTCTGTATTCCGTGGATTCTGATTCTTTTGCGTAGTCTGCGTATTTTGACGTTTATTCTCCTCGAACGAAAGAATAAACACTTTATGATCTTCCAGCACTGTTCCATTTGCGAGCTCATTTTTCGCCAGTTCAAAATTGTCTAGCGCCTCTTTCTCAATATTTCTTTCGCGGATGATCTGGTTAAATTTGTCAAGGCATTCTTTTGCTGTCCTGTTGCAAT
>CBIHOL010000013.1:0-64341 GCA_966211905.1 uncultured bacterium
GAGCGTAACCTTGCCAAGGTTAAGGTCGCGGGTTCGAGACCCGTCTTTCGCTCAAAAAGAGCTTCACGGCTCTTTTTTAATTTCGGGACGAATGTTTACCAGTCTCTGAAATATGCTCCCGTGGTGGAATAGGTAGACACGCAGGACTTAAAATCCTGTGGCTTCACGGCCGTACCGGTTCAATTCCGGTCGGGAGTACCATGTGAATGAAGAAACCCCTGTAAATAATAAATTTGCAGGGGTTATTTGTTTTCAGGGGACAACAGTAGGGGACGGTTAATCAAGTTCGTTTAATAAATCGTCTAAAGTTTCGTCAATCTTATGGTGTTTATTATATGCAGTATCGTATAGCTGCTTGATTTTAGAAATAACTTCATCGCCGCTTCGGAAATTTCCATGATCAATATACTTCTGCTTTTCGATTATAGTTCCCTTGTCATTTAAAACCGTGATCGTATAAGTCGGCCGTTGTATAGGCACTGTAGAAGAAGGATGTTTAACTATGGAATTAAATTTTTCCACTGTAACTGCACTAGTCTTGAACTCGGCTTTATACTGATTTTCACCACTGGTACTTGTCCAAATAACAGCCCCGGTTTTTGTTCTTTCAATTAACTTGTCCAATAAACTATTTAATTTATCATTTTCCATTTTACATGTTTATTAGGATTTTTTCAATTTCAGTGAGCTTGATCGCCAGCTTATCGAGGTTGTTAGTAATTTTTACAAAATTAATATTTCGACTTGGGTCATCTATATAACCATTAATATTATCCGTGTCAATTTCGAATGTCGTTAATAGTGAGGTATACTCCTTTTTATTAGTAATATGTTTTAGCTTTTCATTATGTTTCACTCCAATAATAACGCCTCGGATATCTTTCATCCTTAATAATGCCAGAGGTATATTTTTTGCAATAATGTAATTTTGGATCTCATCTATATTTTTAATGCATTTGGAAATGTCAGAAACCGATAGGATTTGATTTATTTTTGCAAGTGAGCTCTCTACAGCACTTATTGCATGCCTATTGGCTTGTTTTATAGACATGATTTGGAAATATGCCAATACCAATCCAGAAAGAGAAAGGGAAGTACCTAGAATTGAAGCATAATTAAGGATAGTCTTTTCTTCAGTTTTCAGTTTAGAAAAAACGAAAATGGTAAGTGCAAGTATGACAAAATGAAGAAATATTGAAAAAAGCCTATAATTCTTCATGAAACACTATACTAATTTGGGTTTTGAATACTGACAATAGGACAAAAATAAAGAATTACTTGATTTCCTCAACTTTATCCCATGTGGCTTTATTGATTTCCTGTAACAAAAAGCGTGGATACCTGCATATATTACTCTATGAGAAAAGAAAAAGCAGATACGGGGGTTGGGATTTACGGCCCGCTTTTGGGTGCTGGGGAACTGTTATTAGTGACGAGGGAAAACTTAATGTCAACAGGTGTGGAAGACTGAATACCGTACTGTGTGTGGTAACGGTGTTTGGAAACTTAACTTGCCAACACAAAATGTGTATATAGGGCAATGCAGAAGTGTAATACTAAAGCTGATTATAGAAATTGGACGGTAATTTTGTTGTAACAAGAAACGGTATACAGTAAAAAGGAAAAATAAATTTGTAAAGGTGAAACGATTTTTAAAAAACACAACGTCAAAGTCAGTCATACAGGTCACACTTCCACGCTGATCACAGTATTAAGTGCAAGGGCGTGTGAAAGTGGAGTTACGCCGGAACAGAAAATAATATATAATGTGTATCAAAATTGTGTTGTGAATACGAATACTGTTTCAGTAGTACAGAATGTGAAGACGGTAAATTCTGTGCATCAATAGTTTTTTTGTAACTAAGATACAATGCCGTTAAAGCAATGGTGGTGGTAATAATCCATTTAAGGTTTGCAAAGTCGTTTTTGAATAACCAATTACGTCTTTTTGAATGTTCCTTACAGTATTCTTTTATAATAGACCACCTCTGTGCGTGGTCAAAAATCAACTGTCTTAATTCCGGGTGCTTAGATGCTTCAAGTATAATTAAACAATATTGTCTTTTGTTTGGTGCTTCGTCTACCAATTGTTGCAGTACCGGCAGTACGCGGTTGTCAGGTTCGTTTAGTAAACCAAACAAAGTTTTTTCTTTGATTGTATTCATTAATACAATTTTTTCAGCTCCTTTTAACCCCATACCACCCCCCTGTTATTTAACAACTCCGTTCTTACCGCGTCCAGTGCCTGTTGTACAAAGTCCATTGCCCAATTATGGCTTTCTTGTATATAGTTCATTTCACGTATATAAAGAAAACCAGTTTCAGTAATGTAAAAGTGTTTATGGTGCGTTAGTATTGTTTTATAATCAGGTTGGTCTTCAAGCCCCTTGTCATAATCTTTAATGGCGTTAGCACCGTTGTGTACAATTAAATTTCTAATTACTTGATTCACATTAAAGCGGCTCCACTCTTTACCGCCTGTATTGATAGGTATTTTTAATTTTTCTTTCAAGTAATTCTTTGCCTTGTGTATTCCCTGTTCGTTGTTGTACTTATAAAAGTTGTCCCCAATGTAAATACCTGACAACCTGCACAATTCAACAAGTGACCATTCCAAGTATGAATTTATCATTACGAATAAAGCATTATGCACAGTTTCTTTTGTATTCAGCTGTGCCCAATATACCAAGTCATTCATTGCTTCGTCCATTTCAACCGGTATGGTGGTTGTACTAGTCACTTCACGACCGCCTATTTCAGCATTTAACCTTTCTTCTTTTTCTTTTAAGAACCGGGTAAAATGCTTGATGTAGTCATTTATATTGCCGCTTTGCCTTTTCGCTTGTGTTTGATACTGCCCGTAGTCAAATCGAAAGTCATTTCTTAAGTATATTACACTCATTTTTCTGTGGGTTTTATTTTAATAATCGTGTGATTGCGTATTCAGTGCCGTTTGCAATTTTGTACAAGTTCTTGGCGGTCGGGTTGCTTCTCTCTTTCCAAGATACGGTTTAAGTTGCTTTTGTCCATTTCTATTGCATTGGCAAGGGCTTCAATAGCAAAACCATGCTGGTTGTGTAATATATCAATGTCGTTGCCTTTTCTTTTAAGAAAAGCTACTTCTTTCACCAGCCAAATTTCACAGCAATAGCGACATGTCACGACCAATACCAGATCCGCCTCAGTGATAGAATGGTTTTATCCTTTGCTTTCATACTAAAAAATGGAACGATTACAAAAAACGGCCTGCGTGAAGATAAATCAATTTATCTTGTGACAGTAAGCGCTTTTTAACCTCGACAACACCAAACGTGATATGGATTAAATGACTAGGGGTCACCACCCGTGTTTTATCCAAAGCGATCAAATTCAATTTTAAATTGATAACTTTTTGCCGGCAAGTAAAATGAAAAGCCAGATAGCCATGAAAAAAATGTTGATTCAATGCGCCGTTCTATCATCGTTGATAACTTTAACGGGAGGCTGCAATTCCGGTAATGATGCCACTTCAGCCACTATTGACAAAGAACAGATCAAAAAAGAGATCCAGGAAAAAGAGAACCAGTTTGCCGATCTGTATAATAAAGGTGAGATGAAGAGCATCGGTTATTTTGCCGAAGATGCCATCTCATTTTCTCAGAACAAACCTGCCCTGGTGGGCAAGGAAGCTATCCTGAGCTATTTAAAAATTGGACTGGACTCTAACAATAATAAGATCTCTTTTACCACCAACGAAGTATTTGTTTCTTCTGATGGCAAACAGGTGGTGGAAACAGGGTATTACAAGCTCGCGGATAATTCTGGTCAACAAATTAATTCAGGGAATTACATGGTGCTGTTTGAAAAGCGGGATGGAAATTATGTTTGTGTAAGAGATATGAGCGCGTCGGATTTGCCAGTTGAATAGACTTCGGCTCTACCAGGAAGCCTGCGGCGCTTACCACTAAGGCACTAAGGGCACTTAGGAATCACTAAGAAAATTTTTCATACAGCTACAAGACGACGCGCGGGATCACCGGTGTGCCTATCGACATACAAGCATCCCTCGTCAAAAATCCGTTGGCAGATTGAAAGTTCACTAAGAAAATACCGATGAATTTCTGTGTTTATTATAATACCTGAAGTACAAGATTGAGAAGGAAAAGATGGTTGCGTCGACGAACTGAGCATCGAGAAGGATGCTTTTATAAAAGTACGCTGAGCAGAAAAAAAACCAATCAACGGCCTCTGCCGCCGCCACCTCTGCCGCCTCCACCACCTCGGCCACCACCAAAACCACCGCCTCCGCCAAAGCCGCCACCGCCTCCGCCACTATACCGCGAAGAGCCGCCCGACTGACGTGATGATGAGCGATCAGAAGTTCCGCCAGATGGCCGGTCAGAACCTGATGAACCGTTTGAAGGACGTGCAGCTGCCGAATTACCACCGGAAGGTCTGTCTGATGTACCTGCAGATGGTCGTTCAGAACCTGAAGCTCCGTTGGATGGACGCGTACCTGCCGAATTGTCTCCCGAAGGTCTGTCTGATGTGCCAGCAGATGGTCTAGAAGAACCGCCCGATGCCCCGTTTGAGGGACGTGTGGAAGCTGAATTACCACCGCCTGGCCGGTCTGACGTGCCACCCGATGGCCGTGAAGATCCTGGTGTGCTATTGTTAGGACGGTTGGCACCGCCTCCGGATGGACGTGTGGATGCCTGATTGCGTCCACCATAATCACCATTTTGCCGGTGATGCTCAACAGTGCCTGACGAATTCCTTGTCCGGTTATAATTATTATAAGTATTGTGATTATGCACCACTGTTGTATTGCCATGATGATATCCTCCATGGTGATGGTGATGATAAGCATGATGGCCCCAGTACATACCTACAGCCATAACAGTGAATGCTGCATAATACGGGGGATAATATCCATAATAATATGGAGGATAATAAGGAACATACGCAGGTGAATAAACATACTGAACTATGGGTGTTGATTCAACGATCACCGTAGTTGTCTTCGCGGGCTGAGTCACAAAAACAGTATCCGGACCCTTGTACCCGGGATTAGGCGTCACTGCTGGAGTCCTGGATTCCTTCAGTTCAACGATGTAATCCTTTCCGTACAATTCCTTATCACCAACTATTTCAACGGTAACCTTTTTGTTTTTGTCTTTCGAGACCAGGATAACGGCTACGTCCTGGGTTTCTGTTTTAGTGACAGCCACCTGCAGGATAAAAGAGAAGTTGTCATTCTCTTTTTTGGAGACCACTTTTATGAAATCAGCTTTGCCGTCAAGGTCAAGATCAAGGTTGTTCACACCGGTCTTTTCAAGGTTAAGTGATTTTTCAAATTCTTCAATAGTACTCGAATTCTGAAAAACATCCAGCACTGCATAGAGATCAAGGTTGTCTCCCGGCAACCCGAGCAAAGTTGAATCTTTTACTGATTGAGAATAACTTTTGCCACAACACAAACATATTGCAGAAATACAAAATGAGAGAAATTTATTTTTCATGTGACTCCAAATGCTTTGACCCGAAAGGTAATTAATAATTGACGCGGGTTATTTTTTCACCGTCAATTTGGGTGGTAGCACCTATCACGTTTGAGATTTTGCGGGCTAAAGCAGCGTTCATATTTTAAGGTCACTCTTATAAATGAACTACATTTGCGGCATGAAAGGTCTTCTTTTCCTGTTAGCGTTTTGTTTTTTTTCAGCAAATGCGCAAACAGATAGTCTGGAAGTGGTTTATGCCAGATGCCAAAACGATACAACCCGCATTAACCTGATAAACCGCATCGTGTATGCTTTTGAACAGACCAATTTAGATTCGGCAGCAAGGTGGGCTCAACAAGGTTTTTCTATTTCACAAAAAACAGGAAATAATAAAGGTGTTGGTTATTACTATAACCACAAAGGCCGGTTGAACCTGTATACTCAAAAATACGATTCAGCAGTCGCGTATTTTAAAATAGCGTACACGTTCTTTGAAAAAGCCGGGTTTATCAAAGGGATGATCAGCTGCAACAACAACATTGGCGCTGTGTATGGAGAGATCGGCAAGAACGACGAGGCTCTCAATTACCATTTTGCGAATATCAAAATTGGCGAAAATGCAGGCGATTCTGAGTCCGTTGCCAATAGTTACGTTAACATCGGGAATACTTACAACCAGATGCAGCAGTATTATTTATCGGTACAAAATACACTTAAAGCAATCCCTATCTACGAAAAACTGAATTCAGAAAAGTCGCTCGGTACCTGTTACTATAACCTGGCCGTGTCAAACTATCATCTAAAAAACTTTCAGAAAGCCAGCGAATTTGCGTTCCGGTCCAATAAATATTTCGAAAAATCCAATACGCTTAGCCAGTTACCCAATAATTATAGTTTGCTCTCTAACATCGCTCTCAGTGAGAATAACCTGCATGCAGCCTTGATAAATGCACAGACCGGCGCAGCCCTGGCCATCAAAAATTCCAACATCTACGCTCTTTTCTTTCTGTATGAGAACATGGCAGAGGCATTCAGGAGTCAGAAACAACTGGATAGCGCCTTACTTTATATGAATAAAACCGTTGATATCGCTCTTCAATTCAAATACGATCCGTTTAAATTAAAATCGTACAGGGGCAAAGGCATAATTTTACATGACAAGCAGGATTATAAAAGTGCGATCCCCTATTTAGACACAGCACTTCAATTATCAAAAAACGAAAAAAACGCCGATGTACAGAATGACTGCAATTATTACCTGGCATTATGTTATAAACAGCTTTCACAGCCTGCCAAAGCGTTTGATTATATGCTCGCAGCATTCAGCTTAAAAGATACCATCTTTCAGAACTCCAATGCAAGATCGATCCTCGAGTTGCAGACCTTGTTTGAAACGGAAAAAAAAGAGCAGCAGATCAAAACCCAGGGCATTCTCATCGACTCGGAAAAACATAAGAACCAGGCGAAGAGCCGGCTCCTGCTGTTCGCCACCTTCGCCTCACTGAGCATTGCCGTTTTTGCATTTATTGCCTTCAGAAATTACCGTCAGGCAAAAAAAGCAAACGTCCTCATCAAGGAGCAAAAAGCTGAAGTAGAACTTAAAAACAAAGAGATAACTCAACAAAAACTAATTGTTGATCAGAAACAAAAGGAGATCCTGGATAGCATACAGTACGCAAGACATATCCAGCAAGCGATCTTACCTCCACTTGAACTGGTTAACAGCAACCTGCCTGATAATTTCATTTTTTATCAGCCAAAGGATATAGTTGCCGGCGACTTTTACTGGGCAGAATCGCGGCGCGACAATGAGCACGACCTTTTTTTTATTGCCGCGGCCGATAGCACAGGCCACGGGGTGCCTGGAGCCATCGTGTCGGTTGTGTGCAGCAATGCGCTGAACAGAAGCGTAAAAGAATATCACCTCACGAGGCCTTCCCTGATTTTGGATAAGACAAGGGAATTAGTGTTGGAGACCTTCTCGAAAAGCGGTGAAGAAGTGAAAGATGGTATGGATATCTCCTTGCTGGCTTTCGACTTTAAAAACAAAACGATCCAATGGAGCGGCGCCTTCAATCCCCTGTGGTATTTTAATGAAGGTGCTTTCCGGGAAATAAAAGCTGACAAGCAGCCCATAGGTAAATCTGAAACAGCTAAACCGTTTACCAATCATGAACTACCATTCCTGAAAAATACCGTCTTCTATCTATTCACCGACGGTTATGCCGACCAGTTTGGCGGCCCGGACGGAAAAAAGTTTAAATACAGCCGGTTTGCTGAGCTTCTGAAAGACATAAACACACTCGATCTCACCAGCCAGGCTAAAAAATTGGACAACACTTTTAGTTCCTGGAAACGCAGCCAGGAACAAACCGATGATGTGTGTGTTATTGGGATTAAAATTTAGGCGAAACTCTAACAAATATCAACGCCCAGGGCAGACATCTCAACTCTCCTGGACTCAGTATGCACTCCTTGCACTTCACCGTTATGCAAAAGAGGACGATAGTGGATCACAAACATTTCGCCTGTGATTGCGGGAACAGTATCGATAAATTCATTTCCCTGCAACGCAAGTTTAATGTTTTCGTAGTTCTTTAGCTTTACAAACTCAGGATAAAGTTCCAGGATAGTATTGCCTTCAAGCTCGTAACGTTTTTTATTAAGGAGCTTACAGAAACCCTGGCTAACTGCGAGGTATTTTAAATTGGTATCTAAAATAACCGAAACTTCGGTGGAGGCACGAATGGACGCGAGGAACCAATAGCTGTTAATGACAGATTTTGTGTTAGTGACTTCCATGTAAAGCTAAGGTAGGTAATTCTGTGATACACGCGCTGGCAATGGAGAGCAGCGGGACCGCTTAGCATGAAAAATCACCAATCTATTCACAAAATTTCACAATTGTGGTACTTACCCTCAACTGCAATACACTATAAACACAGCTTGGCCGGGAATTTCCGGCAGAGGTTAAAATGCCTGTCATCTATTGTTTCTTAACAAGTTTCCCTGAACGTTCCACACATGCCGGAGAGGATATCAGGTAAAAATAGATCCCTGGTTCCAGGGACAACAAATCTATTTCCTGATGATCCGACAAATGTAATTCGTTTATAACTATCTCACCGGAAACATTATATAATCTGAATAAAAATTGACCCTGACTAACATTACTGACCGAAAGAAAATCACGCACAGGATTTGGAAAGATCGTCAGGTCACTTATTGCACCTGGAGAATTAAGAGATGTCTGAGGATTAGAGAGGCTTAGACCGTCAAGGTACAGTAGATGACAGATTCCCTGTGTTTTGCAATTCCGATCAGCGTTTACAATGGTGATCGAAATACTATCGGGCATCATTTGCGAAAAATACTGCAATGGTGTTACGAACGGCTTATAAGTGCCTGATGAATCAAAATACTGAACTCCCTTTCCTACGGTATCGAAGTCAGTACCATTTTTTTTGAGCAGGGCAACGATCAGGCGCCCTTTTGCAAGACCCTCGCTCCCTCCTGTCTGATATTTATAATAACCGGACAGGTTAGCAGGTTTAGAATTTATTGCGTCGTTCAGATAAAGAGTTTCCTCCGCATAAAAATACCAATTATGCAGAACGAGCGCATACATGTCCTGGTAACTATCGGTTGTTCGCACCACTCCCACTTTCGACGCTGCTTTCCATTTACTTATTTGTCCGCAAATGGCGCCCGGAACGTGGTAAACCGTATCAAGTTCATATTGATAAGGACTTTTGTACACGCTATCCCAGCTTTCGAAACCCGCATTGGTTATTTGTCCCACAAAACGATCAGGTATCAACAAAAAGAACCCGATAACCATTGTTAAACGAAACAAATCCGAAACTTTAACTTTTTTAAATTGTATAGTTTTCATGTGGACTGAATTAAGACTACTTAAAAGTACTTCAGTAAATGTTGAAACTATAGCACAAAAACACTCAAACGCTGCACATTTCAATTCATTTGTGGAAATTGCGCGGTTGACCCATTGTAGTTGTTAGCTGGCATACATTTACAATAGCTTAGGGAAATATCTTATTGCAAACTGTGCGTCCTAAAAAGAAAAAATATAAACCTGTTTATTACGCGGGCCTCAGCGGACTGGTTCTGCCTGTTCCAAAGTATAAATTTCCTCCCGAACACAAGGAAAGCAGCCGGCTTACCTATTATTCCACTTTCTTTAACAGCATTGAAATCAACAGTAGCTTTTATAAGTTACCTCTTCAACGAACCATAAAAAAATGGACGGAACAGGTGCCCGGGCATTTTAAATTTACGTTCAAGCTGTGGCAGGAGATCAGCCATGCGGACAATCTTAACTTTAAAGAGAAAGATGTTTCAGACTTTTTTAATGCAATAGACGCCGCTGCCTCAAAAAAAGCCTGCGTGCTCATACAGTTCCCGCCGAGTTTCGGAAGTGTAAATTTATCGCGGCTGGAAGTGCTCCTGCAAGTGATTGATAAATACAATAAGGGAAAAGAATGGAAAATTGCGGTGGAGCTTCGTAACAGGTCATGGTACACTTCAGAAACCTACGATATGCTAAACGATCATGGTGCCGCTATGGTCATTCACGATATGGTGAAAGCACCAAGCCCGATGATAATAACTGCAGACTTTATTTATGTGAGATTTCACGGTCCTGAACCACGATACAGCGGAAGTTACTCCGATCATTTTTTATCAGAATATTCCACTTTTATAAAAGAATGGATGGAGGAAGGAAAAACAGTTTACAGCTATTTTAATAATACGATGGGAAGTGCGTTTAAAAACCAGGAAACATTGCTTCAATTTGTGACGAATCCCTTTTAAACGTGCTTTTATAATAGTTGCCGATTGCATGTACACAATCTACCGCTCTAGTACCATTTTCCATTTTTCAGATTGGGCAAACTCTTTAATTACATTGTTTCTGCGAACCAAAAAACCCTTCATGTAACGTGTTAATACCAGGTAATTAAAAACATGTCCAAAGATGCCAAAAGGTGATTCAAATTCGAACAAGTCGGTCATCAGCACTTTGCCTGCCTGCTGCTCAAACGTATGTGTGTGAATTATCGACTTAAACGGCCCGCTCATCTGCTCATCAACGAAATAGTATGGTCTTTCAAAACTGGTGATCTTTGAAGTCAGCTTCCGCCTGATTCCAAAATGAGTCGCCTGCCAGGTAACCGTTTCGCCATGGTTTATCAAGCCCGAGGTTTTGCCATCAATTGCCTCTTCTTTAGTTCCGGCAGTTGAAATCTTATGGAGGTCGATACTCCTCGACAGATCAAAACAGATTTCGATGGGCGAATTAATTTCAGTAAAAAGCTCGATCCTGGGCATACTTCAATTCATGCATCGGTGAAATGGCCCTGAAAGATAAGGTAAATGCTTTGCTTTACTACTACGTGTTTGTTATACCGCGTGCATTATCTCATTCTTAACTTGTCTTCGATATACTTAACGAGATCATTATTTTTACTTTCTTTTGCGGCAGATAACACGGTATTGCCTTTGCCGTCTTCTGCTTTGATATCTGCCCCATTATCAACAAGGAGAACTACAATGTCCTTGCTGCCTTTTGACGCGGCATACATCAGGGCCGTAGTATTAAATCCATCTTTCCAGTTCACATCAGCTTTATTTTCCACCAGCAGCTTTGCCATTTCAAAGTTGCCTTTGTTAACGGCGGTTATCAGGGAATTTACCTTCATCCATTGACCCTGTGACTTGACGTAGTTGACATCTGCGCCCGATTTCAGGAGGGACCTTGCCCAAACAAGATCATTTATTGAAACTGCTTTATATAAACTATCATTGTTATTCTGTCCTGACAAGCAGAAAGTAAACACGGAAATTAAAATTACGAGAATTACATTTTTCATGGTTTTGTTTTTTTTGTTTATTAAGTTCTTAATTGCAAATCAATGGGGAATCTATCTATCCTTTAATTTCACCCAAACGGGTGCGTGATCACTGGTTTTTTCCCAGCCCCTCACCTCCCTGTCTACTCCGCCCGATTGCAGTTTCTTTTTCAGGTCAGGGCTTAATAAAATATGGTCCATCCTGATGCCGGCATCACGGGCAAAAGCGTTCCGGAAATAGTCCCAATAAGTGAAGATCTTTTTATCGGGATACAAATGCCTTATGGCATCCGTCCAACCCTGCTTCAACAGGCGCTGATAAGCTGCACGGGGCTCCGGAAAAAAAACAGCATCATTAACCCATCGTTCCGGCTTGTAGGCATCCAGGTCTGTTGGTACCACGTTAAAATCTCCTATCAAAATGGTTGGCCTTTTTAATTTGATCAAACGTCCCGCTTTTGCGTTCAATCTTTTGAACCAGGCCATCTTATAGTCGAACTTTGGTCCGGGTGCAGGATTACCGTTAGGAAAATATAAACATACGATTGTGATACCTTTCACCACCGCCTGCAAATAACGGCTCTGAAAATCCTCTGCGTCACCTGGCAGACTTTTACCGGATTCAGTTATCTCGAGAGGCCGCTTTGCCAGGATAGCAACGCCGTTCCAGCTTTTTTGCCCGTGCCATACAGCATTATAACCAGCATCATTGATAGCAGTAACCGGAAACTTTTCGTCAGGTGCTTTTATTTCCTGCAAACAAACAATATCGGGACCAGTTTCATCCAGCCATCTTAATAGCACTGGCAGCCTGCCGTTAACACCATTTACATTATATGTCGCAATCTTCATCTAAACTTTATTTATACAACTCCTGGCAGTTTTTACAAAAGAAGCTGCGCCGCTTTTTTACACCCGTATACTTTTTAATCAAGGGGAGAGCACATCTTTTACATTCTTTTTTTGCATGTGCAAGCCAGTATTTTTTTAATTCAAAATTCCGCTTCCAGTCAAGGAATTGAAAACTGTATACTTGCGCTTCTTTAATTATTTTTTTGAGTCGAACCGCCGGAATTTTACCGACCCTTGATTCCGGGTGCACTTTAACGCGGTACAACACTTCATTTTTTATGATATTACCAACCCCGGCAAAAATATCCTGTTCAAGTAACGCGTCACAAATCAACATTTTGGGATGGTCACCTAATTTCGCATTAGCCTTTTTAGGATCCCAGTCTTCGTTCATCACATCCGCTGTCCAGTCGTAATGACCATTTACATCGCCTTCTAAAATCTTAATGGAACACGCGTAAAAATTAATTTCCCCATTCTTAAAGCTGAGACTCAAGCGTGGAACCCTGTCCTGCTTTTTTTCATTAACGCTATAACTTCCGAACAGCAAAAAATGAATGCGTACTGTAAAGCCTTTGAAACAGATGAGGAAGTGTTTACCCCAGCTTTTAAACGCCATTATTTTCTGATCCAATAAACGTTCCAGTTCTATTTTACTGTTACCACTTACATCAATTACCTTTTTATTCTCAAACTGAAGAACTTCTTCTTTCAATAAAACGATAGAGGGTCCTTCAGGCATAATCTCACTTTAAAAATTTAGACAGATAACCGGCGGTTAAACTATTTTTATTTTTAGCTACCTGAGCCGGAGTTCCTGCTGCCACTATTTTTCCCCCCTCCTCCCCGGCGCCAGGCCCTATATCGATCACCCAGTCGCTTGATGCTATCACACGCATATCATGCTCCACAGCCACAACAGTGTTACCGGCTTCAACCAATACATTCAGCTGACCCATCAGTTTATCCACATCCGAGGGATGCAAACCTGTTGTAGGTTCATCAAGAATATAAATTGTTGTTCCGTTTTGCACCCGCTGTAATTCAGTAGCTAGTTTTATACGTTGTGCTTCACCACCCGAAAGTTCGGTGGCTGATTGTCCAAGTCTTAAGTAACCTAACCCCACCTGTCGCACTACATCCAATGCACGATGAAGCACTGGCTCATCATGAAAAAATTCCCAGGCTGTATCAACGGTCATACCCAGTACTTCGGCAATATTTTTGTCATTGTACTTTACCTCAAGTGTTTTTTCATTATACCTTGTGCCTTTGCAGGTTGGACACGGAGAATACACACTCGGTAAAAAAAGAAGTTCCACCATTACAAATCCTTCACCCTCGCAGTGAGGACATCGGCCTTTAGCAACATTAAAAGAAAATCGCCCCGCGCTGTAATGCCTGCTCTTTGCCATTTTAGTGGCCGCGAATAACTTGCGGATATGATCGAAGATACCGGTGTATGTGGCTAGGTTTGACCGAGGTGTTCTGCCAATCGGCTTCTGATCAACAAGCACCATTCTTTTTATGTTATTCATCCCCGCTGTGATCTGTCCACCGAGAGTAAGTACTTTTTCTTCCAGCAGATCTTTTTCATCTTCCTTTCCATGATCCAGTTTCTGTCCTAGTTCCGTTGCAAGAAGTTCCACTAAAACCTGGCTCACCAGACTACTTTTTCCAGATCCTGATACACCGGTAACACTCGTAAATACGCCAAGAGGGAAATCGACATTTAAATTATGCAGGTTATTCCGGGTAACCCCTTCCAGCTTTAACCAGGCCGTAGCTTCCCGGTACTGTGGTTTCCTAAATTGTTCCGAACCGAAAATAAAATCCCTGGTGACAGAATTTTTAGCTTTCGAAAGCCCTTCAAGCGGACCGCTATAAAGGATCTCACCTCCGAGCTCACCTGCTGCCGGACCTACATCAACGATCCAGTCCGCATGCCGGATCACATCCACTTCATGCTCTACAACAAATAAAGAATTGCCCGAAGCTTTTAATTTATCGAGAGCGCGCAGAAGCGCCTCGGTATCCGAAGGGTGAAGACCTGCAGAAGGCTCATCGAGCACATAGATCACCCCAAATAAATTGGATCTGATCTGAGTAGCCAGTCTCAAGCGCTGCAACTCTCCGGGCGATAACGTTGGAGTATGCCTTTCAAGAGTCAGGTATCCAAGACCCAGATCCAGCATCACTGCAAGCCTGGCCACTATATCTTCAGCGATCCTCTGTCTCACAATTTCTTTTTCCGGGTGATCTTTTTCCTTTCCTGATAATCCTTCAGCGTATGGAGAAAAAAGTTCATGCAGTTTCGATAGTGAAACTTTCGCAATATCCGCAATGTCCAGGCCGGCAAACTTAACCGACAAGGATTCTTTCCGTAATCTTTTTCCTTTGCACACAGGACAATCACTTCCGATCATATACTGCATTACGCGTTTACGCATCAGCTGGCTCTGAGTATTAGCGAAAGTCTGAAAAACATATTTTCTTGCACCGGTAAACGTTCCCATATAGCTGGGTTCTTCTTTTCGTTTCAGGGCCTGCTTCATCTCTTTAGCCGTGTACCCTGAATACACGGGTACAACAGGCTGCTCTTCGGTAAAAAGGATCCAGTCACGGTCTTTTTTAGGAAGATCTTTCCATGGTGTGTCCACATCATATCCAAGCGTCATGAGGATCTCACGAAGATTCTGTCCCTGCCAGGCAGTTGGCCACGCAGCAATTGCACGTTCACGGATCGTAAGTGAAGGATCAGGCACCATCGTTTTTTCAGTGACCTCGTAAATGCGCCCCAGGCCGTGGCATTCAGGACATGCACCCTCTGGTGTATTTGGTGAAAATGATTCTGCATAGATGATCGCCTGGCCCCTGGGATAATCACCGACACGGGAATATAACATCCTTATTAAATTGGATAAAGTTGTTACACTTCCAACCGATGAGCGGGTGCTAACTGCGCCGCGGTGTTGCTGGAGAGCAACCGCCGGAGGCAGACCGTCAATTTCATCTATCTCCGGCACCTGCATCTGGTTAAATAATCTGCGGGCATATGGTGAGACCGATTCCAGAAAACGTCGCTGCGCTTCTGCGTAAATTGTTCCAAACGCAAGAGATGATTTGCCTGATCCTGAAACGCCAGTAAAAACCACAAGCGAATCGCGGGGAATCTGCAGGCTCACATTTTTTAAGTTATGCTCCCGTGCTCCGCGCACAGAAACGTAGCCTTTCAGGTTCTCAGGTTTATGATTCTCTTTCATATGTTGAGATTGGGAAAATTATTTCCCAAATTAATCGTATTCTGTTTTAGCTATTCGGGCTGCTGACGGAAGCGAATCCAACAATGTTGCTAGAGGCAGTTCCATTCAATAGCTTTAGCCTAGCTATTAAAAAAACATACCAGCTGATGGGGATCTGTCCGGAGTGCAGAGATAAGAGCATTGCAATCCTGGTCCGAGAGATGACGGTCCGGCATCCGGGATTATGTCGTCCCTACGGGACTTTATTTCGTTTTGTTTTGTTGGTTCTACCAACATTGGATCCCTCTGGGATCTCATAGCACATATCGTTGGCGAAAAGGTGCGTCCCGCAGGAACGAAATGTCGCTGGAATCCAAACAATAAATTTCATCAAATCCCGTATGCACGCTGCTAAGGTTTGATGCCGAACGGCGCGTCCCGTAGGGACGAAATGTTGTTAGAAATGTAATCACGAATTACATGGAGTCCCGTAGGGACGGCATGTGAGCGCGAGCTAAACCTGGCCATAGCGTCCGGATTTATTTCGTTTTGTTTTGTTGGTTCGATCAACATTGGATCGGCACGGGATCAGTTTGAGGGAGGTGGATTGCTGCCATGTGACGAATTATATTGTTCGTGCGGAATGTGATTTGCGGCTAAATGGCGGGGTTGAATCAGAAACGACGATCAATTAAAAAACCACTTTTCGTGTGATAATATTTTTGTCAGTTCTAACTGTTATCAGCAGGAGCTGATTTGCGGGCTCAAGAGGCAAAGCAGTGTTGTTTACTGAACCTTCTAAATGAATGTCATTGATTATTTTTTGCCCGAGAATGTTTGACACGGAAATTACCGACCGGGTATTTTCAGGAAATACTGTTGTTACCGAAAGTTTATTGCCATTCTTCAAAAGCAGTAGAGAACTCAGGTCATTCGATTCCGGCCATCCTGTGTATTGTGATTGTTCACATATTACCAGGTCGAAACGAGGAGCAGAAGTAGTATCGCTAATATCAAATATGTAAGGCGATTGCCGAAGGTCATGGTAGATATTTGTCACTTTGTCTACTATTCCAAGGCAGGAATAAAAGTCATCGAAGTCTTTTGCAGATATCGTGTAGCTTCCGCTGCTGCTAACTTTTACCAGCACGGGAATTATAGTATTTAATTTTGGAGAAGGGATTGACTGAATAGCATAATCGACACCCTGCAGATCCTTGCTTGAAATTGATGTATAATTACTATAGGGTCCTGGATAACCAGCGTAGCCAGGCGACTGGAACAGTTTTTCGGCGTCGTAATAATTGTCAAAGTTTTCTGTTGCCTCGTTATGAATTCTGAACGTACAAACATCTTTGCTGTGAGCGCCTTCTACCTGCAGACGAAAAACGAGTCCTACGCTGGAAGAAGCCGCCGATCTTATCAGGGGATTTGCAGATGTATTGCCACTGGATTTATTAGATTCATTAATAATAAGATTTCCATTACTCAGAGCTTTCACATAAAAGCCCTGTCCGCCCGCAATAGTATTGGAAATTCCTGACGAAGGGGAATGTGATGATACGCCATTAACATATTGCGTATATGCTGCGAGGTCTGCGTTCCATGCATAAATTGCGTTGCTCACAGTACTGTTATTTCCTGTGTTCGCCATAACAGCATCCCATGAAATGGGGGAAGCATAGGGATTTGCAACCAGGTTGTAACCCGACTGCGCCCCACCTGCTGTGACAGAAATTGCCACAGGTCCTGAATTAAGAGTCCCTGTATTGATCAGCTTCAGATTGCCGGTGTTAACCTGACCATTGCCCACGTACACCCAATAGCCTGTACCAGGGTTCAACGGAGTTGTTACCACAATGTTTGTATCGTATCCATAAGAGCTCTGTTCACTCCATCCCTGGATGGATTCGAACCATGAAGGCATCGAGTTTGGACCATTGGAACAACCAACGCATGACATTGGAATTCCGTTAGCACCACCACTGCTTGTGTATTTATCCCAATCTGCAACTGTTTGCCCCTGCACTCCCCGTACCCCCAGATGTGCCCAACCTGTTTTTCCGCCGGGAATAACTGTTTCTACAGTAACGTTACCCGTTATTGATGCAAACGTGCCGAGAGGTGCGACTCTTGCGGTTAACGCAGCAGAAGATCTCAACGTAAGATTTCCTGAAGACGACAAGGTGACCTGGTTGCCGACGTGCAGCGAATCAAGAATACTCACCGTTGTATTAAATGAAAGATTGCGCGGCGCCGCGCTGCCATAAGCTGTAATACCTGCTAACGTAAACCCGCTGCCGCTTACCACCTTACTGGTTCCGGACGCTGCATTAAAACCCAGCGAAGTAGTATTTTGAAAATTGAGGGTTCCTGAAATAGTGAGATCATCGCCTATTTTCACTTCCGCGTTTGCAGGCATTGACGCCACCGCTCCATTTTTAATAGCCAGATTGTCGAAGGCCACTGCAGTTCCCGAAATAACAGATGCAGGTCCGATAAAGTTCTGGGTAGAGGATCCAACAATAAGAGTTCCCTGGTGACAGGTCCAGTCGCCAATTACATTTATGTTATCATTAAGCGCGTATGTCCCGGTTGTATTTATTAAAATGTTAGGTAATGGTGCTTTATTGGCGCTGTTAACTCCCAATATCAAGGCACTTGGACCATCAAAGACCAGCGTAGCAGTATTATTTGCAGGAACAGTTATATAGTCAGCCGGAAAAAAATTACCACCAATATCCAGCACATTTTTTATATGGACCACACCCTGATAACTATGTTCCCTGTTTCCGACGGCCATTACAAAATTATCCACTGACAAATTCGTACCGCAATCAAGATGCCGTGTACCACTGCCGTTGCCGCCTTTCACGGTTAAGGTCTTCAGCACAATTGAGCCTACGAAAAAAACCGCGTTGGTAGGATGTATCTCCACAACAACATTTGATGAATTGTGATTAAAAATTCCAGTACCGCCAAGACTAAAGATCTGATTTCCACCTCCGGCAAATAGAAGATCTCCGGAGGTTGAAAGAACGCTGCCCGAATTGATAACAAGATTTCCACCAATTGTGATGGTAGAATTTCCAAGATTTATATTTCCTGTATAGCCAGTTAAAACGCTAAAAGAATTCACCGCAGAAATATTCCAGCTACAATTTGCGGTCGAGCTCCCATCAAAAACAACATCATCTGTCGCGACAGGCACACCCAGGGGTGTCCAGTTTATACCCACGTTCGCCAAACCTGCACCGCCCGCCGTCCACGTATACGTCGTCGCAAAAGAGACACGACCCAAGGTCACAAAAAAAACAACAGCTAATATCCTTGTCCACATCTGAATACGCATTAAAATAGTTATCCGTTCGCGTACTTTTTTTAGGAAAGAATTAAGGTAGCAAGTTTCATAAAAATTGTTCTAGGTGCTACCACCTGATTTTTACAATCACTGATGCTTTTTTTAACTAATGAGAACGGGGGTTTTCGAAAAAGTGAAAGTCATTTAAAGTATGGAAGATGTACTTGTAGCAATAAAAATAATAGGACTGGTAGTAATTTTTAACCTGGTTTACGTTTTCAGTCTTCGAATGGCGAGGAATTATAAAAAGTAAAATGACTTACTGAGCGCAATTTCAGCAACTACATTTTACAAAAAATGGAAATCGATTAATAACGCGTACCGCATTTCTATTGCAGCACCAAACTTTCAGGCAGCTTTCAGCTTGTCGGGACGACTTAAATAAAATTCGATCTGCTCTGGTAATAAATAATCTTTATTGAGATTAGGACGTTTCTCAATGTACCCGGGAATTCTGCGAATATACTTCGCGTGCTCGAGAAGTTGCGGTCCAAGACCATGGCTGATAGCACCAAGGTCGGCGCCAGTTTCCATCTTACGGCGAAAAGCGGCAAACGCGAACCCTGCCAGAGTTCTTATGAGACGAGAAGGATTGCACTTCTCATATTGAACCACGTGAAACAACTCATGACCAAAAACCCCGACGCGCATATTAAAAGATAAGTTCTTCATCAATGCCGCACTTTCGGGATAAGGTGCGTCTTCCAAAATGGTGGTCGTATAATTTCGTTTTTTACTGCCTCTGAAGCAACTAAGAAAAGTCGGCTTAGTACCATATGGTACTGATGCGTGAGCTGCCAGCATAAAATTAATAGAGGTCTCCTTCAGCCCGGGGTAATGACTTAGAGCAACAAGAATCTCTTCCTCGTATTTTTTCGGGATCTGTTTATTCTTTCCAAAATTGTGGCGTAACACTGCGGTCCTGGTTTCGCACATACAAACAACTACAGATGATTATTGGTGGGAGCTTTTTTGAGATAATTTTTTACTTTTTCAGCCGAGTGACCTACGGCTTTTACGGCATCCTTGAGCTGGATCACAGAACAACCCAATGTTTCAGTCCAGTATTTTACTTCCCAGTCCTCCGTAAGGCTGATAAGATTTCCATCCTTTGGTCCGCGGTTATCTAAGTTATCTGACATTTTCTTTTTCCAGGTTAAAGCAACGCGCATGCCATTACCTCAAGGCTAATAATGTGGAAACCTGCACACAGTTACCGGCCGAAATTATTCAAGCACATTTACTTCCAGGTTATGTTTTTTGGCCACCTCTTCGGCAAACTTTACGGCTGCATCTTTTTCATCAGAACTGAACAGAACTGCCGAATCGCCTTCATTAAATACTTCCCAATGATCTATTTTATTTTTGACCAGTATCGTTTCGGTTTTTTTATTCTTTGAAACTTTTTTATTCGAAAAATCAAAGGTCTCACCTTCAGCAAGAAGATGCACAATGATACGTTCGATGGTGATTGGCTGACCTTTTTTTACCTGGTTAATATTTGAATACGAGATCTCACTTCCGTCGATAATGGTTACAATACCCGAACCAACTACAGAGATCTTGCCATTGGAAATAACTGCAGCTGTATCTTCGGCATAACCGAGGCAAAGCAGGTTGGGGTTGGTAGCCACAATATTCATAAGCCTTGCAAATCTTCCTCTCTCAGTAAAGTGTGTATCGAATACCACACCTTCAATGAGGCCAAGACCGGTAGTTAATCGTATCTCTCCTTTATTTAATGCGCCTTCGGTAGTTCCTCCCTTGATCATGTATCCTGACATGGCGGCACATCCCGCGCTGGTGCCAGCAATCACAAAATGTTCGTTCTGATATCTCTCCTTCAGGATCTCAAGAAACCTGGTCTTATGAAGCGCATCTAATATCCGTGACTGGTCGCCACCTGTAAAAAATACACCTTCTGCTTTTTCAAGACGCTCCAGCATCCTATCATCGTCGGCCTCTTTCGGACTTTGAATATCCATCACATCGTAATTACGTGATCCCAGGGCATCAAACGCATCCTTATAATCGTTCCCCACCTCTCTTGAAAGAGTAGTAGCCGCGGTAATTATCTCGATCCTCGGATCTTTGCTACCTATCGCGTTTAAAAAACATTCAAGTACTGATTTCTCATTTTTTTTATCTTCTCCTCCACCTATGGGGATGAGGATACCTTTTGGCATTTTCATATTTACTTATTTTTATGGAACCACAGGCGAAAAGCGCCTCCAGCATTGGTATTTTATAAAGTTACCTCCGGAAAACCCCCGGGGAGGACCAAAATCGACCAACAGGCGTTTACGATAGATAACATATCGCTGATGGTTATCCTTGAGAAAGAAATTGATTCCGTAAATCCGCCGAAACAAGTAAAACTTCCGGTGAGTCCACTTTATATTTTTTCACAAGTGATTTTTTAAATGGCTAAAAGACAAACTTTTAAAATTCTCAGCCGACAGGGAAAATATTAAATAACTGCATCGGGATCGCGTCTAACCTCTTCGTTTATTAAGTGGTAAAGCGAACGACCAGAAAATGTGTTCCACCACGAAAAAGAATCGTCGCTTTTTTACCGTGAATTTTCAAAAAAAGTGAGTCAGAATTGTCCCACTGTGTGTTAAAACCCGCTGGCACCGTGTTTTGTGCGATATACAGGCCGCGGAAAAATTCCGCGGTTATTAATTTTTTTAGTCCCCGTACTCATGAAACAATCCCTACTCAATCAATCCGCACTTATTGCGCTTCTCCTGCTGCTGGTACTAAGCAGCAATGCCCAATGGATCTCACACGGCCCTTATGGCGGTGTTGCTAACAGTGTAGAAACCGTTGGCTCTGCAGTTTTTGCAGGTGCCGGTAATGGCATTTACAAATCAACCGACGATGGCGCCAGCTGGTCCCTTGTAAGCCCTGTGAATAAAATACTTTTTGTGACCGATATCAGCGCCGCGGCAGGTGTGATATACGCAGGCACGGGAAATAACCAGGGTATATATGTTTCTTCCGATGGAGGTGCGACCTGGACTCAAAAAAATAACGGTCTTACTTCCTTTAATGTAGATGCGATCTTCGCCAACAGCGATGGGGCGTTTGTTCAGACAAACAACGGCGTTTTTTTCAGCGCCGATGGCGGAAACAACTGGGTACCACGAAAGAACGGCCTGCCTGTGCAGGGCGTGATCACATTTTCGCAGATCGGTGATACACTTTTTGCAGGATCATATGGTGCCGGACTTTATCTCAGCACAGATGCAGGGATCACCTGGACCAAACATATGGGATTTCCCGCAAACGCGTATGTGCATGGAATGGCCATTGATGGTTTGCAAATATATGCTACAACAGAAACCGGTCTGTACAGATCAGACGACGGAGGAAAAACGTGGGCAGCCACAAATACCATGCTGTGGAACTTTGCCACAATTGCGTTAAAGGACGGGAAGGTCTTTGCAGGTATGGAAGATGAGGGCATTTATGTTTCGTCTGATATGGGCGTAACTTTTACCGAACAAAACAACGGGCTGCAAGGCTTTATTGTAAACACGAACACTATCTATCCCCGCGTTCCGGATTTTGCAGTAAGCGGCAACGTAATGATTGCTGCCACATATGATGGCATGTACAGCAGTAACAATAATGGTTCCACCTGGACCCTTAACCAGCAGGGCATAATGATCACCAACATAAGAGATGTTGCAGCTTCAGGCATCCACGCGTATGCGGGAGCCGACAGAATGTTCGTTTCCGGCAACAAAGGAATGTCGTGGCTGCGATCGGTTAACGGCATCGGCTACGGCTCCATTGTCCAGGTGATTGCACACGGTCCCGCAGTGTTTGCTTCTACAGAAGGAAAGAGGATCTACCGGAGCATGGATAATGGCGCCACCTGGGTAGCCAAGGATGCAGGTATCACCAATGTGGCAGATCTGCTGGCGAGCGATGGTACTAATTTACTTGCGCTCGTTAGGGGCGGCCAGAACTTTATGGAAAAGCTTATGCTGAGCAAAGATAACGGCGAAACATGGATCGAGCTTACCGGGGCACTCGCGATATCCGGTGGTATCACCGCTATTGCTATAAAAGGCGAACATATTTATGCAGGAACCTCGCAGGGGATGTTATTACGCAGCAGCGATGAAGGCAGTAGCTGGCACGATATAGGAAGTTACCTGCCTACAGTAAAAATAAATGTGATTCTGCCAGAAACAGATGTCACCTACGTAGGTACCGCGGGAAAAGGTGTCTTTGAATTCACATTAAATGACGGGGCGATGAAAGCTCTGAACAATGGTTTAACGTATTATGATATCAGTGACCTGGTGATGCACGAGGACTTTTTATTTGCCTCGACCAATGGCGCGGGGATATTTATCACTAACAAGGGCGGTGCACGCTGGTTCCAATCGAACGAAGGATTAAACTCACCGTATGTTTCATCTCTTGCAGCTGCCAACGGGGTGGTGTATGCCGGAACCAGCGCAGGAGTTAACCAGACAAACGAGGAAGCTTTTAATAGTTTCAGAACCCTTGCAGGGATCCCTACCATTAATTCGTCTTCATTGCAGCTGAAGATCTTTCCTAATCCTGCCGATGAAAATCTGAACTATACTGCAGACACAGGATACCATTTCGAATTCTATTCAATGAATGGGGCAAGTGTGAGAGCATATGAAGTTACCAAGGGCCCGGGGGTTATTGATATCTCAGGCTTTGAAGCGGGCGTTTATTTCCTGAAAATGCAATCGGACAAAGAAACGATCTATAGAAAAATTGTAGTTAAGTGATCTCATTATAGTGCTGCAAAATTTTATTGCAGCACTTTTTTTTTCATCATGGCACTACAAGTCTGAAACACCATTGTGGGTAATACGCGCAACGCCATCTCTTTTGATTTTTACTGATCAGGTTCTCTTCCGAACATAACGATCCGGGACCTTTATTTTTTCTTCCGCACCTG
This sequence comes from uncultured bacterium, assembly GCA_966211905.1. Classification (GTDB taxonomy): domain Bacteria; phylum Bacteroidota; class Bacteroidia; order B-17B0; family Aurantibacillaceae; genus Aurantibacillus. Next base: position 23,769 of record CBIHOL010000013.1, read on the forward strand.
ACAGGCTGCAATTCCTTAAATTAGACCTTGCTTACTGCTTACCGAAAAAACTCTTATTTTTAAGGCAGAAAGAACACACAACCAAAAAGGCTCAGTAAAATGGAATTAACCAAGGAAACGATACGCAACCAGTTTTACAGCTGGGTAAAAACACTCTCGGATAAGGATCCCGGAACATTGAATGAAATTGTACTTGCCTGTCTCGACGATGCAATTGAAAGAATGCTGATGGAGTTTGGAAAACAGCCACCGGATCCCTCCCGCGAACATGAAACCATGAAGCAGCTGCTTGACTACTGGAGCAGCAATGTATATATGATCATTGAACGCGGCGTGGCGAGCGATATCTTCAGGGGTACCAAAATGCCGGGCACTAATGAAGGCAAGGCAAAACTTTTGCATGACTATCACCAGCTTCGCAACGAATGTTACGCAGGCTATTTTCACTAATACAGTTTTAATACAGGACGAATGACAAGAATAGCAATTATTTCAGCCAGTGTACGAACAGGAAGGAACAGTCACCGGGTGGCGCTATTCTTCAAAAATTTCCTGGAACAGAATAAACTTGCGGAGGTCACCATGCTGGATCTTGCAGCATACAACTTTCCCATCTTTGATGAAAGATTAAGGTTTCAGAAATCACCTTCCGCTAAAATGCTCGAATTTTCGGGAGAGATCAAAAAGGCAGACGGAGTTTTGATAGTGACCCCGGAATACAATGGTGGTTACCCTGCCAGCCTTAAAAATGTTACCGACCTGCTGTACGATGAATGGCATAGAAAACCTATCGCTATTTCCACAGTATCGTCCGGACCTTTCGGAGGCTCACAGGTAATTACCTCTTTACAATTCTCGCTGTGGAAGATCGGTGCCTGGACCGTTCCTGCAATGTTTCCCGTGCCTAATGTAGAGAAAGCCTTTGGTGAAGATGGAACACCCGAGGATGCCGAAAAAACGAATACCCGCGCCAGAAAATTTATTAATGAGCTGCTGTGGTGCACACAGGCCAGCGGCAAAATGAAAGATCCTTCAAATAATTGAAAACCCTTCGTAAAAAAATAGTTCTTGTTGGTGGCGGATTTGCCGGAGTGAATTTTCTCAAAACCATTTCTCACGATGTGAATTACGAGGTTACGCTTGTCGACACTCATAATTATCACTTTTTTCCACCGCTTCTTTACCAGGTCGCCTCTGCCTTTATTGAACCTTCCAACATCAGTTATCCCTTCAGGAGGATGTTCCAGAAAAAAGAAAACCTTCGCTTCCACCTGGGAACACTTCAAGGCGTTGAAGTAGAAAAAAACTGCGTGATCACTGACACGGGAAAATTATTTTACGATATACTGGTGCTGGCAATAGGTACGGAGACCAACTTTTTTGGAATGGAAAACGTGAAGCAGAACTCCCTGCCCATGAAGACCATCAGCGACGCCATTAATCTGCGGAACCATTTGCTTATGAGCATGGAAAAAGCTGCACGTGCCACTACTGAAGAAGAAAGAACACGGTTCCTCAATATTGTGATCGCGGGCGGAGGGCCAACGGGCGTTGAAGTAGCGGGAATGCTGGCCGAGATGAACAGTCATATTGCGTGGAAAGAATATCCTGAATTTTCCGAACATGCTATCAGGATCCACCTGGTTGATGCTGGCCCTGTGCTTCTCGGTCCTATGAGTGCCAAATCACAGAAAGAAGCCACGAAGGTGCTTACCAGTTTAGGTGTTCATATTCTGAATAATACCCATGTGAAGGATTATGTGAATGGAAACGTGTTGCTTGGAAACGGTGAACAGATCGCCACAGACACGCTCATCTGGGCATCGGGTGTTACAGGCCGCACTATCGAAGGATTACCGCAAAGCAGTATCGGACGTGGAAAAAGAGTGATGGTAGATGAGTTCAACCTGGTGAAGGGTACCGGCAATATTTATGCGCTGGGTGATATTTGTCTGCAGACAACTGATCCTGCATATCCTGAAGGTCATCCTCAACTGGCGCAGGTGGCTATCCAGCAGGGTACGTTACTGGCAAAGAACTTAAAGCGTTCTGCAGCACAGGAAAAAATGAAACCGTTTATTTATAAGAATAAAGGAAGCATGGCCATCATTTCGAAGTTCAAAGCCGTGACTGACTTTCCTACTTTTTTTGTGAAAGGTTTTTTTGCATGGGTACTCTGGTTATTTGTTCACATCATCCCTATTGCAGGCTTCCGCAACAAAGTGAAGCTCGCATTCAGCTGGTTCTGGTCATTCATTACCAATGATCCTACCTTAAGGCTCATAATCCGCCCACGCAAAACTGAAATCTAGTCGAAGTCCACACTGACATCGCCATTTACCGGGTATGCCTGGCAGGTTAAAACACGACCCTGCTTAACTTCCCGGTCAGTGAGCACCTCATTGTACGCCATCCAGAGTTCACCTTCAGTGCACGAGGCAACGCAGCTGCCACAGCGGCCGGCCTCACAACTATATGGAAGCAGGATGTTATTTCTGGAGGCAGTTTTAGTGATCGACTCGGGAAATTTCACAAAAAGCTTATGCACTCGTCCTGATATTTTTACGAATACGTAATGTCCCTGCAGATCCGGGGGCTCGGGCAGGATCAATCGCGGAAAATTACTGAACTCTTCGGTGCGGATATTTTCCGCTGTAGTGTGCATAAGAAGAACAATTCTTGCTGTCTGCATGTATTCGTAAGGGCCGCACAGATAAAAAAGAACATCCCTTGTACCTTGCGGAAAATATTCCTGAAGCAGGATCTCACCGAGCCATTTGCTGAACCGTCTTTGATAAACACTCTTATTATCGCTGAACAGAAACAACACGCGAAAACGATCTTTGAATTGCAGCAGCAGCTCCTGAATCTTTTCATAAAATATGGCATCCGTTCTGTTTTTATTGCTGTAAAGCAATGTTACCCTGCACGAAGTAGTCAGCAACAGGGTCCTGATAAGTGAATAACAGGGAGTGATACCGCTGCCCGCCGCAAAAAAACAAAACTGCTGCTGAGGGCGAATAACTTCCGGCAAACAAAAAAAGCCGGCGCTTCCAATAGTTTGTAGAATATCACCTGGAATTGCCTTTTCGGTTAAAGGTCTTGAAAATTCTCCGTTTGGAATTCTTTTTATAGTAATGGATAACCGGTCGCCTGCTTCGGGAGAACCTGACACGGAATAGGAGCGGCGTTTTTCTCCGAACGGCGTTTTAAAAAGTAAAGTGAAGAACTGGCCCGCGCGGTATTCTGGCTTCCACTCACCCACCGGCTCAAGGATAAAAGTTTTGGCAGCAGGCGTTTCGCTGATCACTTCAGCGATCCGGAGTTCTTTTACCAGTGGCGATCCCGACATCCTGCAAAAATACTATTTCCTTCGAACACGTTAACTTTTCGCGGTTTCAGTGGAGGTGGGTTTTGGTTTGTAATGCCTGTGATCATAAATAGAAATAGCCTGTGGGGACGCGGCCATCGGCCATTCCTTGCCACAGGGGGTACACACCTTTTACAATCCGTTATTTGCCTATGTATTTCAGCGTTTCACCTAAATATCAGGTAAAAACATTAATGGGAACTTAACTTTATATCAGGTATTAAAACAGCAGAGATGGGCAAGTCGAAAAAGAAAAAACAAAGCAAAACGGTTGACGCCAACGATATTGCAGTGCAACAGGATAAAGTTGAAAAAGAGAATCGTGCTGTACAAAAATCCATCAGTTCATTTGGAGCAAAACTGCATATGATCAGGCATCTTCTCGCGAGGATCTAATACCTGTTTCCAGGTTTCTGGTTTCTGGTTGGACTGGTTACTGGTGCTGCAATATTCCGAGTTTTTTCTGAGTTGCTTTTGGAAGCTTTTGCGCAACAAGCTCGTAAGAAATATAGAGATATTTTTCCCACTGTTTTTTGCTGAGGATCTTCACATCCTCCACATGAACCCAATGATAGCGTCCCAGGTAGGCCGACGGTTTGATACCTTTTTTTACGGTCAGAATTTCAAAATATTCTTCGGTAGTTTTAAATGAGGCTGTGGCGGGTACTTCATCCGCCCCTGTAATAACAAACATTTTGTCGCCAATATTAAAGCAAAGATGGTTCTCCCATTTAATATCCTCTGTAACACCTTTAAATCCTAAACAAATATTCCTTATGTCTTCAACGGTCATGCGATGCCAAAACTAGAAAGAAAAAGTGAAACATTGATCCTCATATTATATTTATATCAGTTGCGTTTTAAATGTGAATTTTCTTCATCGCCAGCTTTCCCCTTCACCTTATCCTCATGATTCGAAAAAATATCTTCCCGGGGATATGTCCAAAAACAAATTCCGTTACATCACACAGCCACAGCTCCAGGTTAAGAGCTGATCCATTGTGTTCGCTTACGAAATAATAACCACCTCCTTCGCTTCCACCCTTGTGGCGAAGGTCTAACATCGTAGCGCCATTAAAAGCATCCAGGTCCACATCCAGCGTCACCTCACTTTTACCGCTTGCAAGAATGTCGAGCATTGTATCGGCACCCGCCACCATTAAAAGCTCAGCTTTTTCACCTGTCCATTCGGGCAGATCAACATACCAGGAACCACCCGCCTCTTTGTAAAAACGCAATTGTTTCATTTCACGTCCACATGACTTCGTTTTCTAAACCACATCATGTTCACTGTAACAACAGTTACTAAAATGATCAGGCCAAAAAACTCTCTCGTCTTCTCGATCCATGGCTTGGTGGCCTGCATGCTTTCCGCGATGTTTTCGGAATGATGTTCGCTCATCCAGGACAACACACCTGCATCACTAAAAAACAGGTAAAGAGCATACACAGTATAAACGCCGATTCCCAAAAAATTAAGAGTGTGGTAATTTCTTTTTTTCAAGGAAAAGTAACAAAGGGCGGCTCCGTAAAGGTACAAGGCCATCCATAACCATGGGTCCGGATCGTTGTACTGCACAGCGGCAAATAAAATAAAGATTATTATAAAGAATATATTAAAACCCTTCATTAAAATTACTAGCGGCGTTCGGCGTGCTGAGGATGCTCAAGTCGTCTCTCCTTTAAAAGGAATCTTTTGCCGGGACCAAGAATATGCACCTTTAGTCCTTCCACTGTAATAGGATCTCCGTTGGAAACTTCTGTGAGATCAGTATACTGGATATCAAAACCATCAACAAGCACCACAAGACCTGACCCGACAACTTCCATCTCGTTGCCCCTGTAAATTACAACCGCCGTATCTTCACCCAGTCCAAGACCAAGCACACCGGGATTGCAGGTTACAGTTTGGATAAGACGACCAAACCGTCCGCGCTCTGTAAAGTGAGTATCAACAAAAACACTATTGATCAGATCAAGTCCGTTGGTGAGTTCCAGCTCTCCTTTTATCAGGGCGGCCGTGCTGCTTCCTGCTATGATCATGGTGTCGGACATAGCAGCAGCTCCCGCGCTTGTTCCCGCCACAACAAAATATTCCTCATCATAATAACGCTGACGGATAAGCTCTAGAAGGCGTGTGCCTCCGAGCAGGCTGCTTAATTTAAGCTGGTTGCCACCGCTGAAGAGAACAGCATCACATTCCTTTATTTTATCCAGGTGCTCACTACGGTCGGCATCAGGACGATGCTCAAAATGGATCTGGCTTACCGATTCAATATCCATGTCGCTGAAGGCCTTTCGGTAATCATCTCCCACTTCATCGGGAAGATTCGTTGCCACGGTAACCACACAGATCTGTGGTTTCTTTTTTCCCGTCTCATCAATCACGCGGGCAAGAACAGTCTTGCTTTCTTTTTTATCCTCTCCCCCACCAATGGGGATGAGAGTTCCTTTTGGTAAAGGTATCTTCATAACTATTTAATTGTAGAAACACTTCTCAAAATAGCATGCCGCCAAAGAAGCAGCGACAGGAAAAGCACTGCGTATAAATTTCCACAAATAAAAAGGTCATTGGATTGCACCCAGCATTGCCCTGAACATTTGCAGGGCAAAAAGATTCCGAATAAGCAGACTTAAAAAGAGAGAGCTAGAGTTTTAGTTTTCCGATCAATTCATTGATCAGCGGAACCTGGGCAGGATTAAGTTTTCTGGCAGCCTGCGCGGGAGAGCACCATTCTCCCCGATCCACTTCGGGAATGGAAATACGTTTTCCCGACCGGGGCGGCCATTCGATGTCGATATGATTACTGATTATTTTTTCTGCGTCAAGATCTCCTTCGAGCGCCCAGGCGTGAATTATCTTTCCGCTTTTCAGTTTTACAGGAGCTAATTGCTCAAACGTACCATTCACCCGGGTCCCCGTTTCCTCCTCAAATTCGCGCACCGCAGTTTTTAAAGCATCATCGTTATTGTCGATCTCACCTTTTGGAATAGACCAGGCCCCTTCGTCCTTATTTTTCCAGAAGGGACCACCGGGATGCACGATAAAAACTTCGATTCCTGAAGTTACCTTACGATACAATAAAATACCTGCGCTTGCCTTATTGCTCATTTTTTTATGGCCGATACATTAACCGCCAATATACGTTCATGCAATAATCAGGTCATTTAAAATTCAGAGACTCTTTGATCTTTACATTTTTTTCGGCCCTGCGCATTTTATTGGCAAGCTGCGAAGTGAGAAATTCCTTCATTTCACGATTGTAATACGTGATCGTTTCATTCAACATCGTTTCCGCCGTAGTGATGAACCGTTTGATCTTGTCGTATTCGCGTTTGATCAAAGCAGTAGCAGCAACAGGCAGGTCTTCGGTGGCATGGCCCGAATCGATCTCAAAGGAGAGAAAATTTTTCTTCGCGGTAACGTTCAGATCAACCGGGCGGTATCCCGACACGTAAGGTGAAAGTCCGAGAAAATAGGGATTGCCCTTTACGGCCAGCGAATATTCAACAAATATTCTTGGTCCGCGGGCACCTGGCTTTTCCACCAGGTCAACCATCTGATCGCTGAAACTTATCTCAAGCTGCGGGAAAATGTATGAATTCATAACATTGCCCACCAGCTCATCAAATGATTCGCGGTACATTAAAACTTCAATATCGCTCATGCGCTGAACTTCGGCGGCGATCTCAGAAAACCTCTGGTCTGCGTAAACATCGAAAGGTTTTTCTCCGAATAAAAGAAATCTGTTTCTCATGTGTGTGTTTGTCTATTATCTTAAATGTATAATATTCAAAAAACGATAAGTTACCGGTTCATCGTGTGTTATGAACAGGCTAACTAACCGTGGACCGCATTCTGTTGATAAAATTTGGCTGAAAATCAATGAAATACACATCCGCTTTGACAGAGCACGTCCAATTTCTCCTTTTAACTGGCATCAAAAAGTTAATATCCGGCCCCTATTAAAAAATAATTAACCCGATCTGAACAGGTTTTTGAACTGTTCGGGAACATTAGATATAAGCGGGATTCCGTTCACAGTACTTTCCGCAAATTTCCCACAGCCCGCTGTTCATAGAGTAAATAATTCCACAGACCATGATGTATGCGGGGAATGCGCTCATTGAGAATCAACGCTTTAACATTGGTTCACTTTTTAGATAGAAAAGGAAAAAACTTCTTATGAAAGTCATACAGGTGCACGCTTTAAACGGCCCTAATTACTGGTCTTCGTTCCGACACCAGTTAATTGTAATGAAAATTGATCTTGAGGAACTTGAACAATTACCCACTAACAAAATACACGGATTTTACGAGCGCTTAAGTGAAATGATACCCAGTATCTATTCGCACCGCTGCTCAGAGGACCATGAAGGTGGATTTTTAAAACGCGTAAAAGAAGGCACCTGGATGGGTCATGTGATCGAGCATCTTGCTCTTGAGATCCAGACTCTTGCAGGTATGGACTGCGGATTTGGCCGTACACGAGGTACTGGTAAACCCGGAGAATACAACGTTATTTTTTCATACGAACTTGAAAGGGCCGGAAAATTTGCCGGCGAATCTGCTGTTAAAATGGCAGAAGCTTTAGTAAGTGGTGAACCTTTCGACCTGCAGCGGGTTATTAATAAACTGGCGAGAATTAAATCGGAAGATGAGCTCGGTCCCAGCACAAAAGCAATAATCAGCGAAGCCGTTAAACGCAATATTCCTTATACAAGGCTCAATAATTATTCATCGCATATCATTTTCGGACAAGGTGCTAACCAGAAGACCATCCGCGCTACCATGACCAGCAATACCAGCAGCATGGGAGTGGAGATCGCTTGCGATAAAGAACAGACCAAACAGCTGCTTTCAAGAGCTTATATTCCTGTTCCTGCGGGAGAAGAAATTTCTTCAGTGGAAGATCTGCAGGACCTGGTAACCGACCTTGGATTTCCGCTTGTGATAAAACCCGTTGATGGAAATCATGGAAGGGGTATTACCACCAATATTCAAACAATGGAGGCCGCACTTGCAGGATTTGAACTTGCAAAAAAGATCTCTAAAAAAATTATTGTAGAACGTTTTATCGAAGGATTTGATTTTCGTTTCCTGGTTGTGAACTATAAGCTGGTGGCGGTTGCGAAACGCACTCCAGCTATGATCATGGGCGATGGATATTCTACCATCCAGCAGCTGATCGACGAAGTGAATACCGATCCGCGCCGTGGTGAAGGTCATGAAAAAGTTCTCACTGCCATAAAAGTGGATGCTGTTACAAATGCTATTCTAGCGAAGAATCAGCTCACACTGGAATCTGTTCTTCCATGCGGAAAAATGTTAGTGGTGAAAGACACCGCCAACATCAGTACCGGTGGCACAGCAGAAGACATTACAGATTTTGTGCATCCTGCAAACGTACAAATGGCAGAACGGATCGCGAAGATCATGAACCTGGATGTATGCGGAATTGATGTCATGACCAATGATGTTACTCAGCCGATCACGCCGCAAACCGGCGCTGTGCTTGAGGTTAACGCCTGTCCTGGTTTCCGCATGCATACCCATCCTTCAAACGGTTTGGGACGCAATGTGGGAGAAGCAGTAATGCGTATGTTATATCCTGATGGAAATACAGGACGTATTCCTGTGATAGCAGTAACCGGAACCAATGGTAAAACTACTACTACCCGTCTCGTTTCGCACTTTGCAAGAACTTCCGGATACAACGTTGGCTTTACAACAACAGACGGTATTTATATTAACAACACGTGTATCCACGAAGGTGATTGCACGGGACCATCAAGCTCCAGGACAATACTCCAGGATCCTACCGTGAATTTCGCTGTACTTGAATGTGCAAGAGGTGGAATTCTGCGCGCCGGCTTAGGTTTTGATCAATGCGATATCAGCATCATTACAAACATTACAGAAGATCATCTTGGCCTGAATGATATTCATACATTAAAAGAAATGGCCCGCGTTAAAGCCGTAGTAGCAGACAGCACGCGCCAGGGAGGCTACGCTATTTTAAATGCCGACGACGACCTGGTTTATGACCTGCATGAAGAGCTTGATTGCAACATCGCTCTTTTCAGTACCCGTGCTGCCAACAGCCGTGTGCGCAAACACTGCGACGCCGGTGGCATTGCTGCCGTGATCGATAAAGGATACCTCACTATCTGCAAAGGTCAGTGGAAGGTGCGTGTAGCGAAGATCAATGAAATTCCACTTGCAATGGAAGGCAAGGCAACATCCATGATCAAGAATATTCTTCCTGCCACACTGGCGGCGGTATTAAGCAATATCAGCATTGATGCCATTCGTCTTGCACTCCGCAGTTTTGTTCCTTCACCGGAATTTACACCGGGCAGGATGAATGTGTTCCACTTTAATGACTTTGATTTTATGGTGGACTACGCGCACAACACTGCAGGATTTGAAGAGCTTAAGAGATTTGTTCAGTCACAGAAAGCGTCCCGCAAAGTGGGGATCGTGGCAGCGGTAGGTGACAGGAGAGATGAGGATATCAAGAATGTAGGCATCTACGCCGCTAACATATTTGATGAGATCATTATCCGTCACGATGAAGATCTGCGCGGCAGAACTATTGAAGAGATCAATAAACTCATCATTGAAGGTATCATGGAAGCAGACCCTTCAAAACCATTCAACATTATTTCTTCTGAGGAAGAAGCCATAAAATATGCCATGAACAATGCGGTGAAAGGCTCATTTATATGCGTGTGCACTGAAAAAGTTCAAAAAACCATCAAAGATGCTTCAATTGCCCTGGCAAACGAGATTCATTCGCGAAAAAATTATGTACTTTCAAAGGCTTCATAATAAGATATGCCTAAAGGAAAATTGTTGATCATCGGGGGGGCCGAGGATAAAGGACCCATGAAAACCCCACCGATCATCAAATTAAAGAATAAAAACTACATAGATTTTGATATACTGGGAAGTCTCATTTACCCGGAAGAGGGAGGCAACAACCGTCTGGAAGTAGTTACAACCGCGTCGCAGCAACCGTTGCAGACGAGCAGGATGTACATCAAGGGATTTAAAAAAATGGGATTTGCCAACGTCGGTCATATATCGATCGACAACAAGGAAGATCTTAAGGACACGACATTTGTTGACAGGGTTAAAGCTGCCCGCGTGGTTTTCTTCAGCGGTGGAGATCAGTACAGGTTAACAAGCATACTAACAGGTTCTGAATTTCTCCAGGCTATTTTCGACAGGTACGAACACGACGAAAATTTTACACTGGCAGGCACCAGCGCGGGCGCTATGGTAATGTCAGAACACATGATTTATCACGCAGAGCTTAATGAGGCGATGCTGAAAGGACATGTTAAATACACTCAAGGTTTTGCCCTGCTTAAAAATTGTATCGTTGATACGCACTTTGTAAAAAGAGGACGTTTCGGTCGTCTTTTCCAGGCCACTCTCATTAATCCCGGCAGCTTTGGTATAGGTCTGGGCGAGGACACAGGCATGATGATAGAAAATGGACGTATGGGTACGGTGGTTGGTTCAGGGATGGTAATTATCGTTGATCCTTCTGACGTTAAGCACACCAATATCCACGACATCGCTGATGATGAACCAGTGTCCATAGAAAATATGCGGGTGCATGCCCTCACACGCGGAGACCGTTTTGATTTTGAAAGTCATAAGATCTTTTTTAAAAGGTCGGAGTCGTTAGCGGAGTGATTCCGGGTTACGGGTTTCGTGTTTCGTGTTCCTGATTTCTGGTTCCGCGTATTCAAACTAGAAGGAGCACCACCGAAAGTTGATTATTTACTTTTTCACGAGTTTTTTTGTCGTTAGTACAACGCCGTCTTTATAGACCCTTAAATTATAAACACCTGCGGGCAAATCATTAAGATTTAAGATCGTCGCGCTAGATTCAACTTTCTTTTCAAGCAATATTTTGCCCAATAGATCACTTATTTCCAATTTTCCTCCCGCTTTCGTTATTAAAGTTATGGTGCCCGTAGACGGATTTGGGTAGACCGTATCCTCCATGCCCATATATTCGCTAATGTCCACACAAGCGCCAGTTTCAATATAAATCAACTCCGTTGCAATACAACTTCCGTTCCCAAATGCCGTCACACTATAAAGAGTACTAACCTCTGGATAAACAATTACGGAAGAGCTCAATGGTAAATCATGACTCCATATATATGAAGCACCCCCTGACGCTGTTAGAATTACGCTTTTTCCAGGGCAAATGACACTTGAAGAAGCAGAAACTGTTAAATTGGGTTTTTCAACCCCTGAACAATCAGAAAGTTTTTTAATAAAAATATTTTGCGTACCAGGACTATATGTTCCAGCGCCTGGATCAGCGTCGAAATTACCCATAACCACGCCCGCAGAATAAATATCGCCACTGGACGTGACGCTACCTGGAGTTCCATCCAGGCCAAGAGGACCGTCACTATTTGCCCATAAAAAATTACCTGCGCCGTCATAACACCCGTACGCCATGTGGACCCATCCATATTGAACATTTGTGGATGTAAGCGTGTAATTCGCAGGCGAAGGATCGAAATCATATGTGCCTACAAAATTTAAGGTCAGATAATTGAAATTCTGATGATCCGTATGGACTTTAATACCCCCTATTGACCCCTGGCCAATTTTAGAAATTTGTTTTGCCCATAAAAAATTATTTAAGCTGTCGAGTTTAAAAAAAATAGCGTCAGCTTGAAAAGAATTTCCCGCAGCTGTAAGAATAAAAGCGTTTGGGCCAGGATCTATATCACAAGTGCCCGCAAATGTACTTGCTATTATCATTCCGTCAACCGTCGAAATCATATCAGAAACCTTTGATTTATAAAAAATCAGTTTATTCTTCAGTTTTCCCGCAGAATCTAAAGAAATAATATATGATCCATCTGTTGTTGAAGTAAATACTGTCGGACCAGGATCTAAATCTGTTCCTGTCCCCATTTCACCAATCCAGTGAATAAAATTACCGTCTTTAACCACCACCTTTTTGTTACTTCCATGACCCTCGTTAGACGTTAGGCACCTCACCCATGACAAGTTCTTATTCGTAAGTAGCTTTATCAAAAAAGGATTATAATAAGAATACATTTGATCATGCCCTGAAACAAAGGAATTAGTGGCTGCAGAAAAATCAAAATCTGCAAAACCTTCGTAATTACCGGCGATAAAAATCTCGCCGATCGAATTCGTAGCTACAGACGTAGGGTACACATTTCCTTCCAAAAGACCTGCCCACTTATATGCCCCATTAAAATCAAGCTGTAAAACAAAACCCGCGGAATTGCCTATTGGAGAAAAAGTTTGAGTTCCCACGCCAGGATCAAGGTCAAATATTCCCTTATCAACATGGCCTAATACATAAATATTCCCTGCATCATCCAAACTTATTTCAGAAGCTTGAATCGCAGCGAAACCCTGAGTTGCACCAATTTGCTTTACCCAAAGAAAAACACCTAGAGAATTCAGTTTCAAAACAAAGAGACTTCCCGGATCCGCATAAAGTGTATGTGAACTCACCGAAGGATCAAAATCCATTGAGTAGGTAAAACTACCAAGAATATATACGTTGCCAGCTGCATCCACCTTTAGGTCAGAAACTGATCTGTGAGAGCTTTCCAGTTCTTTCACCCAATCAAAATGCGGTTGAGCAAAAAATACACGTGTATTAATCAGACAGTAGAGAAATATTACACCTACTTTGATATTCATTTTATGAATAATAGTTTCTTAGCGGCAGTTATTCCAGCTTGTGATTCACTCCGAAGAAGTATACACCTGAACTAAAATTATCAGTACTAAATTCCATTTAAAATTTGAGACTTTCCAAACCTTTTGCCATCAAGGGAATTTTGATAGCCAGAACCGCCAAAACCTCAGTTAGTTGCGACCTCCACTCCACTAATATATCTTAAATAGAGAAATCTGTGTAAAATTAACCCCCAAAAATCCCCAGATAAATTAAAATAGAAGAGCTAAATGATAATTAGGAATTTTCCTTGTAGATAGCTATGACTCTATCTGAATCTTCTTTTTTTAACGCCCTGTACATTCCCTCTGAATTAAAAACCGCCTCCACATTTCCTTTTGCGTCGGCAGCAATTAATCCTCCTTCTCCTCCACGGTTTTTGAGTTTATGCATTACCACTTCCTCGCAGGCGCTTTTTAAAGAATAACCTTTGTATTCCATCAGGCAGCTGATATCATAAGCTACAACAGAGCGGATAAAATATTCGCCGTGACCTGTGCAGCTGATGGCGCATGTATCATTATTCGCATAAGTGCCGGCACCAATCAGCGGACTGTCACCTACCCTGCCGAAACGCTTGTTGGTCATACCACCTGTTGATGTAGCGGCCGCCAGGTTACCGTGCCTGTCTTTCACTACACAACCCACAGTGCCAAATTTTTTATCCGTTACTGTGTGATCAAGAATGATCTGCCGGGCTTCACGCGCCACCATTAATTGATCAAACCTGTCCTGCGAAAAGAAATATTCGTTGGGTGCAAACTCAATATTATTCAGACGTGCAAATTCTTCAGCGCCTGTACCTGTCAATAATACGTGATCAGAGTTCAGCATAATTGCTTTTGCGAGTGTAACAGGATTCTTTATTCCCGAAATACAACTGGTTGCTCCGGCCTTTAATGTTTTACCATCCATAATGGCGGCATCCATTTCATTCTTCCCCCCATGAGTAAATACGGATCCGCGGCCAGCATTAAAAAGAATATTATCCTCCATCACTGCAACAGCTGTTTCCACTGCATCAACGGCGAAACCGTCGGCAGCAAGGATCTGCTCGGCAGCCACCATTGCATCTTCCAACGCCCGTTTGTAGGCAAGTTCCTTTTCAACGGTCATAAGGCTTTTTAAAATGGTGCCCGCTCCCCCGTGGATGGCAATACTGTATTTGCTCATAAAGATCCTGTACTTAAGTGGCTGCTAAATTACTAAACCTCCTTTATCTCCCGAAAATTAAAGCCATGAAGTTCTGAACTAACTTGCGCAAAATATACGCTATTAGCGCGTTTTTTTTCAGCACACTAACGCGGCCATCCCAATATGTGGAAAAAATTACATCATCCGTGCTCCCCCGGCGCCTGTCGCCAACTCTGGGAAAACTACTGAACGGGCACAAGCTTTGTTTTTAAACACTCCATGACAGAAAAAGAAGATGCGCATACATTTCATTACGAAGACGCAGTAAACGGAAAAAAAGTAAAACACAAAAAAAAAGGAAGGGCGTGGAAGATTCTTCTTGTCATCGTTTTACTCCTTGTGGTGATTCGCCTGATCTTACCATTCGTCGTTTTAAAATACGCCAATAAGGTCCTGGCCAAAAGCAAAGAGCATCCCGGGCATGTTGAAGACATCGACCTGGCGCTGATCCGCGGGGCGTATGTCATTAAAGATATCCGCATAGATAAAGCAGATACCATTACAGGAAAACGCGATAGTATACCATTCTTTACCTCACCCGCCATCGACCTTTCAGTTGAGTGGAAGGCGTTATTTAAAGGCAAAGTAGTAGGTGAGATAACGCTGGAAGAGCCCCGGATAAACCTAGTAAAGACTGCTCCAAAAGATGGCACTGCAAAGAACGACACGGCCGATTTCCAGGACGTGATCAGGGACCTGATGCCTTTAACCATTAACCGGTTTGAAATTAATAACGGTCAGATCCATTATCTTGATCCGATCTCTAAACCGCGTGTCGATGTGTCTTTAAAAAATATCCAGGTGCTCGCCACCAATCTTTCTAACGTTAACGATAGCGCTAAAGTGCTTCCGGCGGGCTTAAAGGCCAGCGCCGAGGCCTATGACGGGAAAATGGAGCTAAACATGAAGTTCGATGCACTCCAGAAACAACCCACCTTCGATCTGAATGCAAGAGTTGATGGAGTGAATATGGTGAAGCTGAATCCATTCTTTCAGGCGTATGGTGACTTTGATGTGAATGCAGGAACATTCGGACTATACACCGAATTCGCAGGAAAAGAAGGAAAGTTCAAAGGTTATGTAAAACCACTGATCAAGGATCTCGACGTAGTATCCTTCAGTAAAAAGGAAGGTAATTTCGCGCAGATCATGTGGGAATCCGTAGTGGGAACTGTGGCAGAGATCTTTGAAAACCAGCCAAAGGAACAGGTGGCTACCAAAGTGCCCATCAACGGCAGGTTCGACAGTCCCAACGTAAATATGTGGAATGCCATCAGCTACGTTCTCCGCAATGCATTTGTGTTTGCTTTAAGACCATCTATCGATCAAACCATTAACATCGGCAATGTTGAAGATGTTGACACCGACAAAACCTTCCTGCAAAAAGTGTTTGGTAAGGATAAAGAAAAATCAAAGGATAAAGATCAGGAGAAAGATAAAAAGAAAGTTAAGGACGATAATAGTAAGAACAAGAAAAAGAATCAGGACGCGAAAGAAACAGAGGATGAGAAATCATCTAAAGGCGGAGGGTGGTAACTTCTTCTTGCATTCCGTTTTGAATTACGATGTACGATTTACGATTTACAATTTAAATCGTCCTGCATTCCGTTCGTTTAACCACGGAGGCACAGAAGCGTGTCCTGCATTCCGTTCGTTTAACCACGGAGGCACAGAAGCATGTCCTGCATCCCGTTTGAATGTACGAAGTACGAAGGACGAAGTACGAGGTAACTTGTCCTGCATTCCGTTTTGCAATTACGATAAACGAATTTAATGTCCTGCATTCCGTTTGTTTAACCACGGAGACATCCGATAGCTATCGGGTTTGCAGTTGGGTATATTCCCCTCACAGCGGCACAGTTAATTTACGATGGACGATTTAAGGGTCTTGCATTTATCACGCCGAATGGAATCCGGAATATCTGCGCCTTATCTGCGGCAATTAGCGTAATCAGCGGGATTCAAACCGTGATATCACAAATCGATAATTACAATAATAAATCGTCTAATACTTCATCTGCCACGAAACCGTAAACGCATACTTCCGCAGATCTGCTGTATCAAGCTGATGCCGGATCTCTATACGATAGGGTGGAACATGTATTCCGGGTTCAGTGGTGTAAGTTACAAACCGTTTTTCTTCAGAGTGCTGTATCTTTTCTCCAAAAGCAAAATCAATACAATTGCTGTCGACATCAAAATTGTAAAGGAATAGTTCATCTATCTCCGACAAATGCTCAAAGGCATCAATGTGCACATGAATAGATATTTCGGCATAAGGCGGTGAGATATTGGCCACGTGGGCATTTAAATCTTCATCATATATTGTTTTCACCACGTTTTCCATATCAGGTAATTGAAATTGCTATGCCAGCGCGGCATCATCGATTCAGCTACCAGCTCTTAGACTGCTTTTTCGCGCCGACTCCTCCAGAGATAAAACACCAGGTAAGATCGCCATCCCGGAAATCCGTTGAACACCTTATCCACCTGGGCACGATTATTTTTTTTAGGAACTTCTTTCAGATCCAGTAATGCCTGGTTAACTCCGCTGTCACCATAAGGGATACAGTCCATTCCTCTCAGACTTTTCATTACCGCATAATTAGCCGTCCACTCCCCTATTCCACGGATACTCATCAGCTGATCTTTCATCTGCTCTTCGCTATGTAAAGCCAGCAGTTTATCCTTTGATAATTTTCCCGAACAAAATAATTCTGAGATGCCGATAATATATTCAGCTTTGCGTGTGGTGAGCTGCATATCCCTGAAATCTTCCACCTTCACTTCTCTAAGGACCTCCGGAGAAGGAAATAAAAACCACTTCTCGCCCTTAAAAGTAATTGACTGACCAAAGGTTTCAACAACACGTCTTTTTACCTTATAAGCAAAATCAAGATTGATCTGCTGCCCCATTACACACCAGCACAGGCATTCGAACAGGTCAGGTATACCTACCATTCTGAATCCCTTAAATTTTTTTGCAAGAACTGCAAGGTCAGCGTCCTTCTTCAAGAGCCTGTAGAATGGTAAGATGTTACGGTCAAGATCGAACCATTCCACCACGAATTGAAGCAATGCAGCCTCGTCGGCAATTTTGCCGCTAACCACGTTTATTAAAATGTGCTGCGAGTCCTCGCCAATGCTTACAAGCGCCGGCTTCTGCTTTCCGGGAAATAACCTGTGAACTTCACCTCCGATTACTTTATGCATGCAATCGTCTAGGTTCCTGTCGAGAAACCACAGCGTTTCATTGAAACTATAATCAGAGGGCTTCGGGATCCTGAATTGCTGCATGGCACAAATGTACAGAGGTCCAGGAAATTATATCCCGAAAATTCAATTACGTCCTTGAACTTTAAACCTGGAACATTGAACTTTTCTTGACATAAAAAGAAATGTACCCCCAGTTAAAGAGCTCTAATGATGCTCATGCACACTTTCATATTCCTTGTGGAGCTTGCTCACATATGCCAGTGTTTCATGAACCTTGTCAGCGCAAACAAATATGAACGAACCTTTTTCAGCCTCATCGATGGCTTGTTTGATGGCTTCTTTTTCATTTGCGATGCTAAGTATCGGCACCTTGCTGTTGATCTGCAGGATCCCTTCCATCAGCAGTTTTTCAACTTCCTGACCGCTTCTTACACGAGGGTTTTTATCATGACGGATGATTATCTTATCAAACGTGGTTGCTGCAAGCATTCCCACGCTCCGGATATCTTCATCGCGGCGATCTCCGGCAATGCATATGATCCCGGTCTTCGGTTTATCTTCAACCCGCGACAGGAATTTTTTGATCTCAGTGAAGCCATCTACGTTGTGAACGTAATCCACCATCACTTTAAAATCATGAAAATCAAACTGGTTCAGGCGGCCTGGCGCCAGCGTAGGCGTAGGCAAAAATGTGGTCAGCGCGTCGGTGATCACAGAGTTGTCGAAGCCGCTTATTAATCCGGCCAGTACACTGCAAAGTATATTCTCTGTCATAAACTCAGCCTTGCCATGATAGGTGAGGGGAAACTCCTGGACTGCTCCCAGTGTGATCTTATGGCCGCTCATCACGGTAACCTGTCCATTCTCAATATATGCAGCCATTCCGCCACTCTTAATATGCTCGCGCACACGGTCATTATTCGGATCGAGACTGAAAAGCGCGATCTTACACTTTAATTTATCATACAGGCTGTAAACCCGGTGATCATCTGCATTAAGGATGGCATACCCCGTTTTCTTTGTAGCAAGCGATACAACACTCTTAACACGCAGCAGGTCATCAATGCTATGAATATCCTTTAAGCCGATATGATCTTCGGAGATGTTAGTGAAGATGCTGATGTCGCATTCATCAAAGCCGAGCCCCGAACGTATGATCCCTCCCCGCGCAGTTTCAAGCACCGCAAAATCGATCGACGGATCAAATAATACCTGCTGAGCGCTTTTGTGTCCCGTACAATCTCCTTTAAAAGTATAGTGGCCGTCGATATAAATTCCTTCGGTAGTGCACACTCCTGGCCTGTAACCGGCGTTCTTCGCCATATAGGCTACCAGGCGGGCAGTGGTGGTTTTGCCGTTTGTTCCGGTAACAGCAACAACAGGAACCTTGGATGAAGCGGTATTTGGAAAAAGCATGTCAATGATAGGAGCAGCTACGTTACGCTCAACTCCATTCTGTGGATTCGAATGCATGCGGATCCCAGGACCAGCATTTACTTCAATGATAGCACCCACCTCGCGTGTGATCGGAATATCCACAGCGGTGGTCATAATGTCCACACCACAAATATCAAGGTTGAACATTCTCGCCACACGTTCTACCATGAACTTATTTTCAGGATGAACTTTTTCTGTAACATCAGTGGCAGTTCCTCCGGCGCTTATGTTTGCAGTGTCTTTAAGGATAAGCTTTTTTCCTTTTGGTAAAACTGAATCGAGCGTATAACCTCTTTCTGAAATGATCTTTCGTGTCACATCGTCAATCTTAATAAAAGCCAGTACATGATCGGAAGTATCGCCACGCTGAGGGTGCCTGTTCTCTTCATCTATCAGTTCCTGGATAGTAGAACGTCCATCACCATAAACCAGTGCTGGCTGACGGTGAGCTACGGCGATGAGCTTATAATTTATGACCAGGAAACGATAATCGTCACCTTTTACATATTCCTCTACAATAACAGGCTTCGATATTTTTTTTGCGATGTTATATCCGAAGATCGCACGCTCCTTGCTGTTTATATCTGTGGTCACTCCTCGTCCATGATTTCCGTCGAGAGGTTTCAGCACCAGCGGGAAACGCACTTCGTCAAGCCTTTCAACGAGCTCTTCCTCGCTGTAAACTACAATACCTTTTGGAACCGGCAGATTAACTTCTGCCAGCAATTTTTTTGTTTCTTCCTTGTCACCGGCCATCTCCATTCCCAGCCCGCTGGTGGTATCAGTAACAGCAGTGCGGATCTTTTTCTGGCGACTGCCGTGCCCTAATGTGATCAGTGAACCGTGATCGAACTGCTTATATGGAATTCCACGCTTGATTACTTCGCTGAGGATGTAACTGGTAGTGGGGCCCATGCTGTAACGTTTGCGCAGGCGCTCCAGGTAATCGATATAATAGTTACGGTCAACTTTTTCTTTTTGTAAAATGTCATCAACGATCTCTACGGCTGCTTCCCCCGCAAACAATCCGACCTGTTCGATCTCGTAGGAGAATACCACAAAGTGTTCATTTTTTTCATGTCCTTCGGTCGAGCGCGCATAGCGGCATTTCAGCCCGATAAGCTGCTGCAGCTCCAGTGCGAGCTCGCGAACAGTGTGAATTATGGCCAGCGATCCTCTTTCCTCACGCAGCAGCTTTCCCGGTAAACCCGGGAAGACCTTGAGGATACGATCGAGAAAGCTGCGGATCTCTTCGTCCTCCACTTGCGGGATCTCAATTTTCAACACTATCAGTTGTTTCTCGCTGATCGACCATTGATTTGGTCCACGCATCACTTTGGTTTCTGTAATTTTCATAAGATGGATTAAGGCAGAATGGTTAAGCAAATAAAATACCCGTTGCTGGCCCCACTTCCGGGTTTTTCGCCACAACTGCACGGTTGCGACGCGTAAAATTAAAATTTCACGTACTGTGGATTATGTTCCACAAACTTTGCCTGAACAGGCGTGTAAGGCACCGGCATTGATTTACTGGCCCACTAAGAGCTTTTAAAGAGCACAAAAACTTATGGAACAAATATTCACCAATGAGATAATTACCACATGCGCCATTGTAGTCGGCGGATTACTGATTTACCAGCTGCTGTTTTTTTTCCTCAAAAAGTGGGCACGCAAAAAAAAGAAGTTTATTCCCTCTATGCTCGATCAGCATTTATACTTCCCGGGTTTGTACATTATGATCACTATCAGTACCTGGTTTGGATTACTTCTTATCCAGGAACATTTTGATCCAAAAACTCTGAGAATCCTGAAGCATACCATTGTGATTGCGGCCATCTGCGGCTGGGCCATGCTACTGAGCAGGCTCGTTCTTGTTTTTGGAAACATCGCCCTGCATCGGCTGGCCTCCGCGGAGCCAGTGGATTACTCTCACCGGAAAGCAAAAACAAAATTCGAGCTTATCCATCGCATTGTGAACGTGATCATCGTTGTTGCAACCATTGCACTAATACTGATGACCTTTAAAAGTGTGAGGCAGGTGGGTAGCACCATACTTGCGTCGGCAGGTGTGGTTGGTCTGATCCTTGGCTTCGCGGCCCAGAAAAGTCTGGGCGCTCTTTTCGCGGGGATCCAGATCGCCATTTCACAGCCTATACGACTGGATGACGTGGTGGTAGTAGAAGATCAGTTTGGTACCATAGGAGAGATCACTCTTACGTACGTTGTTGTAAATACCTGGGATGGACGCAGGCTCGTGGTTCCGATAAATTATTTCCTGGAGAACAGTTTCGAAAACTGGACACGCAGCACGGCTGAAGTAATTGGCAAGGTAACTGTGAATGTAGATTATTCATTTCCCGTTGAAGAGCTAAGACCGGTTTTTGAGAACTGGGTAAAACAGTCACCTCTATGGGACGGACGAAGTGTGGGAATGGTGATCACCAGCTCCGATGAACGATCAATGGTGATACGCGGAGTAATGAGTGCGCGCAATTCCGGCGACGCTTTTGATCTTGAATGTGATATCCGCGAAAAAATGATCAGGCACATCAGGGAAAATTTTCCGCAGTGTCTTCCAAAGATCCGCGTGGATAAGAATGAAGGAGGTTCGCAAAAGATCTGAACTACCTAGTGCAGCTCCTGTAGCTGATCGGGCGGTAAAGCTTCAAGGATCTCATTGGGATGAAGATGATTTACATCCACTTCATTCCGCTCACCAATATAACCAGGGATGCCTCTCACAAAACAAGCAAATGTATAAAGCTCAAATCCAAGTCCGTGTTCGATGGTTATCACGTCCGCTTCCCGTTCCACCTTGCGCTCAGGTGCACCAGAAGCAAGTTTGATCACAGATACTAGACCTTTTTTCTCATACTGCACTATATGCGCCAGAAGGTGGCCAAGGATGCCGAGCTGTGCTTCACCAGGAAGATTCTTAAATAATAATTTTTCCAGGCTCTCTGGTCCTTCTTCACGAAAGATAATTGAGTAACTCTTTTTAAATCCTAACGAAGGCACTGCTTCATACGGTTCCCAATGATCAGCTTTGAGTTTAAATGCAATGCGCACATCTTTCAATTCAGGATAATGGTAAAGAGCCCTCAGGATCGTTTCTTCGTATTGTAAGGGTATTTCCTTATGCATTCCATATCCACTTTTTAACTCTTCGGTCGGGGGATATTGTCGTTTCATTTTATTGCCATTACCAGGGATGTGAAATCTTTTTGCCACGCGTTTAACAGCGGTTTCCCGCAGTAAAAAAAACGTAGTGCAACCGGCAGTGGTATGTAGTTTGAATGTGAGAGCCGGGCATTTTATGTTGATTCGCAAAACAGAAAATTTCCAGTCCTTAATACCACCGGGACAAGACAGCAGGTGGTAGCTCTTTAACAACCAAAAATCAAAAACTAAAAATGAAAACTGCAAACAATTTAAAAACAATTGCCGCGACGGGAGTATTAATGTTATCCCTGATTACGTCATGTAACGACACATCCAACACCGAAGAAAGTACGGGAGGAACAACAGGCGCAACAACTGCAAGCACATCAGGCACCGGCTCAACAGGTATGGAAGATTCAGAAACCACAGGAAGTACTTCCAGCACCGGCAGCACTGACAACATGGGAAGCACTTCAGGCAGCGGCAGCACATCAGGAAGCGAAACCACTTCAGGTAGCGGAAGCACATCGGGAAGCGGAAGCACTTCAGGAATGGGTAGCACTTCAGGAAACGGAAGCACTTCAGGTAGCGGCAGCACTTCAGGTAGCGGCAGCACATCAGGTATGGGAAGCACTTCAGGCAGCGGCAGCACTTCAGGAATGGGAAGCACTTCTGGTAGCGGCAGCACTTCTGGCAGTGGCAGCACTTCTAACGGTGGCAGCACTTCAGGTGGTGGCGGTACAGGTACCGGAAGCACAACTCATTAATCCGTTATAAGACTTCTTTTATTTATAAGAGCAAAATCTGAAAAATAACTTAATCAAAACCCTACAAAAATGAAAAAGCATAATCTATTCATTGCAGTTTGCGTAGCCACCTCTGTAGCTCTTCTTGCTTTTACAAGAACAAACACCGAAGCGCAAGCAACCGGCGACCAGACTACCTCAACAACAGAAACTACAAGCGGTAACTCAACCAGCGGACAAGGTAACAACGGATCTACTTCCGGGAAAAACAAGAGTGGCAAATCGGGTAATAAAAATAACAACAGCACCTCTTCCGGAACCAATAATAACAGCACTTCAGATACTTCCGGCAGCGGCAGCACATCTGGAAATGGCAACACTTCTGGTAACGGCAGTACATCCGGAAACGGCAGCACTTCTGGCACCAGCAGCACCATGGGAACAAGCAGCACTGCAGGAACCGGAAGCACCCGCGGCACCAGCACAGGCTCAACACGCAGCACTGGCAGTACTTCAGGCACTAACAGCACCGCTGGTACAAGCAGCACCATGAATACAAAAAGCACTGGTAACACTGGCAATCCTTCAACAACAGGATCAACCAGCAGCACTGGTTCAACTATGTCTACACAGTCTACCGGCAGCACTGGCTCTACAGGATCTACCGGCAGCACTGGTTCAACAGGAAGCACCGGTTCTACCGGCACTACCGGGTCTACCGGTAATTCCGGGTCTACCGGAAGCACAGGCACTACTGGTGCCACTGGCTCAACCAGCTCTACTTCGAGCGGATCAACAACCTATTAATAGTTGCAGTTTAAAAGGCCATCATGCGTGATGGCCTTTTTTCTGTTTTAAGGAATATGAAATATCTTTCGTTTGATATCCGCGCATTGTCACTCATGCGCATTTGTGTTGCAGTAGTGGTGCTCCTCGACCTTGGAGTGCGGCTTAACGACCTTGAGATGTTTTATGCAAACACCGGTGCGTTGCCTTTACCAATGATCTTCGATCATGCCTGGAACGACTATTTTATTTCACTTCATGCCATCAGCGGATTATGGCAGGTACAACTTATCCTATTTATCATTTCAATCTTCTTTGCCTGTTTGTTGCTCATAGGCTATCGCACACAACTGTTTACTGTTCTTTCATGGATCATGATGCTGTCGCTGCACAACCGCAACAGCCTGATCCTGCAGGGGGGCGACGACCTCCTGAGAATGGTCCTCTTCTGGGGTATCTTTATGCCCTGGGGTGCAAGATATTCGTGTGATTCACTCCTGGGTAACCACAGCCGCAGCATCAATAATACGATCTGCACCGTTGCTACCATCGCTTATCTTTTGCAGATTTGTTATATATATACGGGCTCTGCACTTCTTAAAGGACCGGAATGGAATACTCACTTTACTGCTATGTATTATGTATATGGTCTTGACCAGATCGCATATCCCGTTACAAAATTCCTTTATTATCACCCCGGTCTGCTGAAGATCCTAACCATTATTGCATATTATTTTGAGTTGCTGGTGCCTCTCCTCTTCTTCATTCCATTCGCACACCAGACCTTCCGCTATGCAGCCGTGATGCTGATAATCATTTTTCATACCCTCAATTGCTCCACCCTGCTCATTGGCATGTTTCCTCTTATTGGAATAGCCACCTGCATCGGTATCCTGCCCTCAATTGCTCTCGACCATTTTGATAAGATAACCTCCGGCGTAAAGCCATTGGTACGCACGTCTTTTCTTGCTCATTCGACCATGCTGCAGCATGTGATCCGGTGGAAGCAGCCTGTAACTCTTGCACCTGAAAATATTTTTTACAGCTTAAGAACGGCAGTACTATGCTTTTTGCTGCTGTTTGTATTCGACTGGAACTTCAGCAATCTTTCATTCATAAAAAGTAAATTATCCAACAACCTTCGATTTATTGGTTATACTCTACGGCTCGATCAGAACTGGGGAATGTTTGCGCCTGGTGTATTTAAGGATGACGGCTGGTACGTGTACGAAGGCACCGATGAAAAAGGTGAGCGCTTTAACCTGCTGGATGCACAACAGAAATTAAACTATTCAAAACCTGCATCGGTCACCTCTATGTTTAAGAATGACCGCTGGAGGAAATACACAGAGAATCTTATTCTTGCTTCCAACACCTTTATGAGAGGCTACTTTGTAAATTATTACAGGCGCATATGGAACGAAAGCCATCCCGAAAGGAAGATCACCGCCCTTGAGCTGATTTATATGAGCGAGTTTACCCTGCCTGATTATAAAAAAGAACCGCCTAAGAAAGAAGTGCTCTGGGTTTGTAAATGATCATTTATTGATCACTTCCATTTCATCGAGCGTGTACTTGTCGTTACACACCGTAAAATTAAAATTATCGGAAATACCAAGCAGGTCGGCCGGAGAGGTGATCTGGATCTTGAATTTTTTTACAGGAACCCTGTCGCTGGAAATAGTGCTGCTGTGGTTTTGCAGGTCATGCGCAAAAACAGTCAATACAAGCTCATTGGCAAAGTACAGTCGCAGCGCCACAACTTCAAAACGAGCGGGATCATACGCTGTTACATGCTTTTTTAAAAGCGCTTCAAGCGGCTTTTTATTGAGGTTCAAAGTTATTTTACCGTGTAACTCTTCCATAATTAGTTTACCAGGAAGCAATAATTTTAATGCCATCACTGGGTACCGTCTGTATTCTTATGTTGTAGCCAATATTCCCCATTAAAATTAAATATGGATTTCAAAAAAAAAGTAATCCCCGCATCTCCTCGTCTGTGTTCACAAAGCTACCGCATCTGTGTCAGTAAATGCTGTCTTTATGTTGATGTTGATACGTAAAACCATTGAACGTGTGATATTCTGCACCAGAAGATACGTTAGCATGGTCTGCGATTACCGCAGTTCCCACAAAGCGGCGCAGTTGATGCCTGTAACTGAAGTGGTACGGTATTTTCATACAGTAATGCAAACTATCAAACCGCTATGACCGCCACTCTTATTCCAGCACACTACAAGGGTATAAAAACCGGCGCTTCAACTTATGCTGAAAGTCCAACCCGTCACGATGCCATTCTTTTGTTCGAAGAAGCTAAAAAACGCCTGCTTAATATTAATCAATGGCATGTTCTGTGCGGTGAAGGTTCCGCGGTTTTTCAGCTCACGGATGATAAAGGTCAGCCTGTAAACCGAAATCCTGTAAAAGGGGATCTTATCAGGATCAAATTACCTGCACCTCCCAATAACCAGGGCGACGGATTCGACTGGGTCCGTATAGAAGAATTTGAAAACACTAAAGATCTTTTAAAAGACCAGGATATTTTTGGATTCCGCGTGCGTCCGGTGCAAAATCCACTCGATAACTCCAGCGACCCCGCACATTTTTACAGGTCAACTGCCACAAGCACTTTTTTAGTGGTGCGTACCAGCAGTATTGTTACGGCTCTTGAAAAAGGCAGGAACGAAACGCCAAACAATGGCTCGCAATCAATTTTTGGCAGGATCCGGAACGTTGCAATTGCAATAGCCGCATGGCTGGGAATCTCAAAATTGCAGTGGGGTAAACTCGTGAAAGGAATTATTAAAGGTCCTCCACAGGACTGATCTCATTTTCAAAAAGAGACATCTGCTCGGTAACCGGGCGACCGTTATAAATGCCTGAAGTTTCACCGATAGTGTACACAGGAGTTTCTTCGTAGCGCGAAGCCACCACCACTTCAGTATCTCCGCAATGTTGCCTGAACAAGTCACCGGCAAGCACCGGAGAATTATTATCCTTTGACAAGTGCGACAAAAATACATGGCTCATAAAGCCGGGCCTGTGATCAATAAATAACTTCAGCGCCTGCGCGTTGGAAAGATGTCCCTTCTCGCTGCGGATCCTTCTTTTCAGGTAATAAGGGTAAGCCCCGCTTTCCAGCATATGCTCATCATAATTGGCTTCCAGGAAAGCCATATGGCATTTTTTAAAATAATTAACCACGTTATCGCAGCTTTCTCCAATGTCGGTGAAGATGCCTGCCACCACTCCATTATTTTCTACCACAAAACTATGCGGATCTGCGGCGTCGTGAAATTTAGGAAAGGCGGTAACGATCAGACTGCCTACCACCACCGGATCGTGAGCATTAAAGCTGCGCAACAAACCCTGTTCTATAAAAAGTCGACCTTCCTTTAAAGTGTCACGTGTAATATACACCGGCAGTTTATGCTTGCGTGAGAACACTTCCAGCCCCCTGATATGGTCGCTGTGCTCGTGCGAAATAAAGATAGCTTTGATCTTTGTCACATCCAGTGAAAGTTTCTTCAGCCGCTTTTCAACTTCACGGCAGGAGATCCCGATATCAATAAGCACGGCCTCGCTGTCATTACCAACGTAATAACAGTTACCGTTACTGCCTGAATTAATGGAGGAAACCCGGAGAGACATTCAACTACAAAGAAACGGAATTTTGACCGGACCACTAAGAAAAAAATATCAACCATGTTAATTATTTCCCGCGGATAACGCAGATTTTCGCTGATTAAGCGCAGATCAGGACAAGAAGACAGAGAAAGCGACCGTGCTTGCCTTCTTTATCTTAGTGCCTGCTGAGTGTGCTTAGTGAACTTAGTGGTAAGAATGGCACCCCGATTGCTTACTGGAATATCATCATAGTATGGCATTAACGAAATATAAGCAGAAAAGGGATTTTAAAAAATCGCCTGAACCACAAGGTGGTAAGCCGGGCAAGGACAAGCTCCGGTTCGTTGTTCAAAAACACGCGGCCTCTCATCTTCACTACGATTTCAGGCTTGAAATGGAGGGCGTTTTAAAAAGCTGGGCTGTACCTAAAGGACCGAGCACTGATCCGAAAGTGAAACGACTTGCCATGATGGTGGAAGATCATCCTTATGACTACAGGAATTTTGAGGGGATCATTCCCAGCGGTTATGGCGCCGGCACGGTGATGGTATGGGATGAAGGTTTTTATGAGCCGATTGATTACAAATCACGAAAAAAAATTGAGCAGGATAAAGCATTGCTGAGACAACTGCATTCAGGTAAGCTGCATTTTATTTTAAAAGGTAAAAAGCTCAAGGGAGAATACATCCTGGTTAAAGCGCATGGCCGCGGTGAAAATGGCTGGCTCCTTTTTAAGGCGAATGATAAATATGCCTCCGAAACAGACGTTACCAAAAAAGATCGCTCAGTGATCTCAAAGCTTACTCTCGACGGAATTAAAAAAAGATCAGACCAGGTATGGCATTCCAACAGAGAAGAATCGACCAAAGAAAAAGTATCAAAAAAAGCAGCACCGAAAAAAGCAGCTGTGAAAAGATCATCCGCTAAAAAAAGCGCGGCGGTTAAAAAAAAATCACCGGAAAAAAAACCAGGTAAGGCTGCCAGGTTCACTCTTAACTATAAACCCATGCTTGCCACTCTTGTGGATAAGCCATTTGATGAACCCGGCTGGTTATATGAAATAAAATGGGATGGTTACCGTTCGCTGGCCTTTGTGAATAAAGGAAAAGCGGAGCTACGGTCACGTAACGACAAATCCTTCAACGATAAATTTTATCCCCTGGTGGAGGAATTACAAACGTGGAACCAGAATGTGATCCTGGATGGCGAAGTCGTCGTAGTCAATTCCCAGGGCATCTCCGACTTTGGAGCATTGCAAAACTGGAGGAGCGAAGCCGATGGTGACCTCATCTTTTACATTTTTGATATTTTGTGGAGCGAAGGCAGGGACCTTACCTCTCTTCCGCTTGAAGAAAGAAAACGGATCTTATCAGAAACCATCACACCAACCGACACCATCCGCATAAGTGAAAACTTCGGAGAGTCAGCCACTCAATTTTTTGAAGTGGCTCAAAAAATGGGACTGGAAGGTATCATTGCAAAAAAAGCGGACAGTGAGTACCATTCAGGTGCGCGGTCGAAGGAGTGGTTAAAAATTAAAGCCAATAAGCGACAGGAGGTGGTGATTGGCGGCTACACCCGTAATACGGATACAAGCAAACTTTTCAGTTCGCTGCTGGTGGGTTTTTACGAAAATGATCAGCTTGTTTATTGCGGCAAGATCGGAACTGGTTTTAATGTGGCTACACAGCAGGAGATGATGAAACAATTTAAACCACTCATCATCAAAACATCTCCATTCAGCACTGAACCGGACGTGAATAAACCTTCCCGTTTCAGACCAAATCCTCCGAACGCGGTGGCTACCTGGTTAAAACCGCAGCTTGTTTGTGAAGTAAGTTTTACCGAGATGACAAGCGACGGTATTATGCGCCATCCTTCC
Organism: uncultured bacterium; assembly: GCA_966211905.1. Lineage (GTDB taxonomy): Bacteria > Bacteroidota > Bacteroidia > B-17B0 > Aurantibacillaceae > Aurantibacillus. The sequence goes on from CBIHOL010000013.1 coordinate 52,953, forward strand.
TTTGAAGGAATGAGAATAGATAAGGATGCCAAAGACGTGACCCGTGACAAAGAAGCTTCAGCGCAAAAAATTATCGAAAAGGAAAGACAGAAAGGAGCATCTAAACTTTTTGGAGCTAAACCAGTACGGCAGCGAAAAACCTTATTGAACCCGAAAGAAGAAACACAGGTTAAAACAATAAACAAACACGAGCTCAAATTCACCAACCTTGGAAAGGTGTTCTGGCCAAAGGAAAACGTGACCAAACGCGATGTGATCAACTATTATTACCAGGTAGCGCCATTCATGCTGCCGTATCTTAAGGACAGGCCACAATCCATGAATCGCCATCCCAATGGCATAAATGGAAAAAGTTTTTACCAGAAAGACGTTACGGGTAAAGCACCGTCGTGGATCGAAACATACCTCTATCACAGTGAAGCCGACCAGCGCGACAAACATTTCCTGGTGGCCACTGATGAATCAAGCCTGCTGTATATGGCTTCACTTGGCTGCATTGAAATAAATCCATGGCATAGCACCACGCAAAAACCCGATCATCCCGATTGGTGTATCATCGATCTTGATCCCGACAAAAATTCCTTCGAACAGGTGATCGAAGCCGCGAGGGTTACAAAAGATCTTCTCGACAGTTTTGGAATACCGTCGTACTGCAAAACCAGCGGATCAAGCGGCCTTCACATTTATATTACCTTCGGAGCAAAATATAACTATGAGCAAAGCAAGGAATTTGCGAGGGTGATCGCCACAATGGTACACAATGAGCTTCCGAAATTTACAAGCATTGAACGGGCAGTAAAGAACCGCGGAGGAAAAATGTACATCGACTTTTTACAGAACCGCCCACAGGCTACAGTAGCCGCGCCATACTCGTTGCGTCCTAAACCGGGGGCAACCGTATCGATGCCGTTGCACTGGGACGAAGTAAAAAAAGGATTAAAAATGACGGACTTCACCATTTTCAACGCAGTAGACAGGGTAAGAGAAACGGGGGATCTTTTTAAACCTGTGCTTGCAAAGGGGATTAATCTTGAAAAGGTGATCAAAGAACATCTGTAGTGTGCGGTTTAATTAACCCCGCCCAGGGCATTCATCCGGTGGCTGCTGAGCACTCGAGCTGAGCTTTTGCCGAAGCTTGCCGAAGCATGGACGAATGAGCCGGCTTGCGCGTATGCACTTAGAACGGGCGGGCACATAGAAAACATAGTTTTGATAGGAAATTACTGACGTGTTGCAAGAAATATATATTAGAAGCGTGTGTGCCCTTCATGCTGACATGATCCCACACTCAATCCGGCTCAACGTGGATGATCACATCTGCCAGCTGAGGGATCTGTCCCTGGAGGTGCGATTTTAATTTATGCGCGATATCATGCCCGCTTTTTACGGTGATCTCTGACTGCACGATAATATGCAGCTCTACCCTGTAGGTCATTCCTGTTTTGCGTACATAACATTTTTCGGTATCGATCACTCCTTCCACCTGTTTTGAAAGTGTGCGGATCTCATCCACAAGATCTTCGTAATAATGCTCGTCCATGATCTCTCCCAGGGCGGGTCTGAACAAAAAATAAGCGTTCACAAGGATGATGAGTGCCGCGAAAATGGCAGCCCAGTCGTCTGCAGCCTCGTAACCGGGACCAAGATAAAGAGCGATAGAGATCCCCACAAAAGCGGCGGCGGACGTTATTGCGTCGCTTCGGTGATGCCAGGCCTCGGCTTTAAGAGTGGAGCTATGTGCGATCTTACTTGTATCAAGCACTTTCCTGAAAAAAATTTCCTTGATAATGATCACTCCCGCTAAAACCGCTAATGTGTAAGGTCTGGGCAGTGCATGTGGTGTCCTTATATTCTCTATGCTTTTGTAAGCAATAATAATGGCGGATACTACAAGAAATACAACAATTATAAATGAGATGAGTGGCTCGGCGCGTCCATGTCCGTAAGGATGATTTTTGTCGGCGGGCTTAACAGCATAACGAATACCAAAAAGCACCATGATAGAGGCAAAAATATCTGATGTGGATTCTATTGCATCAGCGATGAGTGCGTAAGAATTCCCAAATATTCCCGCGGCTCCTTTCACTAGAGCCAGGCAGAAATTCCCCACAATGCTGATATAAGTGGCCTTTATGGCTCTCTGTTCGGGCTGCACCCTGCAAATTTAGAACTTTACCTGCGCGGTTCATTTTTTTGAGGAACTAATTTTGATTTTCTTTTGACGCAGCTTTGAAAGAGGACGGCTGCTAAAGATTCTAAGGTGAGAAAGCAAAGAACATAAAAGCACAAAAAAAGAGGCTCCTTTTGGGAGCCCCTTCTTTAAAAGGTAAGAGTGATTTAATTAGTTGGCGATCACAATTTTCTGATTGATCCTGGTAGTTGATGTTTCACCTACTGCGAAATAAATTCCTGCAGGTAAGTTGTCTACCGATACAGTGTGGTTATTGTCTGCAGAAAGTTTCACGGTCCTGATCACTTGTCCAAGTTCGCTGATGATGCTCAGGGTAACATCCTGCGTGGTACTTACCACAAATGTTCCTTTGCTTGGATTAGGATAGATTTGGATGGTTTCTGCGTTGGCAGTTGCTTCAGCAAGGCCGGTACAAGCATTTACAGTGATTGAAATAGCTGCTGTTCCTTTGCAACCATTTACATCAGTTCCTGTTGCTATGTATGAATTGCTGATGTTATTAGCTGCTGCAATTGTATTGGTAGTTGCAGCGCTGGTGTTCCATGCGTATGAGCTTGCGCCGGCTGCAGTGATCACTGGTGCTTTTTCGTTGCGGCACAATACAGTTTTATCTGCTGTTACTGTAACCGTTGGATTGTTGTGAACTGTTACCAGTATAGAGTTGGTAGCAGGACAGATCACCGAATTTGAATTTGAATTTGCACTGGCTACATACACAGTAGTGCTTGCAGGTGTAAGCTGGATCGATGCCGATGAATTGTTACCGTTCCATTTAAAATTGCTGCCCTGATGTGTGCTGGCTACGAGGTTGATCTGTCCGCCCGGACAAACTGCGCTTGGTGTTGCAGAAATATTCAATACAGGTAAATAAACATTTACAGTAACCACTTCCTGGTCGGTACAACCGTTTTGCCCTGTACCAGTAACAGTATACTCAGTGGTTGTTGCCGGATTTACAGTGTAGGTTTGCGAACCCGGGGTTCCTCCTGTCCATGTATATGTGCTGGCTCCGTTTGAATTAAGAACTGCAGGACTGTTTTCACAAACAAGAGTTTTACTGGTAATTGCAGTGATCGTAGGATTAGCATTAACAATGATCACTACATTGGCAACGCCCACACAGCCTACAGAGTTTGTACCGAACACCTGGAAAGGAGTTGAAACATTAGGAGTAACAGTTACTGTTGGACCGGTTTGGTTGCCCGGTGACCACACGTACGTGCTTGCACCTGATGCACTAAGGATCGCGGATCCGCCATCACAAAAAACTGACTGGCTTGCAGAAGCAGTAATTGTTGGTGTTACTTTAGTAGTAATCCCAACTGTAGAAGTACCAGAGCAAGTGCCGTCAGAGGCAACCACAGTATACACCACATTAGAAGTTGGATTTATTACGATCAGGCTTGCGTTCGGCGCAGCCGGTGACCAGGTATATCCATTAACCGCAGAAACTGCGGTAAGTGTTGTAGGATATCCCTGGCAAACCAGAGCAGGACTGGCAGTTAATGTAACAGGAAGCGGAGCAACAACTACCGTTGTAGTTGCAAAGCTGTTTCCACATCCGTTAGTGCCGGTAACTGTATAAACCTGAGTAGCAGTTGGAGTAAAAGACTGTGCGTTTGTAATTCCTCCTGTCCACGTATGTGTGATGGCACCTGTTGCAGTTAATGTAGCCGATTTTCCGAGGCAGATATTGTTGTTCGGATTTGTTACTGTAAGAGTTGGCACTGCGTTATTCACAGTAACAGTAATAAATCTTACAGCTGTGCAGTTAAGTGAAGTAGTTGCAGATACAGAGTAAATTGTAGTAGTATTAGGCGAAACTACGATTGAACTGGTAGTCCCACCCGAAGACCAGGTGTAATTGCTGGTACCATTCACAGTAAGAGTTATAGAATTACCCGCACAAATGGCAGGTGCAAGACTGTTAGATGCAGACCCCGATACAATGAGAGGACAAATATCCTGGATGACAACTCTGCCATGACCGGTATTTGTACCTGCTGCGTTTAACTGGTTGCCACCTCCATTATAAGAACCGCCTGCTCCTCCTCCTGCAGAGGTACCTGATTGGCCAACACCGCCGGAATATCCTCCGCCACCGCCTGCACCATATGAGCTTGAGCAGAGACCACTGCCTCCACTACCTCCCCCGAAACCACCATCACCCGTGTCACTTGTTCCCGCACAACCGTTATAACCAATTGCCGTTGTCGGTGAAGCTCCACCAACCACAAGGTCGGTAACATTGCCTGAGCATTTTACGGTGCAGCCGCCATTACCCTGGAAATTAGTTCCGGCAGACAGCCATCCCCCACCACCCGGGCTTGCTCCATTACCACCAGTACCAGCGGTTCCTGAACCACTTGTGCCGGCCGTACCTGCAGTTGTCGTTGCCCCATTTACGCCGTTGGCGCCAGCTCCCGCTCCGCCCCCACCGCCAGCAGCAACCAGCGGCTGACCTGCACCCGTTATCCATACAAACGATCCACCTCCACCGCCGGTATTAAATCCGGTGGTGAGCTGTTCTCCCTGTTGTCCGACCAGAACATTAATAGAGGTAGGAGAAGTTAAGGTAAAATCTCCGCGAACACTGGCACCCAGGCCGCCTGTGTAAAAGCCATTAGATCCTCCCGCAGCGCCGGATGCCTGGATACGATATACACCCGGTTGTAAAGTCATTGTCTGAACTCCATTATTCACAATTACCTGTCCCTGCAGGCTGGTGCCGGTATAGGCGTTATTTACCTGTGTTTGCGTTGGCCCAAACCGACCTATTGCATTGGCATTCGTGAATGTGTAAGTGTTTTGCGCGTTCAGGAAAGACCCTGTCGCAGTGCCGATTAAAAGCAAAGAATAAGAAAGCGCTCTTCGCATTTTTTTCGTTCCGTTTGAATAGATTTGTTTCATTATACTTTTGTTTTAAGTAAATAATTAGTGAATAGGCTATCAAATTTATTAAAAAGACTGTAAGCTATTACCTGTATTTTTTAATTAACCCTGTTAAATGATTGAGTGTGGTTAAGGTATAAATTTTAGTAGGCGAAAATCTTGCTTGTCCGGGTAAAGAAGATCACTAGCAGGCATGGGCGCATACCACATCGCGCAATTTACCAGTCACAAAAAAAGAGGCTCCCAAAAGGAGCCTCTTCTTTAAAAGGTAAGAGTGATTTAATTAGTTGGCGATCACAATTTTCTGATTGATCCTGGTAGTTGATGTTTCACCTACTGCGAAATAAATTCCTGCAGGTAAGTTGTCTACCGATACAGTGTGGTTATTGTCTGCAGAAAGTTTCACGGTCCTGATCACTTGTCCAAGTTCGCTGATGATGCTCAGGGTAACATCCTGCGTGGTACTTACCACAAATGTTCCTTTGCTTGGATTAGGATAGATTTGGATGGTTTCTGCGTTGGCAGTTGCTTCAGCAAGGCCGGTACAAGCATTTACAGTGATTGAAATAGCTGCTGTTCCTTTGCAACCATTTACATCAGTTCCTGTTGCTATGTATGAATTGCTGATGTTATTAGCTGCTGCAATTGTATTGGTAGTTGCAGCGCTGGTGTTCCATGCGTATGAGCTTGCGCCGGCTGCAGTGATCACTGGTGCTTTTTCGTTGCGGCACAATACAGTTTTATCTGCTGTTACTGTAACCGTTGGATTGTTGTGAACTGTTACCAGTATAGAGTTGGTAGCAGGACAGATCACCGAATTTGAATTTGAATTTGCACTGGCTACATACACAGTAGTGCTTGCAGGTGTAAGCTGGATCGATGCCGATGAATTGTTACCGTTCCATTTAAAATTACTGCCCTGATGTGTGCTGGCTACCAGGTTGATCTGTCCGCCCGGACAAACTGCGCTTGGTGTGGCTGCAATATTCAATACAGGTAAATAAACATTCACAGTTACCATTTTCTTGTCGGTACAACCATTTTGCCCTGTACCAGTAACAGTATACTCAGTAGTTGTTGCAGGATTTACAGAGTAGGTTTGTGAACCCGGGGTTCCGCCTGTCCATGTATAAGTGCTGGCTCCATTTGAATTAAGGACCGCAGGACTGTTTTCACAAACAAGGGTTTTATTGGTCGTAGCAGTGATGGTAGGATTAGGATTAACAATGATCACTACGTTGGCAACGCCCACACAGCCTACAGAGTTTGTACCGAAAACCTGGAATGGAGTTGAAACATTAGGAGAAACAGTTACAGTATTGCCTGGCAGGTTACCTGGTGACCACACGTACGTGCTTGCACCTGATGCACTGAGGATCGCGGATCCGCCATCACAGAAAACAGACTGGCTTGAAGTAGTAGTAATTGTCGGCGTCACTTTAGTGGTGATACCAACTGTAGAAGAACCTGTACAAGTACCATCAGAAGCTGTAACCGTATAAACGATATTAGAAGTTGGAGTTATTACGATCAGGCTGGCGTTTGGAGACGCTGGTGACCAGGTATACCCGGTAACCGCAGAAACTGCCGTAAGTGTTGAAGGATAACCCTGGCAAACTATAGCCGGACTTGCAGTAAGGTTAACAGGCAGAGGAGCCACATTAACTGCTGTTGTTGCTGTAGTGTTACCGCATCCGTTTGTACCAGTTACGGTATAAACCTGGCTTGTTGTCGGAGTAAACGACTGGGCATTTGTAATACCTCCTGTCCATGTATGGGATAAAGCACCTGTTGCAGTAAGAGTTGTGCTTTTTCCTAAACACAGGCTGGTTGTAGGATTGGTAATAGACAGAACAGGTAAGCCCGCGCTCACTGTCACTGTTATTGATTTATAAGCTGTACATGCAGCAGATGTTGTGGCCGCTACGTTATAAACTGTAGTTGTATTTGGACTCACTACAATTGAATTAGTTGTAGCACCGGTACTCCATGAATAATTGGAAACACCGTTAACAGTCAGGGTAGTTGAATTTCCGTTACAAATTGCAGGTGCCACGCTGTTACCAACTGAAGATAACAAGGTCATGTTACAGATCTGCTCGATCAGCACTTTTCCATTACCAAGGTTCGTTACAGATGAGCTCGGAGATGATCCGCTGTTATACGAACCGCCACCGCCACCAGCTGCGTCATTTCCTGTGTTAGCAGTACCACCGCCACCACCTGAATAACCACCGCCGCCGCCGCCGCGCATTCCGGTACCGGAGTCATAGTGACCGCCGCCACCGCCAAATCCGCCGTGAGCGTATGTTCCGCCATACAGGAAGCCCTGACCGCCGGTTCCACCATTAGTGAACGATAAAGCCGCGCTGCCTGACTGGCATTGGGATCCGTTGCCGTAAAAACCAGCACCTCCACCCGCGTTGGTACCACTGCAGCCACCGCCGCCACCGCCTGTACCACCGTTAGAGCCGCTAGGATATGGATTTCCTGCAGTGTTAACTGCGGCTTGCATACCATTTAAGCAGCATCCTACGGGAACTCCAGAATATCCATCGCCATTTCCGCCACCGCCACCGGCAACTATCAGGGGAGTGTTTGCGTTATCTGCTATGAAAGTTCCTCCTCCTCCGCCACCGGCGCTGTAAGGAGCACTATTTGTTCCCTGGATACCTTGTTGACCAACTAAGATCTTTATAACCTGGCCGGCAGTAAACGTAAATCCACCTGCTATGATAGCGCCGTAGCCTCCGTTATATCCGCCTTGTGCGCCATAAGCCGTTATCTTGTAAGGTCCGCTAACGGGTATTGTAAATGATTGAATGCCACCGGTTGCAACTACAGACCCCTGAAGGTTTGTACCTGTATATGCATTGTTAACTTGTGTTTGAGTTGGCCCAACAGTGCCCGTGGCACCAGCAGTTGTAAAAGTATAAGTTAGCTGCGCGTTGGCATCAGTTGCGAACGCGAACGTTGCCATTACAAAAGCGGAGCGAAGACCCCGTCTTAAATATTTGGCCACGAAATCTGAGTAAGGTTGTTTCATGATCTTTTTTTGAAGTGAATAATTAATTATTTCATCCAAAAATATACAAAAGGATGATGCATTTTTAAACTTTTCTCACCACGCTAATGTTAATTTCTCGTTTCAGGTGGTTAATACTTACCATTTGTTGCACCTTTTGCGCGTGTAAACGGTCGGTTTGCTACAATTCGTAGCCCCCCTTTTTCTTCCGGGGTCGTATCTTTGTAAAATGGAACTGGTGGTGAAGATCTATGGCGATAAACCTTCGCGTATAGGCGTGAAATATGTGTACGATTACCAGGCGCAAAGATCTTATGAGGACCTGGTAAAAAAATCAGGGACCGGTGACCATACTTTGACGCTTGAGCCGGTGAGAGACAGGATGACGATGGTTCTGATCTCACACGATACAGGTGTAAAGACCGTGTATAAGGACCTGGAATTTAAGATGGAACAGGTTAATCGGCTCAGGCAGTATTTTTCACCTTCGGCTTCGCTTCTTTTTGTACATGTCTTTCCAAAGAATAATACTTTGATGGTGGCAAAACCGTTTAGAAAAGAGAATTTTTTAAAGGTGACTAATTTTGAATTAATAAATGTTTAAGAATTGCGTGTTTAGCAGCTTATTTTCACTTTTCTGATATTCCGGCCAACCGGCTTAAACATCACTTAAATGTGGTTTTACCAAGAGCGTTCACTTGCACCCCCTGAATTCTATGTGCCAATGTGTTCAAAAAAAAACGCAGATGTCACATCTTTCAACAGGATCAGTTTATTTTCCTGACTCTGCGAAATCCGTGAAATCTGCGCCTTAAAACGTGCGTGCTTCTTAGTGGTTATGACCGTCGTTATGCTCTGCGTTAGCCTGAGTGCCTTCACGCTTTGCTTCAAGATCAAGCTTGATATTCACTTTTTCAGAAATGAATTTGTCACCAAGGGTCTTGTCATTACCATAATTCATTTTCCATTGTGTGCGATCGATCTCAAAATTAGCTTTGCTGCTTAATTTATTATCGTCGAGCTCAATTTTAGCAGGAAAAGTTACATTGCGGGTCTCACCTTTAATTGTCAGGTTTCCGCTTACGTTAAAATTAGCACCGTCAACAATTGAAGTATCTGTATCGTTCTCGCTTTTTTTGTACGGCTCCACTTTTGTGATCTCAAATTTTGCTGTTCCAAATTTTTCAGCATCAAAGAAATCTCCGCTTAACAGGTGCGGACGAAGTTTTTTCTCATACATATCTCCTTTTTCACCCATCTCCATCGATTTGATATCGATAACGAAACTACCACCTGTGATCTGGTTGTTTTCAACTGCAACACTACCCGATTGTACCCTAAAATCGCCGGGGTGATTTTTCCCCACTCCGTGACCTGTAAATTTTACTTCTGACTCTGCAGTGTCCACTACAAAAGTCATCCCTGTAGCTTCGGAGGCTTTTTGTTCCTCGGTTATTGTGGCGTTATCTCCTTTTGGAGCGTTGTCACAAGAGCTCATGGCAAGCATTAAAATAGAAGCGCTCAACAGCGACTTCGTTACATAATTGATTTTCATAGGTTTTATTGTTTTTTGGTTTAAAGCAAAAGTTGTTCCACCACCGTTTGGTCGGGGACGCCAAATATAATGTACCAGTTTCCGGATAAATGCTAAAAATGCTGAAATGCACTTTAAGGGGCTGGTACCCGATTTGGAGAAAGACAAGTAAAACAATCCATGGACAACAGGGAAAGAGTGAGGTCAAACACCTCGGACAAGAACAACCACCGAATCGAGCTTGAGATATTGAACAATATCCGGTACTTCTCACACAACAAGAAGGAAATACCCACGCGGCTGGAGGAACTCGACGCTGAATGGGATATCGAACGCACCCTTGAGCTTAACGCAGCGGTTCTTGCCCTGGCAGGTACCGTGCTTGCTGCCGTTCACAACAAAAAATGGTTGCTGCTCCCTATGCTCGTTACCGGATTTCTAACCCAGCACGCAACCCAGGGCTGGTGCCCGCCTCTGCCTCTTCTACGCTCACTGTGCATTCGCACACGTCAGGAGATCGATAGTGAGAAAGTCGCCTTAAAGGCTCTGCTGGGAGAGTTTAAGAGCGTCCGGAATTCCCGGGAGATCTTTAATGCTGCGTCACACTAGAACGGCTGCCCTTTTTACCCTGCGTAACAGCACTTTACCTGCCCTTAACGAATAGTGCCAAAACAGCAGCTCATCCGGGCGTAATTTTAGCCACGGAACCTTCACACACATGCGCAACACATATTTTATCTCCTCACTTTTACTGCTCATCATTAACCTCAGCGGACAAACGGTTAACTGGGCGCATAACGTAAATACAAAAAGCAAAACCACCGGACTAGTCTGCGATCAGGCAGGCAATGTTTACCTCTACGGTTGTGGCGTTAATACTACCTGGACCGGGAATCTTTATCAATCGTATCCCATTGAAGAAAACGGATCCTTCATTTACAAGTATTCTCCCTCCGGAGAGCTGTTAATGTCAAGAAAATTTGATGTGCCTTTTTTTATTCATAAGATGATCTACGATGGCATCAGCAGTTTTTATTTTACCGGTGCATTTTCGGGCGATCTTACTTTTAATGGTCAAAGTATTTCCTCACACGGCGGATTCGACGGGGTGATAGGAAAAATGAACGAACAGGGCGAAATCCTTTGGGTAAAAGGTTTTGGAGGTTCCAAAACGGACCTCGGAAATTCGCTTACTTTTAATTCCCAAAAAAATTCGTTAGTAGTAACGGGTGGAATAAACGATACGTTCTTTGTAAACGACAAGCTGGTATCTGTAGCCGCTCAGCGCTCTGTGTTGCTGGCTTCGTTCGATCTTAACGGGGCGCTGCTCGATCACAGTCTGATTGATTTTCTCCCGTCCAAAAACTTTAATAATTGCGGATACGAGATCATCACCACTTCTTCAGGAAATTATTTCCTGCTTGCCGAGCGTGAAGGACGTACCTACGATGGTGATTCCACCATAGCACCTCCGGATGGAAAATATGTTTTTAAGATCGATCCTTCATTCAACATCCTTTGGTCGAAGCTTATCATAGGCAGCGATTGTTATTACGGCTACCAGAGCGCTAAAATGTCCTGCGGAAATAATGCAGCTTATGTACCGCGATTCTGTTCATCTAAATATGGAGGTGAAGGTGCTGTGCTTCGTCTTAACGAAAATGATGGTACACCTGAATGGACGCTAAATAACAAAGACGGCAGTTATAACGACACGTATTCTTATGGCTCAGATATTTTTATGGTA
>CBIHOL010000014.1:0-61960 GCA_966211905.1 uncultured bacterium
GCGGATTCAACATCAGCTGTAATGGTGGAACTAACGGTGCGGCTCTGGTAACTGCTGGTGGTGGTGCTGGTGGATATTCTTACTTATGGAATAATGCAGATATCACTGCTAATACCTCTGGTCTGTCTGCTAACTTCCAGTACACAGTGACTGTGACCGATGCTAACTCTTGTTCTACTCAGACTTTTGTCACTCTTACCGAGCCTACTGCTCTTACTGCTTCGGCAGTGCCTACCACTACTTTCAGCGGATTCAACATCAGCTGTAATGGTGGAACTAACGGTGCGGCTCTGGTAACTGCAGGTGGTGGTGCTGGTACATACTCTTACACATGGAGTAATTCAGCTACCACTGCAAATACCTCGAGTCTGTCTGCCAACTTGCAGTACGCGGTAACTGTGACTGATGCTAATTTCTGTACTACTCAGACGTTTGTTACTCTCACAGAGCCTTCTGCTCTCATAGCCTCCGCTCTCTCAACCGATGCTGATTGTTATGATCCTGAATTCGGAGCAATTGGTGCAGGACTTGGAAGCGCTGTAGGCGGAGTAACCTCACTACCATATTCATATGCGTGGAACAGCACACCTACAAACACTAACGCTTTTGCTAACCTTCCAGTAGGTAATTACGTTGTAACTGTAACAGACGCTAACGGATGTTCGGATTTTGCTCTTGCATTCATAAGCCTGCAATCATGTGCCGGGTTCTCTACTCATACCCAGGCAAGTTATAGCACAGCCTGCAACAACAATGGAAATATAGGTTGTTACCTTAACAATAACTTTAGCAGCGCGTTCCCTTCAGGACTCACAATTGGATCAGGTACAAACATGATTCAGTTCACTTCTGCCGCAGCTACTCGTTCATTCCTGCCAAGCGGATCAGTGCCTGCTGCACTCACAGGATATTCATTAAATCCTACCAAGCAGACATATCAGAACTCACTTGCTGGTGAAGTTGTAGCCTTAACGCTCAATATCGGTTTCGACCGCTATGACCCTAACTTTAGCCTTCTGGGTGATTCGCTGCAGAACCTGATCCTCACTTTTGGAAACTTCCAGGGGTATTCAGTGAAACAGGTGTTGAATATTGCGAACGGAGTACTTGCTGGAACCAACAGTTACACACCAAGTTTGATCAAAGCAGATCTCGCGGTAATCAATAGCAATTACACGAATGGAAATAATAATGGTTTCCTTGCCTGCCCTTGCGATCTGAATCCGGAAGCCAGAAACATGTACACTGGTAACTTTGTCGACCAGTCAGCTAAATCAGGTGAGTCTGTAACTTCAGAAGGTCAAATGAATGCCGACCTCCAGATCTTCCGCGGTTATCCAAATCCTTTTAACTCAGAAGCAGTTCTTGAATTCTCATTGAATTACGATTCAAAAGTTAAACTGGAAGTGTTTGACCTCACAGGCGATCTTAAACAAATTATGTACGACGGTGTTGCTAACGAAGATGTGACCTACAAACTGACCTGGAGCGGACGTGATCTCGCAAAAGGAATGTACATCTGCAAACTCACTACCGAAAAAGGTACGTACACAATCAAAATGATCTATACACAGTAGAACGTCGAATCCTCTGCTGAGGAAAAAGGGCTGTCCTTCGGGACAGCCTTTTTTTTATGCATAACTGTCCTGCATGATCGCATGCTAATAACGGCGATCAAAAAATTGTACGGAAATAACAGCGTTAAATCCCGGTGCTGAAGTGATTCGGTACAAAATCTAATGAACTCTGCACACCTGATGCCTCCCGAGAACAGGAAAGCACGTGTTTTTCCGGATGTGATATGTTTATCGGATAACTATCCTGCCTAATAGCTTGCTTACACGAGCTATCAAAGAATTATAATGCAGGATCTCTTTTATGATAGGAATAGCATCTTCGTAAGATACCTCTTTCAGCATTTCATTTTTTTCCCGTTTATGAAGCTCAAGGATCCTGGATTTAAAGCTAAACAACACCTTTTCGGCATTGATTTTCGCAACTGATACTTCGTCTGGTACCAAAATCCCAAATCGCTTTTCATAATATGGACTCAAAACATGATTATTCACCACGTTCTTCACTGTAAAATCTGAAATGATCGGATTGCTATGATTGAGGAAAAACGAGAGTTGCGGTAATCTGTGGTTCCTTAACTCTTCAATATATGTATCTAATACCAACTGATGTATTGGGTTCTCAAATGTTATTGAATCCCTGTATAGTTCAAAAAGGATAAATTCACCTAAAGTTATTTCAAGTTCCACCTTATTGCTATCGTCATCTTCTGCATCTGTCACCACCACCAGGCTGCCGTAATTCAAAAGCATTTTCAAAAGCTCACGTTCCTCCGCCTCAAATTTGAAAGTATCCTTAGCCTCATCTTCTGTAGACGGCGGCACATTCTCTTCCGGTGGTAATTCCTGCTCCGGTCGATACTGATCCTTAGCTCCGGGCGCATGTTTTCTGCGGATCTTGTTCACCTCCATCTGAAGGACCGATTCTTCGATCTCCATTATGTGCGAACACTCACGGATATAAACACTCCTGATAATATTATCCGGGATCAGTGAAATATTATCCACTATATCCCTGATGACACCGGCTCTTTTTATAGGATCATTCTCGCTTTCTGATTTTAATTTCTTTGCTTTAAAAAACAGAAAATCAGTGGTATTGTTTTTAATGTAGTTGTGAAACTCTTCGTTGGTAACCTTCCTGCTATAAGAATCCGGGTCATCATTATCAGGAAAAGTGATCAGCCTTACATTCATTCCTTCTTCAAGAAGGAGTGGAATAGCCCGGTTACTGGCTTTCTGCCCGGCTTCATCTCCGTCGTACAGAACAACTATATTCCTTGTAAAGCGGTGAATGGACTTTATCTGGTCAATAGTGAGAGAGGTTCCGCTTGATGCTACCACATTCTCAATACCAACCTGGTGCATGGCAATCACATCCATGTAACCTTCCACAAGGTAACACAGGTCTTTTTCCTGAATCGCTTTTTTTCCCAACCACAATCCATAGAGGATACGGCTTTTGTTATAGATCTCGGTTTCCGGACTATTAATATACTTGGCTACTTTTTTTTCCTTGCTGAGTGTCCTTCCTCCAAAAGCAACTACCCGTCCACCGTCGTCATGGATGGGGAACATGACGCGTCCTGCATAGCGGTCAAAAAGATCAGATTCTTTAAGTGGTTGACCCTCGACATGCCGGTTACTAACAATGCTCATTCCTGTCTTCACAAGATATTCGGGGAGGTATCCGGCTTTGATGGCGGCTACAGAAAAAGCAGTACGGCCCTCTAAACTGTAACCTAAATGAAACCGCTCAATAATATCGTTCCTGAGTTCACGTTCTTTGAAATACCCAAGTCCGATCGATTTGCCTTCGTCAGAACTCAGCATCATCTCTGTGAAATAACGCTGCGCATACTGCATTACTATCAGCATACTCTCACGTTCAGTCTGCGCTTTTTTTTCTTCAGGCGTAAATTCCTTTTCAACTATCTCGATGCCATACTTTTTAGCCAGCCACTTTAATGCTTCCGGGTAAGAAAGCTTCAAATGGTCCATTATAAAACCTACGGTATTTCCGGCCTTACCGCATCCGAAACATTTATAAATTCCTTTAACGGGTGAGACTGTAAAAGAAGGAGTTTTTTCTCCGTGAAAGGGACATAGTCCCAAAAGGTTGGTGCCACGTTTCTTAAGGGTGATAAATTCACCAATCACGTCCTCAACGTGAGCGGCATCAATAATCTTATCTACGGTATCCTTAGGTATCAACTGCGCAGCAAATAGACCAATAAAGATAAGATTTTACAGCGAAAAGGAAATAGCAAATCGTGTACTTCCCCCGTACAGCCTGTGTTTTAATGGGATAGCTTACAGGTCGGGCTGCGGCGTGATCCTCAGGTAAGGTTTAATTTCTTTGTGTCCTTTCGGAAAGCTGCCTGGAATGTCCTCGTTCTTAACGGAAGGAAGGATCACGACATCGTCACCTTTTTTCCAGTCGGCGGGTGTAGCCACGCTGAAATTTGCTGTTAACTGTAAAGAATCGATCACCCTCAGTAACTCAGTAAAATTTCTGCCAGTTGAGGCAGGGTATGTGATGGTAAGCTTCACTTTTTTATCGGGACCTATAATAACGACCGATCGCACTGTAAATTTTTCGCTGTGCCCGGGATGCACCGTATCGTACAACCTGGCCACTTTATAATCAGGATCAGCGATGATTGGAAAATTCACAGTAGTGCCCTGGGTTTCGTTGATATCTTTCACCCACTCAAGATGCGACTTAAGACTGTCAACGCTCAATGCTATAACTTTTACTCCACGTTTGTCAAATTCACTTTTTAATTTGGCTATTTTTCCAAGCTCGGTTGTGCAAACTGGAGTAAAATCAGCTGGATGCGAAAACAAAACTCCCCACCTGTCACCGAGAAATTCATAAAAATTAATTTCACCCGCCGTCGTCTGCGCGGTAAAATCAGGAGCAGTATCACCTAAATGGATCGACATTCTATTTATTGTTTATTACCAGTTCCTTAAATCCGGTCCTTTCATCCTGTTGCCTTGAAAAACGTATGCCAGGTAATTCGGCAATTATTATTTCAGCTGTAGTATAAATTATATTGCCTGGTAAAAGATGCCCGCCGGTCACAACCCCGTTCTCGTCTGAAAGACAGATATGAACGTGACACCCATCTACAGATAAAGTTCCAACGAGCGACACGATCTCAAACTTCTGTTCCATTTCCGTTGGGCCGGACGCGTTTGCCATTCTTATAACCGCACGTTTTAAGCTCCCTACACAGGTTACAATACACCCGGCGTAAATATTCTGCTCTTTCACATATTTTTCAAGTGATAATTTAAGGTCATCACCGGGCACAAGTCGTATAGCGTTACTTTTCATTTTACCTGATCGAAGTAAGTACCTGCACCGTCTTTGCCAGCATCTCCGGTGTAAAGTCAAGATGGGTCACAAAACGAATGGTATTCTTTCCGAACGCGGATACCCTGATACCTTTTTCAGTAAGACGTTTTTCAAATGCCTCACCGGTAATAATTTCTTTCTTTAATTGAAAGATCACAATATTAGTATACACTGGTAAGATACTTTCCACATAGGGCTGGTCTTTTAGTGTCTTTTCAAGCTCTTTGGCGTGCTTATGATCTTCAGGCAATCTGTCCACGTTATTTTGCAAAGCGTAGAGCCCGGCCGCAGCAAGAAACCCCGCTTGCCTCATTCCTCCGCCAAAGATCTTCCTGATCTTCCGGCCACGTTTCACAAATTCCTTATCTCCCACTAACACCGATCCAACAGGAGCACCAAGGCCTTTTGAAAGACAAACAGAGATAGAATCAAAATTCTTTCCAAGCTCAGTTGCCGTCGTTTTCATTTCTACAAGCGCATTAAATACCCTTGCCCCATCAAGATGCAGCTTTAATTTTTTACTCCTGCATAATTTTTCAATAGGTTCGATCTCAGAAAGAGAATAATAACTCCCGCCTGCACGGTTCACTGTATTTTCTAACGATACAAGGCTGGTCCTGGTGAGCCAGTCGAAATCACCATTAATATTCGCTTCAATTTGTTCGGCACTGAGTTTTCCCTCCCTGCCATTAAGCAGCCTGGCCTGCACTCCCGAATTAAAGGAGATTCCCCCGCCTTCAAAATTATAAATATGTGAGTTCACATCACAGATCAGTTCATCTCCGGGTTGCGTGTGCAGCTTTATGGCTATCTGGTTGGTCATGGTGCCGCTCGGACAAAACAACCCCGCTTCTTTCCCGAAAAGATGTGCAGTATATTTTTCAAGCTCATTTACAGTGGGGTCTTCAGAAAATACATCGTCCCCCACCTTTGCCCTGAACATATATTCCAGCATTCCTGCCGAGGGCCTTGTTACTGTATCGCTTCTCAGATCAATTTCCTGCATATCAGTATTTCCAAAGCTTTAAAAGTTTTTCCTTGAATCTTTCCTTGGGCAAAAAGTTAACTTCAAGGTCGGCGTTCATTGGCACGGGCGTATCGAGGCTGCCTTCACGCATTACAGGTGCATCAAGGTATTCAAAACAATTTTCCGTTATCAATGCGGCGATCTCACCTGCAATTCCCCCGGTCAGCGTATCTTCGTGCATTACTATTGCTCTGCCGGTCTTTCGCACCGATTCGTAAACAGTTTCAATATCAAGTGGTGCAAGGGTCCTCAGATCAATCAGGTCCGCGCTCAGGTCCGGATTTTCATTCAGCGCTTCAATAGCCCAATGCACTCCTAATCCGTAGGTCACAATGGTGAGATCACTCCCCTCCTTTACCAGTCGCGCTTTGCCAAATGGGATCGTATAATATTCCTCGGGAACATCTTCACTGATACTCCTGTACAGTGCCTTATGCTCAAAGAAGATCACAGGATTGGGATCTTCAAATGAGGTTAACAACAATCCTTTGGCGTCAGATGGAAATGCAGGGTATGCGATCTTTAATCCTGGAGTTTTAAAAAACCACGCTTCATTGCTCTGGCTGTGGAACGGACCAGCAGCCACAGCTGCGCCCGTTGGCATTCTCACCACCACATCAGCATTCTGTTCCCATCGATAATAACTTTTTGCGAGGTTGTTCACGATCTGTGTCATGCCTTCACTCACAAAATCGGCGAACTGCATTTCAACCATCGCTTTGTATCCGTTTATAGATAATCCAAATCCAGCACCAAGGATCGCACTTTCGCACAAAGGTGTATTTCTTACTCTCGCTTTACCAAACTGTTCAACAAAACCTTCAGTGATCTTAAACACCCCGCCGTAGTCAGCAATATCCTGACCCATCAGCACAAGGTTCGGATGTTTTTGCATGGCCAGTTTTAAACCATTGCTGATGGCATCAATCAGCCGCATGCTGACCTTAGGCCCGTCAGGCATTCGTTCGTTTGCACTGTATGGTTTGAATAATTCCGAAATTTCTTTTGTGGTGTCGGGCACCGGATTTTTTTCTGCAAAAGCAACCTCGAGACCATCCTCGATATCCTTCTTTATTGTGGCCCGTGTTTCTTCTATTATTTCTTCGGTGAGAACACCTTCTGCAAGTAAAAATTTTTCGAATGTGGCTACAGGGTCTTTCTTGCCCCAAACTTCAAAAAGTTCCTTGGGCACATATTTGGTTCCACTTGCTTCCTCATGTCCGCGCATCCTGAACGTCACACATTCGAGCAGCACCGGTCTCGGGTTCTCGCGAATACTTTCAGCAAGATTTTTTACAGTTTCATAAACCTTTAAAATATTATTCCCATCAATGCTTACTCCTTCTATTCCATAACCTATGGCCTTATCTGCAAACGACTTGCAACGAAATTGCTCGTTGCTGGGTGTGCTCAGGCCATACCCGTTATTCTCTACAATGAAGATCACCGGCAGATCCCACACTGCAGCAGTATTGATGCTTTCGTGAAAATCACCCTCGCTTGCACCACCATCTCCGGTAAAAACCACGGTAACCTTTTTCTCCTTCTTCAGTTTGTTGGCCAGGGCAATGCCATCGGCAACTCCCATCTGCGGTCCTAGATGCGAGATCATACCGACGATCTTGAATTCCTGCGTCCCAAAGTGAAATGAACGATCACGTCCTTTTGTAAAACCGCCTGGCTTACCCTGGAACTGTGAGAACAACCTGTTTAATGGAATATTGCGGGTGGTAAATACACCAAGATTACGGTGCATGGGTAAGATATACTCATCTTCGTCCAAAGCACTTGCCACTCCTACTGATATGGCCTCCTGACCTATACCACTGAACCATTTGGCAATCCTGCCCTGCCGAAGCAACAGTAACATTTTTTCTTCGATCATCCTGGGCCGGAGGATATTATAATACAGGGTCAATAGAGTTTCATCCTTGTGTTTTCTCTTTTCAAATTTCACCGGCATATCTGCTGTTATCATCATCTTTGTCCCTTAATTTTTCTTTCCTAATAAAACATTAAATCCAAATCCAAAATTAAGCCAGCTCATAACATAGTTATTACCGGCGCTGTTTATTTCTCCGAAATGCGCGAACCTGGGCGCTTTGGGATCGTAATAATATAACAATGTAGTATAGCTCATCATAACACTAAAGCTAAGACGAGGTTCAACAATAAAATTAATAGAGACCTCCGGCTGAATGAAGGGGCACGAAAAATTGGTAGGCACAAAAGGCAGATTCTCAACGGCGCTGTCCTGCACCACGTTCCGATACTGTGCAAACATGATCCCGCTGTTTAGAGAATAACTCACATATCTTTTGTCGGTGATAAAGTAATCGTAGCCAAGTTTTAAAAACAGACCATTTGCAAGCAGACGAGTATCGTACGACAATTGAGCATCAGGATTTGAACCGTTCACGGGCGGGGTGTAGTACACAAACACTTTTTTATTGTTTTGAAGCTGGGTGTTCTGGTACCCGAGTCCCGCGTAAAAGTTATCAAAAAGCCGCGCATTGAAAGAAACGTTGACTTCGTATATGCTTGTGAACGATTTCGTGAACATCTGGCTGCTCACGGGTTTTGGAATCCCCAGGTTTCCTCTGATGGTATATTTGGAATTATACTTACCCCGTCCCTGCGCATAAAAAAGCAAAGGCAGGACACAAAGGATCATAATTGTTTTTATCCGCATAGTTCGTTAAAGGTAGAGGTTTCCGCATAAGTAAAAAAGCCGCTCCTTTCGGGGAACGGCTTCCTGTTTTGCTTTAATTTTTTTAATGTTGCTGAAGGAGCTTATCCTTGAATTTCCTGATCTGGTTCTTTAGTGCCTCGCAGGCAGTATCAGTGGCCTCTTCAAAAGTCTCACACTGTTTTTTCGCAAAAAATTCATGCCCTTTTCCAAGCATTTTTATTTCACAGATCTTATTATCGCTGGTGCTGCTTTTGTCCAGCCGCAGAGTTACCTCGCTGGTTATTATCCCGTCGTAGAACGTATTCAGTTTTTCCACTTTGTCAGTGATAAAATCAAGTAATCTTTTGTCGGCATCAAAATGCACTGATTGGATGTTGATAGTCATGTTATTCCTCCTTTTTAATTGCCCGATCTTGGATGGGCCTGGTTATATGATTTCTTTAATTTGTCTATTGTATTATGGGTGTATATCTGGGTCGCCGATAAATTGGCATGCCCAAGCAGTTCTTTTACAGCATTAATATCTGCACCATTATTCAATAAGTGCGTAGCGAATGAATGCCGAAGAACATGCGGACTTTTTTTACTGCTGGTAGTAACCGCCGACAATACTGTAGTAACTATCTGGCTGACCTTCTGCGCATTTAATGGATTATTCTTTAAGTTCACAAATAACGCGGCATTTGTTAGTCCTTCCGCAGCTTTTACATCAATATAAGCACTAAGCTGTCTTTTTAAGGCGATATTGAAAGGGATAACGCGTTCTTTATTTCTTTTTCCCAAAACCCTTACCTGTGAGTTAACCAGGTCTATATCGGATTCTTTAAGTCCAAGGAGTTCAGCACGTCGCATACCTGTCTGATACAGCAGGTCCACAATAAGTTTATCCCGCGTACCTTCAAATCCTTCTTTAAATTCAATGGAAGAGAACACTTGCTCCATCTGCCCTTCATCAATAAAAACAGGAAGTCTGCGCGGCATCTTTGGTCCCTGGATCTTTTGAGCAGGATTCCTGGAAACGTGGCCGGTTTTAAGAAGATATCTGAAAAATGATTTAAGCGCACTCAATTTGCGGTTTACCGAAGATGCTGCTACGCCTTTATCCATAAGATCGGAAATAAACCCGCGGATATGATGGTGCGTAACGTCCGGCAGTGTGAATGCAGAAAGTTCTGTGCGTAAAAAAGTGAAAAACTGGTTGAGATCGTTTTGATAGCTCTGGGCCGTCAGCGGACTAAATCTCTTTTGAAGACTGAGATAGGAGAAAAAGTCATTCGCTGCACTTTCAACCATAAAATATAAAATCCTAACCGAAATTATACATTTCCGGTTAGGATTCCAATAAATTTATCTTAAAAATCAGTAAATACTACTTCTCGATTGCACCAATCTGCAGCTTTTGCTTGTAAGCTGCCTTGATCACTTCTTCACGGCGACGTACAGAAGGTTTAGTGAACTTAGAACGCTCGCGTAATTGCTTAACTACACCGGTTTTTTCAAACTTCTTCTTGTACTTTTTCAAGGCTTTTTCAATGTTGTCGCCTTCTTTGATCTGAACTATTAACATTTGCTTTCTGTTTATTTTAGAGGGGCAAATATAAGAAATTAATAATTCAGGGGCAAAATTTTTGTTGAAATTATGGCTTTCTTGCACTGGAAAAGGTAATTTTAGCCCTTATCCCCCATTTATGCCGAAAGACAGCCCCGCAAAGTTGAAAAAAGCGCTTAAAAACGCCAAAAATATTGTACTTGTTACCCATTGGAGTCCCGACGGGGATGCCATGGGAAGTAGCCTGGGGTTATACCATATTTTGACCAAAATGGGGAAAAAAGCACAGGTAATTGTTCCAAATGATTACCCTGATTTCCTGGAATGGCTGCCTGGTAATAAAAAGGTGCTCAATTTTCAGAAAGAAGAAAAAAAGGTAGCGTCCCTTCTCGCCAAATGTGACCTTATCTGCACCCTTGATTTTAATTCATATAAAAGACTTGAAAAGCTGGGAGAATTGCTTGATAAGTGTCCTGCACCTAAAATGCTTATAGACCATCATCAGCAACCCGATGATTATGCCACCTACTTTTTTAACGACGTAAAAGCCTGCAGCACCTGCGAGCTGGTTTACGATCTGATGGTGACCCTCGGCCAGACGAAATTGCTGGACAAAAATATTGCTTCCTGCCTGTACACCGGGCTAATGACCGATACGGGTTCTTTCCGTTATCCCAGCGTAACAGCACGAACTCATGAGATCCTGGCAGCTTTGCTTAAAACCGGGATCGTTCCTGCTGATATTCACAGCGCGGTTTACGATAGTTATAGTCTTCAGCGTTTAAAATTGCTCGGATTTGCTCTTAATGAGAAGTTGCAGATCACGCCTGACTTTCCTGTGGCATTCTTTGCCATTAGTGAAGAAGAACTGAACCGTTTCCATTATCAGAAAGGCGACACGGAGGGTCTGGTCAACTATCCCTTCTCAATAAAGGGAATTAAAGTATGCGCTCTATTTACTGAATACGATAAACAGGTAAATATCTCGCTTCGCAGTAAAGGCAAGATAGATGTGAATAAATTTGCCCGTGAATATTTTAATGGCGGCGGCCATATTAACGCGGCAGGGGGAAAAAGTAAGCTGCCTCTGAAAGAAACCGCCGAGCTATTTGTGGAAAAAGTAAGAACTCTTTTTTAATGCTGAAAAGAATTATAGCCAATATCATTTTAAAGTCGAGAACCGCTTTCGAAAGCAAAAAAAGAAAAGGCGCTTTTCTTTCGTGGGACAGTATCCAGAAGATCGGTCTCATTATCAGTAAACGCGACAATATCAATAAAAGCCAGGTTGACCAGTTTATTTCGGCCACAAAAAAATACGTAGAGGTTTTTTATATAGAGCTCGATTCCAAAACACCTACTTACAGCGACTGGAATTGTTTCACTAAAAAAGACAAAACTTTTGTCGGTTTGCCTGTCAGCGCTGTCACCCAGGGATTAAGCGGTAAAAAATTCGACATCGTGATAAACACCTGCCAGGAAATTGAATTGTATTCAACCGCACTTGCGGGAATCCTGCAGGCTCCCCTTAAATGCGGAAGCACTAACCGCTTTAATGATTCAGACCTGGTAATAAAAAAGACAGGTATCAGCACTTTTATGGACTACCTTCATGAAGTAGTACGGTATCTGAAGATGATCCGTGAGAACTGACTCAATTTCAAAAGAAGGACTAATTACATATATTTAGAAACTAAACATTAGATCGCCAATTGATGGATTTGGAAGTTAATAAAAACATGGACTCAATGGGTTTGCTGATCAGCCAGATGGAGCAGCGACTTAATAAAATATACCTGGGCGGAGGAAAAGCGAGGATCGAAAAACTGCATGAGCAGGGTAAAATGTCGGCTCGCGAACGCATCGACTTTTTGCTTGACAAGGACACAGATCGTGTGGAAGTTGGCGCTTTTGCCGGTTATGAAATGTATCCTGAACATGGTGGCTGTCCCGGCGGCGGTGTAGTGGTAGTGATCGGCTATGTAAGCGGTAAACAATGTATTGTTGTTGCAAATGATGCTACCGTAAAAGCAGGCGCCTGGTTTCCCATCACCGGCAAAAAGAATCTCCGCGCGCAGGAGATCGCCATGGAAAACCGTTTACCTATTATTTATCTTGTTGATAGCGCAGGTGTTTACCTGCCTCTGCAGGACGAGATCTTTCCTGATAAAGAACATTTTGGCCGCATCTTCAGGAACAATGCTGTGATGAGCAGTATGGGCATTCTTCAGATAGCAGCCGTAATGGGTAGTTGTGTGGCTGGTGGAGCTTATCTCCCTATCATGAGCGATGAGGCCATGATCGTTGACAAGACTGGCTCTATTTTTCTTGCGGGAAGTTACCTGGTGAAAGCAGCCATCGGAGAAAATATTGATAATGAGACTTTAGGTGGAGCTACAACACATTGTGAAATCAGCGGTGTTACAGATTACAAGTGTAAGGACGATGCAGATTGTCTTAACAGGATCCGGAACATCATGAGCAAGGTGGGAGATTATGATAAGGCTGGCTTCGATCGCATTAAAAGTGCGCCACCTTCAAAAGATCCTTCTGAGATCCCGGGCATCATTCCTGATAAAAGTGAGAAACAATACGATATGCACGAGATCATTGAGCGTCTCGTTGATAACAGCGTTCACGAAGAGTACAAGGAAAAATACGGTCAGAGCATCATCTGCACATACGCCCGCATTGATGGCTGGGCAGTTGGAATAGTGGCTAACCAGCGTAAAGTAGTTAAGGCAAAAAAGCCGGGCGGCAGCAATGAAATGCAGTTTGGCGGAGTAATTTATAGCGACAGTGCCGATAAAGCGGCCAGGTTCATTATGAACTGCAATCAGAAAAAGATCCCGTTGGTTTTTTTACAGGATGCCACAGGTTTTATGGTGGGATCACGGAGCGAACATGGAGGAATTATTAAAGACGGAGCCAAACTGGTAAATGCCATGGCCAATAGCGTGGTGCCTAAATTCACCATCATTGTTGGTAACAGCTACGGTGCGGCCAATTACGCCATGTGTGGCAAGGCTTACGATCCCAGGCTGATCGTAGGATGGCCTACTGCCAAGATCGCAGTAATGGGCGGAGCACAGGCAGCTAAGGTACTTGTGCAGATTGAAGTGAGTAGTCTCAAGGCAAAAGGTGAGGAAATAACAAAAGAAAAAGAGGAAGAGCTGTTCAACCGCATCAAGGATCGTTATGATCAGCAAACCACACCTTACTACGCGGCTTCAAGACTGTGGATGGACGCCATTATCAACCCGCTCGAGACCCGGAAAGTGATCAGCATGGGTATTGAAATGGCAAACCACGCTCCCATTACAAAAGCTTATAATGTAGGGATCCTGCAAACATGATTTATATTGTGCACAACTGCCTGCTTCTTCAACATATTTAAGAGAGTTTGAGCTCCCGGAAGCATTCGTAAGGCTACGTAGGGACGGGGTCATACATGTGCATTATAAAAAGGACACTACTCTCGATGTTGCCCTGCAGACCGGGATGCGCAAGATCTATCACGAGATTACAAAAGGCAAACCTTCTCCTTTTTTATTTACTGCTGAAGAAGGTTTTTCCATCACACCGGAAGCAAAGAAGAACGCCCCTAAGTCGCTGAAGGAATCACCTATTGCAAGTTACGCCCTGGTGGTGAACAACCTTGGTTACCGGCTGATAGTTAACTTTTACTTCAAGGTGATGAAACCAAAAGGGAATTATAAATTGTTTGAGAACGTTGACGATGCGCTTAAATGGCTGCACTCTCTTAAGAAGGACAAAAGATCAGGAAGCTGAATAAACTTCCCTCTATGCAGCCAGTTGCTCCACATATCATAAAAAAAGAATTCGATCGCTCCATCGAGCGATTTCTGATCATCACTGCGTGGTTAGGAGTGTTGCTCAACCTACTCTGGTTTATAAGCGATCTCATAGTTGTTCCCGCCCACGCAAAAACATTTTTCTTTTTCAGGCTGGCTGTTTCTTTAATAAGTATTCTGGCTTTGCTGTTACGGGAAAAACTTCACATCACTATTTACCATTGTCTTTTTATCCTGGTGCTTGGCATCTCAGTTCAAAACGCTTATATGTGGAGCGTAATGGATATCCGGGAATTCCAGCGTCACGCCTTTGCTTACATGGTTCTGTTTGTTGGTGCAGGAATGCTGGTACTTTGGGAACTGAAGCTGTCACTCTGGTTAGCAGCACTCACCATTGTGGCCAATATCATCTTTTACATTTCCAATAGTAGCCTGCCTTTAGAAGAATTTTTTATAAACGGCGGACTGCTCACTTTAACAGTAGTGGCATTCTGCATCCTGATGATCCGTACAAGATATCGTTTAACTTATAGCGAGATCAAAAGCCGTCTTGAACTCGAACAAAGCAAAGTAGAGATCCAGAAACAGAAAGACGACCTCCAGGAAAAGAACAGGGAGATCACTGACAGCATTAACTACGCGCGTGACATCCAGAGTGCACTAATTCCTTCAGGAAAAAAATTCCGCTCTCATTTTTCCGACAGCTTCGTATTATTTGCTCCCAAGGACATTGTAAGCGGAGATTTTTACTGGGTGCAGGAAAAAAAAGATCACATTTTTTACGTTACCGCCGATTGCACAGGGCACGGGGTCCCCGGAGGGTTTATGACGATGCTGGGATTATCGTTTCTCGATGAGATCATTATAGGGCAGGATATCCTTGATCCGTCAGAAGTGCTCAACCAGCTTCGCGACAGGATCATTACAACTCTTAGCCGATCGGGACGGGAAGGAGATAAAAAAGATGGAATGGATATTATCGTTTGCTGCATTGATAAACAAAAAAAAGAACTGCGTTTTGCTGCCGCCAATAATTCAGTGTACATCGTGTCGCAAAATAGTGACAACGGCCATGCACAGATGATGGAAATTAAAGGCGACCGCCAACCCTGTGGATACTCGCAGTTGAACAATCCTTTTGTAACGCGCAAAATCTCGCTTAAAAGCGGCGACTGCATTTACACTTTCACCGATGGTTATCCTGACCAGTTTGGCGGACCCAAGGGAAAAAAGTTCAGGTATAAACAGCTGGAAGATCTGCTGACAAAGAACAGCTTATTACCATTTGCGCAACAACGTGATGTGCTTCAAACCACCCTTGAAAAATGGAAAGGTTCGCTTTTACAGGTAGATGATGTTCTGGTGATTGGTGTGAAGGTCGGATAGTACTAGTAGATCAGGAAGCGCTTTTCCGCTTTTGCTTTTTCAAGCAGGATCTTTTTATACTGTGAAATGAGCTGACTTTTCCGCTGATTGATAATGAACTTACGTATGTTCTGCTTTTCAAATGCCAGGGGGCTGAGCCCGTTCTTTACCTTTACATCTTTAACTTTCAGGTAATAATAATACATCTCATCATTAAACTCCAGAACCCGTCCGGCACCCAGGTTAAAATCCGGCTCATCTCTTAGCTGCGGTATCTCCTTTTCAATGTCATCGAGAAACAGCCAGGTACTGTCATTCATAAAAAAGTTCTCAGCATTCTGGATACAAAGCAACCTTAGCTGCTCGTGCTCTTTGGTACCAGGAGCTGATACCAGCTTTCTGATCTTATCGATACCGGGCGCCTTTAAGGGCACCTTGATATAATTTACTTTCAGAATGTTCTGCTTCAGAATAAAGCTTTCCCGGTGTTCGTTGTAATAACCTTCTATTTCCTCGGCGCTGATCACCGTATCGAGGTTGGCTTCAACGATCCTGCTCTGATAAATAAAATTTACCAGCGAACGGCGGTAGGCTTCTACTTCCCTGTCAATCTGCAGTTCATCGGAGCCTAACTTCTCCAATGCTTCCTGGTAAAATAAAGACTCCGTGGCCCAGCTCTCTATTGACTTCTTCGAATTATACGAACTATCCTTAATGATGCCGGTTGAAATAAAATTATCCCTGTAGGTTTCAACATCAAGTTCATCAGTGCCTGCCACCGCCACGATCTTTTCGTCCATAACCTCTTTTGGCTCATTGCTGCCGCACGATGCAAGGCAGAAGGCTATCAGGATACAATAAATGCTTTTCAAATCAGAAAAAGGTTGTAAAATGGTTCTTAAATCTACAAAAAAGAAAACCGGCCAGCAATAAAGCAGGCCGGTCGGCTTTAAAAAACAAATTATATTACTGGATGGTGCTTAGAACATCTTCGTTCACCTTAACAACATATTTCTTTTTCAGGTAATCCAACCACTCATTCTCAAGATAGGTTTGATAGTCGGCGGTTGCATTTCCTCTTGATTCAGCAAGCGTTTTAGGCGTTTTCGGAAGGATCCTGTTTACCACAACTACATTGGTCTTTTTCTCCTTTTCGTCAATGATATTGTTAGCCAGAACTCCCGGCTTCCAATTTGCATCCAGTTCCTTTTTTTCTCCCTTCAGATAGGTCACGTTTTCAACTGAAACATTTAGCTGCGAAGATTTATTAAGGGCCTCGGTTATCTCCTTCTCCGATTTCTTGGCTTTCAGCATTTTGCGAACATCCTTAGCTACCTGCTCATTCAGGCATTTGTAAGTGGTTACTTCTGCACGCTCGTCCCACAGGTATTTGTTCTTGTTCTTCTCGTAAAACTCTTTTAAACCCGCAGTGTCCTTTACCGCGCGGCTCCATACTTTCTGATCAGTAAGATCAAACAATAAGATGCCGTCCCTGTATTCCCTGTAAAGGTTTGCGAATTCAGGATATTTTTTCTCCAGCTGGGTATCCTCGTATGCAATAACGCTCTCGTCAACCCATGTCTTATACATACCGCGAAGTACATCCTGCACATCATTCAATGAACTGATAGACATTTGCGATTCAAGGAATTTTGCAAAATCGTTTTGTGTATATGATTTTCCGCCAAGATTAAATATCTCCTTGTTTCCTAATTTTGACACTTTTTCAGCCTTCCAATTGCCTTTAAGGTAGCTGGTATCAACCGCTTTGATCAGCTCATCACGATTCTTAAGGTTTTCTTTAAATCCTCCTTCTTTTTTCACTTTTGCGATCAATGCACTGCGGCCTTCCTGCGAACGGGTATCACGTGCTACACGTTGTTTAAGATCATTCTTGATCTCATCAAAAGCAGGCACACCTTTCAAGTCGATCCTTTTAATGATATGCCATCCGTATTGCGTCATAACAGGTTCGCTGTACTGACCATTAGCAGGGATAGAAAATGCAGCATCTTCAAACGCTTTTGGCAGACGACCTCCTTTAAATGGCTGCAGCTGACCTCCCCGGTCGCTGGTTTGTTTATCATCACTGAACTGGCGCGCCAGCTCTTCAAAATTCTGACCTGCTTTTAGTTTTCCATACAGCTCGTCGATCTTTGCTTTAGCGTTTGTCTTGTCCTGCTCAGTGGCGTCTTTAGGAAATTTCACCATGATATGCGCTGCCTGGATCTCCCCGCGGCTTGGACGTTTATCGTATACTTTCAGAACGTGATATCCGAAACGTGTCCTGATGATCTTACTGATCTCCCCTACTTTAGTGTTAAATGCAGCGCTCTCAAAAGGATAAACCATGTCGAAGGCAGAAAAATAATTAAGATCACCTTTATTGTCCTGGGAAGAAGGATCGTCAGATGTCTTCACAGCGATCTCAGGAAATTTATCGGTGGCGTTTTTTCCGTAATCAGCAAGATGTTTTACAGAGTTGAACTTTATCTTGTATAAAGTGCTGTCCTTGCCTTTGAGTGCCTTCGCAACCTCAGTCGAGTTCTTAAGAAGCTTGTCATAAGAAGCCAGTTCTGATTGTGAAGGGTATTTGCCGAGCACCGCGTTTCTTACAATATTAATACGGGTCCAGGCTTCCAGTGTATCTTTCGGGTAGGCATTTTCGGGCACACGCACAAGAATATGGCTTGCGCGTACTTCAGTTTTTAATCTGTCATAAGCTTCGTTAAGAAGATTTTCGTTGGTGCTTTTATCTGTAAGATACGGCGCGGCAAGTTGCCTGCGATACCCTGCCAGTTCGGTTTTAAAAGAGGTAAGTGTATCAAGACCCAGGCTTTCTGCTTCAAAAACCTTGCTTTTAAAAAGTGAGAAGAGGTCCACATATTCCTTCACGGATTTTGAAGCCGCATTCACTTCTTTGCCATTGTTTTTCCGGTAAACAGCTTCGAATTCCGATTTTTTGATTGGCTTGCCATTTATGGTCATCACCACAGGATCCTGCGCCTGTAATACGTTGGTGCAAATTCCTACTGTTAAAGCAACTGCAAGTAGCTTATTTATCTTCATGGGTTCTAAAAAAATTTAGGCAAATTTAGTTTTTCTGCTGATTTATTTGATGATTTCGGCCAATTTTTCGTCAAGCGCTGCGCCGCGCAGATCCTTGGCTATGATCTTACCTTCCTTGTCAATAAGGAAGTTTTGTGGGATGCCTGTAACGTTATAAAGTTTTCCTACCTCGTTACCCCAGCCTTTAAGATCGCTCACATGCGTCCAGGTAAGATTATCCTGCTTAATGGCATTCAGCCACGGATCCTTGTTGGAATCAAGTGATACACCAAGCACGGTAAAACCTTTGTCCTTAAAACGATTATAAGCGCTTACAACGTTTGGATTCTCCATCCTGCACGGACGGCACCAGCTTGCCCAGAAATCCACCAGCACGTACTTCCCACGGAAATCTGACAGCTTCACCTGCTTACCTTCCGGTGTTGCCTGGCTGAAATCAGTGGCTTTATAACCCACCGTAGTGCCGCGGATATCGGCTACACGTTTAGTTGCGAGCTTAATGAATTTAGTATTGGAAATAGATGGATCAACATAGCTCAATGCTTCTTCCACTTCTGTAATTGGAATGTTAGGATTATTAAAGTCGTTATAAATGATATACCCGCTCACCGCACTCTTAGGATGGCTTTTAACGAACCCTTTCATGCCGGCAATATATTGAGCATTCAGGTTCTGAAACTCGTTACGGATCGCCTCCTGGGCTGCCATATCGTTGCGCTGGGCTGCTTCACCATAATCTGCCTGCATTTTTTGCTGCACCACTACAAAACTATTGATGAGAGCGCGGTACTCCATATAATCAGCCTGTGTTTGTCCGCCTGTAGCCACTGAATAAGGAAGCGAATCTCCAATCAGTACAACTTTGGTGGGTGCCGCGTCGGCAAAAAAGACAAAGTTTGGCTGTGCACCAATCTCCGGTGCTACAGTAAACCAGTACATGTTAGGATCTACACTTTTGAGATTAAATGAAAACTTCCCATTATTCACTACGGCGGAATCGGTAAAGTCTTTTTCATTCCACTTGTGATGAACATAGATCTTCTTGCCGGTAAAATTCCTTATAGTGCCATCAATTTTAACAGGAAAGGTCTTTTCAGTGCTTTTCTTTTGTGCGTAAGTGAAGCAGGTGATCAGGCTTAAAAATAAGATACAGTGGGTTTTTCTCATGTGCTAATACTCAAATTCGTGCATCAACAAATATACCAAGATTTAAAGGTGCAGTTTTAAATTTAGAATTTTTAACCATCATTTTTATCACATAAAAAAACCCCTCCGGAGAGGGGTTTAAATATTACTAAACAAATTTTAGAACTGCCACAAGTCATGCTCCCAGCGGAAAATATCACCCTTTACGCGATCAGATTCAATCAATGCATCCAAACCACGGGCGTACTGATCGATCCTGCGATCGTAAGCATTCGATTCCTTCTTGATCTGGCTGGAAAACTGACGCTTCCAGAATATGTCCTCAAACGTTCGTCGTTCGCTGTCATTCTTCGGATTAAAAACTTCGTGCTTTGCAAATTGTGGACGACAGGCCGGGAAATACACATAATAATAAGGCACACATCCTGCGTCTTCCTTATCCTTTGGCAGGAAGCTGAAGCCAAGACCTATGATACGCACCTCCAGTGATGATTTCTGCTTATCAAAAAACCAATCTTCCTTGATATCCAGTGAACAAAAGTTCTCATAGAACCAGGTTGAATCAGCAGGCTTTAATACCTTAATGAGGATCTCGTTACCTAAAGAGTCATAACTAGGTGTTTCAGTACTGTCGGCAGGCTTCACAAAATTGCCTCTCCACGCACTGATCTCGTATGGCTCAAGAAACTCTTCATCAGCAAAAGCAATGATCTTACCTGAAAGAATTCCACGGGTAATAACCTGCACCAATGAAACGCGACTAGCTACATCAGTAATAGGATAATATAACTGATGGTTGATCTTCTCCCTCATGTCGAGCGAACGCCAAACACGCTTTTCCCAGGTCACATCTCCTTCACGCAAATGCGTATAAGGAATGAATCTCCTGTTAGTGGCATTTTCCTTGTCGTAAATTCCATCCTTATAGTCGCCAGGCTGGAAAACACCCTGCTGCGCATTCCCCGAAAGGAAAGCCATCATCATGGTTATTGCAAAAAGCCAGTTTTTCATGTTGTGTGTTTTATTTTTGAACTTTTACCCCTTGTGTAACGCTGTTGAATTTTCCGTCAGGACCCTGGATCTTTGCATCAAAGTAGATCTTCGATCCAACTGCAGGTGCTGATAATAAAGAGAGGGCTTCAGCCGATAACGTTGAACCGTTTCCTTTAATACCCGGAAAATATTTTCCTTTGTTATTGGTTCCGCTGATCTCCCATTCTACAACACGATAGTTCGCCTGAAAGTCAAATCCTATGGCACCAGCACCAAGAGCACGTACTGTAGCTAACATATCCTTTTTCATTTCTGAAGGACTGAAGGCACCACCAATTTTCAAATCTGGTTTAGGTAAAGGTTTTACACGGAATTTTTGTGGTGGACCTTGTGCCTTAACTCCATCAGGACCTCTTTTAGATACTGTAATGTTACATTCACCGGTACCGCTGAATTCAAATATGTATTTACCTGCTTCACCTTTTGGTTTGAATCTCACACCTGCTCCGCTTGCATTAAGAACAATATCATTAGGCGATACACCTGCAGCACCCGCACTTACAGGGTTTTCAACACCTGCATAAAACACGTTCATCATATCAGCTGAAACAGCTACTGCAGATTTAGCAACTTTATATTCTCCATCAAAAGGATAATATTCAAAAGTTCCATCAGGCTTCTTAAATTTAATTACACCATGGTATTTCTGATCACCAACAGCTCCTGTATTTACTTCGTATTTACCCATACCACCTACCAGCGGAACCAGGTTGCCCTTGGCACCTTTAGCAGCAGAAGCAGAGTCAACACCCATGATCACTTCCATATCTCCGGTTCCCAGCTTAGAGAAAGCTGCAGAAAGGAATATATCAGCAGTGTAAGGCTGTCCGGCCGAAATATAACTCGACGGGGCAACTACACGGGCAAGGAGACGATCTGGCTTAATAGCAAGTTTACCACTTGCCCCGCTGTATACCTGAAGGATATCAGATTCAACGTTCTTAAGGTCCACCTGGATCTTGTTAAGGTTTACAAACACCGCGGCCATTGGAAGGTGATTTACAACGTCATCTTCCCATGTAAACTCGTGTCCGTCTTCAACGAAACCACTAGCTTGCGGCTTCAGGATGTCAATTTTTTTCTTAAGGTTGATATAATCTTCATTCATCAGGTGAAGACCTTCAGTCTTTTGCATTCTTTCAACCTGGTCAGAAAGTTTTTTATGAAGCTCGGTCATTTTTTGACCCAGTTCAACTGCCGTGAGTGGTCCGGGAGCCGGATGGTCACCGGTACCAAGCATTATAGTTGAAGGTTTGTCGTAGTTTCCGATATTAGCATAATAAGGCTCTTTACGCAGGTTGATAGTATCGCCGGTCATTTTTACGTTGTCATCGTATCCAACTACGTAGCGCACCATATTTCCTTTTACCACATCAACATATCTGAAAACCTCATCGATGTTCTTCTGAGCAACCTGTGCTTCCTTAAAATAAGGTGCAGCTCCCTGGTTACCGTTAATTGAAGCCTGGAAAGCATCGGTGACACGGACATTATTTTCTGTGATATTCTTCTTCGCTTTTTCTAAACTGTCATTTACAGACAAATACCCGTTCAAAATCGATTTCGACACGTTAAGAGCTAACATGGCTGTAAGTACTAAGTACATTAAGCCAATCATCTTCTGCCTAGGGGTTTCTTTTCCGCCTGCCATTTTTTAGTATTCTGTTGTTACTTGTATTGTGAAATTCTTATTTATAATTACCCAGATCGACGTTAGTTACAAAATTATTGCGGTCTTACGTTCATTGCGCTCAGCATGTTTCCATACACTGTATTGAGTGCGCTCAGATTGTTTGATAACGTAGCCATTTCCTGGCGGTATTTCTTTGTATCGTCAACAGAGTCATGCAGGTTTTTCATTAATTCAGAAAGACCTTCATAGAACTTGTTCGTGGCTTCAAGGTGATGCTGGCTGCCCTGCAACTGGAGTTCATAAGTTGCATTTAAAGCAGAAAGATTTTTAGAAACGCTGTTCAGTGATTCACCGATAGCAAGTCCGCTTGCATTTGAATTGGCAAGATCAGACATCGAGTTAGCGGCTTCCTTGTACGTATCAGCAAGGTGAGATACATTTTTAGATGCAGTCTTAACATTGTCAACGTATTCGTTGGTAACTGTAGCAGCATCTGTAATGTCTGCAATTTTGCTGGCGCTGTCAGATAAGTTCCTCATACCTGAACCAAGACTTTCGATCAGATCAGGTCCTATTTTCGCATCAGCCAGGAGATTATCCAGTTGTGCAGTTATAGGCAGGTTTGCGTCATCTTCTTCGTTGGTATGTGTTTCATCGTGACCCATACCTGCTAATTCAGGATATGCAAGGGTCCAGTCTACTTCCTCATGTGGAATATCAAAACCAAAAGCTATAAAAATAAATGCCTCAACTATAAGTCCGATTGGTAACATAAACTCCGCACCGGGGTAATGCTGAATCTTAAATAGCGCGCCGACGATAACCATCGCCGCACCAAAACATGTAACCATGTGAAGTATCTTTTTATATCCTTTAACTTTCGGTAATCTGCTCATAATAATTGTTGTGTTTGTTGGTTCGTGATTTTTGTTATTTGATAGTTTAGTTTAGATTAAAACTTTTAGAAATTGTCGTATTTCGAACGACCAAGATAAGTCATTACGTTCCTGAATCCAAGATAACATTTTGCTGTATCCTGATATTCGTACGTACGGGTGCTGTTTTGCAGGTAATAACCCACATCTTTCCAGCTTCCACCGCGAATAACTTTACGTTTCAATACGTTTGCGTCTTTTTCCTGAGCTTCGTAAACATAGTCAGGGTTCAGGTCATGTTGAAAATCATAAGCTGATTCATCAAAAGCGTTGCTGGTCCACTCAGACACGTTACCAGCCATACAATACAGTCCATAATCATTAGGATTGTAAGAGTATATATACAAAGAGTGGAAACCACCGTCGTCGATATAAGAACCACGCATTGGCTTAAAGTTACCAAGGAAACAACCTTTTGAGTTACGGATGTATGGACCGCCCCAAGGGTATGGAGATTTTTCCAGGCCACCACGCGCTGCGTATTCCCACTCACTTTCTGTAGGAAGACGGAAATCATTTACAATAGCCTGGCCGGTACCGATCAGGAAATTATTGAGCAGGTGACTGCGCCATACGCTGAAAGCGCGCGCCTGTTTCCAGGTAATACCTACAACCGGATAATCATCATAAGATGGATGCCAGAAGTACATGTTGGTTAAAGGCTCATTAAAAGAGTATGTGAAGTCATGCACCCAGGCAAGAGTGTCAGGATAAACGTTGATAATATCCTTTACAATAAATACAGAACGGTCTTCTCCTTTACGTTCACGTGGTACGTAATTACCTTGTCCTACAGACATCTGGTCACGCACAGTATAACTACCAAGTGACTTACTATCTTCATCACCGGCAGGTGTAGAAGGTGAACCTGCAGCTCCGTTTGAACCATCATTAAGAGTAACACCATTTATGTAATCCACTTTTTTAGCGTCAGGCGATTTACCAGGAATGAACCTGTTGGATTTGGCTGCTGCTAAACGAAGGTCGATACGGTAATATTCATAATTAAGCTTGCGGGTATCGATCTCTTTCCTGTTAAAGAAACGTTCGTTCTCTGGCAAATACATTGGCTGAAGAATTCCGCGGATATCTTCATCCGGCGTTTCCCAGTCGATACGTGCCTCCCAGTTCATATAAGGTTCCTGCAGGTTATTATCACCTGTGTAAACAGGCCACATAGCAAGGAAATCTTCCTGTGAAATTCCGAATTCCTCTTCCTGTCCACCGGCAATCAATAAACGACGGGCAATAGAGTCGCGTACCCAATATACAAACTGACGGTACTCGTTATTTGAGATCTCTGAATCATCAATATAAAAAGCCTGAACCGATACCATTCTCGAACGCGTAGTATGAGCCATAGGAGCTTCTTCATCATCAGGACCCATATGGTAACTTCCCATTGGTATAAACAAAGTACCAAAAGGATCGGGCTGATACCATTTTTCGCGGCCTACCACACCGATAAGTTCGCCGGTGCGTTTGTTACATCCTGCAACAATGGCTACGAAGGAAGCTAATATCAAGATTTTTTTCATATTACTTATTTTTGTTTATAACCTCAGCCGGCTGTAAAGTTACAAGTTCCATCATTTGGCACTTATTAACATTAAAAATCGGTTGTAGCTGGTTTAAACGCAATTTTCAAAAAAAGGTTACGGTGTTAAACTAATTAATCTAAATAACGGTCGTTCTGGTAACTTGTTTCTTTCTTCACTTTTGGAGTGTAGCACACACCTAGCAGCATTTCGTAAGTCCCGCTGGTAGCGTCGGTACCGATTTGACCAGGAAAATCATAAGAAAGTCCGATCTTGTATCCAATTGAATTACCTGTTCCAGTCTGGCCTTGAAAACCTGCCAGGATCGCCGGTGCATCGTTCATGCGATAAGTACCACCGATCCAAACCATGTCGCTCCAAAGGTAGGTAAGGTTAATGTCAGTAGTAGAAGCCGATTCGTCAAACTTGTAGAGAATGTTTGGAGTTAATTTGCTCCAGCTTGTAAGCTGTAGAGAATAACCTGCCATCAGGTAATAATGACGATTCTGTTTAAAGCCCAGATCGCCAGCTTGCAGCTGCTGCGCGGTTAAATGAGTAGTTGATAGACCTGCATAAAATTTTCCAGGGATCTGGTAAAAAGCACCAACACCAAAGTCAAGAACCCCTTTATTGAGATCAGGATTGCTTTGACTCAGACTTCCGTATGATCCGGGGATCGTAGGATCAATCTTGGTGGGCTCCGGAACGATCCAGTATTCCTCACTGATCCGTTTTTGTAAAAGTCCCAGGTCAAGCCCCAGACCAAGAGTTCCACCGGCGATTTTTGTAATATTGTAAGATGCTCCGATACGGGCATACATGGTATTCATAGGACCTATTTTGTCGCTGATAACAGTTAATCCAACACCAATAGGCAAAGCACTTAAGCGCATATCAGCACCTACTGCAATCGACTGCGGAGCACCCGTAAAACCTGCCCATTGCTGGCGATACTGAGCCGCACCGCAAATAGCACCACTTGTACCCGCATAACCCGGATTATAGATCTGTCTGTTGTACATGAACTGGGTGAACTGAGGATCCTGCTGAGCCGTAAGAACGCCTGTAAAACCGGTAAAAGCAATGGTAATTTTAACTAAAAGTTTTTTCATACTTTGTATTTAAGATTATGACAAGCACATTTTTACGTATGCACTTAGGCGGCTAAATTAGTTAAAGTAATTTAAAAAACAAATTTCCCCTGCAAAAAATGCAAATGAGTTTTACAAGTAAACTATTGTGCCCGGACTTTGTCATTTTTAAACCCCAAAAATGCCCCTTTTTGATCCCATTATTTTCCCTAAAAAGCACAAAGTGTACCCATATTTCAACAGTTTTTTTGCTGAGTAAGAATTTATGCCTATATTTGCAGCCCGAATTAAATAAAATACAAAAATGAAAAACGAAATTCATCCCGAAAATTACAGACTGTGTATCTTCAGAGATATGAGCAATGGCTACTCTTTCCTTACCCGCTCATGCGCAGAAACAAAGGAAACAGCGAAACATGAGGACGGGAATGAATATCCCCTTGTGAAGCTGGATATTTCCATGACCTCTCATCCTTTTTACACCGGCAAACAGGTTCTTGTTGATACTGCAGGTCGCGTTGACAAATTCCGCACACGTTACTCGAAAAAACAATAATTAATTAATAATTTAATTAAAAGCCTGGAGTCCAAACTCCGGGCTTTTTTTATGCACTTACTTTCCGATACAGAAACGCGTAAAAATGTTTTCAAGCAGGTCATCATTAGTAACCTCTCCCGTAATATTGCCAAGTTCTTCCAGAGCATAGCGGATATCCAGCGCAAGCAGGTCTCCCGGGATATTCTGATCGAGCCCCTCCCCTACCTTTTGCAGCGCGGTTTGCGCATTTCGGAGTGATGAAGCGTGACGTGCATTGGTAACCACAGTGTCGCTGGCGTGCACAGTACGCATATCAAACATAGCCAGCAATTTCCTTTTCAGTGCATCGATATTAAAATGTGTTTTTGCCGAGATAAAGATCACTCCTGTATTATCAGTGAACTCCGATTGCAGCTCAGAAATATCTTCCAGGTCACATTTGTTTGCAACAAGCACCAGCTGCGAAGTTCCAAGGTGCGGCTGCAAAAGGTTTACTTCTTCAGTAAGATCACCGCTGCTGAGCTCATGCGCATCAAAAAGGTAAATTACGATCGCTGATTTCTTCATCACCTGGTAGGCCCTGTTCACTCCTATCTGCTCAATTACATCGGTAGTTGAACGCAGACCCGCTGTGTCAATGAAACGGAACAGAACACCATCGATGGTAATTTCATCTTCAATTGTGTCGCGTGTAGTTCCGGCAATTTCACTCACGATGGCACGCTCATCTTCAAGCAATACGTTGAGCAGTGTGGACTTGCCGGCATTCGGCTTTCCCACAATAGCAACGGGAATACCGTTCTTGATCACATTTCCAAGCTCAAAGCTCTCGACCAGCTTTTCTATTACTGTGCTTATAGTAACTATTAATTTTTTAAGATCCCGACGATCTGCGAATTCAACATCTTCTTCACTGAAATCAAGTTCAAGCTCAATCAACGATGCGAAGTTTACCAGGTGATCCCGCAGCAATTTTATTTTTTTGCTGAATCCGCCACGCATCTGTTGCATTGCCACCTGGTGCGAAACTGCCGAGTTGCTTGCTACCAGGTCATTTACAGCTTCAGCCTGGCTAAGATCGAGCTTCCCATTTAAAAAAGCACGCAATGTAAATTCACCGGGCATGGCCATCCTTGCTCCCTGCGATAACATAAGCTGCAGGATCTGTTGCTGGATATACCGCGAACCATGGCAGGAAATTTCAACACTATCCTGTCCCGTAAACGAATGCGGCGCCCTGAACAAGGTAACAAGCACTTCATCAAGAACAACCTCGTTGTGCATAATGATACCAAAAACAGCGCTGTGTGATCTTCGCTGTAGCAGTGATTTTTTTTTAAGGTCCTTTGAATAAAAAAAACGTTCTGTATAATTGATGCTCTCGGGTCCGCTAAGCCGAATAACAGCAATAGCGCCGGTACCGGCGGCAGTGGCTAGCGCTATGATAGTATCCTTGTCATCAAATTTCATGAGGAATTAAAAGTATTTAAAAATGTGTGAGTAAAAAAATTTATCAGCAGCGCTGCTTGCGCTGTAACTACAACAGCGAGGTAATAGTGAAGTAAATTTTTTTGCTTGTATTATTAATTTTTGTTTATTTGCATAATATTAAACCTAAATTTCCCGCCAATCAATGTATATTTATAAAAAGAGGTTCTTTCCACATTTTATAACTTTGAGTTTACTTGCAGGATTTACCTTCTCCTGCGGAGGAAAACAAGAGGAAGAAAAAGAAGACCTGATTGAAACTACAGATACAATTAAATCCACTGTAGTTAATGTAGGCGGAGAATTATTCAGTGTTCCGTCACCTATCCAGACGGCGCTGCTTGTGCAAAAAAGCGGTATCACTTACGACAAATCCGTTCTTAGCGCATCTAACAAAGTGAACACTTACGCCACTGATCATTCACGAGCCCTTAACCTTGGGGTGTATGGTGCTGATCTCGGTTATGTTTCATTATACAATCAGAACCAGGATGCATTGGGTTACCTTGCATCCATTAAGCAGTTATCTGACAAATTAGGTCTGTCGGCCGCTTTTGATCCTGCAACACTTGAGAGGATCAAGAACAATATCACCAATAAGGATAGCATGATGGTTCTGGTAGGCTTAGCTTACAGAGGCAGCGATTCTTACCTGAAGAACAGCCAGCGCACAGATATCAGCAGCCTGATCCTTGCCGGTGGCTGGGTGGAGAGCATGCACTTTGCACTGTCGGCATACAAATCAAAACCAAACGACAAGCTTCGTTACAGGATCGCAGAGCAAAAACAGGCACTTTCGAGCATCATGAAGATCCTTGACACACAGGTTTCGGACGAAGCAAAAGAACTTGGAGGTGAATTAAAGGAACTATCAAAGATCTATGAAGAGATCACCTTCAAATACCACTTCATTGAACCAACTACCGATACACTGAAAAAAGTGACCTTTATCAATTCGACGTCAGAAGTCAATATAACAGAAGATCAGCTGACAAGGATTGCAACACAAATTGCGAGTCTGAGAAATAAGATCGTTAACACCACACAATCATAGGTATCATAATGAAGAAATTTATTCCTGCTTTGTTCTTATTGGCAGCCGTTTATAGTAATCCTGTTAACGGGCAGTGCGACACCATTGCCAGCCTTTGCAACAGGCATATTGTCCCGGCATTTATTTCTGACGGTCAGCA
The DNA here is from genome assembly GCA_966211905.1 of uncultured bacterium. Taxonomy (GTDB): domain Bacteria; phylum Bacteroidota; class Bacteroidia; order B-17B0; family Aurantibacillaceae; genus Aurantibacillus. The sequence goes on from CBIHOL010000014.1 coordinate 29,071, forward strand.
ATACCGTTCGCTGTTATTGAATTCGGACGAATACTCGGAGTTCAATACCACCTTCTTCGGAGAAACCACTTATCGGATAGCGGCATGCAGCGGCACCACGGATGGCAATCTCATTTTCAGCATCTATGACCAGGACAGAAACCTGCTGTTCACAAACAAAAAAACGAAGAATGCACCGTACTGGGATTTTAAAGTAAAATCAACGGTGTCGGCCATCGTTGAAGCAAGACTCGATCCTTCGAAAAATCAGGGATCCGGATGCGCTGTGATCCTTATCGGCTTTAAACAACCTTAGTTAGTACTGTAACAACGTTACTGTGATTTTCAATGCGAAAGTCCCGTAAAATTTCTATTGCATAATCACGCTCAATCTTACATTTTTAAGCATTCTTTAAAGGATAAAGCACCAACTTTATCCTTTTTTGTATATTTAGAAGCTAATAAAAATAGACAGTCCCCTCCCTTGTATACAATATTGATGAAAAAAAAACTTTCCGTTTTTTTTATTATTTTCTTCTACCTTTTTTCCGCTTCAGCGCAGGAAAAATGTGAAACAACTTTTGTGCCTGATACACTTACCGCCCCCGGAGCGAGCGCTACACTAAGCGGTCAGTCGGTTGAGGCAACCATGAAGAATCTCTCAAAGCTAAAGCTGTTTAAGTCGGATGATGGCAGGATATTTCTGCGGATAATTATAACCGAGAAATTCTATTTTAATAAAGTGGATGTACTTGAAATACAATCTGGCACAAAGAGCTACTATGCAAAAGATACGAAGCAGTACAAATTAAGCCGGTCGCAAGGTCAGTTCACCATAGAGATCTTCAGAAATTATGTGTGGACGCTGAAGGAGCTGGGAATTACAGCACTGGTATTTGGCCCGTCAACAACTGACTTTACCAAGCAGGATACGAAGGAAGTGAAAAAAATAGCAACCTGTGTTTTTGAAACAATTGCTGATAAAAAATAGAAATTTAAATGAGTGAGCGGATCCTAAGAGCCCTGATGCAAATGTTCGCGATCATCGCGAAGGTTGACGGCATCAATAATACCGGGAGGCTCATCGTGCAGTCGTTCCTCAAGCAGCAGCTGAACCTGGAGCAGGTTGAAACCTATCTGCGCATCTTCGACGAATACCTTGAGTCGCACCAGAATGCAAGCAAACGTAAAGAAGGTGCCGCCAAACGCACATCATTAAACTCGGTAAAAGTACTTCGCATCTGCACGCAGGTTAACCAGGAACTGGAACAGCCGCAGAAAGTGATCGTGCTTATCCGTCTCCTCGAATTCATTTATTCAAGCAACGAGATTTCAGCGCAGGAGCATGAGTTTGTGCAAACTGTTGCAGACACATTCAATATACCAAACGAAGAATTCCTTCTTTTAAAAGCGTTCATTGAAGACAGTGCTGATAAGATCCCTGACAGTCCAAGGATACTGGTGATCAATGACCAACCTAACGGTTACGGAAACAGCAGCAAACATATGTATTGCGAGACGTTGCATGAAGACGTGAGGATCGTGCAGATCAGCAGTGTTTCCATGTATGCCCTGCGCATCTATGGCAAGATAGAAATGCAGCTGAACGGCCAGGGAATATCGAGGGAACGTGTTCATATTTTTACTCCCGGCTCTTCAATCCGTTCAAGCAAGGTAAAGCCAATCTATTACAGCGACGTGATCAGTCGTTTCTTAAGCGACGAATCGCAGGCGAGGATCACCTTTATAGCCAGTAACCTCGAGTACAAATTCCGCGGAGGGAAGCTGGGATTACGCGATGTAAATATCAGCGAAGAAAGCGGCAAGCTGATCGGCATCATGGGCGGATCAGGTGCGGGGAAATCAACACTGCTGAATGTACTGAATGGAAATGAGGTTCCCAGCGGTGGTGAAGTAACCATCAATGGACGCAATATTCACACTGAACGCGATAAAATTGAAGGTGTGATCGGGCATGTGAGCCAGGATGACCTGCTGATCGAAGAGCTCACCGTTTACGAAAATCTTTTCTACAATGCCAAACTCTGCTTTGGTAACCTGTCGGACGAGGAGATCGCCAGAAAATGTAATGAGTTACTTGCAGACCTCGGTCTGAGCGAAACAAAACATCTGAAGGTGGGTTCGCCACTTGACAAGACAATTTCCGGCGGGCAACGTAAAAGGCTGAATATTTCACTCGAACTGATCCGTGAGCCGAGCGTGCTGTTTGTAGATGAGCCGACTTCGGGACTTTCGTCGCGTGATTCGGAAAATATTATGGACCTGCTGAAGGAACTTGCGCTTAAAGGCAAGCTCATTTTTGTTGTGATCCACCAACCTTCGTCAGACATCTATAAAATGTTTGACAAGCTCATGATCCTTGATGTGGGAGGATATCCAATCTATTACGGAAATCCTGTAGACGCGGTAAGTTATTTTAAACGACTGGTGAATCATGTTAACGCAGAGGAAGCAGAATGCAGCTATTGCGGAAACGTGAATCCAGAACAGATATTCAACATCATTGAAAGCAAGGTGCTGGATGAATATGGAAATCTGACTTATAACAGGAAGGTAAGCCCTGTTACCTGGAACCGTCATTACAAGGAGATCATTGAAACGCATATTCATTCCGAAAAAAGCCATACAGAGATCCCTGAGAGTATTTTTAAAGTGCCGAATATTTTCAGGCAGTTCAGGGTCTTTATTACACGCGATGTAAAGGCCAAGCTCACCAATACACAATATCTTCTCATTAATTTTCTGGAAGCGCCCGTACTTGCTTTTATCCTCGCGTACCTGGTGCGTTACTTTAATACCGACGATGAAAACAGCAGGGGATATATTTTCCAGGACAATGAGAATATCCCTGCCTACATGTTCATGGCTGTTGTGGTGGCATTGTTCATAGGTTTAACTGTAAGCGCCGAAGAGATCATCCGCGACCGGAAAATCAGGAAACGGGAATCCTTCCTGAATCTCAGCAAAGGAAGTTACCTGTGGAGCAAGATCATTATTATGTTCACTCTTTCTGCGCTTCAAACGCTCACCTTTGTAGTTGTTGGGAACGCTCTTCTCAATGTCAAAGGCATGTACACCGATTACTGGCTCATCCTGTTCTCAACATCCTGCTTTGCAAACATGCTGGGACTTAATATCTCCTCTGCATTTAACAGCGCCGTAACGATTTATATCCTCATCCCCTTCCTCATAATTCCACAATTATTGCTTGCAGGAGTTGTAATCAAATTTGACAAGCTCAACCCTACCCTAGCAAGCCATGGCAGCGTGCCTATCCCGGGAGAGCTTATGGCCAGCCGCTGGGCGTTTGAAGCCCTCGCTGTTAATCAATTCAAGGAAAACGAGTATGAGAAGATCTTTTATTATGAAGATAAAAGAATAAGCATAGCCAGTTATAAAAAAGATTACTGGATGCAAAAGATCCTTAACAAGATCGCAAAAATTGAACCAGAACTAAAGTCGGGAAACAAAACAGAAGAGTTCGCGAACGATGTTAACTTCCTTCATACTGTATTAAGCAAGGAGGAAAAGTACAGCAAAAAGAAATTCGATGATCTTGATAAAGTTACACCGCAATTGTACGACGAAGGTGTATCAAAAGGCATACGTGAGTACCTCTCTGATCTTAAGGATCTTTATATAAGTGTTGAGATCGCTGCAAGAAAGAAAAAAGATGATCTCACAAGAACACTCATTAAGCAAATGGGCAATCAAGCTCTCGTAAAATTCCGTGATGATTATGAAAATAAAAGTCTGACCCAGCTTGTAAAGAATGCCAATGACCTGAGCGGGGAACGAAGCCTGGAGCAGGACGGCAGGCTCATCCAGCAGACTGACCCGGTATTCCAGGATCCTACGGATTCAAAGATCGGTCGAGCGCACTTTTTTGCGCCGCGCAAATATCTGTTCGGCAAATACTATCCGACTTTTCTTTTCAACATCTGCATCATATGGCTGATGAGCATCCTTCTCATCATCACCCTGTATTTTGATGTGTTCAAAAAGATCCTCGATGCTCTTGGAAATGCTGCAAGCTTTTTCAGCAAAAAGAAGGTCTATTAAATCAGAACTGGAAATAAATGAACGGCTGCATTTCGCCGCTCATAAGCTGGTATAAAGCCACTATCACCACAATTACCATTAACATCATTACAGCCAGGTTTCGCGACGCAAACCATAAACGGTAACGTTGTTTCATATTTTCCGGGATCCAATGCACAATGTATCCGGCAAGGATAAAAAAGAAGACAACCTTGTAACCTTTCACGATCGATAAAAACAGATGCGGAGAAAAATGGGAACCGATGCGGTCGTAGATCATATCAACCGTTTGAAGATCGGCGCTGCGAAAATAGATCCGCGTATAACTGATGAAGGTAAGCGTTAAAAACACAGTGAATACTCTCACCGGCCAGCTTCCATTGTCTTTAAACGGAGAGATCTTACACCAGGCCTTGTGAACAATAAGACCCAGACCATTTAGTCCTCCCCAGATAAGAAACAACCAGCTGCTGCCATGCCATAATCCGCCCAGGAGCATTGTAACCATTAAATTGATATTGGTATTGAGCTTTGAGCGAAAATCGTCCCAGAATAAAGCCAGGAGCGTAATAACAGATGAAACAATGGCGAAGATCCCTAACATCCACATTTTGCCGCTAAGCAGGATCATAAACAGGAGAATGACTATTATACATATGTAGGAACCAATGGTACCCTGCCTGTTTCCTCCCAGGGGTATATATAAATATTCTTTAAGCCAGCTTGAAAGGGAAATGTGCCATCGCTTCCAGAAATCAGTGGTGCTGGTGGCTTTGTAGGGAGAATTGAAATTTATTTTGAGGCGGTAACCAAGAAGCAATGCAAGTCCTATGGCTATGTCGGTATAACCACTGAAATCCATATAGATCTGCAGTGAATAACCAAAGATACCTGCCACTACCTCCACCCCCGTGTAATACGTGGGGTTGTCAAAAATCCGGTCCACAAAATTAACTGCGATATAATCGGCAATGATCTTTTTTGCAAATCCATTTATTATCCAGAATACCGCCAACCCAAATTCCTGCCGGCTTAATTTGTAAGGCTGATAGATCTGGTATAAAAAATCATGAGCTTTTACAATAGGACCGGCAACCAGGTGCGGGAAAAAACATACAAAAAAACCATAGTCAAATACATTTTTAACGGGTTCCACCTTTCCCCTGTACATATCGATGGTGTAGGAAAGTGATTGAAACGTGAAAAAAGAGACACCAACCGGTAACAACAGCTTATCGACGCTAAAGGACGTTGAAAAGAATTGATTGGAAAAAGTAGTAAAGTAGTTCACATATGCACTTTGGCCACCAGTGATGCTGTTGAAGCTCTGGTGAAAAAAGTATGAGTACTTAAAATAACAAAGCAATGAGAGATTAAGAATAATACTGCATGCCAGGAACAAACGTTTTTGCAAAACAGACTGACTGTGATGTATACGTTTCCCCCAGAAAAAATCGCTGCAGATGGTAAAGACCAGCAGAAGGAGAAAAATTCCACTGGTTTTAAAATAAAAAAAAAGGCTTACAACCAGCAAATAAGCAGTTCTTAATTTATTTACGCGGTAAACAAGCGAATAAAATAAAAGCACCACGACGAAAAAAGCCCAGAAGAACAGATGAGTGAACAATAAAGGCTTGTCCTGGGAATAAGAAAGAATATGTCGTATAAAGTCTATTGGGCCGTTTTGTTTTGATTATAGTTGAATGAACGTTGAAAAGCCTGAAACATCATGTCCCCGATGAGAGTATATCCTTTATTTGTGAAATGCACTTTGTCTTTTGAAGCCAGCCCTGCAGCCACCCATTTCGGCATCGAACGATATCCACCCATAATGGTGAACAGGTCCCAAACTGCTATGTGTTGCCTGCTCATAAGGTCAAACATCGCGTCCTTGGCCGCAATCGTACGTTTATTGGATGTTTTTTTTCTGATGTAATTATCTGTAGTGGTGGTGAGCAAAATAGCAGCGTCGGGATTCACAGAACGAATCAGGGTGATAAGACTATCATAATTCTCAATAAAATCACCTTTTTCAAATCCCTTCGATTGAGTATCGTTTACTCCCAGCGACAAAATGACCAGGTCGGCCTTCAGCGTTTTGAACTGGGAAGCAAAATAACTGCTTCTGAGAAAAGATGTTGTGGATGCACCGTTAGCTGCCAGTCCCGCAAGATAAAAGCCAGGAGTAAGGTGATTTTCAAGACTGAAACCAAAAAGAACGAATTGCCTGGCGAGACTGTCAGCTCCCACACGCGATGTATCAATCCTTGTCAAGCTGAATGAAAAAGAGTCGAGGGGCATAAGAAAAGTAAAGCGTGTGAATCCTTCTTCAGGCCGGTCGTCTCTTTCAATTTTGATGGTATCGCTAATAACTGGTTTGAAAGAATAACCCGGATTAAAATTATGATAAACACGAACACTGTTCACCATTTTGCAGGCTGCTTTTCGTGTAAGGATCACTCCAAAGGTAGAAGCGCTGTCGACCGTACTCACACTCAAAGCGCTCATACCAAGAGGCAAACAAAAGTCCTTACCCACCGCCCGGCATTTTTTCCAGGTTCCTGTAGAAAAAGATCTTGTATACGGAGGACTGTTGGTTTTTGCGATCTTGTAAGGAAATACAAAATATCCTCCACCGGCAGTAGTATATTTTTCCTGGAAGGACGAGATAAATGAATTACTCCAGGTACCACCCTGCACGTGTGATCCGCCTATATGGGCAACAGTGATATAACCTTTTTTTTCTTCAACTACCTTTCCTATTTTATCATACAACTTTAAAAATGCAGTACTGTCGCCTGAAAATTTAAGAACGTTAGCTTCCTGCCGAATAAATTTATACGAGGGCTGCTGCACCTGTGCGCATAGGATATGAGGTAATAAAATAAGTACAAGGTATCTGAACATCATAATTTCAATTTTTTTCCAGGTAGCGGTTATATTCATCAATGAGTGCCGAGGTAAAAAGTTGTGAGATCTTTCTTGCACCTTTAGGACTGAAGTGTGTATAATCGGCCCCCGCGAGATCTGCCTCCACCCATGCGGGCATGCTGTTCCTGCCGCCCATACAATCATAGAGATCGAAAAACGCGCAACCGCTTTCGAGAACTGCTTTTTTTATCGCATCGCGGGTCGGTTCCAGCATCGGGTATGTCTGGTAATCTATGCCGACCTTAGTGCTCATATCTGCCGGACCAATGAATAAGATACTTGCGAAGGGTGCAAGCTTACGAAGGATACGGAGCTGGTACCGGATATATTCGCCATAATTTGAAGCCATTACCGAATCTTCAATGGCTGGAATAGTATTGCCACCAAACTGCAATATGATAAACTTCACATTAAGATATTTATAGAACAGTTTCATCTGGCCCTCATCGATCTGGTGAAAAAAAGTGCCGCTGCTCCCGCGCATGGCGATATTATCTACCATAATACCTTTTTTGCTTTCGAGTGACAAAGCGTAGAAGTCGGGACTTTGCAAGCCGCGAAATACAAAGCGGTGCGTGTAAGATCCATTTCCCGCTTCAAAGTCATGCACGTGAAAGTTACCGCCAGCCGGCAAACTATCTGCGCCCGATAAAGCAGGCCCGTCGTAATATTCACACCATGTTTTTTTAGACACCCCACCGTAAAATAATTTTACCCGTTCGTATGCCATCACAGCCCTGCCGCCGAGAGTGGTGGTAGTGACCGTTAATTCGGCCTCTTTAACGCTGGTGGCAGAAGCCTTATAATCAGCAAAACGAGCAAAACCTCCGAGAACCCCGTAATTTTTATGAGGAACCCTGTTATCCTTGCTTACATAAACGTTGTATCGCTCCCATCCTTCGGAATTGGTCACAATATTGATCGCGCTTCGGGTGATTGGCATCGGAGAAATAAGCCCAGGTCCCGCCCCACCGAACATACCCTGCAATTTCGCGCGAAGGAAATCGGTGATCCTGTCACCTTCTATTTGCGAATCGCCATAGTGAAGTACTCTCACAGGATCGGAGTAATCGCTGATGTTCTTCAGCGCATAAAAAAATTCCTCCAGTGCTTCGGGATTCGTGTACTGGATAGACTGGATCAGCTTTTTTGGGATAGAAGGTGCTTTTGTTGCAGTTGGCGCAGATCCTGTATCCCTTAAAACAAATGTGCTATCTTGCTCTTCTTCCTCCATCGCTAAGATCTCCCCGATATCCTTTTTCTTAGCCGGTTCAAAAAGCTGTGAAAGTGAAGGGTAGGAAAAACTGAAACCTGCAACAGTGAAATTGGTGTTTGCTGGTGCCAGGCAGGAAAGAAGGCCCAGAATTCCAAATAAAAAACCGGCAAAAACCAACGTATGCCAGGGTTTATGCATTGTATAAATTTAAGTGAGGCCTGCTATAAATTCAAAGTTATTAAAAAGAGTTGTTCACAAAGAAATTTGGAAAAGCAACAGCCCGGGGATGCAGGGTTTTAACTTTAGCAGATTACAGCTCAGCGAAAATACCTGGTAGTGATTGCGGGACCTACAGCAGTAGGGAAAACTCGGCTTGCCATAGAACTTGCACATCATTACAAATCAGAGATCATTTCATGCGATTCAAGGCAATTTTACCGTGAAATGAATATCGGCACAGCGAAACCTACAGCAGACGAGCTGCAAAAAGTTCCTCACCACTTTATCAATACGAAATCGATCACCGAATTGTATGGCAGCGGACATTTTGCGGAAGACGCGATAAAACTCACTGAAGAGCTTTATAAGAAGCACGATGTTCTTTTTATGGTTGGAGGCTCGGGTTTATACATTGAGGCGGTGCTTAATGGTTTGGATGAGCTTGTTAACGTGCCTGAAGAACTTCGTCAGCATTTAAATGAAACTTACCGCATAAAAGGTCTTAGCTGGCTGCAGGAGGAGGTGAGAAAAAAAGATCCGGTATTTTATGAAACAGCTGATATCAATAATCCTCAACGACTGATCCGTGCACTTGAGATCATTGAACATTCGGGCAGACCGTTTTCAGAGTTCAGAAAAAAAAGCACTGCGCAAAGAAACTTTATCCCCATAAAGGTGATGATCAATGCGCCGCGAGATGTGTTATATGAGCGCATAAATAAACGGGTGGACAAAATGATGGAGGCCGGCCTGCTGTCGGAAGTTAAAGGGCTTATTAAATTCAAAGAATCCAACGCCCTAAAAACGGTCGGTTATAACGAACTGTTCGATTATATTGACGGTAAATGTGAACTTTCCGCAGCAGTGGAAAAGATAAAACAGCATACCCGTAATTATGCCAAAAGGCAGATCACCTGGTTTAAGAACAGGGACGATTATAAAATGTTTGAGGTCTCGCAGACAAATGATATTATTCATTACATCGATCAGCATTTGAAAAATGGCTAGGATGCTGTCGTTCATATCGGATTACAAAAAGATAGATCTCCCTATCAAAAATGTTATTGCTGCCGAGTTTTTCATACAGGCAGTGAACGCCACATTCATGAACATCCTTCCGTTGTATATGACAAGAAAGGATTTCAGCGACAAGGAAATCGCCATGTTCATCACTTTCCGTTTCCTTGGCGTATTTTTTCTTGCCCTGCCGCTGGGGCGATTTATTAAAAGGAGGAAGGTGTACCCGCTTTTTTACCTTTCGGCGTTTTGCGTTCCATTTTTCGGCATTGCCATTGTAGCATGCATCGCGTTAAAATTAAAACTACTCACTTTAATTTCACTCATCCTTTGGGGAGCGTCGTTCACTTTCATGCAGATCCCCGTCTTCCCATTTATCTTAAGGAACGCCCCAAAGGAACATCAGACAGCTGCAATTGCTCTCAGTTATAGCACCTGGAGCTTTGGAGGAATTATAAGCGGTGTGGTCATTGCCATTCTCGATTTCATCAACCCGGTATTATTCAATGAGCAGTTCATCCTGCTCTTTTTCTCAATCCTCGGCTTCGGCGGATTGATCTTTCTTTTCCGCAGCAATAACTTCAGAGAAATATATACTGAAGAAATCGACCTGCACGGACCGGTATCTCAAAAACGAGCAACCGACTGGCCACTTGTGATAAGAGCACTTGTACCCACGCTGATCATCGCCACCGGTGCTGGGCTCACCATTCCCTTCATCAGCCTCTTCTTCGATAAAGTGCATCATATTGATAAAGGTCAATTCTCCATTCTCAGCTTCACCGCGTCGGTGCTTGTGGCTTATTTTGCCATGCTTGTACCAAGGATCAAAGAAAAGATCGGTTATAAAATTGCAATCCCTACCACGCAGGCAATGGCTGTTTTCACCCTTGTGGCGCTTGCAACCACACAGTACTATAACCAGTATACCATAGCAGTGGTAATTGCTTCGGCCTGTTATATCATACGCCAGCCATTAATGAATATGGCTGGTCCGATGACCTCGGAACTTGTGCTGAACTATGTGGGCAAAAACAACCGAGAGATCACCAGTGCACTCACATCAGCCATCTGGAGCGGAAGCTGGGTGGTGAGCGGTTTTATGGTAACCATTCTCTTCGCTTATAACTTTGAGTTTGTGAACATTTTCCTAATTACTTCATTGCTCTATTCGGTAGGGGTTCTGCTGTACTACTTACTTATTCTTGATTATAATTCAAGGGAGGAGGAGGGTTTGATTGAAGAATAAATTTATAGTATTCGTTTTATTGTTTGTCTGGCAGGCCGCCGTCGTGGCGCAATCAAATACATTCCCCTTTGCAAAAGCGAACACATTTGTGCGGGGCAATGATATTTATATTTTTGGATACAATAAATCGCAGGGGAGCGCTGATTTTATTATTTACAAGTTAAACGGGAAATTAGAGGCTGTTGATAGCCTGATTATCAAAAATGCAGCGGCGGAAGCACAGAGTCAGCTGCAAACCAGCGCCGACACTCTTCATGATTTCACTAATATTTATCTCTACAGAAACGACAAGAGTGTGGCCATCATCAGATTTAAGAAGGAGCTAAAGGATTACAAGAAAATAGAAAAGGTTGATGTGGCAAGGCTTAACAACCGTGCCATGCTTGGCGAAGATGCGAAGTATTATAAAGACAAGGTGTACTGCATTTCAACGCAAAAAGACACCTCCGGCATCCAGTTTTACCTTAACTGTTATTCTGTGACGGCCACTGACAAGAACTTCGATTATGAAAAAAAATGGCAATTTCCATTTGAAAGGAAGAACATCCAATCGGCACGGATCATAGAAACGCAGGACGCTTTCGTAGCCGTGTTTGTAAACGTGATGATGGCGGGTAAAAATACTCAATGGGTGCTCCGGATAAACACCAGCCGTGGTGAACTCATTAAAGGCACCCGTCTAAATGCAAAAGATGAAAATGCCTATTACCAATATGGCGCCAGCTTTAGCGATAATGAAAATAAACACATCCTTGTAGCAGGGGTCAGGCATCCCGTGAGCACTTCAACGGTTACTGCTCCACAAACAAGTACCGCCGTTACCCTGTTCATGATGCTCACGGATTCGTTCGGACAGGTAATACAAAAACAAAATTTCAAAATTACTGTCAAGCATACCGAAACGGGAGCCGCTAAAACCAAAACAGAATATATGCTGCGCCCGTATGCCCTGTCAAGATCAGGCGATGGCAAGGTTCTTCTGAGCTCTGATATATACCGGACAGGAAACTATAAATGTTTTTATTTCACCGGTAGTATGGGCTTCCAGTTTACGCCGGGTGAAGAAGGATACCTGCTGAAAAAAACAGAAATAAGCAATCTTCCGCAGCTTGAAAATTATTATGTCACTCCCGACAAGAATGATCTTAACGGAAAGATCTGTCCAGCAGCAGAGGATGAAAAAGAAGACCTCATGTTTGCGAACCCCATCCTTCCGGTTAAAGTAAAGTATAAGACCGATGAGAATGGTTTTCCAGCATGGTTACTTACCAAATCGAACCTTGGCAAAAAAACAATTAATTACAGTGTGTTGGGAATTGAAGGCAAGGTGTTTAAGTTGAAAAATGTTGAAGAGGTCAAAAAGGGGGAAGATCCTGCGATTTACCTGAAGGGGCTAAGTGGGTTTATTATAAGCAGACAGCCTGGAGAACAGGAGTATGTCGTAAAAATGTACAACTGGTAGATGTAGTGCGACAGATGCCTGCGGCGCTTACCACTCGGCATCGAGCCTGTGGCTCGATGAGCGGGCCGGTGCGGTAGGTTGGTAGCACTAAGGAAAACACTAAGACATTTTTCTGCGTTTATTATAATGCCTGAATACAAGCCCACTGAGGAAGCATGCGTCGCATGCTTATGCAAGAACACAAATAATCAGTATAGCTTTTTTAGGATGCCTGCGGCGCTTACCACTAACGCTCACAAAGGGACACTAAGGAAAACACTAAGGGGTTTTTCGCCTTTATTATAGTGCCTAAATAGAAGCCCACTGAGGAAGCATGCGTCGCATGCTTATGCAAAAACACAAAAAAGCAGTATAGCTTTTTTCGGTTGCCTCCGGCGGTGTGGGTTAGGTGCGGCGCTGAAGCATGACTTAACTTTGGACTTTCGAATTCTAGTTCAAAAAAATCTGGTACAATAAACGAAAATCTTAAATTTGCGCATGATCCAACGCCGACAAACACTCTTTTTACTGGAACTCGTATTTCTTGCGGTTGCGCTTTTATTTATTCCTTCACAACATCTCCGCACCGGAACCATTCCGGCAAATATATATCTCGTTCCAATTAACGAGCCGGGCATTCAAAGCACTGCAGGTCATATGGCTGCTGTAGCTTTAAACTTTGCCGGAATTATAATCTCATTCGTAACCATTTTCCTATATAAAAAACGCGGTCTGCAGATGAAATTATCATACGTGCTCGCAATCTTATGGTTGGTTATCACCGCCATGATAGGATTTTGCCCATTTGCTGAGGGCGCTGATAAAAGCACTGGCCTGGAGACAAACTATTTTGCCCTCGCCATCGGCATTTTTGGAATAGTTGCGGGAATTCTTGCCGCTAGATTCATAAAAAAGGACATAGAATTGTTAAAAAGCGCAGACAGGATCCGCTAAACAGCTCCTGCTGCTGGTTATTTACAGCGAGAATTCTTATCTTCATGTCTTATCATGAGACATTTCGCACTTATCATCTCATTACTGGCCTCCTCTTGTTTCTATTCGAAAGGCGATCCCGGACGAACCCCCGACAGCACAGTTACTTATAAAATCATTACAAAGGTCAGGCTTGCGCATATGATCGATTCAGTCTTCGACCTGAAAGAGATCTCAGGGCGCGACATTGAGCTTCTGAATTATTACGCAAGCCTTCTTAAAAGCAGTACAAACGACACGGTCCGACTTCAAAAATTTAATCTTGAAGAGTTAAGCTTTTATTCAAAAAAGGATGAACGCGCGCTTTTTCCTCCCGTTAAACTGGAGGACATTCCACAAAATTTTAATCTCAGCCTTGAAAATGAATACCTGAGTTTTTATCATCCCCCCATTGAAGGTGTTGTTACCTCCAATTACGGGTGGAGAGAAGGACGTCTGCATAAAGGAATAGATATAGATCTAAATAAAGGTGATAAAGTGAAAGCGGCATTTGCAGGGAAGGTGAGAGTGGCGAAATTCCAGGGCGGATTTGGAAATGTAGTCATCATTATGCATCCTAACGGACTTGAAACGGTATATGCACACTTATCAAAGATCAAAGTAAAGAACGGCGAAGTGGTAAAGAGCGGACAGATCATCGGTCTTGGCGGAAACACGGGTCACAGCAGCGGGACACATCTGCATTTTGAAATGCGTTATAAAGGACATGCACTTAATCCTGGCGCTATAGTTTCGTTTTCAGAGAACAAACTTTATTATCCAAGTATTATTGTAAAACATAAGAATCTCAATCTTTGCGCATATCCTGCTAATTGCAAACTTCATAAGGTTCGTGGCGGGGACAGCTGGTACGCGATTGCCAATAAATATGGCATGAGCTTAAAAGAGCTGATGGCGCTAAATGGGATCGGACGACGTTATCCGCTAAAAGCAGGACAAGAGGTACGCATTAACTAACGGTTTCGGGTTCCTGGTTTCGGGTTCCTGGTTCTATGTTTCATCTTCCAAGGTTCGTGTTCGAAGGTTCGTTTTCCAAGTTCCTGGCTTGATGTCGGAAGGTATCAAAGGTTCAATTACGTTTCGTTCCAGGTAAACACACATCGGTTTATTTGAAAGGCACCGGTCCATTGTAACCTTGAACTTCTATATTTAAAAGGTCTGATGAAATTAACGTCCAACTTTTTATGATTTAACCCGGGTCCATGTGTCGGTTCGTCCTATAAGACTAAAGCCGACGTAACCGCGCACTTTTAAAACATCGTTACCTTCGATATTGATGATACACTTATAGGTCTTGCCGTTTTCGGGATCATAGATTGTTCCGTTCTCGTATTCACCTTCACCCTCATAGGTAAATCCAAGCAACAAACTTAATCCCATTTTAGTGTTTTTGCGTTTTGCTTCGTCGGGGTTTTTGAAATCGAGTTTTGGTTTACCGTTCTCATCATTAGGCTCACGCATCCATACAATTTTGCCGCCATACTTATCACCGTATTTCGTTATCAGAATATGCGCCTTCCCGTTTCCTGTTAACCAGGTACCAAGGATCTTATCTGCCTCTGCTGCACTTTTCTGCGCATGTGTTGTGAGAGAGAACAGCAGCACTAACAAGGAATAAATTGCTTTTTTCATGGATGAGTTCTTATTTTTTTTAAAAAGTAACTGAAAGAACTTTCTTCTCTTTATCACGCAATACCTCAACCTCCGCTGTATCGCCTTTTTTATATCTTGACAAAGCTTTCATATAACTCTGTACATCAGTAACCGCTTCGCCTCCAAGCTTCACAACAACGTCTCCGCGTAGTATCCCTGCCCTGAAAGCGGGTTTATTGTCAGTAACACCATCAATCCGCATACCTGCACCTTCAAACGTGTAGTCAGGCATCACACCCATGGTTACCTTAAAGCTCACCTTTCCTGAATCGGGAGACCGTGTTTTTTGAAATTTCATTTTCGGGTACTTTAAGGAACGATCAATACAATTTGCGATGTACGCCAGCACCTCGCCTGTACCCTTATAATTTATTTTATCGGCGTCGTCCGAAGGTTTATGGTAATCGCTGTGCTGACCAGTAAAAAAGTGGAGGACCGGAATATCTTTCAGATAAAATGAAGTCTGGTCACTGGGGCCGATCCCGGCACTATCTTTCTTGATGCTCATTTTGGTACTCAGTGAATCAATAAGGGGTACAAAAACGGTGGACGTCCCTACCCCATAGATCACCAGTTTGCGGGTGGAGTCATTCAGCCGGCCGATCATATCCATGTTTACCATATAATTGATGCTTTCAAGAGGAACGTCAGGATTCTCACACCATTTTTTTGAACCCAGCAACCCAAGCTCTTCTCCACTGAAACAAATAAAAAGAAAGTTGTATGGTTCCTTCGTTTTATTCTTACTGTAATATTTTGCCAGTTCAATCACACCTGCCGTTCCACTGGCATTATCATCTGCGCCATTATGGATCTTACCTTCCGGGTTAGCATCAAGACTGTTGTGATCGTGACCCAATCCTAAGTGATCGTAATGCGCTCCGATAACAATTGTGTAAGGAGCATCGTTGTCGAGAAACCCGACCACATTATCGGAGGTCTTTTGCTGAAGAGCAGCTGTGCTCGTGTCGTGCGGATCAGGATTGTGCCTGTATGTATAGGGTCGCAAATAACTTTTTTTATAAGGCTTCAATCCTGCGTTTTTGAATTGCCCGGCGATATATTCAGCCGCTTTTTGACAACCCCTGGTCCCCGTTCCCCGCCCCTGCAGATCATCAGAAGCCAGAAACAAAATATGTTCCTTTAGCGAAGCATCACTGAAATTCTGAGCTGCGCAGGGCATTAAAGCAGAGAGAAAAACAAAAACATGAGAAAATTTAAGCATGGATAAATGTACTTTTTTAATTAATTCAATACTAATTTATGTCTGCAACATGACCATCAACACGTTTTCACCAGAACAAGCAATTTGTATATTTGCGCGTGGATCAGCAGCCGCACAAACCTAAACGCACCCTGAGCCTGCCGTATGAATAAAATTATTGTTCGCAATTACTACCTTATTTTTCTCGTCGTTCTGTTTTCGGTTGTTTGCGGCGTGTGCATTTCCGATTCGATCTGGGATATCAAACATTTTCCCGATTCACATGATTACCTGATGCAGGCGCAATTCGACATTTTCACACAGGAGTTCTGGTTCCCCACCCCGCAGCCCTGGATAACTCCCCGTCCCTTTGCAGTGCCGCTCTTCTATAAGCTGGTGGGCGCGCATATTCCGGCGATCATCGTTATGCAGAAGATGGTGCACTTCTTATCGGCCCTTCTTTTCTGCCTTGCCGTATCGCGCTATCTCAACGTCGCATTATTAAAATACCTGCTTGCGCTTTGCATCTGCACTATTTTTTGCTGGTGGAATATCCTGGGATGGACGCAGCAAGGACTTTCAGAATCACTTTCCTTCAGCCTGCTTTTTATCTGGATCAGCACTCTACTATTTTATTTTAGTTCCGGATTAAAACCCATGCTGCTGGGCATTCATATTATTGTAACCTTCCTTTTCGGGTTTACCCGGGACAACTGGCCGATGATGCTTTTGTTCTTTTATTTAATGTGCCTTATATTATTTCTTTTTTATGAAAGGAGAAATGTGAAGCCCTTTGGTCTTTTGCTTCTCTGCTCGATTGTATTGTTCGGAATTCAGCAATACTCGGTGACACGCGGAAAACGCCACCGTATCCCCCTGTTTAACAATATTGCCATCCGCATAACGGAGAACGACAAATATCTTTCGTTCTTTACAGAAAGAGGAATGCCTTTAGGAAGGGAGCTGCAAAAGGAGCTGGCAGGACTGGACCTGCGCGACCATGAGAAAAGGGGAATTATCTATGACCTTTATTTTAACGACAAGTACCTTCCTCTGCAGGAATGGATCCTGAAGAACGGCCGGAGCACGTACATACAGTTTATGCTGCTGAATCCTTCTTACCCGCTTTTACTTAATGAACCAGAGCAGAGTAAATTAAATATTTTTGCAAGTAACCTCGTAGAGTATATTGGCGAGCCCGCAGGTTTGGGAATAATTACAGAAAAGCTGTTCCCGGTGATACCTTCCTGGCTAATCCCGGTGCTTGCACTCGTTTTGTTAATTCTTAATATCCGGCATGGAAATACAGGTAATGTACTTCTGATACTATTCACAGCAGGTCTCGCTGTTAACGCATTACTTGTGTACAATGCAGACTCCCTGGAACAAGGGCGCCACCTGTTCTTTAACTCCTTATACATTGAGATCACCGGCGTTGTACTCCTGGTATCTATTGCTGACAGGTTATATCAGCTTAACGCGGAACGACGCAATTATAGTGGCGTTAAATAGAATTACAAGCGTAGATATCTGCCTTGTTTATTATCTTTGCACACAAATTAAAATATGCCTAAAAGCATTCAGCAATTAGAAATCGGGATCCTGGGTGGCGGTCAGCTGGGAAGGATGATCATTCAAAACGGCGTTAATCTAAACCTAAACATTTCGGTTCTTGATCCAGATAAAAATGCGCCCTGTAAACATCTTGTAAAAAAATTTACGCAGGGAAGCCTGACGGATTACGAAACAGTACTTGCTTTTGGAAAAGGGAAGGACCTGATAACCATTGAAATTGAAAATGTAAATATTGAAGCGCTTAAAGTACTTGAGAAAGAGGGCGTGAAAGTATATCCACAACCGCATATTATTGAGCTGATCCAGGACAAAGGAGCTCAGAAAATGTTTTACCAGCGCAACAATCTTCCAAGTCCCGATTTTTTCCTGGTAGAAAAAAAGGAACAGATCACCAAGTACGCAGATTATTTTCCATTTTTCCAGAAGCTGCGTAAAGGCGGATACGATGGAAAAGGCGTTACCAAGTTAGTGAGCCCGCATCACCTGGATAAAGCTTTTGAAGCACCCAGCGTGCTGGAGCGTCTTGTAGATTTCGACAAAGAGCTTGCGGTGATAGTTGCGAGGAGCGAAAGCGGGGAAATAAAATGTTTTCCTGTCGTAGAATGCGAATTTAGTCCTGAAGCCAATCTTGTAGAGTTTTTGTTTAGTCCTGCCAACATTAAAAAAAATGTAGAGAAGGAAGCTATTCGTCTCGCCACACAGGTTGCGGAAAAGCTAGGCATCATCGGACTTCTGGCAGTAGAACTTTTTCTTACCAAGGACGGAAAAGTGCTCATCAATGAAGTAGCTCCCCGCCCGCATAACAGCGGACATCACACTATAGAAGCAAACGTTACATCCCAGTTTGAGCAGCATTTACGTGCCATCCTCAACTTGCCCCTGGGTGATACTTCAATTGTAAAAGCGGGAGTAATGGTTAACCTGCTGGGTGATTTTGGTCATGAAGGTGTGGCCGTTTACCAGGGTATGGAAGATGTGCTTAAGTTCAGTGGTGTTTATATTCATCTTTACGGAAAACAGCTTACCAAGCCGTTCAGAAAGATGGGGCATGTTACCATAGTTGACGACGATATCTTAAAGGCCAAGCAAAAGGCCAAGCTCGTTAAAAGTACGTTAAAGGTCATTGCGTAGTTTCGTGTTCCGGGTTTCGGGTTTCAGGTTGTGAACTAATAGTGTCCGGGATAATTTCTTTGAAATTACTATAATGTAGTAGCGGCGGGTGTTTCAGATTTCTTTAGCTACGAGGGGGTCAGATTCAATTCCGTATTTTTTACCGCAAAGTTCGCAAAGAAGGCGCAAAGCTCGCAAAGTTTTTTTCGCTTGAATCCCTTGCTAATAAAAGGACGCAAAGGTTTTTGCTTCTCCTTCGGAGAAACAAAAAAATAGAGAGCGCCAGGGAATACGCATTTATCCCGGACAACAATGGTTGTGAACTAAGTACACTACTATTCTAATTAATGGTGATACACGAATTAAGAACGGCTCCCGTGTTTCGTGTTTCGTAATCCGGTTTCGTGTTCCTGTTGGATCTTCGGTATCTGCTTTCTCACTCCTGCACTACCTCAGTGCCTTTCTGAGTGGACTTGTGTTCTTAGTGGTTAGAAATGGTTTGCAATTCAATTTATATTTGATATTTTAGATATATGGAAAAACGCGTTTGCCCAGAATGCGGTGAAGTGATCAAAGGACGCATCGACAAAAAGTTCTGCAGTGATATGTGCCGCAACACATATAACAACAAGCAGAATTCAGACGGAAATAATTTTGTCAGGAATATCAATAATACATTACGAAAGAACCGAAGGATCCTGGAGACGCATCTTCAGGGGGATACGACTAAGATTGCAAAGCAGAAGTTAGTGGATAAAGGGTTTAATTTCTCGTTCCATACCAGCCTGAGCACTACAAAAAACAATCACACCTATAAATTCTGCTACGAATTCGGGTATCTGCCGTTGGAGAATGATTATATACTGATAGTCAGGCGAAAGGCCGAAGGGCAATAACAGTTGCTGGTTCCTGGTTCCAGGTTTCAGGATTTCAGTTCAATGCGACGCGCAATCCTTCAAGGTTCCTGCGCGCGGGCTTATGGAGGCCTTGAAGGTACCCCAGCGCTGAATGGTTCCAGGTTTCAGGTTCCAGGTTACCGGAATGCAGACGCGCAACCCTTCAAGGTCCCTGCGCGGTGAACTGTTCAGGTTTCGCGTTTCGCGTTTCGGGTTCCAAGTTCTATGTTTGCAAGACCCCGTGATGGTTTTTAGTCGCGATCTTCAACTGAACCCCTGCATTTTCGGTTGGCATAAGATTTTCAGCTCCCTTGTATCTTATACCCCAAAACGAAAATATTCATTATTTGTCTGCTGTGCCTGTCACCCTTTGTACAAAAATTGTACGGACAACAGTGGATCTGGGACACGGTGCCGCCAAGCTCCTGGTATGGGTGGACAAAATTCGAAAAGGATAATCTTGGACATATCTACGCATACAACGTCAACGATAGCAACGTATTTAAGTTTACCACGACTGGAAAGTTACTACATCAGATAAAACTTCCAAGAAGATTCAGGATACAAAGCCTTACCTGTTCTCCGGATTCGTCAATCTATGTACTTGGAACATTCACTGCCGCAATCTCAATTGGCGGCCACAATGCCAGCAGCAAAGGAGAAAACGACATTTGCATCGCAAAGTTTTCAGCAAATGGTAATATTCAATGGTTAACCAGCGCAGGAAGTAAACGACAGGAGACAGCAACAGACATTTGTATGCAAGGTACCGACGTGCTCATCATTGGAACAGCATGTGATTCTATTCACTTTGGCAACCTTGTAGTTCCCAAAGACACGCTCAACGAAGTCTTCGTTGCCAGAATACTAAGTACCGGGCAGTACAATACCTGTAAAATTGCAAGGCATCATCTTTATAAAAAATACGATTGGTGCCAGGCTGAAGAAATAAAAACCGATCAATCAGGAAAGATTTATGCGCTGGCCTGGTTTAAAGGCACCTTTGTATGGGATAAAGACACGATCGTTGCGCCCTACGGCCAGTATCTGTTACAATTCAGTAATAACCTTCAGTATCAGGACACTTCGCTACTTTCAAATTATTATTCCCGGGTAGCATCAGACATCACATTTAACAGCCTTGACGAGATTTACTATATCTGGAGTGAACAGGGCAAATATAATTTTGATGCAGCTGTGAGAAAGAAGAACACAATAACTTCCCCTCACATTAGCCATTACTGGCAGTCAGAAAGAATTTCGGCAATTGATCTCGACTCCTGCAATAACGTGTATTTCGTGGGTTGGGGCGACAATTCGTGGCCGGGTCCTTACGTACCCAAATTCTGGACCCATGTTGGAATGCTTTCTCCAGGGGGCAACCTCAATTGGCTTCGAACAGACAGTTCCGATACACCGCTATTGCTTACAGATGTTGTGTGCATTGGTCTGAATAAGGTGTATACGGCCATGCACCACCACGGCAATGTTACCCTCGTTAACTCGTATACACCGACAGTAAACAATATCGGCTATTTGCATGCCATATTGCAGGCAACATTTGGTGTACCCAGTATAGTTACTCCCCAGCCTCTTCAAACCTGCGACGGAAAACCGATGGTTCTAACCTGCACCAGCGGTGGAGTAATTCACTGGTACAATTCCCCCAACAGTAACAATGTTCTTGCTATAGGCAGCAACTATACCATAACATCACCGGTAGGCACCTATACTTATTATGCTGAAGCCCGTACGTGTACAATTGTTTCAGGCAGGATACCGGTAGTATATAATGTTTTGAATAATCCAATATTTACAATAAACGACGGCACGACCTGCAGCGGAAGTCCTTTTGTGTTGCAAGCTCCCCCGGGTCTTTCGTATAGTTATTCTTCCGGAAGCGCCACAGTAACGCCGATTGTCACTTCCCAATATACAGTTGAGGGCATGGACCAGAACGAATGCGTTGCATACTCCTACCCTAGTGTTTACGCGTTACCACTGCCCGCGCTGTATGTACAGCCTCTTCAAAATTCCGTATGCAAAGGGAGCACAGTAACGCTGATGTTAAGTGGTGCATTACAGTACAGCATATCCTCCACCCCGGTGACAAATACGTATACGTTTGTACCGGTATCGCAAACCACCTTATCATTTTCGGGTACAGATGAAAACTCCTGCACAGCAACAGTTTCTTATATTCATAAGGTAAACGAATGTGTTGACATCAATGAAAATGCCACAGACCAACATTTTACTTTTTATCCAAACCCCAGTGAAGGAATCCTTAATATTACTGCAAGTGCAGAAGGAAAGATACAAGTAACAAACTGTATAGGGCAAGTTGTGTATACTGTGCAGCGCGGAGCAAAACAGACGCTGGATCTGCGTCACCTGCCGGATGGAATTTATTTTTTACAGCAGGAAGGCAGCCCGCAAGACGTTCAAAAGTTTATCATTAAGCGGTAGTTTCGGGTTTCGTGTTACGGGTTTGTCTGTTCAATGCCGACGCGCAACCCTTCAAGGTCCCTGCGCGCATGCTTGCGGAGACCTTGAAGGTACCCCGCGCGGAACGGTTCCTGGTTCCAGGTTTCAGGTTCCAGGCTTCTTGTTCCAGGTTCTGTGTTTGCAAAACGCCGACAGGGTTTGCGTGTATTATGTAATCCCTGTCAGGGTTCATGTTAATTAGCCCCTTCCTCGTTTACGTAATAAAGCTTGTAGAATTTTAATCCGCGTTCTTCATCGTAGCCTCGCTCCACGTAATCGTGACGGGAATGAATGTAAATGTGAAAATTCTTGTCGAGCTTAACCACGCTTTTCATGTATTTCTGATTTTTCTTTACTGCCGTTTGTGAAACATCAAATTCATCAATGGCGGTAAGATCAAGACGTTTATTAAAGTCATTGCGGTAATCGTTGAACGCTGTTATCACCTCCGGCTGCACAAGAACTTCTTTTTCAAATTCCTTTAAGTTGAATTTATCTTTCTCCTTAAAAAAAGAAGTGCTTTTATTCAGCATCATGCGCTGGTCATTCTTGTCCACGTTATTGGCTTCTGTAAGCACTTCTTCACAAAAACCTACCGAGGCATCGATGAAATTCTTGGTATGGTAATAACCGTTCGGCTTAATGGCCGCATTCAGAAAATCTTCTTCCCAATATAATGCGCACTCTGCTACACGGTTATTAGTGTCGACAATGCTCATCTTATAACCGTTTTTCTTGTCGGTGTTATATATGAGGCATCCTTTGTCCAGCTTACTGATATTTATTCCATTGTCGCAGTCAACATCAAACTCATCCACGTGCTGATACACTTTAAGGAAGGTTTCCTTGTTCTCCGTTTTAAAGAAACCAATGGCATCGCATAGTTCACCGTCGACCATGGCATCTTTAAAAAAACATACGTAAAATTCACCCCCTTTGATCTTGGGATGCATGCTCTGGTTATATAAATGTTCGGCAGCCTGCTTTGACTGCTCTACAAAGTTTTTGCGGGTTGTAAAGATGTCTTCGCACACGTTGGCAACACTCGCCAGCGACACGTCAACTTTGCCTTTAAACTGGTAATAGATGTCTGTTTTAAAGGGTGTGAGGAAATATCGTAACACGGTTTCCTTCACAAAATCATCCTTAAATTCAAACACTTTTTCACTATAGGTCAGTTCCTCGCCCAATCCTTTGTTGCCAACAAAATGAATACAAAAATGTGTCAGCTGCGCCCTCGAAAAATCGATCATAAAGTCCTCTATATTTAG
The DNA here is from genome assembly GCA_966211905.1 of uncultured bacterium. GTDB lineage: Bacteria > Bacteroidota > Bacteroidia > B-17B0 > Aurantibacillaceae > Aurantibacillus. The sequence continues at coordinate 52,374 of CBIHOL010000014.1, forward strand.
CGCCAAATATACGTTTCGGCGCTATCGGGCTTTTAACAATATTTAAACAAGTTTTGAGGGCCTTCACAAAATATATGACCTGCGGAACAACATTTGCTGAATTATAAATTAAATTTGTATTTACACAACCTTTTGTTTATGAAAAACCTGCCAGCCAGATTCACTAAAAAGTCGGTTATCGTCTTTGCAGTGATCGCTATATTATCCTCTTTTACTGTGATCCGTTATGTTTTTGACCGAAACGACGTTATTTTCAGCCTTATCGTAGACAGCCTTAAACAGCTTCACTACTCACCAGGCAAGCTCGATGACAATTTCAGCGAAAAAGTTTTTGAACAATACCTGAACACTGACCTCAATAAAAAATTCCTTTTCCAGAGCGACATTGATGCACTTGCCAAATACAAACATGAGGTCGACGACGAGATCAGTAATCAGCGCCAGGACTTTTACAAAGCCACCAGGGAAATAATTGAAAAGCGGTTAATGGAAAAAGAAGGATGGAGTGCTGAGATCCTTTCAAAGCCCATGGACTACAATGTGGACGAAGAGTATGAGTTTGACTGGAAAAAAATGTCATATGCTAAAAGCGAGCAGGAGCTAAAAAATGAGTGGCGGAAAATGCTCAAGTACCAGGTGCTGTACCGTTTAGACGAAAGTCTGACAAAACAGGAAAAAGCAAAAGAAAAGAATGATACTGTAATTAAGATCAAACCGTTTGACAGCCTTGAAGCAGATGCAAGACATAAAACGCTGAAATTCCAGGAAGACTGGTTCAAGCGCCTGCGCAAGATGACCGACCGCGATAAATTTTCAGAATTTGCGAATGCAGTTACCAGCGTGTACGACCCGCACACCCAGTATTTTGCACCAAAGGACAAAAAGAAGTTCGACCAGGGCATGAGCGGGCAATTTGAAGGCATAGGAGCACGATTACAACAAAAAGACGGTATCCTGAAGGTGAGCGAGATCATCGTAGGAAGTCCGTGCTATAAACAAGGTGAATTAAAACAAGGCGATGATATCCTTAAAGTAGCGCAGGGATCATCGGAACCTGTTGATATTACCAATATGGACATGGATGAGGCTATTGAACTTATAAAAGGTAAAAAAGGCACAGAGGTCCGTTTAACCGTTCGTAAAAGCGATAATACCATGAAAGTGATCCCGATCATCCGCGACGTAGTGGAAATTGAGGAAACTTTTGCCAAAAGTGCGATCCTGGAGAACAAGAACAAGATCGGGTATATTTACCTGCCTTCGTTCTACACCGATTTTACCCGTACCGGTGCGAGACATTGTTCCGAAGACATGCGTAAAGAAATTGAGAAGCTAAAAAAACAAGGTGTAAAAGGACTTATCGTAGACCTTCGTGATAATGGCGGTGGTTCACTGCAGGAGGTTGTTGAAATGGCTGGTCTGTTCTTTAACAAGGGACCAGTGGTACAAGTAAAAGGAAAAAATAATACACCTGTATCTATCCTGGAAGATAAAAATCCGGAAGTTGTGTGGGATGGTCCGCTTACAATACTCATAAACCACAGCAGTGCCAGTGCAAGTGAAATTCTTGCCGCGGCAATGCAGGATTATAAACGTGCTGTGATCGTAGGAACCCCGAGCTTTGGAAAAGGTACTGTTCAATCGTTCTACGATCTTGACCAGATGCTGATACCGCAATTTGATACCATTAAGCCGGTTGGCTCGGTGAAGATCACCCAGCAAAAATTCTACCGTATCAACGGGGGAGCAACTCAGCTTAAAGGTGTAACGCCCGACATCCTGCTTCCAGATCCTTACGCCTATATTGACCTTGGTGAAAAGGAGCTGGATAATCCAATGCCGTGGGATGAGATAGGAAGAGCGAACTACAATGAAATGACAAAAATAAATTACCCTGTTGTAGTGAAAAATAGTCTTAAGCGCGTACAGAGCAATCCACAATTTGCATTGATTGAAATGCAGGCAAAAGAAGTGAAACTTAAAAAGGACGACACCAAATACAGTGTAAAGCTGTCGACATTCAGAGAGGAACAGAAGCAGCTGCGTGATCAGAACAAAAAATACGAAGACCTGCGTAAAGAGATAAAAGGATTTAATGCGATGCTGGTGCCTGATGATAAGAACCGCTTTGCCAATGATACTACACGGTTAAATCGTGAAGTAAGATGGACAAAGAATCTTGCAAAAGATCTTTATGTTTATGAAGCGAGCAACGTGGTTAATGACATGAAATAGGTGGTTGTTTAGCGGCACGGAATCTTTAACACGAATTACACTAATTTCACTAATTCACCAATTATAACAATTACACGAATCAGGTAGTCTGGTTCCGATCGTATACAACGTGTGCATTCTTTTTGAGCATAGATACTAACAAAAAAAACCAGGATCTCTCCTGGTTCACTTTATAGTTTAGTTTAGTTCTTATGATTTTTTGCGGGGGCCGATAAGCATCAGCATTTTTTTCCCTTCGAGAACAGGAAGCTGTTCTGCCTTGCCCCACTCTTCCAGCTCGTTGGCGAACTTTAATAAGAGGATCTCACCCTGAACCTTAAAAACGATCTCACGACCTTTAAAGAACACGAATGCTTTTACTTTACATCCCTCTTTAAGGAACTTAATAGCATGCTGTTTCTTGAAATTAAAATCATGCTCGTCGGTATGCGGACCGAAGCGAATATCCTTGATCACCACCTTAGCGGCTTTGGCTTTAATTTCCTTGGCTTTTTTCTTTTGTTCGTAGAGGAACTTACCGTAGTCGATGATCTTACATACGGGTGGATCTACGTTAGGCGCGATCTCAACCAGATCGAGACCTTTTTCGCGTGCCATTTCCTGCGCTCTTGCAAGCGGGTATACGCCAGCTTCTATATCATCGCCCACAACACGGACCTGCTGGGCGGTTATTCTTCCATTTACCTTGTGAAGTTCTTCTTTTACACCAGGTCTTTTAAATCCTTCTTTTAATCCTCTCGGCTTAAAAGCCGGTCTTTGCTGTGGGCCGCCCGCAGGTGCAGGCGGAGTGTTTGGTTTCTTTTGGTTGATGGTTTCCTCCGCTTTTTTTAGTTAATATTTTTTATCCCGCTGCTTAAGCACTAGGCTGTCACACTGGTTTTTTCTTTAAAATCGTTTTCGATCAGCTGATTCATATACGCTGCAAAATCTGCAGGGGTAAACGAACCAATATCTCCTTTACTTCTCGCCCTCACTGCCACGGTATTTTCAGCTTCCTCTTTCTCTCCCACTACCAGCATAAATGGCACTTTCTTCATTTCGTTATCCCGGATCTTCTTTCCGATCTTCTCGTTCCTGTCGTCAACAAAGCCCCGGATATCGTAATTGCCTAGCAAATTTAAGATAATTTGAGCGTAATCATTGTATTTCTCAGAAATAGGCAAAATTGCTACCTGATCGGGAGTCAGCCATAATGGGAAATTTCCTCCACAGTGCTCAATAAGCACCGCAATAAACCGTTCAAGGCTGCCAAATGGCGCACGGTGGATCATTACAGGGCGGTGCTTCTGGTTGTCGCTACCAGTGTATTCGAGCTCAAATCTCTCTGGCAGGTTATAATCAACCTGGATAGTGCCCAGCTGCCATTTGCGGCCAAGAGCATCTTTCACCATAAAGTCCAGCTTCGGACCATAAAAAGCAGCCTCACCCAGCTCTACAACGGTTTTAAGACCTTTTTCCTGTGCAGATTCAATAATGGCCTGTTCTGCTAATTTCCAATTCTCATCACTGCCAATATACTTGGATTTGTTCTCCGGATCCCTTAATGAGATCTGAGCAGTATAATCCTTAAAATCGAGCGCATTAAACACGTACAGAACAAGGTCTATCACCTTAATAAACTCTTCCTTCACCTGGTCGGGACGGCAAAATAAATGCGCGTCATCCTGCGTAAAACCTCTCACGCGTGTGAGACCGTGCAATTCGCCGTGCTGCTCGTAACGGTAAACAGTGCCAAACTCTGCGTAGCGAACCGGCAGTTCTTTATAAGACTTAGGGGATGATTTATATATCTCGCAGTGATGCGGACAATTCATGGGCTTCAGAAAAAACTCTTCTCCTTCCTGAGGAGTCTTAATAGGCTGGAACGAATCCTTACCGTATTTTTCGTAGTGACCTGAACAAACGTACAGTTCTTTTTGTGCAATATGCGGAGTAACAACAGGCAGGTAACCTGCCTTTGTCTGCGCTTTCTGCATAAACTGGATCAGGCGCTCGCGTAACATGGCACCCTTAGGCAACCAAAGCGGCAGGCCCATGCCTACTTTCTCAGAAAAAGTAAATAGTTCAAGCTCCTTACCCAGCTTGCGGTGATCACGCTTTTTCGCTTCTTCCAGCAATGTAAGATAATCCTTAAGCTCTTTATCTTTCGGAAAAGTAATACCATAAACGCGGGTGAGCATTTTATTTTTTTCGTCACCCTTCCAATACGCGCCCGCAATGTTGAGGATCTTAGCTGCTTTCACAAATCCGGTAGATGGAATATGTGGACCACGACAGAGATCGGTAAAATTACCCTGTGTATATAATGTGATATTGCCGTCATCAAGACGTTCAAGGAGATCGAGCTTGTACTGATCACCCTTGTCACCAAAATATTTTATGGCGTCGGCCTTACTGATTTCCTTTCGCACATACGGATTGTTCTGACGGGCAAGCTCCATCATCTTCTGTTCGATCTTTTCGAAATCGGCAGGAGTGAGAGTCTGACCGTTGAGATCAACGTCGTAATAAAATCCATTTTCAAGCGGGGGACCAACCCAGAACTTTACTCCGGGATATAAAGCTTCCAGAGCTTCCGCCATTAAATGCGCTGAAGAATGCCACATGGTTTCTTTGCCTTCGGCATCATTCCACGTAAGAAGTTGTAAAGTAGAATCGTTTTCGATAGGACGTGTGGCATCCCACACCTGTCCATTTACTTTTGAAGCAAGCACATTTCGGGCGAGACCTTCGCTGATACTTTGCGCCACCTGCATTGATGTAGTTCCTTTTTCATATTCACGAACAGAACCATCGGGGAGAGTTATTTTGATCATATAATTTATTTACCTGCAAACAACGCAGGACAATTTTCAGCATCAAAGATACGATTTCTAATGTGTAATGGCTAATATCCAATTTCTAATCATTCCTATTAACTGTTTCATTTTGAAAAATTCCTAAACTAGGGTCATGCAACGAAAGTTCTTACTCTTTTAGAGAGTCGGAGCCGGCTTGTGTGGCAAATCCAAAAAATTCCCGCGCACTACTTCACTCAAAGAAGCATGTTTCGACTTAGCTACTCACAACGCTGGCTCTTTTACGGGTCGGACGAAGGGAGGCAGTATAGCAGCTTTTGAATTGCTGGACTCGAGCAGTCAAATTCTTTCAATTTTTTTTAATGATCCTGTTAATTTCTTTGTCACTGCGGATACATCTTATGTACCTAGCATCTTTTTATGTTCTTTTCTCTTGAAAGACGGCAAATGTGCTAATGCACATTTGCGCGCCGCTGGTGTGAAAGGCGGAGCCGAAATCATGTCTACCAACCTACCACACAATCTCGCGCAAAGAGCCACTGGCTCTTTGCCGGGCCGCGATTGCCCGCGCGCCCTTGATTTTACTTGAATGACAGGCGAAGTAACCAAAAACTGGTGTCGATGCAATAGATGAGAAAATAGTTATTTAAGATAAATTGCGCTCACCAGTTTTTGAAACCGCCCCTGATCGGCCGCGTACCATTTCACCCGTTACGCGGCCGGGTGCGGCCTTCGCCGTCATTCTACATAAAATCAATTCGCCGCAGAGCCGCCCCGCGCGGCGACATGGCCAACGCACGGGACCTTCTAGGAGTCTATCCACCGCGCAGGCCACATATGGTTTTGAAGCCTAGTATTTGAAATGTTTAGCTTGTGACCGCCAATTATTTGACGTTATACTGAATAGTATTATTGTCTAGTGTTTAAGATTCAAGTCCGGTGATAGGGCTTAGTCTACCCCGAAAATTTTCGCAACTAAATTCTAATTCGGATGGCTCCAACAAATATTAACAAGAAGCCGCCAATTTGTAGCAAAACTAAGGGTCGCGGGGTTTGAGGAAAAGTCCTATATTCACCAAATCTTTATGGGAAATTACATTTTTTTACTGCTTGTATTAGCCTCCTTTTTTGGTCTGAGTAAATTGTTTAAAAAAGCCGGTGTCGAAGGCTGGAAAGGCTGGATCCCCATTTACAATTTTTACGTTCTTGCCAAGCTTCTTGATAAACCATGGTGGTGGTGCCTCATAATGATAGTACCCGGAGTAAACATCATTATGTATGGTGTATATGGATTTAATACAGCCCGCGCATTTAACAAACCCAGCAACCAGGATCTTCTTTTTGCCTCTGTACTTCCCTACATTTTTTTTGTAAAACTTGCCTATGATGATACAGCAAAATTTGTGGGTCTTGCAAAATACAAGATCGAACCAAGCAAGATAATTAAGAACTGGGTAGATCCTATAATTTTCGCAGTGATCGCGGCCTCTATTATCCGCGGGTATTTCATTGAAGCTTTTACAATTCCAACATCCTCCCTCGAAAAATCACTGATGGTTGGAGACTTCCTGTTTGTAAACAAGTTTGCCTACGGGCCTAAGATCCCCCAAACACCGCTCTCTTTTCCGTTCGCGCACAGCACACTTCCATTCAGCGAAACAAAAAAATCCTACCTGGAATGGATCAGGCTCCCCTATTTCCGCTTGCCGGGATTTGGACACGTAAAGAATAACCAGATCGTTGTATTCAATTATCCCGACGGTGATACAGTACTGTTAAAGCAGCAAAATGCCAGCTATTACAATGTGGTGCGTGAAATTGCAGAAAGTATAAAAAATGAGGATGGTGGCAAGAGACCTGATGAATATTATCAGCAACAGGCCTGGCAGTACTTAAATGGTCCGGAAGAGCCATACGGAGAGGTAGTAGCGCGGCCTGTGGATAAACGCGATCATTATGTGAAACGATGCGTAGGAATTGCAGGCGATAAACTGGAAGTAAGGAATGGAGAGGTATTTATAAATGGCGCGAAGCAGCCGATGCCTGAACGGGCACAGCACCGTTACATTGTTAAAACAAAAGGAAACGTGTTCGGGGAAAATATCATCACCAAAGACAGAACACATGCATTAAGCAATGCGGTGCTTCTTGACCAGCTGGATATTTACGTGACTGAAGCGTTCAGAATCGATTCGCCCATGATGGACACCAGCTATTATGATCTCAACATGCCTGTTGATGTAGCCGAAAAGGTGCGTCAGATGCCCGACGTTTATTCAATTACAAAGAAGATAGAAGCTGCGGGCCACTACGATTTCAGGATCTTTCCTCACCACAATTCGTTCCCATGGAATAATGATAATTTCGGTCCCTTACAGATCCCTAAAGCCGGCATGACCCTGCCAATAGATACAGGCAACATCTACCTGTATGAAAAATTATTGAACACGTATGATGACGGGATCCACCAGGTTACCAAAAGCGGAGGCCAGGTATTGTACGATGGCAAACCAATAACTAATTACACTTTTAAGCAGGATTATTATTTCATGATGGGAGATAACCGTCATAACAGCGCTGACAGCAGGAGCTGGGGCATGGTGCCTTATGATCACATTGTTGGGTCACCATTCTTTGTGTGGTTCAGCATGAAATATTCTGAAAATAATCCGGTCAGTGGAAAATCAGTGGTGGGTTCCCTTTACAAGAACAGCAGTGAAGGAAAATTCCGCTGGGAACGATTCCTTTGCTACGTGGAGGAAGGAAGGCTTCATTCGATCAAGATACCTTTTATTCTGACAGTGCTGGCACTATGGGGTTTGAGCAAATGGAACACACGCCGCAAACTGAAAAGTAAACAGGCATCAGCAAATTAAAGCAAATACTTAATTTCATTTTACAGCTTAACTGGTTCATCAGTGCATCAGCCGGGCTTCTCGCGTTCCTCATCCTGAAGAAGTACGCTTTTGATATTCTGAAAGTGAACGGGCAGGACATGCAGAATACCTATTTTCCTGGTGACGCTTTATTACTTAAGAAGTTTGGAAATTCATACAAAAGAAATGATGTTGTTTACTTTGAATTTCCAGCCAGGGACAGCACCTCTTCAAAGATCTACTTCCTGCAGCGGCTTTTTGGGATGCCAGGTGATTCGTTTGAACTGAATGAAAAATCGGTACGCATCAACGGAAAAAAGTTACAGGACACTGCTACTGTTAAACATAACTACTTTGTGAAAAGCAAGAACCTGAAGCTTGACAGCATGTATAAAAAAAGGTTCGGCATGTTTGAAGGAGGAGAAGTTTCATCTGACTTCGACTACAGTTACTCGCTCAGCTTCCAGGAATACTGGAGCCTGAGACGCGATCCTAATATTGCACGGATCATCCGTAAGTCAGAAAAAAAAGGAAATTTTGATGAGACCTGCTTTCCATTTTCACCGCATTATAAATGGAATATGGACCATTATGGAAAGATCTATATTCCCCGGATCAACGACACCCTGCATCTAGACACAATTAATATCAAAATATATTCTCCGATCATTACCAGGTATGAAAAAAACATCACCCGTATCCAGGGTGACAGTATTTTTATTAATGGTGTGCTGACACATACTTACGTGGTAAAGAAGAACTATTATTTTGTGCTTGGCGATAATCGTGATAATGCAAATGATTCGCGGAGCTGGGGATACCTACCCGAGAACTACATCATTGGTAAAGTGCTGAGGCGCCTTAAAAAAGGCACGCCATGAAAGTTGTTCTGAGTACCGCTTACTGGCCCAACCTGCTTTATTTTTCACAGCTCTTAAATGCGGAAGAAGTTATTATTGAGCAGCACGAACATTATCCTAAACAAAGCTACAGGAACAGAACCGAGATACTTTCTGCCAACGGCGTGTTACCTCTTTCTATCCCGGTTATGCACGGGTCATCAAAACAAGAAACAAAGGACGTTCTTATCAATTATAGTGAGAGATGGCAGATCAGGCACTGGCGGGCGATTACGAGTGCCTATCGTAATTCCCCTTATTTCGAGTTTTTTGAAGATGAGATCAGGCGATTTTATTTTGAAAGGTTCGATCAGCTGCTGGAATATAATCTTCAGCAATTATTATTGATCAGGAAGATCCTGAAAACAAATATTATCTGGAATTTAAGTTCTAAATATCTGCCTGAATATTCTTTACATAAAGATCTTCGTGAACAAATACATCCTAAACTAAAACCTGAGCTTGCACTAAATTTATTGAAGCCTTATTATCAGACATTCGGGGACAAATTTGGGTTTGTGCAGAATCTTAGTATACTAGATATTTTGTTCAATACTGGTCTTGAAAGTCTAAATTATCTAAGACTCGAAAGAAAAAATAATCGTCCGTGATTATTATATGTGGCCTTTTGTCGGGCGGCGCATGCGCTTAACAGGAACAGCAACTCATTCACCGACATTTTTTGGCGTTTAATCAAATAGCTACGTATTTCCTTCAAACTCACTGTAATTTTACTTCAGAAACACCGCAGGCCCCGTAAGGTCGAGGTTGAAAGAATT
>CBIHOL010000015.1:0-59865 GCA_966211905.1 uncultured bacterium
TGCAAACAGTGTCTTTGTGGTTAAGCAAACGGAATGCAGGACGAATTAAATCGTACCCCGATAGATATCGGGGCGTACATCGGAAATCGTAATTGGTGTGACTTAAGCATGTCTCTGTGAATTGGATGCAAGACGATGCAAACAGTGTCTTTGTGGTTAAGCAAACGGAATGCAGGACGAATTAAATCGTAAATCGTAAATCGCCCGCCATCGGTGTGTTACGGGCGGGTCCGCCTCGGGCGGATAAATCGTAATTGGCGTGCCTTAAATAAACGGAATGCAGGATTATTTAAAGACGGAATGCAGGACAGTTTACATCGTCCTTCGTACCTCGTACTTCGTACTTGAAAACGGAATGCAGGACGAATTAAATCGTAAATCGTAAATCGTAATTGGTGTGACTTAAATAAACGGAATGCAGGACAGGTCTAATAAAACCGGTATCCTAGCGTCCATTGAATCCACCTGTTCCTGTATGTTGGAACCGTTGACGAGTTGCTGTTCTTGCTGAGGTCCCAGCCAGATCTGAACGAAACAACTACATGATTAATGTTCAGATCAATTCCCGTTAAAGTTCCAACGTGCTGATTGCGGTCGGTTTTCGCTTCAAATGAAGTTTGGCTGTTATTTGCATAGGTGTATTTGGTGTTATCCTTGATCATAAATGAGTACTGCGGACCAATAAGGAAGGTGAACCATTTAAATGGTTTTATCATTACCTGTAAAGGAATGTCCACGTGAGTAGTAGTGTGATCAATATAAAATTGTTCGCCTTCGATCCTACCGGTGCCTTCAAAACCTTTCTGGAGGACAATAAGTTCAGGCTGCACTCCCAATAAGCTTCCAAGTGGCAAAGCGAGATAAGCTCCTCCCGAGAATCCCGTTTTACTATCGGTTACAAAATTTTCTCCATGCCGGTCATATACATTTGAAGTTACGAGTCCCGCCCTGATACCAGGAACGATCTTCTTTTTAGCTTCGCGGGATGTGCTTTCCGGTTGTTCCTGCGATAACAGGTTTTGAGTTGCCAGACCTATAATTAAAATAGTAAACAGTAAAGATTTCATGATGGTGCTTTTAATCCACTAGTGCAAATGATATACCACCGCCATATTTAACAGCAGGTCTGGCATAAAAAGCCGGCATTGAAGTAAATACCTGTGGGGTATTGCTTTATATTTATGTAAATAACTGATTCTGTATGACGTTGAATTTTAAAACTTTTGTCCTTTCCCTGACCTTATTTCTGGCACTTGGGTCGCGTATATTTTCCCACTCTAATTGTCCGGTGTCGGTAAGTGGCAGCTTTTCTGTCTGTCCGGACTTTTCTACCACCTTAACGGCCTTTGGTGCTAACAGCTATACGTGGACATCCAGCTCATTGACAGCAGCTGTTGTGAGCAACACCGTTTCGGTTTCTGCAGGCACCTATATGGTAAAAGGAAACGTTAACTCATGTGTTGATAGCACAATTGTTACGGTTACTCTGAATCCCCCTTTAAACATTCCCCTCTCTGTTTCAAGCAACACTGCGTGTAAGGAATCCAATTACCCGGCTTTTTCAACCCCGGTTACAATGACGGCTTCCGGTGCAGCCAGTTACTACTGGATTGCCTCCACATCGCAACCAAACTTTCCCATTCTTGGGCCTTCAGTTATTACACGCCCAGCCACCACAACGTGTTACACAGTTTTTGGAAGCACATCAGCCTGTAGTGGCAGCGCAGCAACTTGTGTAACTATAATTCCACAATATACTCTAACGGTGAAGCCGGCACAAAGTAAAATTTGTACCGGGGACCAGATTTTTTTAGTGGTCAACCAGATTGGCGGCTTTGGGGTTGTACAAAATTCTGCTTTTACATTTAACTGGAGTGGCCCGCCGGGAACTCTTGATACTCCGTACACATATTCTGTGCATGCTTCTCCTGTTTCAAATGCAGTTTATACAGTGGAGTTAACCGATTACAGGTCCTGTATTTCAGCCCCGTATACTGTGTCTGTAAATGTTGAGGAGTGCACGTCTGCTCAGGATCTGGCGAAAGGTGATCGTCTGACTATTTTTCCTAATCCTTGTACCACCTTTATAAATGTGCAGGTTAGTCCAGGGTCCAAAGTAGTTTTGTTCAATGGTGTAGGGCAGAAGGTAGAAGCGGAATGCAACATGAATAATGACCTGATGTGGATAAACACAGAAAAATTACTTCCGGGAATTTATTATCTCCATGCACAATCGCCGGAAGGAAAAATTAGGTTGACGAGAATAATAAAGGAGTGATGCTTCTGCTGTCAGTTGCCCGCATCCCTGCTCCTCATTTCTTTAACAAGACTCAGGGTAAAAAATAAAACAACGATCGCACCGGCAATAATGCAGAGCCACAAAAACGTGCGGCTTTCAACAAAAGATTTTTCGGTTGCACTGTTAGCAGTTGTTGGAATAACAATGGCTGCAGCATTTGCAATTTGCACTTCAGGCAACAGGTGAGGTATAGAAGTTACAAACCCGGCAAGGTCATATACCGGCAGCGGACGTTCCTTATCACCCCACTTCATTGTATATTTTTCGTTTGGCGCTAGATCGCAAACCAGGTAAGCTGCCAGTTGTTTAAATGTTATGCTGTCGATCGTCAGCGGGGGGTTATCGCGATTATCTATTTCGATCACAAATTCCCTGGCACGCAGGGGCAGATCAAACAGACGGGGACTATCAGAGCTCAGCTCAAAATAATGAAGGGTTTTCTCAGTCTTCTCGGTGTGATGTTTTCTCCTGGTGATTTCGTTCACATAGATCCTCGCGTTCCGCTTGAACAGGCGTGGTGCGGTGATAAAAAAATCGAGCCTGCTGATCTCCTGTTCGGAGGGCATGCTGACGTATACAGAAGTCATCCTTGTTTTCCTGTTTGTTTCTATCCTTGTGTTTACTTTTACTTCTACCAGTTTGCCAGGGCTTACCGAATTCTTAAAATATCCGGCGGAATTGATCTTAAAAGCTTCCGCCCGGACATTATCAATAAGCAACCTGAAGTATTTGTAGTCGTTCAAGGGAAAATAAATACACTGATAGGTATTGGTGTAAGTATGGCTGTAAGCTAAACTTAGCGCCTGTTTTGCGCTCACGGTGTACCACTGTTTCATATCATCGCTTCCTTCGATGGCGCAATACTTATACGCATCCGAATTATTTATGTTGAACGCAATATTGCTGATCTTGTCTTTCCCCGGATTTTCAACGATCACTTCGGAATACAAAGGCGTGTGTTTCTGAGAAACGATAGGGTATTGAACAAAATCGGTAGTGGATTTTAAAGGCGCCTCATTCATCACGATATATGGCATCTCGTTTCCTTTCGAATCCATGATCCTTGTATCGTGGAAGTCAGAACTCATGGTGGCGCGTAACGTGGGATCAACAGTAATGCGATAAAGTGTATTGCTAGTTACACTTTTAATTTCTGCCTGGTGCGTAAAATGTTGAGCATAAACATGCGACACAATTAAACAGGTGACGATAACAAACAGCTTTTTCATGGTGTGGGAGGATTTTCGTTTGCGGGTCTGCCTTCGATGATGAGCGCTTTAATTTTCTGGTACATGAACGAGATGATCAGCAATACAACACCGAGGATAATAAATGCCAGGATCTTCCCTCCTTCGGAAGTGCTACGGATATCGTAAATAAATAATTTCAATACAGTGATCCCTATAAGAAGCAGCGCAGCCACACGGAATGTCTGGTAGTGTTTTTTCATGCCATAAAAGAGGAATGCAAATGCGAGCAGTCCCCACAGGATAGGGAAGCCCGCTTTGATCACGTGGCGTTGCATGGTGCTGTATTCATCAGAGGTCTTATATTCCTCCACCGCTGTAAGCGCGCCAACATGTCCTACTTTCAGGTGAGCGATATGCAGGATAAGTTCCAGGCTGCATATAAACGTTATAACCGCTACCAGCAGGCAGGTGAACAAAAGAGGATTTATCATTGTGATTTTTCCTTCACCCTTTTTAGCTTTGTACATTCTTACCGATAAAAATACCGCTGCTGCAAGAGAAATATAGTGGAAGATAAATCCTGTGTAGTTGGTTTCCAGCTTCATCATGTTTTCCCTGAAATCTGATAATGGAAGTGATGTAAAACAAAGTGCAAAGATGATTATAGTCAACCCGTTAACGTAAAACATGATCGTGTTGAGATCGTGATGTTTGTATTGCGGAAATTTAATGCTTAACCCGCATAAGAAAAGGAGATGGTAAGACATCATTACAATATAATAAGCTTGTTGCACTGGCAGATGCTCATCGAGCTGGTAACCGAGCTCAAGCATTCCGGCAAAATACAGTACGCATACGGCCAGGATCCTGAGTAGAGCGCTATAATACCGTGGATGAAAATTTATCGACAGCCACCTTATCACATGATCACGATCGCCCACTTTTCTGATCTCCTGGCTTAGGAAAAAAACAGTGGTCATAAGAGAAAATGCTGAAACCATACCAGTAATAAATCCCTGGTTTATCAGCACCTTCAATTGCTGTTTTGTGTATGATCCGTATATCTGGGTCCAGTCCTGCCCAAGGCTCATCAGCATAAATACCATTATGAGAACTGAACTGAACCGGTAGATCGCAAAACCTGAACGAATGCCGAGCCACATCAGCAAGACAGATTCCAGCGCCCACACCATCGTTATATAATTTCCTTCCAGTTGTACTGGTACTGCTATTGTTACAAAGGTCAGCGTAAGCCCGATAAGCATATAAACCAGCTTCATATCGGCTCTGAATTTTTTGTATAACAGCCATGCGCAGATCATGTTGATAATGGCCATGCCAATACTGAAGATACCGCGCCACTCAGGGTGAAACCGGTCAAGGATCTGCATCCCGCAGCCGTAAAAAATAAAAGTGTTGCTAAGCAGGATCGAGATCTCGATGGCAGCAAAATCGCGTTTCGCTTTTATGTTATTTACAATGTTCATCAATATAAAAATGATGTAGAAAGCCGCCCCAAAGAGCAGCGCGCCCATGTATGGAGCTCCGGTTTTGTGTATTACCCGCGACTCGAGCCAGCTGAGGTAAATTAAGATGGTAAAAACATAGGTAAGGATATTCACAAGGTTCCAATTGCGCAGGTAGGCGAGTACCAGCATTCCGACGTCGAGGATAAGAATATAGGTAAACAGCACCTGGTAATTGCCGGATCCCGTGCTCACCATAAATGGCGTTGCAAATCCCCCGATAATTGAAAGCACCGCGAGCTCCAGGCGGTCGTAAGCCACCGAAATGAAAACGCTGAATGCTGTGATGAGAAGCATAAGCGAAAAGGCGACGGTCTGCCCAAACACATGATATTCGTGGAAACCAATGCCGATGGTAAAATAAAAAATGGATATTCCCCCGGCTACGAGCACTGAGCTAAAAGCCTTAAAACGCGCACGAAGCCGGTGCGCAAATCCCAGTACAATGCCGCCGGCCAGCATACCAATGCCGACCCGCGCTACTTCGTTGATCCAGTTCTTGTCAATAGCGTACTTTACAAAGAAGGCGATCCCAAGCACCAGGATGGTGATGGCAACCTTACTGAGAATGTTTTCACCGATGAACTTTTCAAGGTCGGGATTGTTTTTTCTGAACCTGGTATAAAAATCTTCGGTGGGTTCCTCCACCTGTTGTATTTTCCGCGGAGGAGGAGGTGGAGGGGTAACAGGTTCCTGTTCCTGATTTTCCGCAGCCCCGTATGCCATTGACATTGCTTCCAGTTCTTCATCGGGGATCAGCTGTTCTGGAGCGTTATCTGCAATTGTATTTTCCGGTTCCCTTACTGGTGGAGGCACAGCATCTGCAACAGGTGGCTGTTTTATTTCTTCCACGGGTTTTGCTGGTTCTTCTTTTTTATCTTCTTCTGCGGTTTCAAATACGGCTGCCCTGGAAAGTGGATCCACAGGCGATTCGGGTGGAGGACTCGCGGTTCTCGTCCGCGCCAGTTCATCGGACTGGTCCGATAATTTCCGGTTAAGCAATTTTATATGGGCATCTAAACTTTTAAGTGTCTGGCTCAGTTCTCCGAGTCTTGAATTATGTCCTGTATAGAACATAACCACCATCACAATAAGGATGACAATAAAGAATATTTCCATTAGTCTATTTTCTCAGACTAAATATAAGGGAAATATTTTTGGGGTAATTAGCAGCAGGGAAACGAACCGATGAGTAGTTTCGGATAAACTCTAATCTCTAAATTCAAGATCATTTCATTCAACGCAGCACGTCCGGATTAGAATTTAGAGATTAGAATTTAGAGATCGTTATTGTCCGGAATAAATGGGTTTTGCTTTGCGCACTCCGTTTTTGATTCTCCACAGGAGAATCAAAAATCCTTTGCGGCCTGAGATTTTGGCGCTGTTTAGAAAATAAACTTTGCGTTCTTTGCGAATTCTTTGCGCCTTTGCGGTAAAAAGGCGTTGCTAGCTGAGTCGAACCTCTTTTGCTATCAAAATGGTCTGCAGCCATTGTAGGTACAGACGTGCATCCTAAATTGAAGGAACTATGCCGGACAGTACTGTTTCGAGATTAGAATTTAGTATTTGGAATAACTAATGTACCCTGCTATACTTTCCTTCTAAACTAAAAGTTCCTCAGCCATTCGGTTGCTTCACTCACATCATTGAAAATCTGTATCCGTAGCTTTTCCTGGTTCACTTTATAAGCCACTGTTTCAATTGCCACCTTGTTAAAGTAATGCACGGGACGCACGAGCGCAATAGCTTTAAAACCGCCGGCAATGGCTTTCGGCAAAAAATAATCCAGCAACCACACCTGGTCGTCGTGACTGATAAGCACCATATCCTTTATATTGCCCAGCACCTTGGTGACGTTATGTTTTACCAGCTCCTTGAACATTTCCTCAGTCCCTTCCCTGAATTGCTGGCTGTTGGCATACCCGTTCCATTCCATGGTAATAAAACCATCGCCGGGACGGTAATAGTTTTTGTAGATCGCTTTTTCGCTCGTATTCATACTACAAATATAATCACAGTTTAACTTTTTAGTTAAACTTTATTGTTAAATATAATTATATCTTTGTGTTATGGAACAACAAGGCACAGAACAGCTGATCAAAACCACGGCAAAGCACATTTTTTTTGCCCAGGGAAATATTAACGCTAAAATGCATGAGATAGCCACGGCAGCAAAGATCAACAGGGCTTTACTGCACTATTACTTCCGTAACCGTGAGAACCTGTTCGAGGTTGTTCTTAAGGAAGCTTTGCAGGAATCATTCCTGAAGATGTTCGACATCCTTTCGGAATCTATTCGTTTCGAAGCAAAGATCGAAAAGGCGGTTTATCATATCGTAGATATTCTTGCTGAGTACCCTTACATTGAAAGTTTTATTATCAGCGAGATCAATAAAAATCCCGATGCGGCCGATAAGTTAACCCTCATCAGGGATGGCAGGAAATTTATGAATTCATTTCTTAAGGAAATAGATCATTACTTAAAATCCAGAAAGATAACCGCTGTGGATCCAAAACAATTTATGGTAAACATGATGTCATTATGCTCCTACGCATCCTCCACCAAGCCTATCATTCAACAGGTGTTGTCGATGGATGAGAATGGTTACAGGAAATTTCTGCTGGCGCGGAAAAAAATGCTGCCGGCGTTGGTTCTCATGAAGTATTGATGGGGTATCTTGTCTCTTAAAACAGGACAGAAAAACTGCATCTGCCCCAGTTGTGATCGAGGGCGTTTTTAAATTCAGGACTTAAATAATGCCTGCTGAATTCAAGGCTCAGGCGTCTGTATATTAGGATAACCCCGGCTGATCCACCTGCTATAATACGATTTAGGGCTGAGCCAGGCAGGTGATAGATACCTGCTGTATTAAGTAATCCCCCCTGGAGTGTGGCATTGTATCCCACAAGTCGCGCCGCAGCATTAAACACAAAAAATACACTAAAGGTTTTTTTGTTTCGTGCAGATGGTGACTGAATCCCCGGTAGTATATAATAGCTGTTCAGCAGTCCTATCCTGCTTTGAATTCCCGCGCTCATATCCGTATAAAGCGTGCCTGCCCGCGGAATCACAACAACGCTGAGGTCTGCAAAGCGCGAGGATAACAATCCTTTTTCGTATCTCACTTTATAATTCAGTATTGGCGATGTCGACAACTGGTTCTGCCATCCGAGCGGTTCTATATTATTCAGTGCTTTGTGAATTCCCTTCTGTGTTTCCTCACCTTTGGCTTCAGGACCCAGTACACCGATGCTGATGGCTGTTTGCAACATCTGTTTGTTGTGCACATCGGCGGTGTAACGAGTGTGCGTTAAATAAAGCAGTGCAGTAAACGGCCGTTCTCCCTCGTAGACCGCCCCGCCCATGTAGCGAATGCTCCGGGGTGTAAAAACATCCTGGTGCAGTGAGAGACCATAGTGAGTGTCGGCTGTTTTAAGTCCGGGCAGGATAAAGAACAGCGGAGAGTATTTAAACCCGGGATGGATAAGGTTTAAACTGGTCCCCTGCGTATAGTACCGGTCAGTGGCCGCAAAAAAATCATTGTCATAGTACAGGCTGAAGTATACCGGCCTTTTCAGCGAGTCGTTCTGCGCGTGAGTATTAAAGTAGGAAATGACTAAAAGTAAAAAGAGGATCTTCCTCATTTATGGATTTTTAAGGAGCTTATGTGTTACGATCTCTTCTCCTTTTTTTATCTCGATAAAATAAACCCCTGATGGTAATGGCAGGATGGACACCTGAACCTCCTTTTCCACTTTAAAAGCGGACGCAACAGTAACACCCAGGATATTTATCACGCGTACATCGAATGCTTCGTCACCTGCAGAGGAAACATTTATCTGTTCATAGGCGGGGTTCGGCCAGATGCGGACACCGACGTTACTTTTTTTTTCTTTTTTCAGGGAGGTAGTGCTCATTTTTAAATGGTCCGTAATTAATTTTACCCATAGCGAATATTGCAGGCCTGAAGGATGTAGTCCGTCTGCCGCCACTAACGACGGAGTGGCGATGCCCTGCCTTGATATGGCTGTGATATCGAAATAAATTATTCCTGCACTGTCGGTGTAATGCTTGTTCAGCTGGTTATACTCATCAATTTTATTACTGATCTGCTGCGGGTCGGCACTTTGCTGCCCGAATGGTGTGTATGCGTAATCGGGAATAGAGAGCACAATTACTTTGGAGCGGTCTCCTCCTGCAAAACGAATGGCAGAATCCAGCAATTGCGGAAACTCTTTTTTGTACTGATTTATATTCGTTCCCTGGTATTGATTATTGACTCCGATAAGCAACGACACTAGGTTGAACTTTTTTTGTTCAAGTCCTTTGCCGGTAATTGCGTTGATCAGGTCGTCAGTTCTCCAGCCGGTTGTTGCAATCACCTCGAGGGTATCGGTAATAATGCCCTTTTTAAAAACAGAATCGCATAATTGTGCAGGCCATCGTTGCGATGCCGGAACGCTTTCACCTATCGTATAAGAGTCGCCCAGTGCCAGGAACCGCAGGGGAGTGGTGAGAGTAAACGTCTGACCAGATACGTGCGTGGAAAGAACCGCCTGAACGAATAAAACAATAGTTAAATAATTGCGCATTCCTTTAACCATCAAAAGCAGTGCCGTGGTGTTTTTTTTATATCGTACCTTTGCTAACCATTTATTTGAGAGAAAAAATGAAGCGCAAAGATTTTTTGAAATTGATCGCCCTTGCGCCTTTATCATCAGCGGCTATGAAATTGAGCGAATTTGAAAAACTGACAGGTGATCTTCCTGCACAACCTAAAAGATTGCCTGTCCTGTTCACATCACATGGAAGTCCAATGGATATTCCTGTTTCCCGCGAGGAAAGACCATTCTGGAAAGCCCTGCATCTTCTTGGCAAGGACCTTCGCAATAACTACGATGTGAAGGCGGTGCTGGTGGTTTCTGCGCATTGGTGCACACAAGGCACCTATGTAAATGTTTCTCCGCAACAAAAACAGATCTTTGATTATTATGGTTTTCCTGAAGAATATTATAAGGTCACTTATAATGCAGCCGGGTCACCTGAAATAGCACATGAATTAAGGAAAATTGTTCCGTCCATTCGTGAAACAACCGACTGGGGACTCGACCACGGTGCCTGGCCAATGCTGATGCATCTTGTGCCTGACGCAGATGTGCCGGTTTTTCAGATGAGTATAGATTATCACGCTAAGCCTGATTACCATTACGAACTTGGAAAACAGTTAAAATCCCTTCGGAGCAAAGGTGTGCTCATCATCGGCAGCGGATCGCTGATCCATAATCTGCAACTTGCAGGCCAGAAGCTACGACAGAACGATATGTCACCTTACGGCTGGGAGGCAGAGTACGACTCGTGGATCAAAAAACAAATTGATGACAGGCTGGTGAAGAACATCATCAGCTATGAAACCAGTCATCCGTTGGGAAAACTTGCAGCGCCGACTCCCGATCATTTTGTGCCGGTGCTTTACAGCCTTGGATTAATGGACTCGGGGGAAAATATCCGTTACTTCTATGAGAAGGAACCCACGATCCCTGCGTTTAGTGAACGAAGTTTTATTATAGGATAATCACTCTTTATACAATAAAAAAAACCAGCGATAGGCTGGTTTTTTTACAATAGCTGATGCTGATCAGATTTTAATGAGGGTTATTTAGATTTAGCTGATCCGCCAGATTTTTCAAGTGAATTAGATCCGCCTGCATAATAGGCAAATGCACCTTCTTCTTTCGGATAAGATTCTTTAATAGCATTATATCTTTTCATGAACTCTTCCAGCTTGTGGTTTCCAGCTGCATAGGCTCCATAAACTTTAGACTGCAGATTCGGATATGCAGCTTTTATTTCGTGGTATTTAGTGGTGAATTCTTTAAGATCATTCTTACCGGCGGCATATTCAGCGCGCACAGGTGCCAGTTCAGGAGCAGCTTCCTTTACTTCATGATACCTGCTCTCAAAATCTTTTAATTCATTTTTGCTTCCTGCAAAATTACCAGCAAACTTTGCCAGGGCAGGGTAACCATCCTTAAGGCTGTAATAACGTTTCATGAATTCATCCATATCGTAGCTCGACGCTGCGAACGGACCGTGAGCTTCCGGCATATCCTTGTAGGTGTCTTTGATCATATAATAACGATCTATAAAATGCTTGTCGTCAGTTCCGGCTTTTGAAGCCGATGCTTTGTCATCTGACTTTTTGCTGGTTGACTTGCTGTCTTCTTTTTTGGAAGAAGATGTTTCGGATTTATTTGTTTTTGTTTGTGCCTGTAAAGCCACACACAGTAAAAATGCAGAAAGGGTAAGTGTTATTTTTTTCATGTTTTATTTTCCCTCTAACCTGCAATACGTGTGCCAGCGCTGCGCCTGCTTTTACGAGGACGCTGAAGTGGCGTTGCTTATAATTGGAACGCTAAAAACAAATGATCCGGGGTCAGATCCTGCCCAGGAGCTTTTTAATCCAGTCAAGCTGGTCTACGGAGTCACGGAGTGAGTCTTTCAGCGACTTATTGCATTCTTCCATATTTTCGATTGCAAGGATTATATTATTAGTTGCATCGGGGCATTCAATTACAAGAACTTTCGGGAGCGGTGATTTTCTTCTGAGAGGCATAATAGTACATTTTTAGTAAAGGTACAGTGCCCCATGGGCCATGCCCGGAGTTTTTAGGTAAAGGCGGGAATTGGTCGCCTATCAGGGTGAAACCGTCTACTTGTAAGTAAAAACCGCAGGCTGGGCAAAATTTTCCACAAGAAATTAAAAGCAGCACCGAAAGTAAAATCAAGCTATTTTACTGAGCAATAAGCTTGTTTCGCCAGGGTGGCGTTTTCATCGGAAAGTTTCTTTGTAACGCGGATCCACTCCTGCATTTGTGGATCATTCGCGTATTTATTTATTTTTTTCACACGGGCTAAGGATTTCCTGTCTGCTTTAAGAAGATACTTGGTATACGCCTTATCAAACTCCTGACCCTGCAGTTTATTCAGATCTGCAAGTATCTTCTGTTGTTTTGCGTCGAGCTCGGTAGGCAGATGAACATGTTTTAATCCTGACACGTTTTTTAAATGTCGCTGCATTTCAAAATTATTTGAATCACGTCTTGAAGCCATATTCTTTACCTCAGGCGAGTTTGCATTTACCGCCGCCAGCTGTGCGAGTGTAACATCCAGGATCTGATCGGCAGCTGCACCGGCAAGCAGCTCAATGTCATTCTCCGAAACATTGCTGCCAGGTGTATATGGCCATGTATATTCTCCTTTCTGAGTAAACCAGAGAGTGTCAGAAACAGGAGTGTAATAATATCTGAACTGGCTCGAATCATACATTTGCCAGACGGTGTATTTTTCTGAAGGATAATAATCTTCAAAGAACTCATCTATCGTTTTAGGATACGCGGTCTTCTGCAATTGTTCGTAGTGTCCGCGATAAATTCCGTCCTTATCAAATACCACTGTTTTTTCAAGATTGGTCTGCGGCTGACGAAAGGAGACTGCATATAAGTTCCCGAGTGCCTTCCAGTTTTCTGCAGAACCCGAATACTTGGTCTTAAACGTTGCGGCAACGTTTGGGGGCACCACGAACCCTGTAGTAGACTGTTCTGAGCCTGGGGCTGTTAGATTCTGCGCTTGAAAGATAGTGCAAAAGCCCGCCAGCCCGATAAATAGGGAAGTTCTAAAGTGGATCATGATCTGTTATTGAAAATTGCATGCCGGGTCAGTATTTCAGGAAAGTGATGTGACAAAAGACCTGTATTGGCAGGAACGCAATTTGATACTTCCTTAAAAAAATACAGCAATGAGACCAATTTGGACAGGCGCAATAGGATTCGGGTTAGTGAATATTCCCGTTAAAATTTACAGTGCCACAGAATCAAGCAATATAGGATTTGACATGCTTGACAAAAAGGACCATTCGAATATCCGATTTAAGCGGGTGAATGAATCAACAGGCAAGGAAGTAACATGGCAGAATATTGTGAAAGGTTACAAAATGCCTAATGATGAATATGTGATAGTGACAGATAAGGAATTTGAACAGGCCAGTGCAAAAAAAACAAAGACCATCGGCATCACTGATTTTGTAAAAGAGGAAGAAATAGAGTCGGTCTATTATGAGACCCCTTATTATCTTGAACCTGATAAGTCAGGGGCCAGGGCATATGCTCTTCTCCGGGAAGCTCTTGAAAAAACAAAAAAAGTTGGTATCGCTACATTTGTGATGAGAAGCAAGGAATCGCTTGCTGTTTTGAAACCCGCGGGAAAGGTTATTGTTCTTAATCGTATCAGATTTGAGGAGGAGATCCGCGATCCCGCCAAGCTGGATCTTCCCGCAAAGTCGGCAATTAAGCCGAATGAGCTGAAGATGGCAATTACTCTCATTGATCAGCTGACACACAAGTTCGATATTAAGGCATACAAGGACACTTATAGCGCTGAGCTCATGAAAGTGATAAAAGCCAAGGCAAAAGGCGTGAAATTAAAAGAACCGAAATTAAAAGTGGTACATACTAAAACGGAAGACCTGATGGAACAGCTGAAAGCCAGTTTAAGTACCAAACGTAAAAAAGCGTCGTAATGGCTGCAGGCAAGGCACCCGTCAAAAAGAAAGTCCAGAAAACCGTTAAGAAGGCTGTAAAGAAAACGGCAAAGGATAATGTGGGTACTTTTCTCAGGTTCGGAAAGATAAGTGTCACTACCACTAATCTTAAAAAAGTATATTTTCCTTCAGAGCAGATCACTAAAGGAGATGTGATCAGTTTTTATCAGAGTATCTCAAAATATATATTGCCTTACCTGAAAAACCGTCCCCAATCATTAAAACGAAATCCAAATGGCATCAGGGACTTTGGTTTTTTTCATAAAGATGCCGGTGGACAGGCTCCGGAATGGGTGAAGAGCGTTCCTCTTTATTCTGAATCAGCCAGCAAGACCATTGATTACATCCTCTGTAATAACGCGGCTACCCTGGCTTACATGAATAACCTGGGGTGCATAGAGATCAACCCCTGGCATTCCACTATAAATAAACCAGATCATCCCGATTACCTGATCATTGATATTGATCCCTCAGATAAAAATACATTCACACAGGTGATCGAAGCTGCCAACACGGTTCATGAGATCTTTATGTCGGCAGGAATTGAAAGTTATTGCAAAACTTCCGGCGCCTCGGGGCTTCACATCTACGTTCCTGCGGGGAAGAAATATACTTACGATCAGCTGAAGGATTTTGCGCACCTGGTATGCATGATCACTGTCGACAGGCTGCCCTCGTTTACCACGCTTGAACGAAATCTAAGAAAGCGAGGGGCGCGTCATATTTATATGGATTATCTCCAGAACCGTAAAGGTCAGACCATTTCGAGCGTTTACAGCCTGAGGCCAAAAGAGGGTGCAACGGTATCGATCCCCTTGCAATGGAAAGAAGTGAAACCAGGTCTGAAACCCTCGGATTTCACCATTTTTAATGCCAAACAAAGGATCGAAAAAAAGGGTGATCTCTTTGCCCCTGTGCTTGGCAAAGGTTTCGATCTTATGAAGGCTCTGAAGAAATTACACGCCTGAAAATCTTATTCGATAAGTGTATCAACAGCAGAGCAGTCTTTTTACCTGTACCTGGGTATATTTTTCCCTGCTTCCCGCTGCTGTGGAGTGTAGTCGCAGGACCTGGCCTTATTTTTAGCCCGTTCGGCGTTTATTACCCTCGGAGTATTTTTGGCATGATTTTGCTAAGAATGAATGTATGGATACGCTGGATCGATTTATAGAAGCGCTGCATGCCTGCTCGGTGGCGTGTGAAAAATGTGCAACCACCTGTCTTTTTGACCAGGATGTACAGAGCATGAGAAAATGTATTTTATTGAACCACGAGTGTTCTGCACTGTGCCTTGCGACAGCCAGGATCTTATCTACCGGCATCGACCGGTTTGAAATGCTTTACCGTGCCTGCGAAGAAATGTGCACTGTTTGTGCCCGTGAAAACGCTGCACACGCAACGCTGATGGAATGTAAGCTTGCATCACAGGCTTGCAGAAATTGCGCCGACATGTGTCGTAAATTAAAGCCGGAACTCGCATACTAAGCGTCCTGTTAGCAGCCGGTTTCACCCCGGCGCGTAGCCATGGATAAATTTCTAATCCCCGAACCTCTGATCGTGGTCCTATCACTACATCGCTAAATTTTAGAATTAGAATTTAGTATGCAGACATTAGATATTAGACATTAGATATTGTAATTTTGCTTTCATTTTTGTGATCAAAGGCGTCAGCAAACATTTTTACCTTCTACATCTGGTGGTTTTTATTTGGGGGTTCTCTCCCATTTTAGGAAGGTACATCACCGCAGATGCCTGGCAGCTGGTATGGTTCCGTACCCTGATAACCGTGATTGCGATGTTTATTTATGTGAAGCTTACCAGGCAGGAACTACGCGTAGATAAACGCACCTTTCTGCAGCTGATGGGTATTGGCATCGTAATCATGTTCCACTGGCTCACATTTTACGCGGCCATCAAAGTGTCTAATGTCAGCGTTACCATGGTTTCTTTCAGTACGGGTACTTTGTTCAGCAGCGTTATCGAGCCTTTTTTTTATAAGCGACGCATCCGGTTATACGAGGTTATTATCGGACTGGTGATCATTGGAGCCATTGCCGTTATTTTTTCAATTGAAACTCAGTACTGGCTTGGGATCATCCTCGGTATCGCGGCTGCTTTTACGAGCTCACTTTTTGGGGTTATGAATGGCCTTATGTCGCATCGCCTGCCATCGGGTGTCATCAGCTTTTATGAGATCGGATCTGCATTTTTGGGTCTTACTCTTTTTATCTTTTGCCTCGGAGATTTTACACCGCAATTTTTCCGTCTCGATCAGCCTTCCGTCGTTGGTATCCTGCTCCTTAGCCTGGTGTGTACTGTGTTTCCTTTTATCACTTCGGTGAACCTGGCAAAATTTATAAGTCCTTACACCATTGTTTTAACCGTCAATCTTGAAACGGTATATGGGATCATCTGGGCCATTCTTTTCTTCAAAGAAAACAATGAAGTACAGCCTTCATTCTATATAGGTGTGATCATTATTTTGTTTGCCATTTTCCTGAATTCATATTTAAAAGGGTTAAGCGATAAAAAAGTGCCGCATAATACCTAAATTTAAATCATCTGAAGAAGATCCTGGTCATACGTTTTAGTTCCATTGGAGATGTAGTGCTTACGACTCCGGTTCTGCGCGCCGTAAAGCAGCAGGTGCCGGGGGCAGAGGTTCACTATCTCACAAAGGAAGTCTTTCGCTGTATCATTGCCCATAATCCTTATGTGGATAAGATATATTCCATTCATTACGACATGCGTGAGGTTATCAAAGAACTGAAGCAGGAAAAATATGACCTGGTGATCGACCTTCACAAGAACTTAAGGACATTCAGGATTAAAACCGCGCTCGGTGTAAAAAGTGTGGCTTTCGATAAAATAAACCTGCAGAAATTCCTGGCGGTAAATTTAAAAATGGTGCACCTGCTTCCGCCAAAACATATTATCGACAGGTATTTTGACTCGCTTAAAAAGCTGAAGATTGTGAACGATGGACAGGGTCTCGATTATTATTTCGGTCCTGAAGATGAGGTGGATGTAAAGCAGCTGTTTTTCCGAAATAAGGAAACCCGTTACGTTGCTCTCGTTATTGGAGGGTCTTATTACACAAAGAAGATCCCCCTGAATAAACTTACTGATATCTGCAACAGGAGCAGCCTGCCAGTGGTGATGCTTGGAGGTATGCATGATAAACCGGTTGCGGATCAGCTCAAAAAAAGATTCCCGCTCATGATCAACGGTACTGGTCAATTTTCCATCAACCAGAGTGCTTCCATTATAAAGCAGGCTGAGTGGGTTATTACAAGCGATACCGGCATGATGCATATCGCGGCGGCCTTCAGGAAAAAGATGATCTCGGCCTGGGGCAATACCATTCCTGAATTCGGGATGTATCCCTACCATTCGCATCCGGAAAGTGTATTGCTGGAAGTTAAAAATCTGCCATGCAGGCCTTGTTCAAAGCTTGGTTACGGGCGCTGTCCTCTCGGGCATTTTAAATGCATGCAGCAGATCGATTATTCAGTAGTTTCAGAGCTGCAGTAATCTGGCAGCTGCTTTTACCTGCTTTCCCAATTATTCTTTTACGATCTTCTGAATATGATGGCCTTTGCTGGTTTTTACATGCAGAAGGTAAATGCCGTCAGATAAATTTTCTGTGACAATTTCCTGTTTTTCAGAATTACACTCACCGGTAAGGATCAGCTGTCCGATCTCATTAAATATCTGGTAAGAAAATGCGGAAGAATATTTTATCGTGATCAGGTCGCTGGTAGGATTCGGAAAAACTATCAGGGCTTCCAGATCCCTCTCCACCAGGGTGTTTGGTAAACATTCGATCGAGAAGTAATTAACGCTTCGGCATCCCTGTGAGTCAGTAGTAGTAAGCACATACAGATCTTCACAGAGGTTGGTGCACGGTAAAGTTGTGCAATTACCGGAGTTCAGACTGTAAGTATAAGGTGGCACACCTCCGGAAGTTACAGCATTAACTGTACCCATGCATGGATTCCCGCAAAGGGTGTTGCTGCTGGTAAGCGTGGATACCGGCGAAGGCACATTGAAAATGGAAATGGTGTTTTTGCCAATGCATCCGCCTCCGTTATTGGTTCCGGTGACACTGTATGTCAGAGGGGTTTCATCAACAACGATAGATGTTGTGCTTGCTCCGGATGACCAGATGTAAGTGGAGTAATTTCCCGTAGCGTATAGTGTAGCAGTCTGACCTGCACAAAGACTGTTAGAAGGCACGGCAGTTAATGTAACAGAAGTTGCAGGCGACACATTTATAGTTATTGAAGCGCTGCCGGTACACCCTCCCGATTCCCCCGTAAGAATGTACGTTGTAGTTACCGTAGGACTCACACTGATAGAAGAATTATTGGAGCCATTGCTCCAGGTATAATTGCTAACGCCACTGCCGGTAAGCAGAACCGCGCCACCCGCACACACCTGCGTGCCGGACGCAGCCACCGACAAGCCAAGGCCTGAGCCGCTCACATTAACAGCAATAGTTTGTGTTGAACTGCATCCGTTGCTGCTTCCTGTAACTGTCTGTACTGAAGAAAGAGTAGGCGTCAGGGAAATCACCGGTGTCGACATGCCATTGTTCCAGCTGTAACTTGAAGCACCAGTGGCTGAAAGTGTAATGATTCCACCAGAGCAAACGGTGTTGGCTGGAGACGATGAAATAATATTTACAAGTGGGTTTGCAATAACATTGATGCCGATAACATTACTTGCTGTGCAGGAACCGTTGATTCCAAATACTGTAAAGCTGGTATTGGCAGAGGGCACAAGCGAAATAGACGAGCTGGTTGCGCCGGTATTCCAGGTGTATGTGCTGCCACCGCTGGCCTGAACTATCAGTGGTTTGCCTGCGCACGCAACTGAAGGTATTGTGACAACAGAAATGGTGAGTGAGTTAGCTCCCACTGAAACCAGTGCAGTGGTGGTTTTACTGCAACCACCCCCTATGCCGGTAACTGTATAAATTGTATTGGCGGTCGGAGACACAACTATCTGGTTGGAAGTTGAACCGGTATTCCATGTGTACCCCGAACCTCCGGTGGCAGTGACTGTGGCTGTTCCCCCGGCACACAGTGATCCTGAAGGTGCAACAGTGATAACCACAGGCGGCTGTGGTAAAACAGTTATAGTTCCTGTTTTTGTGGCTGCGCAAAGATTAGAACAATTGCCCACTACAGTGAAACCTGTGGTTGTTGAGGCAGTGAACGGCGTTAAAAGATTTCCTGGCATCATAGTATATGTACACGAGCTGCCGGTAATCGAAACCTGCGTCTGCGTGCCTGCACATACTACCATCGATTGCACGGTAAAATTGCTTTGTGGCCCCACCGTAAGAGATAATGTTCTTGTGTTTATACATGTTCCGGTACTGCCTGAAAGTGTATAGATGGTTGTGACGCTTGGGTTCACGGTAACCTGCGTTCCTGTGCTTCCACCAGGCTGCCATGTAAATCCCGATGCGCCCCCGGTGGCGGTTAGTGTGGCTGTATTAAATGGACATACAGAACCCGAGTGTGCTGCACTAAGTGTAAAGGAATTCTGTACTGAGAAATACTGGTTGTTCACGTTATTAAGAAGGTAGGGATCGGTATTTCCGTTTGGTGCATAAAAGCCGATATTGAATTTATGTGTGCCGTTGATAATGTTGCTCATCTGAGGAAGTGTTACAGTCGCGGATGTGCCTGGTAATAATGTTCCGGTCCACGTAGCTGTCTGGGTATTCACGCCGTCGATGTTATAGGAATAGGTGGCAGTTGTTACGGTATTGGATCCGAAATTATGCAGTTGAACCTGGGGTGTAATGGAATTAGAACAGTTAACTACCTGCGAATACGTTGGGCTCATAACAAACAAAACTCCGATCTCATCTGTTACATTCGGAAGATTGCACACAGTGGATGTGAGCAGTCCTGCCCGCAATGGAGAGTTGGTCATGATCAGCTGGGCACGGTTTTTCTGATCGTTGGTAAACATGTACATACACGCATCATTGGTGTAATCCATAAAGTTCATGGTCATTTCTCCCGTGGTATTACCAGTGCAGCCGCTTACGTTATACGGATGGGTCGGGCATCCGTAGTTGGCCGCCTGCGCAGGCGGGGTATCAGCGCAATAATCTGTTGCGCACACACCGTCACCCCAAATATGTCTTAGTCCTACCCAGTGTCCGAGTTCATGCGTAGCGGTGCGTCCCTTATTGTATGCGCCAGATCCCGCTGTGCCGATACTTCCGAAAGCAGAGTTTAACATCACCAGTCCGTCGGTGGTGTTGGAGCCGTATGGTGGACTGAATCCTCCGAGCCCCGAGTTACCTGGATTAGGGAATGTTGCGAATCCTAACAAGCCTCCGCTTAATGGACAAATCCAGATGTTCAGGTATTTTGAGGGATCCCAGATGCTGTTGGGTTTTACCGTGGAGTTCATGTAAGTTTGAGAATACGGAAAAGCATTCCAGCTTTTGGCATTCCTGTCAATGCGCTCAATTCCCGGTTCCGCGAGAACTCCTCCTGTGGGGTTAACAACCGCAAGACAAAAATTAAACTGGAAGTGTCCGAGAACAGATTTAAAAACATTCGGTGTCAGCGAGGTATCAGCATTGAGCCCGTTAAAATCCTTATTCAGGATATTGATCTGGTCGATGATCTGCAGGCTGTTCAGGTTATTTCCTGTTGTGGCCGTGCTTGAATTAAGCGCCTCATTGTTATGGATCACATGCACTATCACCGGAATATTAAAAACAGACAATACATTATTTCCTTTGCCTTTTACAGGCGCCGGGGTAATACTCTGCACCCAGGTTTCAAATTGCGCGGGAAGTGTTCCTGTGCCGCAGCCACGGTTAACGATGGTTGATTGTGCGTAACCAGCTGGAGCAATCATTCCTATAATGAATGCGGTGAGGACGATCTGTGTAAATCTGATCCGTATATGTTTTGTCATTTACTCTGTTTTACTTTTTTACTTTTATTATTCGAGGATTATTTTTTTAGTAACGATGCCCCGGTCGCTCTCCACCTGGACGTAATACACGCCCTGAGAGAAGTTCCCGACATTTATCAGAAGTTTGTTCTGGATCGAATTACCAGTGTAGATTATTTGTCCAAGCTGGTTTATCAGTGTAAGCGTGAATTCTGAATTACTTTCCGCATTAAAGGTAGTGTGGGCAGGATTGGGGAATAAGATGACCGGGCTTTCAGTGTCCTGCTGAGAGATACCTGATGTAACCTCGGTGAGCACGCACACAGAATATGAATTGCTGCAACCTGCCACATCTGTCACCATCACAGTATAACATCCTGCGGCAAGATTGCTGGCAACAGATCCTGTGCTCACGGCGGGTGTCCACGAATAAGTAAAAGGTCCGGCTCCGCTTACTGCTACAACTGCTGCTCCGTTGGTGCAACCGGTACAGGAAACATTTTGCACGGCGGTAGTTGCCAACATCGGCATACTCACAGCAACTGAATAGTTAATGGTACTACTGCATCCTTTTGAATCAGCGGTTGTAAGTGTATAAACTCCCGCGCACAATCCTGAACAAGGCAGTGAATTGCAGGCGGTCATATTTCCGTTTGTGAGTGTGTAGGAATACGGGGCTGAACCGGAAGTACTGGTGGCATTTATCGTTGCATTGCATTCGTTCTGACAGGTAGTGGAGTTTCCGCTGACCGAAGATACAGGAAGTGGTTTAACAGTGACAGTTATTGCTGCCTGTCCGCCGCAACCTCCGTTAACACCTTCAACAACATATGTACTGGTTGCTACTGGTGAAACTACAATGGTGGAACCTGTGGTGCCTCCCTGCCATGTGTACCCTGGCGCACCCTGCGCCGTAAGCGTAGCGCTTTGCCCTGCACAAACGTTTGAAGGATTGGCGCTGATGGTAATATTCAGTCCGGTTCCGACAATATTAGGTGAGATCGTTGTTGAAACAGCACATCCTGAATTAAAAGCCGTTAATGTATATATTGAATTTGCTGCAGCTGTCACTGTAGTTGTATTAGCGGAAGAACCAGTGCTCCATGCATAACCGCTGGCATTCCCGAAAGCGGTGAGCGTTAATGTGGTTCCCGAACAAAGCGGTGCAGAAGGACTGATGGAATAATTAAATTGTGGTGTAGCATCGATCACTACTGTTACAGTGGTCACTCCGGTGCACGTGTTGGCTGTTCCGATCACTGTGTATATAGTAGTTGATACCGGGGCCACGGTAATTGTCGGGGCAGTGCCTCCATTATTCCAGGCGTAGCTGATGGCACCACTGGCCTGCAGTGTCGCTGTTTTTCCTGAACACGTGGATGGATGTGTCTTTACAACGCTGATACTTAATGGTGCGCTCAGGTCAAGACTTACGGTACGGGTATGGGTGCAGAAACTGTTGGATCCCGTAACAGTGTAAACAGCATTGGCTGATGGTGTAATAATAATGCTTGAAGAGGTGGATCCGGTATTCCACGAATACGTTGATGCGCCTGTAGCGCTCAGTGTGGCGGTTCCTCCCGGACACACTGTTTGATTAGCAACGGCTACTGTAGGAGTTACGATCACAGAAACCGTTGAGGTCAGGCTGCTGCTGCAGATGCCCCCATTAACGCCGGTTACAGTATAAACGGTGGTGACCTGCGGAGATACCTGCAAGCTGGAAGTGGTGCCTCCTCCGGCCCATGCATAGGCGTTTGCTCCGTTTGCCTGGATGGTAGCGCTGGTGCCACTACAGATGGTTGGATGGTTAACTGATAATGTGGGAATAGAAATAACTGTTATCGTAAGCGTTTTTGAAGCTATCGTTGTGCCGTTTTGCGCCGACAACGTTCCGACAAACACTCCCGGTACGGTATAGGTCCTGGTGGCTGTGCTGCCGCTTGATACGCTTCCCCCTACGTTCCAGGTGAAGTTAGTGCTGCCGAGAGTTGTGCTGGTATAAGTGATCGTTTGACCTGCGCAAATAGATGCTGGATATGTTGCCGTTACAGTGGGACTGGGAAAAAACAAATTGATATTATCCAGGTAGATTGGCTGCCCCCAGTGTCCGCGGTTAATGAAACTAAACATCACATTCGATTGCCCCGCCACATTAGCCAGGAGAATGCTGTCGGTTCTCCATTCGGTGGAAGCAGGAATGAACTGCACTGACTGGTCGCTGACAGTTGCAAGAGTTGAACCACCTTTTATATAAATGTTTGACCAGGTTGAGGCACAGTTGTTCGACATTTTTACTTCGAGTGTATCGCTGTAATACGAATTGAATCTCGCGTAAGCTACATCAAACCTTAAGCGGGCTACACTTACTTTTGAAAAGTCATATTTCGGCGTTCGCATTTCTTCCCTTTCCAGGTAAGTTCTCCAGCTGAAATTATCAAACACCGCGCAGGCACTGCTGGTGCCGTATCCTCCCACACCAGTGACACGCTCCCAGTATGCTGCATCGTTATTAATGTTTTTTGCTGTCCAGTTGGGAGGTAAGAATTGTGACTGCTGAAAACCTTCTGCAAGTGGCAGCTGGATAGCTCCTGCAACGGTAATATAAACCAGTTTTGTTTTTGTGCTGCTTCCCACGGAGTTGCTCACAGTTAATGCTACTGAGTAAGTTCCGGCCGTTGCATATTGCACTACAGGGTTGGCAAGCGTGGAAGTAGAAGGACTGCCTCCCTGGAAGGTCCAGCTCCACGCGGTGGGCACATATTGTGAACTATCATTGAATTGCACGGGTGTGTTTGGACACGTATTTACTTCCGATGCGAAAAAACCTGCTACTGGTGCTTTCACTGAGTACGTTGCCGCACAGACCATAGCTGCACCGGCATCAATACGCCCTGCACCCAGCATACCTGCATATCCTGAATTACCTGTAAGAGTATAAATATTGGCGGCGGTAGAAGAAATACAATTAAGCACATCCTGCTGGGTCATGTTCGGACTGCGCGATAACATTAATGCCGCAAGTCCCGAAACCATTGGAGCTGCCATAGAGGTTCCGTCTGAAGTGCCATAAGCAGGCGATCCCGTGTACGGATAGGTGCTCATGATACTAAACCCCGGCGCAGAGATATCCACGCCAGAGTAATAACTGGAAAAATTCCACTTTACGTCAGACTGGTCGACCGCTGCAACGGCATAAACGTGATTGTACGATGCGGGATAATACGGAGCAGTGTTGCCCTGGTTACCGGCTGCGGCAATGATAATACATCCTTTATTCCAGGCATAATCAACAATGGTTTGTTCTGTTACTGCAGAGGCAGTACCTCCCCATGAGCAATTAATAACCTTTGCTTTTGTTCTCGCAGCATAAACTATTCCTTCATAACCATAATCCAGTCCTGAGGGAAAGCCGCCATCAGGCTGGCATTGCACGGGAATGATCTTAATATTCCAGCCTATGGAGGAAACCCCGATGCCGTTATCGGTTCTCGCACCCGCAATACCGGCTACATGAGTACCGTGGACCATCGAAAAATTAGTGGGCTCCGCATTATTATCGTCATCGCCCACGTTCCAGCCGTTTACATCATCAATGTATCCGTTACCATCGTCATCGATCCCATTGCCCGGAGTTTCAGCCGTATTGGTAAATGTGTTCTGTACAAGATCTGCGTGACTCCACATCACAGCATTATCTACTATAGCGACCGTAATATTGGAGTTACCGTTAAATACATTCCATGCTGCGGGCGCATTGATCTGGTTAAGATGCACCGACGATGAAAGAATGGCAAAATCATTTGGTGTGGCAGTGAGAACCGAAATGGGAATTTTTTCAGCGTATTCAATCTCCCTTATTTTATAAAGATCATCAATAAGCAGGTTCACTTTTGCAGCATCCTTAAAATGAAATTTATACACCTGCATTAATTTCTCGTCATCCGTTGCCTGGTAAAAAGGTTTGTTTACACGTGTAATTCCATATTTGCTGATCAGTTCCCTGAAGGGAGTTAAAAGCTCAAGAGGAATATTCCTGGGATCTTCGCGGTGCAGAGAAGTAAAGGTTCCGGTTCTGAATTTTACGTAGATCTTACCATCAGCATATCCAGGGATGACGGTTTGTGAACTGGCTGAAAAGCAGGAAAAAAAAGTAAAAAAAACAACAAGACGATATAACATGAAGGCTGGTCGAATTAATTACTAAATATAGCGAATCGCCGGTAATTACTCAAAGAATATCCTGCAAAAGTATCTATATTTAGCCTGCTAACCAGTGAAAGTGCAATACGAACGAGTAAAACATGTGACCCCCTTATGAAGCTTGCTGTGATTGATTGTGGTACGAATACTTTTAACCTTTTGATCGTGGAGCTCGGACAAAATTCTGATTACAAAAAAGTATTCCATACACGGGCACCTGTTAAGTTGGGAGAAGGTACTGTGAATGAAAATCATATAGCAGAAAAACCTTTTCAGAGAGGTGTTGAGACCTTTGGGATCTTTAAAGAAAAGATCACTGAATTTGGTGTCGAAAATGTCCTCGCGTTCGCAACTTCTGCCATAAGAGATGGTGACAACGGACAGGAATTTGTGGACGTGATCAAAAAAAAATACGATATCAGTATAAATGTCATCGATGGTGAAAGAGAAGCGGAGTTGATCTATTATGGGATCAGGAAAGCAGTAACTCTTCGCGAAGAGATCTCTCTCATTATGGATATTGGAGGAGGAAGCACTGAGTTCCTGCTGGCCAATGGTGAGCGGATCTTCTGGAAACATAGCTTTAATATCGGTGCGGCACGTTTGCTGGCCAGGTTTAAACCTTCCGATACGATAACCGCACATGAAATAAAAGGGATAGTGGATTTTCTCAGCGAGCAACTAAAACCTCTTCAACAGGCGGTGAAGAAGTTCAAACCCGTTGAGCTCATCGGTTCTTCGGGTGCCTTCGAATCTTTTATTGAAATGATACATGGGGAGCTTGGTGGCGAAATGTTTGACCCCGACAAGACCGAATACGAACTTCCTCTTGAATCCTATTATCGCATCGCGCAGATGGTGATCAATTCCAATATGGAGCAGCGCCGTAATTTAAAAGGACTGGTGCCGATGCGATTTGATATGATAGTGATCTGCTGTGTGATGGTTAATTTTATTCTCAAACATTTTGAATTAAATAAGATGCGCATCTCCACGTATTCTCTGAAGGAAGGTGCCATGCTGGATTTTATCCGGACAAAAAAAGTATAATATAATATATGGCCAAAATATTAGTAA
Source organism: uncultured bacterium (assembly GCA_966211905.1). GTDB lineage: Bacteria > Bacteroidota > Bacteroidia > B-17B0 > Aurantibacillaceae > Aurantibacillus. The sequence continues at coordinate 25,829 of CBIHOL010000015.1, forward strand.
TTGACGATGAAAAAGCCATCAGGCGCTCTATAAAAGAGATCCTCGAATTCGAAAAGCACCAGGTTGAAGAAGCCGAAGACGGACAGATGGGCCTCAACATGGCGCTCCGGAATAATTACGATGTGGTGCTGAGTGATATAAAAATGCCAAAGATCGACGGCACCGAACTTCTGCAGAAGCTTCTCGAAAGTAATACCAGCAGCTCCATCATTATGATGAGTGGGCATGGCACTATTGAAACAGCGGTGGATGCGGTTAAAAAAGGAGCCTACGATTATCTTGCCAAACCAATTGATCTGAATCGCCTGCTGGTTGCTGTGCGTAATGCCATGGAAAAAACGCAGCTGGTTACCGAGACCAAGGTTCTTAAAAAGAAGATCACTAAAAGCGCCGATATGATCGGTGATTCTGAGGGGATGAAAGCGATCAAGGAAATGATCGACAAAGTGGCGCCTACTGAAGCAAAGGTTCTAATAACCGGAAGTAATGGAAGCGGAAAGGAGCTGGTGGCAAAGGCTCTTCATGAAAAAAGCAACAGGGCTTCAGGTCCGTTGATTGAAGTAAACTGTGCAGCAATACCTTCTGAATTAATTGAAAGCGAATTATTCGGTCACGAAAAAGGTTCTTTTACAAGTGCAGTAGCACAGCGAAAAGGTAAATTCGAGCTGGCTGAAGGCGGCACTCTGTTCCTTGATGAGATCGGGGATATGAGCCTGAGCGCGCAAGCCAAGGTATTGCGCGCGTTGCAGGAAAATAAAGTGACACGTGTTGGTGGCGACAAGGAAATTAAAGTGAATGTGCGTGTGCTGGCCGCAACTAATAAAGATCTCGAAAAGGAGATCGAAGCAGGTACATTCCGCCGCGATCTTTATCATCGTCTGGCGGTGATCCTCATCCACGTTCCATCGCTTGATGACCGCAAAAATGATATTCCACAACTGGCCGATTATTTTCTCGACAGCATCTGCGAGGAAATGGGCATGGCAAGGAAAAAGATCAGTCCTGATGCTATTAAAAGTCTGCAAAACCGCAACTGGCCGGGAAATATCCGTGAGTTCCGTAATGTGATCGAACGTTTGATCATACTTGGCGGAAAAGAGATCTCGGCTGCTGATGTAAATCAGTTCGGCTAAGTAGCAGAAATATTCTGATCCAAATTGAGTTGCAGGTAACGGCGATTGTATTTTTTCTGCTAGGTCTGCGGGACCGGGTATATCTGATGAATCAGCGTGATCTGCGGGCAAAAACTCCGGACTCTTTCCCGCAGATATTCGCAGATATTGGCAGATCCAGCAGACCAGCTCACATGCGGGAGAGTGACGGAAATCTACACGCGAAACCTGGAACACGAAACCTGGAACACCATCTTATTCAATGATTATCCGCCTTCCAATCAAACCCTCAGAGGTTTCTATCTGTAAGATGTAAACACCCGGATCAATACCGGTTACTTCAATTTCAATTTTTCCGGACAAATAATTGATGCGTGCTTCTCGTTTAGTACCCAGTATATCGTAAATATAAACAGCCGCGCGAGAGATAGTTTTACCATGTTGAATATAGATTTTATCATGCGCTGGATTAGGAAATATTTCAATTTCCTGGCCTGCCATGTTTTCTCGGACCCCTGTAAAATCTATCGTTCCATAAGCAGCGATAAAACCGTGATTAATATCTAGTTCGTGGGGTGAGATAATAAAATCGCTGCCAATAAACTCCAGTGAATCATAGCTTGAACATTGACCGCCGATGTATAGTTCATCATTTTTATCCACATCAAATCTCATTTCAAGTGGTGCCTGATCCGGGTAAAGATATTTGTTTTGAGAAATTGTTACCGTGCTCAAGGGTGCGAGTGTCTGGGTATTGAATTTTGTAAAAATGGTTTTTCGCTGAATGTAACTGCTTTGAAGGATAGTGTTACCATTCAGTATCCTTAATTGGTGCTGTGTGCCCGAGTCAAGAGGATTTGCATAGTTCTTAACGACGTTTCCACTGCTGTCCAGTTTTAGCAGCGAGTTAGGCAGATAGTTCTTTTTATCGCAACTGATTCCTACGCCATCAGTGTTTACCATCACGTAAAAATTGTGATTGTGATCAATAGCACCTTTAGATGCAACCGCAGTCCCACCATTTAACCCTGTAAAATGTTTAATATACTTTGTCGAAAAAGATTTATCCGTTTTGATAAGAAAGCTGGAGTGCTGCCCTGACAAGGTATAGGTTGTATTTGCATCGGTGAATGAAAATTTATCGGTAATAAAGCCCGAGAGATAAACTGAGCCATCGGGTCCACAGTTAATCTTCGGCGAAAAGATCGTACTGTCGAGATGGTGATCAGCTATTTCTTTTCCGGTAGGGTCATATTTTTTAAGGAAGGTATGCGTGGCAAAAGGTGCAAAGGGTCCACAATAATAAGGCCGGTCTCCGAGCAAATAACAATTCCCTGTTGCATCGGCAGCAACATCATGTGCGTATGCCCCGCAAGGGCCGTCAACAGAATTAAGCCACTTCGGATTTCCATTTTCACTAATACAACCGATAAAAACACCTCCCCATTTATTTGAAGAAGAAACGCTTAGGGACCGGATTTTAAAAACGCTGTCAATGAAGCCACTGATAAAGAGGAGAGTATCACTGGAAGCCATTGTTGTAATCGATTGTTTTGGAAAATCCTCCAGCCAGCGTATTGTTCCATTTTTAAGATTAACGGAGGCAAGAAAACTGTGTTGTGGAAAAACTTTTTTATTTAGATCCGGCAGAAAAAGAGTGTCATTACACGAACCGGCTACAAACATGGTGTTTCCCAAAACTTTAACAGCCATAACTCTTATTCCCGGGTAGGCATGCATCCATTTCCAGTTTTGCTGCGAATGCGCCTGAACGAAGAGGATACAAAGTATCAGCGTTTTTTTGAACGACATTGATCTACTGCAGCAAAATTGGTGCCCGTGTCGCCAGGAACTAAATCTGCAAAAAAGAAGAGAGCCCGAAAATCAACACACGCAACCTGGAACACGAAATCCGAAACCCGGAACCAGAAACAGGACACCTGTTCTTCGCTGTGTCCGTTGTGATCGTGTGTTACCCAGAACTCTTTGTGAGGCAGCTTGCTGCCTTTGTCCGAAGGACTCCTTTGGAGTGGTTAAGCGGGCGTGTGTTACCGAACATCAACCCGAAACCCGGAATCACGTGATAACCCGAACCATACACCGCACATCCTCCTGGCTGAGGTACCACTCCAGGCAGTAACCCTGCGGATCGAGCTTTGGATGTTTTAGCAGTTCATTAAAAGCTTTCTGGATCGAGGGAATATCTTTCATAAAGTCTTTGATATCGATATAGACATAATTCCCTTTTTTGATTTCCATGGTGCTACACTTAAATTTTTCCGCTTCTCCTTTTTCCATTTCTTCCATCGCTGCATGATAAAGGATGTTGCCATTTTCGGGCCGCGACAATCCGAAATATCTCCGTTTGGTGGAGTAGGGCACCAGTGCATGCAAAAATTGATGAGCAGCTAAAACACCTTCGGGAAATGAAGTAGCTGTTTTGTAAAGCACTTTAATATTCTCCGGCAACGTGTAATTTTCCATAGCAAAAGTTTACCACAAGGTACGACTCATCTGCTGAGAGTGAAGACCTGTTAACGACATTAACAGGGGGCGATCCGACAACCCGAAAAACAGAACGAGAAATCTGTTCTTAATTCGTGTTAATCACCATTAATTAGAGTATTACTGAAATTGGTGTCATTCGTGTTCACTGGAGTGACGCCGTGCGTAAGACCTCGACCGAAACCTGTTCTACGCTGTGTCCGTTGTGCAACGTGTGTTACCCTAAACTCTTTGTGAGGCAGCTTGCTGCCTTTGTGGTTAAGTTGACGTGTGTTACCGAACTACAACCCGGAACCCTAGTTGACTGGTCTGCTAAGGAAATCCAGCATTATAAAATCTTCAAGCGTATATCGTCGCTCGCCTACATATGCAACTATCCACGCGTCTTTTATTCCTTTGCCAATTAGTTTTTGCCTGTGTTTTTCCGCGAGCTTCAGGGTATTGTATTCATTTTGTGTGAACCTGGTAATACTGTCCGGAAAATTAATGGAGTTTACTTTTCCAAGCTCTTCCACCTTGCTGTATTTAAAGTTCTGTGGTTTTTTATAAGCTCCTATCTGCACCGTAAAAACAAGGTTCTCTGCGCAATAGTTGCCGGCGATCGACAGTAGCTTTTTATAGTTCACATGATCGTTCAGCGATTTTCCTTTTAGTTCTGAAAGATCCCTGAAATCACCGTCACAGGGTTTTGGTTCTGTTTTAACTACAGGCTCTGGTTCAGGCTCCGGTTTCTTTTCAGGTTCTGGTTCTGGCTCCGGTGTTTTTTCAGGTTCAGGTGTTTTAACCGGAACAAGGGCTACAGTTTCAGGCTCCTTTATTGTTTCCGGTTCCTTTGGTGGATCCACTTTCGCTACAGGCTCGTCCTTTTTGGTAGCGGCAGCTTTTACAGCAACAAGCGAAAGGTCCTGCTGGGCTTTTTTAGCAGCCAGTTCAGGTGAGGGAGAGAATTCCTTGCTGTACAGGTAAAAATCCTTGTTCTGATCAATGAACTTCTCAAGAGATGAAATGTCCATTTCTTCCTGCACAGGATCATATCCATCAGCACTCACAATAATACGGTATAAAAATCCGGGACTAAGAGCTGTCAGATATTTGCCTGTTGCAGCGTTTGAAAAATAGGGGCCGATATTTTCCTGCACCGAAGATTTAATTACGTCGATCCTTGCCTCAATTGGTTTTTCATTCCCGTACACTGTTCCCTTAAGCAGCGCCACAACTGGCTTCTCACCCAGGATGCCCGGTGTGACCATGTAAATATCCTGGCTGCCAAAACCGCCGGAACCAGTTCGTGTACTGCTGAAAAATCCTTTATCGCCTTTTGAATTAATAACGTAATAACTATCGTCTTCAGTAGTATTCAAAGGAATGCCCATGCTTTTTGGTTCAGTCCATTCGGCACCATTTTTAATGGAGAACATAATATCGTATCCTCCGATGCTCGTGTGACCTTTCGAGCTGAAAAACAAAGTGATGCCGTCAGCATGAATAAAAGGCGCGTCATCATCATACTCCGTGTTGATAGAAGGACCCAGGTTCACAGCCGGACCCCAGTCGCCCTCCTTTTTTTCACATACCCAGATATCACGACCTCCCAGCCCTCCGGGTCTTTCGCTGGAAAAATAAAAATATTTACCATCGGCAGAAATGGAACACGACCCTTCCCAGTATTCAGGGGTATTGATATTTCCATTTAATGGGGTAGGGGGAGAGAACACCGTTCCGGTTAGCTGGCTTACAAGAATATCACCTTCGTTTTCATTGTTACTGAGGAACGTGAACAGGGTCAATCCATCGGGTGACAATGCTATGGCGGCATCATTACCCTTACTGTTCACTGTTTCAAGAGCGACAGGCTTTTTCCATTGCCCTGTAGCAGAGTCCTTATAGCTCACATAGATATCTGTCAGGTATGAGCCGTTTGGATCGTAACGCATTTCGGCATTTAATTTTCCACCAAGACTTTTTTTCCCGAGATAGGTAAAGATCATCATCGATTCGTCGGCAGTGATCACTGGCACCCCTTCCACTTCGTTAGTGTTAATAGGCGGACCAATGTTCTGGATCTCGGCCACGACTTTATTCTGAATAAGGAATTTTCCGTTCAAACAATTCTTAAGTACCAGTTTCACTTCAGGAATATTATCCCGGTCCTCTTTTTTCTTACTTTTCTCGAGGGTCTCAAGCAATGGCTGCAGGATGATGATAGCCTCATCGAATTTATAATTACGGTGATAGGCTTTTCCCAGGTAGATCTCCGATTCAGTGGTCTTGTATTTGGTTTTTATGGATTGAAAGATCTCAATGGCCCGTTCTTTTTTCTCTCCGAAGTTCAAGGCCGCAATGCCAAGCTTGAATTCGTAATCCATTTCTTTGGGATACTTTTTATTGAGCTTATCAAAAGTATAATAAGCCGCTTCATAATCACCAATATTAAGCTGCTCATAACCCTGGTCTTCCATCACACTTCGTGATTGCGAACTGGCATAAATGCTTAAAATACATAGCACGAAAATTATTGCATAGTTTTTTTTCATCCTGCCCATGGTTGTGAGATTTATTTACCTATAAAATTTGCAATAAATCGCGCGCGGAAAGGCCGCCAGCCGTCAAACTTATTAATAGGCAGGTGTTTAAAGATGAGTCAGGTCATCATTTCAGGAGGGCGGGGAGAAAAAGATCAGGGTAAATACCGATAGTGAATTACCAGGAGCACTGGCAGGGAGGACTAAAATGGATCACCGTTTCGGGCAACATGGCTTGTATGTTATCCTGGTGTTCCTGCGGTATCAGGATATTGCGGAGGTCCATCCACTTAAGGTTCTTGAGCTTCGCCATGGATTCAGGAAAATAATCGAGGTTGTTGCTCCAAAGGTCTGCAACTTCAAGATTTTCCAGGTCTCCAATGCTGTACGGAAGCACGCTGATCTCATTCTGATTTACATTGAGGTGCTTTAAATTTTTCAACCGCCCTATGTTCACAGGTAATCGTTCAAGACCGGTTCGACTCACCAGCAGGTACTGCAGCTTGTTTAATGTGACAATGGAATCGGGGAGCTCTTTGATATTATTCTTGCTGACATCAAGGTATTGCAGGTTTTTCATTTCCAGCACTTCCTTGGGAAATCCCTTCAGTTTTTTCCTTTTAAGGTTCAGCTTTACAACGTCGGCAGGATTTTTCATTGCCTCATCAAGGTCGGTGTATTCCTGGTAAGTTGCCAGGGTAACAGAATCGAGAAGGTCATGTTGAGCATTGGCAATAGTGGCCGTGAAAACGAGTAACAAAATGTAAGTGCAGATCCTCATATGTATTCGCGCATCAGTTGAAGGCATGATCGTTTATCTTCGTCGAGTGCTTTGGTTAGCTCCTGTAAATTACTGAATTTCTTCTCATCTCTCAGTCGTTTAATAAAATTTAGCTGCACGCTTTTTCCGTAAATGTCTGAATCAAAATCAAAGAGGTGCACTTCTGTTTTTATCTGATCGTCACTATCCGTAGTGGGATTTGTGCCAATGTTAAGCATACCGTGATACGATCTTTCGTTAACGATCACTTCCACGAAATAAACGCCAATTTTAGGAAGTAATTTTTCAGGACTTTCTGGTTTCAGATTTGCCGTGGGATATCCAAGTGTACGACCCAGTTGTTTCCCTTTTATCACAACCGCGTTCAAAAAATAATGATGGCCCAGGAATTCCGAAGCCTGCTTCAGGTTCCCCTCTTCAAGCGCTTTCCTGATCTTGCTGCTGCTTACAGCGATATTGTCGATGTCGCGTGCGCTTATTTCTTCAACAGCAAATCCATAAGCCTCCGAAAATTGTTTTAGCACGTCGATGTTACCGCTGCGTTTCTGACCAAACTTATGATCGTATCCTATAACAAGGTGTTTAACGTTGAGTCCTTTTTTCAGGATCTGTTCGATATAAGCTTCAGAATCGAGCGACGCAAACTTCATAGAGAATGGATATACTACGGCGATATCCACTCCGTATTTTTCGAGCAATGCCAGCTTTTCCTCAACGAGAGTAAGGAGTTTCAGATCTTTTTGCTCAGGAAACAATACTTTACGCGGATGTGGCTCAAAGGTAAGAACAACGGTCTGTAAGCCCGTTTCTTCTTTTAACTGTCTCAGTCGCGAAAGAATTTTCTGGTGACCAAGATGAACGCCGTCAAAAGTACCGATGGTAGCAATGGAAGGTGACTCTATCCTGAAGTGTTCTGTGTGTTGTATGGTAAGCACAATGCAAAATTACACTTCTTTTTATAGCAGCAGAGTATCATGCAACGCATTTAGCTCAAAACAACGGTCACACCGTCGAATGTCAGCCTGGTAGCGGAATGCCACCATTTAGTTTTGAAAAAAAAAGGAAAAGCCGCAGATCTTATTCCTGTTTCTGGATCCTTACCATGCGGTCGAAATCCTTGCCTTTCACCTTCAGGAGGTACATGCCCGGTGCCAGTGCGCCAAGGTCAACCACTTCTTTCGGTGCAGAAATATTTATAGTGGTAACGTGATCTCCAAGCAGCGATAGCACCTGTATCTCCAGGTCTTCAGCAGATTCTATGGTGAGCCTTCCGGTGGTGGGATTAGGATAAAGGTGAGTACCGTGAGCGGCAAGTTCCTCTATGCCCGTGCACTTGTTTACCTGCACATGAACAAAGGTTTGAGAAAGACAAGATCCATCAGATTTTTTGCCGTAAAGGGTAACATACATCGACGCATTTGGAGTTAATACTACGGATGAAGTTTGCGCGCCCGTGCTCCAGCTATAAGTGTCCGCCCCTCCTGCTGTGAGGGTAACTGAATTCCCGGCGCAGATCTGCTGCGCACCGGTAATTGAAAGTTGCAGTCCTGTTGCGCCCTGAACTACAGTCTGGCGCACGGTATCAGCGCCGCCTCCGCAACTGTAATTGTAAATGAGCTTAACTGTATAAGATCCGGATGCTGAAAACGCGTGTGTGGCATGCGACTGATTGCTTACATTGGCCGCACCGGTGGAAGGATCACCAAAGTCCCAGGTGACACCGGTAACTGAATAGCCTGTTGATGTGCAACCAACATTGGTGTACGTTCCTGCAAAGGAAGGAGCAAAAAAATCGGAAGTACCGCAATTGATCGAATAAGTAAATGGCGGGGCAGGTACAGTTTTGAGTACCGAATAAAAGTTCGGCAAACCATACTGGAGACTTTTAGGAGATACATCGATCGCGTAATCCACATAATTGCAGCTGCTGCCATAATTGTTAGGATTATTGATCACTGATAAAGTGGAGGTGTAGAGGCGCGAAATATAGATCTTGCCATCAGGTCCCAACTGCATGGTGCCAAATGAGCCGTTTGCAGGCAAAGTGAAGTGCGAAGCTGCAATTGCAGTGTTACTGCCAGCGCAGAGATCATATTGATGCAGTTTATTTCCACTGTATGTAGCGCAGTAAAATTTACTGGCGTCCTGCGAAAACTCGATGCCATATGGTAAGCCATCGTGGGAAGCTAATACAAGTGAATTTGAAACAACCCCGGTTGTGTTATCAAAGTCGTACAGCTCCAGTGATTCCTGTGAATTTGAAATGGCAAGCCCTATTCTTTTAGAATCGGGTGAAACTTTCATACATCCTACATAATCACCGTGAGAGGTCCCAATGGTTGAAACAGTGCCGCCGGTTGAAACGCCGGTAGCGGTAACCAGGTTAGCCCTGAAATTGGAGTTTGACATGTCATGTGTCAGGATCCAGATGTCAGTGCAGTTACTGTGCCGAGCTGCGGTGAGTTTTTCTGTGCATTGACCGGTGTACACAGGTGTGTTTTTTACTGTCACTGATCCGTTTCCTCCTGCCAGTGTCATGTCAACTGTGGAGTAATAAAGAGATCCCTGGCAGCAACCCATTGTAAATATGTGGTAAATGTGCGGGCTGCCCGGTTTTTGAACGATCAGCGCAGATTGTGTGGACGATGGATCGCCGAACATTCCGTTCCCGTTCTCCATTATTGCATGAGTCTTGTCCCATACTTTAATGCCGTCAGTGTAAAACATAAGGTTTCCCGACATGTCGGCAACACTGGCGCATCCCTCCGCCGTGCTAAGCTGACCGTTAGTTAACACTGTTGGTGGCGTTGTATTAAAATCGAGACCGGCATTGCTTCCAAAGTACCAGATCTTGGTTTCATTCTGACTGATTGCTGATAATTTTAAAAATATCAGGATGGCGAAAACGTATATTTTTTTTGACATGATCGGGGTGACTTTATATTAGTGATAAGTTAGAATGTAAAAATTTATTTGATCTTCTCCAGTCGCATGGTTTTGCAAGTCTTGCTGTTGCTGAATTTTACGTAATAAAAACCAGCACTTAATTCGGAGATATCCACTGATTGTTTACCTGCTCCAACTTCTTTTCTTAAAGTAATTGCGCCTAGCTGGTTGAAGATCTCCAGCGTACCAGTGGCTCCGGATTCGATCTGCAGTAAACCCGAATTTGGATTCGGATATGCCGTAAATGAAAGCAGGCCATCCTGCTCTTCTATTCCTACACATTTTAAAACATTTACATGGAGGATCTGGTGCGCCTTGCAGCTACTGTCTGCGTTAAATGCATAAACTATATAGTAGGTGCTTTGTGTGGGTTTTACTACTATCAGGGGACCCTGCATACCGTTATCCCAGCTATAAGTAGAAGCACCGCTGGCAGTAAGGGTGGTTGAATTCCCCGAACAGATGGTGCTGGTTCCTGATGCCGAAAAAGTGATACTGGAAGTAGTGAGTACCTGTTTTACAGTGTCAGCGCCCCCGCATGGACGTGATACCGCAAGAAGCACGGTGAAGGTTCCGGAAGAGGAAAAGTTATGAGTTGGATTCTGGAGGTTCGATGTATTTGCAGCGCCGGATCCGACGTCACCAAAATTCCAGTTGTAGGCCGCGGTGGTTACCGTACCGTTACATCCCCCGGCGGAGTATGTGACCGTGGGAACACTGAATTGTGATTCGTTGCAGCTTGTGGAGTAACTGAATGCCGGAGTGGCCGGTACAAACAATGAAGCGACGAAATTCGGCAGACCAAGTGTTGATTTTTTAGAGCCAAGGCTTTGCGACTGGTTAACGAAATTACATCCTAAGCCATACACATTCGGATTATCGAGTGTGCTAAGGTAACCATCAATATACCTGGCGATATAGATCTTCTGATCAGGTCCTAGCTGCATCGCTCCAAATTCTGTCATTCCCGTACCGAAGCCGACAGTATTTTGGGAGGCTACGACAGCTGCAGTGCTGCTGCCACATACATCCCACTGGATAATTTGCGGGTCAAGCTCTCTTGTTCCATAAAATAATTTGCTGTTAGGCGAAAACTCGCAGCCGTAAGCGTACGTTAATCCCGAATCAAGTGGAATAGGATTTGAAACTGTTCCGGTGGTGTTGTCGAAATCAAACACCTCAAATTTTCCCTGTGCATGCATAGCGGCCCCGAGCCTGGTACCGTCAGGCGATACTTTTAAATGTCCCAGGTTCCAGTCGCCTCCGGTTCCGGTGGAAGAGATAACAGGAACGGGATTTACTCCTGCCGATGTAACCAGGAATGCCAGAAAATCTTTCGACATGTTATTATGTGTAAGGATCCACACATCGGTACCATTGCAATGCCAGGCAGAAGTAAGCTTCTCAGTATTATTGATCGCGAGCGTTGTGTTTTTAATTGTTACCGCGCCGTTTCCACCGTTCTGCGTCATATCTACAGTGGAATAAGCAAGAGGTGCTGTTGCGCCCTGCGTAAAAACGTAATAAATGGTGTTGCTTCCGGGTTTGCGAACTATGATCCCCGATTGCGTGCATGACGGATTGCCGGTTAGTCCCGTTCCATTACTCATAACCGCATGGGTCTTATCCCAGATCTTCACGCCGTCTGTATAGAACAGCAGATTTCCCGCAGCATCGGCTATCGTGGCGACTCCTTCGGTTGTGCTGATCTGTCCATTGGTTAATATTGTGGGAGGTGTTGTCATGAAGTCGAGGCCGGCATTGTTGCCGAAATACCATTTACTGACCTGGTTCTGACCTACGGCTGATAAAGTTAAAATTGTCAGCAGTACGATGAATTGATTTTTTCCTGGCATAACAAAAGGTGTTTTCATTTACTTAAAGGTATTAAAATTGGGACTTTACACTATTTTTTAAAATTCCTGACAACACTTCCCTCTCACTTTATTACTGAACGTTTATTCGGTCTTCTCCAGGCGCATGGTTTTGCAGGTCTTGCTATTGCTGAACTTCACGTAATAAAAACCAGAACTTAATGCTGAAATATCTACCGTTTGCTGCCCGGCTCCGACTTCTTTTCTCATCGTAACAGCGCCCAGCTGGTTAAAGATTTCCAGCGTTCCTGTTGCGCCTGTTTCGATATGAAGCAGACCTGAATTAGGATTTGGATACGCCATAAATGAAAGCAGGCCATCCTGCTCTTCTATTCCCACACATCGTAAAACATTTACATGCAGGATCTGGTGCGCCTTGCAGGTGCTGTCGGCGTTAAATGCATAAACTATATAATACGTGCTTTGTGTGGGTTTAACTACTATCAGTGGTCCCTGCATTCCGTTATCCCAGCTATAAGTAGAGGCACCGCTTGCCGTGAGAGTAGTTGAATTACCTGAACAGATGGTGCTTGTTCCCGATGCTGAAAATGTAATGCTGGAGGTGGTGATCACTTTCTTAACTGTATCAGCTCCACCACACGGACGCGAGACTGAGAGAGCTACTGTGAAAGTTCCTGAAGATGAAAACTGGTGGACCGGATTCTGCTGCGTTGAGGTATTTGAAGGCCCTGATCCCGGGTCTCCGAAATTCCAGTTGTACGTGGCTGTAGTAACCGTAGTTCCATTACACCCGCCAACTGCAGACGTAACAGTGGGAGCTGTAAAAGTTGATTCATTACAGCTTGTGGAGTAAGTGAACACTGGTGATGGAACTAACAGGGAAGCAACAAAGTTAGGCAAGCCTAGAGTGGATTTTTTACCTCCGAGACTTAGTGACTTATTTACAAAGTTGCAGCCTGGTCCATATACGTTTGGATTGTCTATCGTACTAAGTGAATCATCAGTATATCTTGCAATGTAGATCTTTTGATCAGGGCCGAGTTGCAGAGCTCCAAATTCATACAGGTCAGGTCCGGTTCCGAGTCCCACAGTATTTTGTGATGCCACGATAGCTGCTGAGCTGGTACCACAAATGTCGTATTGATAAATATGTTTGTCCGACTCGGATGATGTATACAATAACCTGCTGTTGGGTGAAAATTCGCAGCCATATGCATTTAAAAATCCTGATCCGATCATTATAGGATTGGTGACGATTCCGGTGGTGTTATCAAAATCATACACCTCATATTTGCCCTGTGAGTGAATTGCAGCAGCCAGGCGCGTCCCGTCGGGAGATACTTTCAGATAACCGAGGTTCCAGTCGTTTCCTGTACCCACCGACGAGATCACAGGTGTGGTATTTACCCCTGCGGAAGTTACCAGGTAAGCATGAAAGTCGTTGGAATTATTCATATGAGTAAGCACCCACACATCTTTTCCATTGCAATGCCAGGCTGAGGTAAGTTTTTCGGTGTTGGTAAGCACAACGGTTGTGTTCTTTACTGTTACTGCTCCTAAGCCCCCGGCCTGCGTCATGTCAACTTCAGAATAAGATAACGGCACCTGGCCAATGCTCTGTGTAAATACGTAATAAATGGTGTTGCTGCCTGGTTTTCTTACAATAATACCTGACTGGGTAGAGGATGAATTTCCTGTAAGCCCGGTACCATTGGTCATTACTGCATGATTTTTATCCCATATGGTGGAACCGTCGGTGTAAAATAAAAGGTTTCCGGATTTATCAGCTATGGTGGCTACTCCTTCAATTGTATTGATCATACCGTTGGTAAGAGGGGTTGGAGGCGTTGTCATAAAATCGAGACCGGCATTCATCCCGAAATACCATTTGCTTACCTCGTTTTGCGCGGATAATGATGCATTTTGAATTAAAAAAGCGATCAGAAGAAGTAGAAGTGTTCTCATTAAGTTTTTATTAGGGTGATATTTTTTGTTAATGTAGGAAAATTTTTCATGATAAAAACCGGAACAGCAAACCATCCGGAAGAAATTGCAGACTGTTAAATTTTTAATTAAAATGTAAATTGAATTCTCACTGTAACAGGATAACAGTTCCCGTGTATGATTTATTTTCGCCGTTTAATGTGGTTAAAGAGATCTTATAAACATAGGTGTCAACTTTGCATTTCTCGCCCTTAAATGTTCCGTCCCATCCTCTTTGCTGATCCATAGTAGAAAAGAGAAGCTCTCCCCATCGGTCATATACCTTCATATCGAAGAATTTCACAGCTCTTAAAACAGGAATAAAAACCTCGTTGTTATTGTTGTTGTCGGGGGTGAACGCATTTGGAATGTAGATCGCAAAATCAGGCTCTACAACCACGTTTTTTACAATGGTGTCTGAACAGCCTTCTGAACTGGTAACTATCATAGCAACGGGATAAATACCTGCCTCGTTAAAGGTCCAGGATGAATTGAGGTTTTGTTTTTCCTTGTTTAAATTGTCAAAATAAAACCACGAAGCGGTGATATTATCAGGAGTGGTTTTATTTAAAAATATCACCGGGTCATCTCCTTCAATTGGTTTCAAAGGGTTCCATTCAAAATCGGCAACCGGGTTGGCATAAGCGCTGATAAAAAACACAGGATCATTTTTGCATCCGGTAATTGTATCTGTGATCAATGCCTGGATCTTGTAATCGCCAGGACGGGTAAAGCAGTGATAAAAATCTTTGGCATCAATTGTAGTATTGTCGAGCTTCCACTTCACTTTTACCGGTGCAGAAGGGTTTGGATTTTGAAACATGAGTGTGTCACAAAAAGGCACGCAATGAGGGTTATGATTTTCGGAGAGAGTGCCCTGAGGAAGTTCATTTACGCGGATCTCTGTGCTTGCCGAGCCATTGCAATTAAAACCGTCGGTGACAGTAAGCAGGTAAGCGCCCGAATAAGAAACTGAGATCATCTTCAAAGTGATTTCTTTGCCCGAAGCAATAATTTTATCAGGTCCTTTCCAGGCATACATTGAACCTCCACTGCCTGTAAGTGTGACTGTTTCGTTACGGCAAACTGTGGTTCGGGGGTAAACAGAGATCGAAGGCACAGGCAACGATCGTGTGTGCACAAACGATTGAGCTGTCGCAGTACAACCATTTGCCGCGGTTCCAACCACAAGGTATACTTGAGGTGCAACAAAAGACGCTTTTCCAATAACTGCATCAATTCCCTGTGATATATTAAGAAATGGTCCATACCACTGATAAGCGACAGCACCGATGGCGCTGACTGTTGCAGAATTGTTGAGACATACTGTTGTGCTGAGGGCAGTGATCGTTGGATTCTCTAAAACACTTACCGGTAACACTGCGGAAGAGTTACAATTATTAATATCCTTTACCTGTAAATTGTAATTCCCTTCATTTGACTTTTTAATATTAGCGATGAGCGGGGATTTAGAAACCGAATAAAATGCGGAGGGGCCATTCCAGACGTATCCGACAATATTGAATCCCGGGGCATCAGCGTTCATGTTTAATGTTTTGCCTTCGCAAACCGGACTGTTGCTGGTTAATTGGATCACAGGCAATGGATTTACAACCACCTGTTGCTGAATGGTGCTGATGCATGGTCCTGTTGTAATGCTTAGTGTGTACACTCCACTTTCAAGCACCGAAACGTTTGTAAGCGTAGTGGTAATTGCAGTTGCGACAAATCCGTTGGGGCCAACCCACATATAAGAGATCCCACCGGTAGAACCTGAAGCGTTCAATACTAATTGTTGCCCTGCACATTGGGGACTGTTTGTGTTGACCTTGACAACGGGTTTGGCCACTACACTTGCGTGTGCCACCGCTGTGTTGGTACAGCCGGGTGCGCTTGTAACTTTCACGGTATAATAACCGCTCATGTTTACTGCTGAGGTATTAATGGTTGGGTTTTGCTGAAAGGATGAAAATCCCTGGGGACCAGTCCAGCTGTATGAAGCAGCCTGTGCCGCAGAAGAAGTGAAAGTAAGCGGGGATTGAGTACATACAGTACTGCCAAGCGCTATAACAGTTGGTGTTTGATGTACAACTACGGTATGACTGATAGCGGCAGTACAGGAATTTGCTGAGGTAACCGTAACGTTATAAACTCCGCTATTGGCAGGGCTTGAAATTGAAATAACGGGATTCTGCGCAACTGCATAATATCCCTGGGGACCGTCCCATTTATAATTTAAACCACCTGTTGCAAACAGCTGCAGACTCTGTCCGTTGCACCGGGGCGAATTGCTGCTGATACCGGGACTTGGAATTGGCTTTAAAATTATTGTCCCGCTACCCACGTTTGTACAGCCAAGCGCGGCACCTGTAAAATTATAAACGCTCGTTTGAACAGGATTATGGGAAAAAGTATTTCCTGTTCCTCCCCCGGTCCACGTATAGCTGGTGGCGCCGGAAACACTGATGGTGCCTGTTTGCAGGGGACAGATTGAAGCGTTTGTGACAGTAAATACGGGATTTTTAATAAAATTAACTGCTATGGTTTGAGTGTTATTGCAATTCGTTAAATCGGTTACAGTAACTGAATGATTAAATGTACCTGGTGAAGACTGGCTCACTGCAAGCGTTTGTGTTGTGGCACCTCCTGACCATTGGAATAAAAATGGTGCGTGGCCTCCGGTTGCCGTAGCAGTGAAAGAAATAGAGTTTCCCTGGCAGGCAGTATATGAACTGGGAGTAATGTTTATGGTGATGGAAGAAGGTTGCGTGATATAAAAAACCTCGGATACTTTACATGCTGTTAATTTGTCGGTTGCAGTTACTGTCCATAAACCCGCGCTAAGGCTCGTTGTAACAGGCGATGTATAGGTTATTGATCCGTTTGTCCATATAAAAGATTCTGAACCAGAGCCACCGGAAAAATTAGTGATGGTTCCCGTTGCACTTTTGGCACCGAAACAGGTAACGCTGGATTGTATTGACGAGACACCGGAAAGTGGTATAAGGGAGTTGAAGACTGTTTGAGCACTGTACGTATAATTTTTTCCCTGATCAAATACTGTCACAGTGTAAGTGCCGGGCTTTAAGCCTGTGGCTACAGATCCCGTTTGCATTACCGGCATCCAGGTGTACGAATAGGGGCCTAAGCCACCTGTAGCTGTTACCGTGGCGGTTCCCAGCGTGGCGCAGGTGATGGAATTACTTTTAACCGAAATGCAGGGCGTAGTAATATTAAGAACCTGCTGCACGGTGTCGGTGGTATTATTGCTGTAAAAGACGATCATCGATACAGTATAAGTGCCTATGCCGCTGAACATATGAAGAGGATGCAACTGCGTCGTATTATTATTTGAACCTGAATTGGGATCACCGAAATCCCAAAGAATAGAGCTGACAGACCAGCTAAGAGAACTACAGCCAGGCACAACAGCAGTGGAAGTTGGAGGTGAAGTAAAGGAAGCACTCATACACCCGATAACATTGCTGCTGGTGCCAATTGTTACCGTGAACTGTGGTGGAGGTGCCAGTAAAGACGATATGAAGTTAGGTAAACCTAACTGGCATTTCTTACCCATTAATCCCACTGATTTGTTCACAAAATTGCAGTTAACGCCATACACATTAGGGTTATCAATTGTGGCCAGGCACGTGTCGGCATACCTTGCAATATATATTTTGCCATCAGGGGCGAGCTGGAATGCACCCAGCTCGAGGGCTCCTGTTGCAGTGGCAACGGTATTTTGTGAAGCTACAATAGCCGACGGGGTTGCCTGGCAAAGGTCCCACTGGTAAACCGAAGAACTAAGTTCCCGTGCCCCATAAAGTTTGGTATTGTCCGGTGAAAATTCGCAACCGTAAGCGTATCCAAATCCTGTTCCAAGGTTAAGGGGGTTGGACATCATTCCGGTGCTGTTATCAAAATCACAAATTTCAAAGCTTCCTTGCCCATGCAGTGCTGCAGCTATTTTAGCTCCATTAGGTGAAACTTTCAGATATCCGAGGACCCAGCTTCCGGCTGTACCTATAGAACTTACAACAGGCGTATGAGTAACGCCTGCTGAAGTAACAAGAAAGCTCACATAGTCGGTTGAATTATTCAAATGGCTCATCACCCACACATCTGTACCATTGAAATGCCAGGCTGAAGTCAGTTTTTCGGTCGAGGTAAGTGCCAGGGTTGTGTTTTTTACAGTTACAGAACCGTTTCCTCCCGCAAGGGTCATGTCCACAGTTGAGTAAGCAAGGGCGGCCGTACTTCCCTGCGTAAATACATAATAAATAGTGCTGCTCCCGGGCTTACGCACAATGATGCCTGACTGAGTTGAGGAAGAGTTGCCGGTTAATCCGGTTCCGTTGGCCATTGTATTGTGAGTTTTGTCCCAGATCTTTACTCCATCGGTATAAAACAGCAGATTGCCGGCGGCATCCGAAATCGATGCTACGCCTTCCACTGTTATGATCTGCCCGTTTGTTAAGACTGTGGGTGGGGTGGTCATCATGTCCAGACCTGCATTATTTCCAAAATACCATTTAGTGACCTCGTTTTGTGCCTTGCCGGATCCTACCCATAGGAATAAAAGTATTAAAGAGACGATCGGAGGCGATCTCATAAACAGAAGTTTAGAGTAAATTATACGTTAATGTAAGAAATTTTTACGGAGTAAGTGTGAACCCTGAATCTAAACCAAATCTTGTGTTAAAAAGCCCTTAATAAATCGCCCACTTATTTTCGATCAATTAAATTAAAACACTACCTTTGCGCTCGAAAAAACTAGAAGATTATCACATGTCTAAACAAATTGGCAAAATTGCACAGGTTATTGGTCCGGTAATTGACGTGCGCTTCGACCTCGAAGGCGGCACTTTACCAAATATATTGGATGCTCTCGAGATCACACGCGGTGATCAGAAGCTGATCCTGGAGGTACAAAAACACGTGGGTGAGGACACTGTCCGCACTATCGCGATGGATTCAACCGACGGTGTATACCGCGGGATGGAAGTAGTATCTACCGGAAGTCCTATTAAAATGCCTACCGGCGCAAAAGTAAAAGGCCGTTTGTTTAACGTAGTTGGAGAAGCCATTGATGGTATCAACACTGTAAGCAACGAAGGTGGTCGTGCTATCCACGCCGAACCCCCACGTTTTGAAGATCTTTCAACTGCTACTGAAGTTCTGTTCACAGGTATCAAGGTAATTGACCTTATCGAACCTTATGCAAAAGGTGGTAAGATCGGTTTGTTCGGTGGTGCCGGTGTAGGTAAAACAGTACTTATCCAGGAGCTTATTAATAACATCGCTAAAGGTCACTCTGGTTACTCTGTATTTGCAGGTGTAGGCGAGCGTTCACGTGAAGGAAATGACCTTCTTCGTGAGATGATCGAATCAGGCATCGTAAAATACGGTGACGCTTTCAAACATTCAATGGAAGAAGGCGGATGGGATCTTTCTAAAGTGGATACCAAGGAACTTGAAAAATCACAGGCATCTTTCGTATTCGGACAGATGAACGAGCCTCCAGGAGCACGTGCTCGTGTGGCTTTATCAGGACTAACAATGGCTGAATATTTCCGTGATGGAGATGGTTCAGCACAAGGTGGCCGTGATATCCTTTTCTTTATCGATAATATTTTCCGTTTTACCCAGGCTGGTTCTGAAGTATCCGCCCTGTTAGGCCGTATGCCTTCCGCCGTAGGTTACCAACCAACTCTTGCCTCCGAAATGGGTGTGATGCAGGAACGTATCACTTCAACTAAAAAAGGTTCCATCACTTCAGTTCAGGCGGTATATGTACCTGCCGATGACTTGACTGACCCGGCTCCTGCAACAACTTTCGCTCACCTGGATGCTACAACAGTATTAAGCCGTAAGATCGCTGAGTTAGGTATTTACCCTGCGGTGGATCCTCTCGATTCTACTTCAAGGATCTTATCAGCAGCAGTTTTAGGTGATGCACATTATACCTGCGCTCAGAATGTGAAGCTGATCCTTCAGCGTTACAAGGAACTCCAGGATATCATTGCTATCCTTGGTATGGATGAGTTAAGTGAAGAAGATAAGCTGGTAGTATCACGCGCACGTCGTGTTCAGCGTTTCCTTTCACAACCTTTCCACGTAGCTGAGCAGTTCACAGGTCTTAAAGGTGTTTTCGTAAACATCGAAGACACTATCAAAGGATTTAATATGATCCTTGATGGAAAAGTGGATGAATACCCGGAAGCTGCATTCAACCTGGTTGGAACCATTGAAGAAGCTATTGAAAAAGGTAAAAAGATCCTTGCTGAAGCAAAATAAGATCTGGCAACTCTTAATTATTATCTGACAAAATATTCTTCAGATAAATTAAGCGCCGATTAAATTT
The DNA here is from genome assembly GCA_966211905.1 of uncultured bacterium. Lineage (GTDB taxonomy): Bacteria > Bacteroidota > Bacteroidia > B-17B0 > Aurantibacillaceae > Aurantibacillus. The sequence goes on from CBIHOL010000015.1 coordinate 45,877, forward strand.
AATTAAAGAAAGATGAAACTAGAGATAATCACCCCTGACAAAAAACTTTTTGAAGGAGATGTGAAGTCCGCCATTTTCCCTGGCAGTGAAGGTAGCTTTGGAGTGCTTGATAATCATGCTCCCATGATCGCTACTTTAAAAGCCGGCAATGTGGAACTTACAGAAGCCAACAACACCCGTCACGAATTTGCCGTTAAAGGTGGAGTAGTGGAAGTATTACGCAATAAGGTAATTGTGCTTGCGAGCTGATCTTTTGTAAACAATCATTCATAAGTTGAATCCCGGCATGACCTGCCGGGATTTTTCATTTAATATAAGGGCCGTTAATTCTTATTAAATTTTTAGTTAATTTTGAAATACCCTAATACCTTGAAAATGAAAGCAATTTTTACTTTTTTAATATGCAGCCTGGTTGCCACGGGTTTAAAATCCCAGTGTTCGATCACGTCTGCGCCATTAAATGACTGTGCATCTTTTGGTGATAAGATAGATGCATTTACCCTGAACAGCATTGCCTCAACTGGTAGCTCCGGTTGCAGCACCAATGGATATGGTTCGTTCATATCCCCGGTATGGAATCTTGTGATCGGTAACTCTTACGCATTCTCAGCCTCAGTAGGCGGGGGCACCTGGAGCCAGGGCTTCGCCATCTGGATCGATCTGAATAATGATGGAATTTATGCATCCACCGAGATGGTATTTTCTTCCAGTGCAGCAGGTACCAGTCATTCGGGAAGTATTTTAATCCCTTATACTGCAGTTATTGCAAATGGTATGGCTATGCGCCTGAGATGCGGATACGGTAATACCTGGACAGGAAGTGATGCCTGTGGCGATTACCCACAAAGCGGATACGGGGAAACAGAAGATTATAAAGTTAATATCAGCTGTCCTGCAGGTGCACCTACTTTAAGTGTTGCTGCCACCAGCACACATATCTGTGTAGGTCAGACTGTAGCATTGACCGCTACCGGCGCGAGCTCTTTTGCATGGTCCGGCGGTATTACCAATGGTGTGAATTTCTCACCTACCTCCACAGGCAACTACACGGTTATTGGTTCTGTTGCGGGTTGTTCATCGGCATCGGCCTCAGTAGTAAAAACAATTTCAGTATCAACTACACCAATCGCAGTCGGTGTTTCAAGCAGCACCAATACTGTTTGCGCAGGCAGCACAGCTACCATAACAGCTGCAGGGGCGACCGGTTTCACATGGTCACCGCAGGGTACAACGGGTTCAGTGAGCATTGTGGCGCCTACGGCTAATACGACCTATACAGTGGTAGGTTATAATGGCAGCGGATGTCCGGGTTTCAATACCATTTCCATCACCGCTAATCCTGTACCTACAATTAACGCCATAGCCACGCCCTCGAACCTGTGTGCGGGACATATTGCTACCTTGTCGGTTACCGGAGCGCAAACATACAGCTGGGTTACATTCACTTCTTCTCAGCCCGTCGTTACGGTCAGTCCGCAATCCTCAACTTCATACAATGTTTTAGGATTTAATTCATTTGGATGTTCAACGCTTGGCACCGCTGTTGTGGTTACGCAGGCCTCGCCAAACACTTCTGCTTCGGCCAGCAAAACACTTGTCTGCATAGGATCCACTGTTAATCTTACAGCAGGAGGCGCCAATACGTATGTATGGACAAATGGTCCCAGTACAGCAGGGTACCAGTTAAGTCCTACCACATCCAATGTATACACTGTTACTGGAACAGGATCGAACGGATGTACCAGCGATGCTACTGTAGCGGTGAATGTTTTCCAGGCCACTATATCTGTGAGCCAGAATACGAGCGTTTGCCTTGGTAGTGCCGTTGCCCTTACCGCCGGATCAGCAGTTTCATATTCATGGAATACCACGCCTGGCAGCACCCAGCAGATCTTCGTTACTCCGCTTGTCTCTACTCTTTATATTCTGGATGCTACTGTAAGTGCCAATAACTCGCTTTGCAAAGCCTCCAATTCGGTGAACGTAACTGTGAATCCAAATCCTACAATAACAGCTACAGCCGTGAGAAAAGCTATTTGTAAGGGAGAAACCACCACGTTAACGGTTACCGGTGCCAGTACTTATTTGTGGAACAATAATCAGACAGCTCCAAGCTTTACAGTAAAAGGAAATAGTCCTCAAACGATCAGTTATTCTGTTACCGGAACGGATGCCAATGGCTGCACGGGCACATCTTCTACCTCTCTAAAAATAGATGCCTGTCTCTCCCTTTCTTCAGAAAATGGATCTGTTCTGTATAATGCATTCCCGAATCCAAATGGTGGAACATTCACCATTAAAGCAAGCTCGGAAATGACCCTTATCCTGTCAAACGAACTGGGCCAGGTGATCAAAACCATTTCAGTGAACCCTGAAAACCTCTATACTGCTGAGATCTCCGGTCTGAGCTCTGGTATTTATTTCGTGACCGATTCCGGAAACAGCACAACGAGAAGCAAGATCATCGTTACTAAATAACAATTTATTTACCTTTCAAAACCCGGGCTTATCCCCGGGTTTTTTTATTTTTGGCCAAACACAGTTGAGCTTGGATATTAGACATTAGAAATTGAAACGTATTTCCACCCGCATATTTATTCTTGCCCTGGTAAACCTGCTTGTTTGCCTCACGTGTTTCCTGCTGCTTAAATTCTTCTGGCCTTTTGTTGTTGAATGGACCTACGTTTTTCTCTGCACTTTTTTTTGTTTTATTTCCGGTTTCCTGGTTCTCTATTATTTTTATTATGTCGACGTATCCCGCAACATCAACACGCTCTCTGAAAAAATAAAAAAGAGATTTGCAAGCAATGAGATCCCCCGCAAATACAACCAGCTGGAGGAAGAGGATGCTGTTCTGCGTCTCGATGAGCGTGTGGATTTTCTTATCGAGCTGCGTGAAAAGGAAGTGGTGCATTTTGAGAACCTCGACAGTTACCGCAAGGAATATCTCGGAAATGTGTCACACGAATTAAAGACTCCTGTATTCAATATCCAGGGTTATGTAGATACCCTTTTAAACGGGGGGCTGGAAGACAAGACGATCAACCTGGAATATCTGAAACGCGCAGAAAAAAGTATCGACAGGCTTATCAGCATCATCGACGATCTTGAAACAATCACTCAGCTTGAAAGCGGCGCACTGGATCTCGATATTGATGTTTTTGATATTGCGTTGTTATGCAAGGATGTGTATAGTTCGCTGGAGCTGACGGCCTCGCGCAAGAACATAAAACTCGAACTTGCCCGCAAATATGATAAACCCATGCTGGTGCAGGCAGATAAATTCAGGATCAGGCAGGTCCTGGTGAACCTTGTTGCCAACAGCATTAAATATGGGCGCCAGGATGGTCTTACCCTCATTGAGCTCAACTACCTGAAGGACGATGTTGTGGTGGAGATCCGCGATAACGGTGAGGGCATCGATGAAAGGCACCTGCCCAGGATCTTTGAAAGGTTTTACAGGGTAGATAAGGGTCGGAGCAGGGAGCAGGGCGGCACCGGCTTAGGGCTGGCAATTGTAAAACACATTATCGACGCGCATGGAAAATCTATCAAGGCTGAAAGCAGCGCAGGTAAAGGAACCCGCTTCACCTTCTCACTTAACGCCTCGTTCTGACGAAGGAAAATAGTGAAATTTTAGAGATTTTTAATTGCTTAACACGCCTATATTTACTAAAATTGCAAAAAGTTTACACTACATGGCCGAAATTCACATTACTGATATAGATTACATTGAAATAAACTCTCAAAGCGGTCTGGATTTTAAATACAAACCGGAGGTTCCCAAGCTGAAGCTTGTGGGTACCCTGCTTATATCGGAAAGCGAAGACGAAGAAGATTGTGTACTATTTTTGACTCAAAAACAACTTAACCAGGTAATTGCCGGAAAAGATATCGACCTGAAATTACAGGATGATCGCTGGCTGCTTGGAAAACCACTTACCAAAGAACAGATCAAAAAGGTAGGTTTGGTTGATGTGGACGCCGAATACATGGGTACTGCTGGAGAAATTAAATGTTTTGAAGCCGTTAAGGTTTCTGAACTTTAGAATTTCAAATTCTTTTTTAGAATTCTTATTCCCGTTTCCACCTCCTCTTCATTCTTAATTCTTCATTCTCAATTTTTAATTTTTAGATCTTCGTTTACCAGAATGAAGGTCCGAACCTTTTTGTGATCTTCGAATTCGGAAAAACATCGTAAAACAGTTGGTCGAACCAGAACAGGATCTTAAACGTAAAGGTCTGGGAACTCAGCCTTGTGGTGGTTTTTGAATTTGGAAATACAAAAAGGTAAGTCACATCCGCACCCGCGCCGAGCCATTTGTAGAATTTATATTGTATGGTGATGCCCGGTTCATACAATAAAAGGAAATGTTTTCCCTGCTGACGTTCGTCAGAAGGCTTCAAAGGATCTTCCAGCCATTCCATTCCCGTACCAAATTGAAGCGGAACACTAAGCTGCCAGCGTTTCGTCTTATGAAACACTACATCGGCATAATAACATACGTAAGCGAGCTTCACATAAAGGTTATGCACGATGGTGTCATTTTCAATTACCGGTGGCTGGAGAGTGCTCAATACAAGCGAATTCATCCAGCTCACACCAACACCTAACCGTAGTTTACGCCGGAAAGTGGCGCCAACCCTGAAACCTGTCCTGCTCACCAGCTGATCATCAATAAGGCTGTTCCGCGATTCGATCCTGAAGTCGAGACTATATTTGCCCCGCAACAGATCGCCCAGCGAATCCATATACTGTGCTTTTACAAATTTGCCGCTGAATAAAAAGATCAATATAACAACTACGCGTTTCAACGTTAACAAAATTAGGTGTATAACTCCTTCTAAACCCGCCGCCGCTCTAATTGTTTCAACAGGCGCGTTATAGTAATTTTAAAACGCTGAAATGCCGTGTTAGATACACCGATAGAATATTTGAAAGGGGTGGGACCCCAGAGAGCGGAGGTTCTGAAGAAAGAGCTGGGTATTTTTATTTACCGCGACCTTCTTACGTATTATCCGTTCAGGTATGTTGACCGTACACGTTTTCACCTGATCCGTGACATCACCGAAGAAATGCCGCACGTACAGCTTCGCGGCACCATTCAGAGCATAGAGATGGCAGGACAAAAACAGGGCAAGAGAATGATCGCCCTGTTTAGGGACAGGTCCGGAATGATAGAGCTGGTTTGGTTCCAGGGAGCCACATGGATGGCTGAGAAATTAAAAACCGGCGTGGAGTATATTGTTTTTGGAAAACCAACTGCATTTAACGGGCGCATCAACATGGCGCATCCCGAGATCACGCTTTTTACCCCGGAAGCAGTGGACGAACTTTCAGCATTGCAGCCGGTATATAATTCAACTGAAAAACTGAAATTCAAAGGGCTTGATACCGAAGGGATACGAAAGGTCCAGCGTGCACTTGTAAATCAGCTTCAGGCACAGCATCTCTCAGAAACACAATCAGCCGATGTTGCGGCAGAACTTTCGCTTATGCCTTTATTTGAGGCATACAGGAACATACATTTTCCTGCCGGTGAAGAACAGCTGCGTAAGGCACAATTCCGTATCAAATTCGATGAGCTTTTTTTGATCCAGCTAAGGTTGCTGAGGTTAAACAAAGTGCGCGCGCATTCGGTGCAGGGATTTGTTTTTCAAAAAGTAGGTGAAGCATTTAATCTTTTTTTTAAGGAGCATCTTCCGTTCGAACTTACCGGCGCGCAGAAACGTGTGTTGCGTGAGATCCGCACCGACATGGGATCGGGCAGGCAAATGAACCGGCTTTTACAGGGTGACGTGGGAAGCGGCAAGACACTGGTTGCTTTAATGAGCATGTTGCTTGCTATTGATAATGGTTTTCAGGCCTGCTTGATGGCGCCCACCGAGATCCTGGCCCAGCAGCATTTTGAGACCTTCAAACAGCTTCTTGGAAAAACAAATATCACTATCAGTTTATTAATGGGATCGGTGAAAACCAAAGCCCGCAGGCCAATGCTCGAAAAGCTGGCAAGCGGAGAGCTTAACATTCTCATCGGTACTCATGCGCTCATTGAAGACGCGGTTAAATTCAGGAACCTCGGACTGGTGGTGATTGATGAGCAGCATCGTTTCGGGGTGGCTCAGCGCGCAAAGCTTGGAGCAAAGAATACCACGCTTCCTCACATGCTCATCATGACAGCCACACCAATTCCCCGCACGCTTGCAATGACCTTGTATGGAGATCTTGATACCAGCATAATTGATGAACTGCCTCCTGGTCGCAAGCCTATTAAAACAATGCATTTTACGGAGACACAACGCCTGCGAGTTTTTGGATTTTTAAAAGAGCAGGTAAAGCTGGGCCGCCAGGTTTATATTGTATATCCTCTTATTGCCGAAAGTGAGAAGCTCGATTATCAGAACCTGCAGCAGGGATACGAAAATATTGTACACGAATTTCCTCCGCCGCAGTACCAGGTGAGCATTGTTCACGGGAAGCTGGGCAATGATCAGAAAGAATTTGAAATGCAAAGGTTCATCAGGGGTGAAACCCAGATCATGGTAGCCACAACAGTGATAGAAGTTGGTGTGAACATTCCCAATGCCAGTGTAATGATCATTGAAAGCGCTGAACGGTTTGGACTTTCGCAGCTTCATCAGCTCAGGGGGCGCGTAGGACGCGGTGCGGAGCAGAGTTACTGTATCCTGCTGACCGGTTACAAGCTCGGCGCCGACAGCAGGCTGAGAATGGAAACGATGGTGCGCACCAACGATGGTTTTGAGATCAGCGAAGTGGATCTGAAACTAAGAGGTCCTGGCGATATTGAAGGGACTCAGCAAAGCGGTGTGATGGATCTCAAGCTTGCCAATCTTGCCCAGGATGGACAGATCCTGCAGCTGGCCCGTGATGCTGCGCAAAGGATATTGGAGGAAGATGCGGATCTTTCTCTTCCAAAAAACAACGTGTACCAGCAACTGATATCACAACAGGACAGAAGCCGTCAGAACTGGAGCAGGGTGGGATAACACCTTTTGAACAGGAAATTAAAAGGAAGCATTTAATTTTAATCGAAAATTAAAAATTAGTGTTTTATAATTCCTTCGTCAGAGAATCTCCACAGAACTGGAGTATAGGATCGCAATCATCATCGAATCCAGTGCCGTTTTGGCAGTTAATGTGTTAAAGTCCAGACACGGGATCCCAAATACCCTTTTAACTTCACTTTCTCCGAAACTTTAAGGTAATACAATTGGTATAATGACTCTGCTCTCTGAAGAACCAGTAATGCTCTGTAAGCCTCTAGTTCCCTGACTTTTAACGAACACCAGACTGTTATTTTGCTACATTTGCTCTACTCAAATCGAAGGTTCGTCGAAAACCAAACCCTAAACTTACTTTCATGAAATTTAAATTTTTACTTCTGTTCACGGTAATTTCGTTGGCTGCATTATCACAGGTGCCGGCGCTTATAAATTACCAGGGCATGCTCCGTAATTCTGCGGGTGTTCCTCTCGTAAGCCGCAGTATTGGTTTAAAGTTCGAGATCAGGCAGGCCACCTCTTCCGGTAACATTGTGTTTTCTGAAACTCAGAACGGTCTGTCGACCGGTGAGCTGGGTTTAATTAACACCCAGATCGGGAAAGTTAATCCCCTGGGTCTTGAACAGATCAAATGGAATAATGGACCTTTTTTTCTTGTAGTTCATGTGGATACCTCGTCGACCGGGAATTTTGTTGAAACGGGTAGCCAGCAGATCATCAGCACTCCGTATGCATTGTACGCGAGATCAATTCCAAGCTCTTATAAAAATAATGTTCTTACCATCGGTGATTCAAGTTATGTCATCAATATATCTTCATCGGTTAGTGTCTCTAGCGGAAACAGCAATATAAATGTCAGTGGCACCTACCCTGCCATAGTGATCAGTTCGACGCCGACGCTCGAGCTGAAAAATAATGAACTAAGCATCAGCAATGGGAATACTGTTACCGTAGCTCCGACTTTGAGCGTAAGCGGCTACACTCTTACAGTAGGCCCCGCCAGCAACTCCGTAGTTCTGCCATCATCAGGCGCACCGAATCTGAAAGGAACTGGAATAGCTTCTGTGACAGTATCCGGCGGCACTAACTTCACACTTGATGTGGCGACTCCAACCTTAACGGGCACTGGTGCCACCACGGTAAACGGCTCATATCCGGCTTTTACGATCAATACAGCCACACCGGTTCTGCAGGGAGTGGGGGCAACCACAGTTAACGGTAATTTTCCGAATTATACCATCAGTTCACCATCTACAAGTATCGTGGGAACCGGCGCCACAACCGTGCAGGGAAATTTTCCTAATTATACCATTAACACACCTTCGCCGAACATTGTCGGTACCGGAGCTACAACAGTAACGGGAAATTATCCTAACTACACTGTCAGTACTCCTTCACCTAATTTGCAGGGATCGGGTGCCACAACGGTCACCGGTAATTATCCTAATTATACCATTAGCACTCCATCTCCTAATTTACTGGGAACAGGAGCTACCACGGTAACCGGAAATTATCCAAATTATACGATCAACACTCCTTCTCCTAATTTACAGGGAACAGGAGCTACAACGGTAACCGGAAATTATCCCAATTACACCATCAATACTCCTTCTCCAAATTTACAGGGAACAGGAGCTACAACAGTCACCGGAAATTATCCGAACTACTCCATCAACACTCCTTCACCAAACCTGCAGGGGGTGGGCATTACCACCATCACAGGTAATTATCCAAACTATACAGTGACTACTCCATCACCCAGTTTACTTGGAATAGGAACAACAACTGTAAGTGGTAATTACCCCAATTATTCCATCAATACACCTTCGCCAAACCTGGTAGGGACGGGAGCAACAACTGTTTCAGGAAATTTTCCCAATTATTCTATCAATACGTCTACACCGAATCTGCAGGGCGCGGGAGCAACGAGCGTAACAGGCAATTATCCCAATTATACTGTCAACACACCTTCTCCTTCTATTACCGGTGTTGGTATCACAACGGTAACAGGAAACTATCCTAATTATTCGGTCACAACTCCTTCGCCGGTTATTGTTGGCCAGGGCGCATCAAGTGTTGCAGGCATTTATCCTAACTACACGGTTACTACTACGGTCCCTACAGTCACTGCCACAGGCCTTGCTCAGACCTCAGTGAGTGGAAATACACTCACCATTAATGTTCCCACTCTTTCTTATGCGCCATCAACAGGTGTTCTAAGCTCAGGCACCAACACTGTTCTGGCGGTTCCAACCCTCACCTTGGTCAATAATGTGTTGCGTTCCGGTCCCGCCAGCAATTCAGTACTTATCACTAATAGCCCCTGGACACAAACTGTCAATACAGTGTATTTAAGTGATACATCAGTAACAGATGTTGGCATAGGTACCTTCTCCCCGGGTATCAACGCAGGATCATCAAGGTATCTTACCATCAGTGCAACAAATACGTATACCGCCACACGCACAGCCGCCCTGGAGCTGGAGGGAGCGTCGCTCAGCACAGGTGTGCCTTATGGCAAGATCGATTTTAATTCCGTTGGTCTGGGAGGATCATCATACAACTCAGCAAGGATCTCGGCGTACCGCAGTGGTAATGTAACGGAGGGAAAACTAGGTTTTTCCACAAGCGACGGAACAACTCTCACTGAAAGGATCCTCATTAACGAGCTCGGCTATGTAGGGATCGGTACAAGTAATCCGGTGAGGAACCTGCAGGTGCAATCGGCCACACATGCTTCTGTTGCCCTGGTGGCGGCTACCGGCAGTATCAGTAACCTCTCGTTTGGAACTACGTCAAATCATTTCCTCGGTAATATCCGTTACGACAATGGCAGTGGTTTAATGAGCTTCTGGACTTCCAATGTTCCAGATCGTTTTGTGATTGCCGGAAATGGAAACGTTGGTGTTGGAACAAATTCTCCGACTGCGCGGTTTCACACAGAGGTGAGCAATGGTCGGTTCAGAGTTGTGAATCTTGCGCCAAGTGCCAATACTATTTTGCTGGGCGAATTTGCTGGCCTTGGTACCATGGCCCCGCAGTTAAGATTTCTAATGACCGGTGGGGGACCATTGATTGACGTTGGCCAAAATGCGGCAGGAGATTTTGTGATCGAAAGTAATGACAATCCGAAACTTGTGGTTGAGAATTCCGGTAATGTTGGTATTAACACTTCAGCACCTACAGAGACTCTTGATGTTGTTGGTACTGTTAGGATCGCTGACGGGTCGCAGGCCGATGGCCGGATTTTAGTTTCCAGCTCAACAGGCAAAGGTAAATGGGAATCCTCTCCTGCTCCTGCTGTGTATGGCTCATTAAACCAATCCGCTGTGTCAGTGGGATCCAGCCCCGTAGCGCTCGGTATAGGCACTATTACCTATAACAAGGTGCATGCTAATACAAAACTCGAGATCAATGTGTACAGTCGTGCAACCAGTGGTAGTTACTTTTTGTTTCCTTTTAGCTGGATGCGTTTTGAGATCTACGTTGACGGCAGTGCTTCAGCCTATTCAACCGAACACGTTATAATGGGAGCGAACGTAACTGAATACATAACATTGAAAAGTATTTTTACCGGCCTTTCTACAGGAACACATACTATAACCATCCGCGCCAATACCGATGGTAATACTGCTAATACTGTATATATGGATCCGGGAGGGTATGGAGGAAAGATAATAGTACAGGAACAATTTTAATTTGACAATGATCCAAAACAAGAAAACCATGAGACTGATTTTATTATTCTGTTTGTTTTGCTCCTGTGCTGTAGCGCAGGTGCCAAGACTTATAAATTACCAGGGGTTACTGCGCAATAACGCGGGAGTGCCAATGGCAGGACGCAGCATCTCACTAAAATTTGAATTCCGACAGAACAGCACAGGAGGTCCGGTTATATTCAGTGAAGTGCAGAATGCTATTACTACCAGCCAGCTAGGTTTGTTCAATACGCAGATAGGTGTTGTAAATACAACTGGAATGCAAGAGGTGAATTGGCAGGGAAATACCATTTTTTTAAGCGTAGCAGTTGATACAACCGGGGCTGCAAATTTTGTGGAGCTCGGGGCGCAGCAAATGGTAAGTGTGCCTTTTGCGTTGCATGCCGAATCAGTTCCCTCTTCTCTTAGCGGAAACACACTTACTATCGGAAACACTCAGCATGTTTTATCCCAGGGTAGTGCTTACACGGGTAGCACAGGCATTGCTGTTAACGGTTCAGTAATTACCAACTCTGCGCCCGATCAGACAGTCACTATTTTTTCCGACAATTCAAATATTGCTGTAACGGGTGCGTATCCCAACTATACCATTTCGAGCTCTCCTCAGCTTAAATTGAATGGCAATGATCTTAGTATCAGTCACGGTAATACTGTCACTTTGCCCACCAGCAGCTCTCCTACAATTACAGGAACGGGTATTGTAACTGTGCCACCACCTATCGGTAATAATTATGTGATCAGTGTGCCATCACCTTCGTTCACCAATAACGGTCCAACTACTATTTCAGGAACGTATCCGAATTTTGTGGTCACTTCACCAACTGTTCCTTCCTCAGGAACTGTGGTTGCTTCAGCAGGGATAGCTACAGTTTCACCCGGACCGAATTACACTCTTGGTGTTCCGCATCCCACATTCAGCAGCATTGGTACCACCTCAATTACGGGCACGTGGCCCAACATGGTGGTAAATTCACCGGCTACAACTTCACAAACAGTGGTTGCAGGCCCCGGCATAGCAAGCGTTTCACCGGGACCTAATTTTACAGTTGCTGTTCAGAGTCCAAGTTTTACAAGCACAGGCGCTACATCCATTACAGGCACCTGGCCTAACCTGGTGGTAAATTCACCTGCGGCAGGAAGCACACCAACAATGGTGGCAGCGCCTGGTATTGCAAGCGTTTCACCGGGTCCAAATTTTACAATTGGAGTTCAGAGTCCAAGCTTTACAAGTACCGGTGCAACATCCATCACCGGTACCTGGCCTAATCTTGTTGTGAACTCGCCAACGACGGGGGCAACACAAACAGTGGTTGCAGCACCTGGTATTGCAAGCGTTTCACCGGGACCTAATTTTACAATTGGAGTTCAGAGTCCAAGCTTTACAAGTACCGGTGCCACATCCATTACAGGTACCTGGCCTAATCTTGTTGTGAATTCACCAACGGCAGGAGCGACACAAACAGTGGTTGCAGCACCTGGTATTGCAAGCGTTTCAACAGGACCAAATTTTACCATCGGAGTTCAGAGTCCAAGCTTTACAAGTACCGGTGCCACATCCATTACAGGTACCTGGCCTAATCTTGTGGTGAATTCACCAACTGTGGGCGCAACACAAACAGTGGTTGCAGCGCCTGGTATAGCAAGCGTTTCGCCGGGACCAAATTTTACAGTTGGTGTTCAGAGCCCAAGTTTTACAAGTACAGGAGCTACGTCCATTACAGGTACCTGGCCTAATCTTGTGGTCAACTCTCCAACGGTGGGAGCAACACAGACAGTAGTTGCAGCGCCTGGTATAGCAAGCGTTTCGCCGGGACCAAATTTTACAGTCGGTGTTCAGAGTCCAAGTTTTACAAGTACAGGTGCTACTTCTATTACAGGTGTGTGGCCTAATCTTGTGGTGAATTCTCCAACAGTAGGAGCAACACAAACTGTGGTGGCAGGGCCCGGTATTGCCAGTGTTTCAGCAGGACCTAATTTTACAGTGTCGGTGCAATCGCCGACATTTACAAGCACAGGTGCAAGTTCAGTCACAGGCACATGGCCAAACCTGGTGCTCCAGTCACCCGCAACTCCAACCCAGGTGTCGGTAACGGCAGGCGCCGCAGGAATTTTAAGCGTGTCGGCCGGACCTAATTATGTGGTAGGAGTGCAGCAGCCTACTTTTACAAGTGTGGGAGTAACCACTATCACAGGTATTCATCCTAACTACACAGTAACCACGCCAATTCCTCCAACTCCAACGGTAACAGGACAAGGATGGGCGAACGTAACACCGAGCACAGGAATTAATTTCACTGTCAGCGTTCCTTCCTTAAGTTATAATTCTTTAACGGGAGCGTTAACTTCAGGTACCAATAACGTTAATGTAACTCCTACTATTGGTCTTACACCGGGCGGAGTTTATGTGGGCCCAACAAGTAACTCTGTAGCCATTCCCGTAAGTCCCTGGGCACAAACTGGCAACAGTGTTACTTTGAATTCTCCAAGCGACTACGTTGGGATTGGCACATCATTTCCAAATCATGCTCTCGATATTGTATCAAATTATTCAATCAGTGGAGGCGCAGCGGTAAATATTACCGCGTCAACGTCAGCTTCATCAGGTGGTAATAGCGGCTTGTACGCCGACTTGCTAGGTTCATCATCTGCAAATTATATTTCAGGTTATTTCAGAAGCGAACTTTCGAGTACTGCAACCGGTAATGCAACTGCGGCAAAGGGTCTTGCAGTGAGCAGTAACAGTAACGTAGGTGGTGCAGTAGGGGTTGACGGACGCGCACTTAACGGATATATGAATTACGGTGTTTTTGCAAGCGCCATAGGAGGTACTTATAACTATGGAATTTACTCAACTACCAACGGCAACACCACTGGTGCAAACTGGGCAGGCTGGTTCGATGGTGATCTTGCCGTGGATGCAAAATTTGTAATGCGTCCCCGCAACTCTGCACCCGCAGCTGGTGCCGGTGAGGGAACTATCTATTACGACCAGCTCAGCAACAAATTTAAAGTATCTGAAAACGGAGGTCCGTACGTAAACCTTGTTACGAACGGATGGAGCGTCAATGGCAATGCGGGAACCAGTGCCAATAACAATTTCGTTGGAACTACCGACGCAGTGGATCTTGTATTCAGAACAAACAATACTGAAAAGATGCGTTTGTTCACCAATGGATATATGCAATTAGGTGGCGCAGGTTTCACATCGGTTACAAGACTTGATATAACAGGTACTGAAAGTGTGACC
>CBIHOL010000016.1:0-58343 GCA_966211905.1 uncultured bacterium
TGTATGCCGATCTACCGCACAAGCAAATTCCGAAATCGCAGATCCCGCGGCGACAAGGCCACCGCACGGGACCAGCTGTGTGCCTATCTAACGCACAGGCTTCCTGGTCAAAAGGTTCGTTGCTAACGCAAAGCTGTAACCCGCGGCGACAAAAGCCCCACACGGGACCACCTGTGTGCCTATCGACGCACAGGCTTCCTGGTTAAAAGTTCGTTGCTAACGCAACGTGCGTGTAGGGTCGCAATGCATTGCGACCCTACACGGGCGACAAGGCCCGCGCACCGCACCACCTCTGCGCCTATCATTTCAAATCCTTAAGCGCGCTTTCCGTATTCTTAAACGTGAATTGAAACCCTTCTTTTGTTAGCCGCTCTGGAGCTACATACCGGCTTTTTAGCAGCAGCTCGGTTTCCGTTCTCAGGAAAAAAGCGCCGACTTCCAGTAGTGGGGTAGGGGATGGAATTTCTACAGGCATACCAACACTTTTTCGTAGTGAATGCATGAAATCTTTATTCGTTAATGCTTCGGGTGCCGATACGTTGTACACACCGGAACTTTGAGGATGATCGATGACCCATTCCACCACCCGGCAAAAATCAGAAATATGTACCCAGCTGATGCGTTGTGTGCCGGGACCCATTGTGCCACCTAATCCAAACATGGAAAGTTTGCGGAGCACGGGATACACTCCGCCCTCCCTGCCCAGCACTAATGTGATGCGCAAATTAATTTTCCTGGTGGATGGTAAATTAAAACGGTTAAAGGTCGCTTCCCAGGCTTTACAAACTTCCACTGAAAATCCTTCTCCTGTTACGCCCTGCGATTCTGTCATAGGCAGATCTTCGCTATGCCTGTAAATGGTGGCCGATGCAGCATTGATCCAGATCTGCGGAGGCTGTTTCGCGTTCTTTATTGCTTCTCCGATTACGTTGGTGCTGTCGAGCCGCGACGCAAAGATCTCTGCTTTGTTCTTTTTAGTGTAGCGGCAGTCCACGCTTTTTCCGCAAAGGTTAATCACCGCTGTGGCTCCTTCAAGATGTGAGGTCCATTCCGGGCGTGGATTTTTTGCGTCCCACTGAACGTAGGTGACACCATTTTTTTTGTACGAAGGCCGGCGGGTAAGCACCACAAATTCAAACCTGTTTTTAAAGTGCAGGGTCAGCGCATGCCCAAGAAAGCCGCTTCCTCCCGCAATGATGATCTTTTCCATGATTAATTAATTAAGGTATCGTTAGTGTCAGTTATATGTTTTTGTTTGTGGCCGGTCTGAATGGCAAGCATCAGGATAAAGTTCACAAATAACAATATACCTAAAAAGAGAGTGAACGCGCCAAGCTTTGCCGAAAGCGATTCGATGGTTTCCTGTGATGATCGCAGGTAGATCAGCTGGCCCGTGCCGAGCACATATTCAAACTTAGGCTGTATCTGCATGTACAGGAATGCATACCCGAATGCCAGCAGGTAAAATCCTGTCTGCACCAAATTGTTGGTGGCCGTTGCGAGGTCATCGTTATTGTGAAACTTTTTAAGCAGGAAAGCTTTGGTGTTCTGGTGAAGACGTCTTGCGATCCAGATGCTTAACATTATTGTAACTGGCAGGTAAACGGCGTAGGCAACGATGTAGTAATTCATGATTTCTGATTTTTATTGGTTAATGTTCTGTTTTTTAAATATCGTTTCAGGAAATAAGGAACAAAGAGGATATTGAGCACGTGTAAAATTCCAAGCACTAAAAAGATCAGTCCCTGCGAATAAGCCACAAATTCCAGCACCTCTTTAATATGCGACATGTTATTTGCGCGTCGCAGGAACAGCATGGCAAAACCACAATTGAGGGTAATGTAACAGAGATATAAAAAATTGTTGGCGCTCACACTCAGCAATTCATCCCCGCATTCGGCAAAGAGATAAGTGCCACCGTTCCTGTGCAGGTGTTTGCCAACGATAAGCACGGTGAACAGGCTTGCTGCAAGATAAATGAGATATGAAAGCGTGATATACATTGTTGTTTTTATTTCAGTACTTTCAGTATTTATTGAAACTTTAAGTCAAATTTTTTTACTTGAAGATCTTTAATAACAAACTACCCAGGGCATTTTCGTCCAGCTTTATAGCACGTTCAAGTGCAAAGTCAGCCTTGGAAACCACGTTCTCAATATTGCCCACTACCTTCACCAGCTCCTGATGTTTTTTATTGTTTTTAGCGTCGTCCGCTTTTTTCAATTCTTCAAGAATATGAAGTACCGGTTCAATTTCACGTTTCCTTCTTTCCTTAATAATTTGTTTGGCCACTTTCCAGATATCCTTCTCAGCCCTGAAGTATTCCTTTCTTTCACCGGCCCGCAGGTCTTTAAAAACAAGTCCCCATCCCATCAGGTCGCGGATGGTCATGTTACAGTTACCGCGCGAGATCTTGAGCTCTTCCATCACTTCTTCGGCACTCAGCGGTTCGGGACTGATGAGCAGCAGTGCATGCACCTGGGCCATGGTGCGGCTTATTCCCCAGCTGCTTCCCAGTGTGCCCCAGGTTTGAATGAACTTGTATTTTGCTTCATCGAATTTCACGGAACAAATATACAACCGATTTTCATATGTTTCAATAATTATTGAAAGTTTAATAAGTTTCGGATTTATATCGTTGTGGATCAGGGGAAAAGAATTTTGCATGTATTTGTGGGATGAAAAAGGGGGTGTATGAGGTATGTTTTTTTTGGGCGCCCCCCGAAGCAGAGGGCGTCTGGCGACACGTCGCCTTCACACATGCCCGCTCAAAGGTTCACTGAACCTTTGCCGCACTTCGGGGCGGGCCACTACGGGCTCGCTATCGCTCGGCTTTTTGCCCGCCATTACCGGTCGGGATGCCCAACCTGGGCATCCACTCCGAGGTGGCGGGCAAAAGAGCTAAACCCTCTGTGTCCCTGGCGCGGCATTTCGTTCACTGGCTACCAACCTACCGCACTGCCTCGCTCAGAGACCCACTGGGTCTCTGCCGTCTGGCGCGAAGTTCGGTATGGCAGCTGCTACCAACCTACCGCACTATCTCGCTCAAAGAGCCACTGGCTCTTTGCCGTGACTGCTCCGCAGTCGGGAGGCAATGAATAACGAAAAAAAATAAATGCAGCGCGCCGGAAAATCCTCCGAGGTCTCTGCAGAGTATTGCGTGGCGACCTCGAAGGTTTGCGCGCCGCAGCACAGTGCCTCTGCACATTTGCGGTGCGAGCGTCGGGACCCTACACCTCAAATGATCTTCAACCTTTCCTCTTCGAGGTCGAGCTGGTATAATTGTTGGCGAATGATCTCTTCGTCTATTTTTGGATCCTTATTTAATTCGGTGAGATAGTCTCGCTGACTCTCCAGTAGTTCGGTTAACAGAACCTTAGTCTGGGCATTGATCAGCACCTGATCGTACGCTTTCATTCGTTCTTCCCAGTGCTGGATGAATTTCTCCAGACCTGTATGCCCGTGCAGCTCATGTTCGTACTTGTCTTTCAGGTACCGGTAAATATGTTCTTTCAAACCCTGTTTCATTCTTTGCCTGGTTTGTTCTTCGGCATCGTCATTAATTAGTCCGTCGAACAAATGGCTGCGTCTTATAATATAGGGAAGTGTTAGTCCCTGCACCACCAGGGTTAGCAGGATTGTAACAAACGTGATAAATAGAATAAGATTACGATAAGGGAAAGGCACGCCGTTGCTCATGGTAACTGGAATCGCCAGCGCTGCAGCCAGTGATACCACGCCTCGCATACCCGTCCAGCCGAGAACAAGGGGCAACATCCATTGTCTTCTTCCGAGTGTCCCGGATGCAATGACCGAAGGGCGAAAAATAATGGTGGCAATTAAGGCTGCGTATGAACTTACCAGCCGCGACAAGATGAGGACAAGCGTTACAAGCACACTGTAGCCTATAGCTGTTGACATGGGGATACCTTCCGTTCTGAGTGCGCTCACCACTTCATGCAGTTCGAGGCCGATGAGCAGAAAGACAATGCCATTTAATACAAATACAAAACTCTCCCATACACTGTATCCTTTAATGCGGCTGGTGCTGTTTAAAAACACCAGGCTTTTGGACGCCATAAATAAACCTCCCGTCACCACCGCCAGGATTCCCGAAGTAGAAAGTTGCTCCGCGCTCCAGTACATAAAATACGGACAGATGAACGTGAGTACGATGTCGGAAGGCGCGTCTGTTGGCAACCATTTATGCGCTTTAATAAATAACCAGGCTCCCACTAGTCCAACTCCGACTCCTCCCAATACCATCCAACCAAAACTCATTGCTGCTTCCTGCCAGATAAATTGTCCCGTACCCACCGCTACCAGCGCAAAGCGGAAGATGATCAGCGACGACGCATCGTTAAGCAAACTTTCACCTTCAAGAATGGCAACTGTTGAACGGGGGATCCTTACAAATTTGGTAATAGCCCCGGTGCTTACTGCGTCGGGTGGTGACACAATGCCTCCTAATAAAAATCCAAGCGCAATAGTGAACCCTGGAATAAAGTGATTGGTTATCAATGCCACCGAAAGAGCTGAAAAGAATACTACGATGAACGCGAAGCTGCTGATGATGCGCCACCATTTTTTCATTTCTTTAAAGGACGCCGACATCGAGGCTTCGAATAAAAGCGGGGGCAGGAAAATAAAAAAGATGAGGTCAGGGTTGATCTTCACCCTCGGCAGTCCTGGTACCACGGCTATAACAAGGCCGGCGAGTACCAGTAGGATAGGGTAGGCCACCTGCAGTTTTTTTGCGAGCATGTTTAGCAGCACGATGGCTGTGATCATTCCCAGGAATAAAGGTAAGGTGTGATGCATAAGACTTTTTAAAAAACGGGGGTACTATTTATTTAAAGTGAAAGTGATTTGGGAGCGGAACCGGGACGGGTTAAAATTATCATATTATTTTTAAAATGGTGAAAGGGTATTCGTCCGAACGAGATCTAGCGTTTGGATTCTTCTGCTCGAGCAATGAATCTTCGTTATTGCCAGATTCATTTCTTTATTCAGAGGTTACATCTGTTATCTCTAGCAACTTTTTCTGTTCTTTTTGTCTTGAAACACGGCAAATGTGCTAAAGCACATTTGCGCGGAGCTAGTGCGAAAGGCGGAGTCGCATAATGTCTACCAACCTACCGCGCCAGCTCGCTCAAAGGCCTACCAGGCCTTTGCCGACCGCGGCGACAGGCCCACCGCACGGGACCACCTGCGCGCCTATCTAACGCACAGGCTTCCTGGTCAACAGCTCAAACAAGCCTTAGCCTGTTCGGCCTTCGCAATGACGCACTTTGGTCGAATGCTCGCACGACCACCAACCTGAAGCGCGTCGCGAGCTCTTATGATACCCAGGCGAAGCGATCTGCTGGTGGGTAGCAATGAGCTGCTATCGGAACCTGCACGGGACCACCTGTTGCCTATCTTACGCACAGGCAAATTCCGAAATGGCAGATTGCTTCCCCGCGCGCGCAGGTTGCCAGCACTTACTTTTTTGTTCCCAGGTCGTAAATTTCCCGAATTTCTGAAATGATCTTTTCAACGTTAATGTTAAGGTCTGTGAGCTCTCCGTTATGAACATCAAATACCCAGCCGTGCACAATGGGGCCTCCCGTATTTAAATAACTTTTTTGCCAGGTGGCCATCTTCATCACATTTACACATTGCTCCAGAACATTGAGCTCCACAAGACGGTTATATCTTGCGTTTTCATCGGTAATGGCATTCAGCTCAGCTTTATGCAAACGGTACACATCCCTGATATTACGCAGCCACGGATTAAGAGTGCCAAGGTCGAGCTGCTGCATTGCTGCTTTTACTCCTCCACAAAAATAGTGGCCGCATACCACCACGTGTTTTACTTTGAGGTGAGCCACAGCATATTCAATCACGGAAGCAGAACTATTATCGTTGTTGGGTACCAGGTTGGCGATGTTGCGGTGCACGAACATCTGTCCCGGTTCAGCGCCGGTGATGTCTTCCGCGGTAACGCGACTGTCGCTGCAGCCTATGTAAAGGATCTCGGGATCCTGACCTTTGGCCAGTTGTTCAAAATAGTTGTGGTTGATCTGCTTCTTTTGCGCGATCCATTTGCGGTTGTTGAGAAATGCCTGGTTGTAAAAATCCATAGTTATAAGTACGAAGTATGAAGTACAAATTACGAAGTAATATCAAAAGTTTAGCTGTTTATGATCATATGGTTAGTTAACATTGGTAATTTGCCAACGCGAAGCATGGTCATAATAATTTCTTTATGAGTGGGGTTACATTCGTTGTCTCTAGCGTTTTTTTCTGTTCTTTTTGCCTTGAAAGACGGCAAGTGTGCTAATGCACATTTGCCGAGCATCGCGCGGCGACAAGGCCCTTGCGCGGGACCACCTGTGTGCTTATCGACGCACAGGCTTGCTTCGGCAGACGTTTGTTGCTATCAGCACTTCGATAGTGCGGGTCAAATGCATAGTGTAGGCAAACGATGCATCGCTGGTTCGTAGCAGTGAGACGCGATCCGGTGCCACCGCACGGGCAGATTGCCGCGGACGCAAGGTCTCACACGGCGAGGCGTCCTCGCAAAGACGCTCTTTCGTTCGGTTCATTCAAGTACTCCAAAGCGCGTCTTCGCGAGCACCGCGGGATACGCTGGTGAAGCGATCTGCAGGTGTGTAGCAGCGAGATGTTATGGGAACCCACGCGCGGGACCACCTGTGTGCTTATCGACGCACAGGCTTACTTCGTTAAACTTTCGTTGCTAACGCAAATCCGCTGCTCCGCGGCGACAGGCCCACCGCACGGGACCACCTGCATGCCTATCTAACGCACAAGCAAATTCCGAAATGGCAGATTGCTCCCACCTCGGCAGGCCCACCGCGCGGGACCACCTGCATGCCTATCTTACGCACAGGTTTATCTCGTCAAAGGTCATTCGCTTTAAAAATCAATCCTTTTGCCTCCAAGCACAAAAACCGCTTTAATGACAGGAAGCTTGTTACGTTTAAGTGTTTTTTCTTCGATCTTGCAGCTGCAGCCTACCAGGGAGTATCCGGCGTTTAGACATTTGAGACTGCGGCGATCACGCAAAAAAATGTCGGCGATCCTGTCGGCGAGAGTTTCATAAGTGAGATCGGCAACGGGATACAATTTAAAATTCGGTGCCTCTCTTTCTTTCTTGGTCGGACGTTTGCCGTAAAATAAATGGCTGTTGGTTTCAGTGTCCGTCTTATCATAATAAAAGCTGCCACCTTTATAATCAACGCCATTGCTGGTGGAGATGATCACGTTAAGTAGGGTATTGGTGTACCCGTACTTGTAACTCACCAGGTCGGCTTTACGCAGATACTTTTTCCGGTCGGATCGCAAACTTATAAAGTTGCTTCCTTTATAATTGTGCGTAAAATAAACTGCAGTCTGTTGTAGCGGCTTTGAAACTTCGAGGGGAAGAGCGTTCCGTTTAAGTCGTTTTTCATTTATTTTTTGCAGCACCAGAGCGTTAAGCTGCTCCACGTCCGGAGTAAAGACATTAAATGCGGACTGCGCCGGACAATTTAATATACCGAGAAGGGTAAGAACAACAAACAGAGATCTGGCAAATAAAATGTTCATCAGTTAAAGACCTGACGGCTGAATTCGGCCATGGTTAGATCCTTTGTTTCTATGACATTCATGGCAAGATCGATCTCCTGTATACCTCTTTTAGGCACGCTGAATTTGACAAATGCAAAGGTGCCGTCGCGAAACTTTGCCAGCAGAACATTATTCACGTAAAGGTCAATGACGATCTTTGAGGACTTAAAACTACCAAAACCATTATTTGTCTGATCGATCAGGGTTATTGAAACGGGATCACGGCGCCTGCCTTCTACATAAAGTTTAGCAAGGATCTCCTGACCGTTTGGAAGGCGGTTAATGATGTCACAGTTCCACGGGCCTAATGCATCCAGGATCAGGGACCTGGTTATACGATCTTCGGTAACAGGCAGGTTTTGAAGGCTCGCCAGCTCTTTTGCATTTGCTTTTCGGAATTCCTCACGGTAATTTTCCAGGTCAGCTTCATACCGCTGCAGTTCCATTCGGTATCTTATATTCTGTGCACTTTCGCCTGCTGCGCGTTTATTGCGTTTTTCAACATAAGTTTGGTACTGTTTGCGTGTGGTTTGCTGTATAACGCTTGCCGATTGAGACCGATACTCAGGGTAACTATTAAGAACCAGGCTGTCGTTCATTACACAAAACGAAATGCTGAACTGGTCGTTTTCTTTATCCGGCACGATGTTTATATCGGTGTAAGCTCTTGGGGGTGTCCTCATATACCTTACCAATGTTCCATTCAGCAGTTTGTAGCTTCCTTTTTCTGTAAATACTTTTCTAACAGTTTTATTGTTCGCATCAAAAAAGTCTACTCCTGTGCTATCGGTCTCGTACACCCATCTGCTGAGCTGATGAACGTATTCAGGAACTTCATCTTTTATTTTAATTTCTTGTCCTGTTGTATCCGTTACCTTGGCATGCGCATGATAGCCGCGCTCTAACCAAAAGGTATATTTTTTGCGATGGCGTTTTTCAACGACCGTATAAAAAATTGCTGTAGAACCCTGGATCCATCTGTTTCCGCGCACGGATGGCATACGTGGTACCTTTATGCTGTTGATGTCAGGTGCCTTCATATTTACCTTCGCAGTTTTATCTTTTCGTAACTGTTTAGGTATAATAGTATCAGTGCCTTTATAGGTCCAGTTTTGTGCTACCGAATCGTAACGATAGAAGTTAAAGTTGCGTGAAGGGTTAACAGATCGGAAATCTACCAGGATCTTTTTCTGTGGTGCGAGTTCAACTTTCCGGCCCTGGGCTTCAGCCCTGATATCGAACATACCCGCGGAAATAAAAGAATTGCGCACTCCACCACTGTCGTAATTCATGGGAATACCACTCATGTAGATCTGTGCCGGGCTGTAATAAGCCTGGAAACTAAGCGTGACATCACCTTTTACTTTTTTTCCATCAGGATAAACAAAAGCACCGGAAGGAACTTTAATTACCGAACCATCAACTGTTGTAACCGTGGCTGCTTTATCAGCGACCAGCGCAAATTTCTGCCGCTGTGACATAAAGTCTTGCTGCAGCGTTGCAGGTACAGCGTAAGGATGATCATACAGAATGTTGCAGGTGGGAAGTTTTTGCTGCAGGGAATTTAACGGAGAGGTGTTTAATTCTGTGCCGCGCACGTTTAGTTCCTGCAGACCTTTAAGATTTTCAATACCTGATGGTAATTCCTTTAAAGGAACTCCTTCGAGATTAAATACTGAAATGTTTTTCAACGATGCAACAGTTGCAGGCAGAGAGGAGAGGGCAGAATGAGAAAGATCCAGTGTTTCCAATGATTTTAATCCTGCAATCTCGCTGAACAACTGACTGACCTTTTCGGGTTGAGAAGACAGGCGGATAGACAACACAGTGAGTGCGGGTAGCCGGTTAAAAGAAGTGGGCAAGGATGAGAGCTGGTTGTCTAAAATTGTTAGTCTTTCAAGTTTTTTCAGATCACTGATGTTCTCAGGTAAGGTTTTTAGTTGCGCAGAAGAAATGGTCAGTTCTTTTAAAGATGCAGTTTTGGCCAGTTCGGCAAGTAATGAGTTATACTGTATATGATTGCAATTGATGAGTTCCAGGTTTTCAAGCGACTTTAAGTCAGCAGGTAGTTCAGAAACAACAGAATTTGCAATTGAAAGGGAACGAAATTCCTGGAGCTGAGATAGATTTGCTGGCAGAGAGCGGATGCTGTCTAATTTAAGGGAGCGTATATTTTCAAGCTCACCGATCTTTTCGCACACTGCTGAGCGTTGCAGGCATGGATTATAAGAAAGGTCGAGATGCTGTAACCACTTCATAGCCCGGAGTTCGGAAGGCAGAGAGTCTATTAAATTATTTGCAAGGTCGAGAGTTTTTAAGCGAGAATTAAGACAGAGATCAGACGGTAAATCAGTGATGTAATTTTCGCGCAGGGATAAATGTTTTAGGGTTTTGTTGGAAAAAAAAGAGGAGGGGATATTCAACAGGGTCGAGTGGTTCCATTCCAGGGACTCAATTTTGGTATTGTTTAATATTTGTGCAGTGGTTATAGCATTGAGGTAGTGACACTGGTTGATCTTCAATTTGCGCAGATGTCGTAGAGATAAAATAGACGAATCGAGCGAACGGATAGGGTTGTTGCTGAGGTCGAGCTCTTCCAGCGAACGGTATTTGTGCAGATCGGCGGGCAGTGATGTGAGGTTACGCTGGCTGAGGTCGAGAAATTTTGCCTGGTATTTTGTACTGTCGCTGCGCTGACTGGTCGTAAATGATAACGGATAATGGTATGTCGTAAATGAAAGGAGGGCAATTAAAACAACAGGTACAAACAGGGTGAATTTCATACTTCTTTTGGTTTTAAATATATACAAATAACGTAGAAAATTGGAAATTGTTACGGAGAATCTGTCGCTATCACTCGCAAGTTTTAGCATTCAATTTTGTTCAATTTCGTTAATGGTCATAATAATTTCTTTATCAGTGAGGATACATCTGGTATTTCTAGCATATTTTTCTGTTCTTTTCTCTTGAAAGACGGCAAATGTGCTAATGCACATTTGCGCGGAGCTGGTGTGAGAGGCGGAGTCGCACAATGTCTACCAACCTACCGCGCCAGCTCGCTCAAAAGCCCACTGGGCTTTTGCCGGGCATCGCGCGGCGACAAGGCCAACGCGCGGGACCATCTGTATGCCGATCTACCGCACAAGCAAATTCCGAAATCGCAGATCCCGCGGCGACGAGGCCAACGCGCGGGACCACCTGCATGCCTATCTTACGCACAAGCAAATTCCTAAATCGCGGTCGCTTCTCCGCGGTGACAAAGCCACTTTCTTTGGTGGACAGATCAACGCAATTGCATTCCGTATTGGTCTGGGATGTTAGAGTTTGACGAAACATTTCAATAGTACCAAACCGCACATTCGCGCCAGGGATGCGGCGGGTTTAGCTCTTTCCCTGAAGCATGGGGTATTATGGTTACCAGCTCTTAAAACAATCCACCGCACCGTCTCGCTCAATCAGCCGCGGGCTGATTGCCGCAGTTCAGGGAAAAGCCGAGCGACAGCGAGCCCGGAGCAGCCCGACCACACCGAAGCGAAGGCGCGCCTGTGTTTGTTTTAGCGCCTTCTGCTTTGGTGGGTGGCGCCCAAAAAAGTTCTGAAATACTTATATTTACAGCAACTCAACGCTATGGAAAAAACTATTCGTATTGGCAATTTTGCGTATCATGCAGATGCCGCTGTTCTTATCGGAAGGCTTGAAGCCGATGGCATCCGGTGTTTCCTGGTGAACGAGCACCTCATTAATGCGAACCCGATGTTATCCAATGCCGTTGGTGGAATTGATGTGTCGGTGCGGGAAAGCGATCTCGATCAGGCCATGAAGATTGTGAAGGAAATGGAGGTCAATAAAAATGAGGCGCCCACAATTACTATTGAAGGTTATAAAAAAGTGCTGGCCTTTTGTCCTGACTGCGATTCGAGCAATACCTACCGGCAGAAACAATCTATCTTTTCGTTTGGTGCGGCAAATCATTTATGCGCCGACTGTAATCACTCCTGGAAAGAATAATAATGACCCTGCGTTCCAGGCTGATATTTTTATTTCTGTGCGTTACAGGACTCTTTTTCTTTTTCCTGATGCTTCAGATCACCCTGCCGTACCTGGGCGGGCGTTATGATGTGGGATTCCTGCTGACCAAACAAAACGTACTGTATCTTGCTGCCTGGCGATATGCCTTTTACATTCATATCTGCTGCAGCCTTCCTGTTCTGCTGCTCGGTTTCCTGCAGGTGTCTGAAATTTTCCGTTTAAAATTCCCTGCTCAGCACAGGTTGCTGGGAAAGATGTACATATTTATTGTTCTTTTTTTAAGCGCACCAAGCGGTTTTGTAATGGCCCTGTTTGCCAACGGGGGACTGATATCGCAAATTGCATTCAGCATTCTTTCGGTGCTGTGGTGGTACTTCACGTTCAAGGGTTATAACAATGCGCGTGCCGGTGATTTTGAAAGGCACCGTGCTTTTATGTACCGGAGCTTTGCGCTTACATTATCTGCTATTACTTTAAGAACTTATGTACTGCTTGTTCCTAAGCTGGTGTTCATTAAAGGTAATGACCTGTACCTGCTGGTATCGTGGATGAGCTGGGTACCTAACCTGCTTGTTGCGGAAATGATCATTCGCAGCAGGATCTATTCTATGAAAAAGCAATTACTGAATCGTAATTTATAAGATCTCTTTAATGTGCCCGTCGTTTGTGATCTCAAAGACCTGCTCTCCACTTTTGGAGATCTCAACGATCTCGTTTTCGTACTGAGTTTTATTGTAGGCTTCTTTCCACTTGCGTTTATAACTTGTTAAAGCAAAGTGTGCGTGCTTAAAATCGGCGGTCACCAGGTCTTCACCTGATTGGCAGGCCACCACTTTATTGTCGATGATGTCACCATTGTTGGTATAAGTGACCAGGCGGTGATAGATGTGACGCATCTCGGCGGGACAGGCAGTATTGGAAGTATCGACAGCATAAATAACAGCCTTGTACTCCTTTGACAATGGAAGTGTATGCCTGAGGTTATAATTCAGATAGTTGCTCTTGTCGAGCCGTTTTTCAAGCAGGTTATATACAAAGATGTTCGACAGGTCCACACGCATATAATCCATTTCCTCATCCTGTAATTTGCTGTAATCAAATTGCCATACATTTTTTTTGTCGATTGCAAATTCAAGGGAACTGTCGGGAGCCGAACTGAAAAAGCGGTTGAGCATATCCGGCATACGGGAAACGGTTTCAAATTCCTCGTCGCTAAGAAACTGCAGCATCACATTTTTAAATGTTTCGGAAGCGGTGTCCATGCCGAGTCGGGGATCAGCTGCGAGCCTTTCCTTATATTCGGCGGTGTTGAAACCATAATCTTTGGCAATCCAGATATCTTCTGCCCAAAGGGTCTGAGAGCGGCTGATCTGTGATACCAGGTAATCGTAATAAATGTCTTTTGTAGGTTCACCAAACACAAAAACATTTTCATTTTTCCCGGTGCTGGCGGTTACGTTTACCGAACGGGTAAGGAAGTTATAGAGCTCGTTAACTTCTTCGGTTCGCTTATTTTGCTGCAAGAGTTCTGCAAGAAAGAGATACCGGTCACGGGTGGGTTGCAGGGTAATGGCTCTTTTAATATAATAGACTGCCTTGTCGGGGTTGGATTCCCTCGCTTCCTTTGCGCGATCCTCGTAACTGCCGGCCATTTTATCATTGTTTTCGTTTTCGCCCTGCAGAAAATAATAGACGGAATCATTCCTGTAAATCGAGCTTACACGCATGGCGTGAACGTCCTCATAATAAGTGACCACCTCCGGTGAGCATGCGGCAAAACAAACAATGATGACCGGTAAAATAAACTTTTTCATATTATTGTTTTACAAGCATTAATGAATCCTTGAATTCTGCCGGCACCGATTCTTCGCGAATTGTACCATCGTCGTTAATGACAAAAGTTGCTCTTGCCACCTCTTCGTATTTTGTTACTTTATTATCTTCAGGCGCCACCGAGGTGATAGGCTGTTGCCAGTGTCTCTTATAATCGGTAATAGTAATGTGTGAATTTTTCACTTTTCCGCATTTGATCTTTTCGGCGCTGAACTGACCGGCAAATAATTTAGCCGCTATTATTCCGCCTTCTTTATTGTACGTCACCAGCTTGGTATACACCGGTTGCAGCAGATCACCGTAAAAGCTGACCGAAGAATAGATCACTGCATTGTAAAAAGGACTTTCTCCCACATTAGCCACAAAAATAAAATCGTTGCTTACGTCGCGGCCAAAGCTGCTGTTCTCCATTTCGGGAACGAACTTTACAAAATCGTAGCTGATGCTTTTTCTATGATCCGGCAGGGCCACCTCTTCGGGGGTGATCACAAAATTCTGTTCGAGAGGTTTTGGGAACGAAGCGATGTAGAGATCAAAAAGTTCGTCGGGCTTGTTGCTGATGAGGGATGTTTGAATCTCCTGCTGAAAAGATGAAAAGAGATCTGATCGCACGAATGATGCCAGGTATTTATCGTGCATCATGGCGGACGTATCTGCAAAACCTTCGTTAAAGGCTTTTAAAAGATTTTCCCGCACTTCGTATTGATGGCTATGATCATCATTTCGCGACATATTGCTTGCGCAGGCCAGCTTGTAGAATAACAACGTACGTGGGCTGAAGTCCAGGGCCAATGCCAGCTGATAGGCGTCGCGGGCCTCCGCATAGTCGCGTGCATACTTTGCGTCCTGCATCAGGGCATCTCCAAGCTCGTAATAGGTTTTTGCATCAGGAAGGCAGAGTAATGAATACTTAAAGTCTTTAATTGCTTCGGCTGGATTCTTTTTATTCCTGAATGCATCCACGCCACTGAGGAAAAGTCGGCGGCTTTGTTTACGCAGGGAGTCGAGATTACGTTCTTCGGCGTCGAACAACATGTCTTTCACCTTGTCTTCGTTATAAATATCTTCCATTACCAGGTAGTGGAGTTTGACCCTGGCAATGTAATTGACCTGGCGATCGCCACAGGCGCTAAGCAGGGCCAGGAGAAAAAGGGGGAGGATGATTTTCATATGATTTGGAATGCGATGATGAATATATAAAAAATTTCGCGGTTGGTAGACGCAGATCCGATAGCTATCGGATGCACAGATTGCACAGAGGTGTATAAACATACCTGATGAGAAGTGGCGTATGGGGACGCAGATGCGATAGCTATTGGACGCAAAGACGCTCTTTCGTTCGAATCATTCAAGAACTCCAAAGCGCGCCGCGAGCACCGCGGGATACGCTGGTGAAGCGATCTGCAGGTGTGTAGCAGCGAGATGTTATCGGCACCCACCGCGCGGGACCGCCTGTGTGCCTATCGACGCGCAGGCTTATCTCGTTAGAACGTCCGTTGTTATCACACCCCAAATCACGAGATACTTTAGTCACGCGCCCATTTTGGCAGTCAACTTCGTTCAATTTCTTTAATAGCCAAATTAGTTTCTTTATCACTGGGGCTACATCTTTAATCTCTAGCAATTTTTTCTGTTCTTTTTGTCTTGAAACAAAAAGAACCAAAAAATTCAAGGCGCAGCGAACGGCCTACCGCGCTTTCAATTTTCCTTGAAAGACTGGCGAGGACATCCTCGCCGTCTTTCTACAGAAAATTGATTCACCCACAGCTGCCCCGCGCTGCGCCGGGCCTACGCACGGGACCACCTGTGTGCCTATCGACGCACAAGCGTCCTGGTCAAAAGGTTCGTTGCTCACGCAAAGCCGCTGCACCGAGGCCCACCGCAAGGGACCACCTGTGTGCCTATCGACGCACAAGCGTCCTGGTCAAAAGGTTCGTTGCTAATGCAAAGCTGTAACCCGCTGCGACAAGGCCACCGTGCGGGACCACCTGTATGCCTATCAACGCACAGCCTTATCTCGTCAAAAGGTTCGTTGCTAACGCAACGTGCACGGGCGACAAGCCCACCGCGCGGGACCACCTGTGTGCCTATCGACGCACAGGCTTACTTCGGCAGACGTTCGTTGCTATCTCACTTCGATAGTGCGGCCAAATGCATAGTGTAGGCAAGCGATGCATCGCTGGTTCGTAGCAGTGAGACGCAATCCGGTGCCACCGCACGGGCAGATTGCCGCGGACTCAAGGTCTCACACGGCGAGGCGTCCTCGCAAAGACGCTCTTTCGTTCGGTTCATTCAAGAACTCCAAAGGGCGTCTTCGCGAACATCGCGCGATACGCTGGTGAAGCGATCTGCATGTGTGTAGCAGCGAGATGTTATCGGAACCCACCGCGCGGGACCCCCTTTGTGCCTATCGACGCACAGGCTTACCTCGTTAGTACGTAGGTTGCTTTCAAACCAATAGTTATTACTAAATACTTCAATCACGCGGCAATTTTAGTATAAAACGATAAAAGAGCCTTGTGATCTACATATTTCACAAATTACGCAGGTCTGTTGCGTTTAATTAAGGTACATTGACACAAAATGCAGAACTGAAATTTTCCCTGGCATTTAATGAAGAACGCTCTCCTCCCTGGTCCTTTACATTTGCTCACACAATTTAAAAACCAAAAACATGAAGAACATTTACATTACCATGCTGTTTACGCTTTGTCTTACCGGTGCAGTGGATGCGCAATTGACCCTGACCATGGGATCGGGCGCACCTGTGGCGGGGGACTCCTACATTCAGTCTGAATATGATTCCGCAGCAGTGATGCCAAGAAATACGGGTCAGAACCAGATGTGGAATTTTTCAAACCTGCCTGCTGCCGCCACACCAAGCAGCATCACTTCGTTTTCGTTGGCTTCAGCGATCCCTTCCTCTTCCTTGTTTCCAGGCACTACCCTTGTTGAGGTTGCTCCAGATAATGTTTTTGGTTTTATGAAGTCGGTCACCTCCCCGAGTGTTGGTTATACTGCGCTTGGTTTTATGGTGCCCCAGACCTTTACCATGTCATATACCGATCCGCTGCTTATTATGCAGTTTCCATTTACTTATGGAACAAGCTACAGTGATAATTTCTCTGCCAACATGGCAAGCGATCAGCCCGTTGCCATGGGCACTTCCACCGGGTACGCCACTTATGCGGGCGCAGGCACTGGCACTTTGGTACTGCCGGGTGGTGCCGTCTTTACAAATGTGTTGCAGGAAAAAACGATCCTTTACAGTCACGACCACTGGCAGGCGCCTTTATCTTATGTGGATAAAACTACTTCCACCTCCTTCCTTTATTATCATGCCAGTCAGAAGGAGCCCCTGCTCACTTTTATGTATGTGACAGATTCATTGAGTAACGTGACATATCACAGTGTATCGGTCCATAAAAGTAAAAGCAGCACGGTTGGTATAAATGAACAGAATATAAATGCAGGATTCAGCCTTTTTCCAAATCCGGCCAGGGATAGGTTCAGTGTTTCATTTACCAATACGCAGAATGAGGAAGTGCAACTGGAGATCTATAACAGCGCCGGTGAACTTGTGCGTTTGGAGAGTCTGGGCCGTGAAATGCAGGTTAGCCGGGAAATTGAAGTCGGTGACCTTCCTGCAGGAATATATTTTGTGAAAGGTAGTCTGCCGGGACAAAGAAGCTTGAAGCGACTGATCGTGGAGTGATTTAGAAGTCGGTTGGTTCTAAAGTAATTTATTTAAGGCAGGATCGTATTTTGTTGCGATCCTGCTTTTTGCTTATGCACCTTTTATTAAGGGTGGCAGGCACTGGCTTCACAGCAGAAGTCTGTCCTTTTTTTTATGAAGCCTTACTTTCAAACTCACTGCAAACAGTTTCAATAAGTTTCATAAGGTCGTTAAACAACATTGATTTGCTGTAATATCCTGTGGCTCCGTACTCCAGGGCACGTTCCCGGTCGTAGTCCGATTTGCTGGTCGACAGCACATATACAGGTAAATGTTTCAACTGTTCATTTTCGCGGATCTTCTGCAATGCTTCAAAGCCATTCATGAGGGGCATATTCAGATCGAGCAGCACAAAATCAGGCTGTTCAGCATTTACGTAAGCCTGATCGCGCTGAAGGTAGTCCATTAACTGCAGGCCATTATAAACCGAATTAATATCGCACTTCAGCTGTAGCTCTCTCACTGCATCTCTTATTAACTGGTGATCGTCAAGATCATCATCCGCAACTGTTATTTTTATTTTTTTCAAACCGAATAAATTATAGTCAGTGAAACATTCATTTGTAATAGCGGGATCAGTTTGGTAAAGAGGTGTCTGGAAATTCCTGGGAAAGGATCTGTTGTGCCACACGCTTCATCTGGCTGAATGCCGCCGGTTTCGTAAAAAACTGTTTGGCACCCATTAATGCGCATGCTTTTTTATCTGATTCATGCTTGCTTGTAGACAGGATATACACTGGAATATCTGAACAATCTGTTAACCGCTTTAGTTTCACAAGTGCTGTTAAGCCGTCCATAACTGGCATGTTCAGGTCCAGAACAATGATGTCGGGTTTGTCGTCAGAGCTGCTGCAATCGTTAAGTGTCTTAAGCAGCTCAGCACCATTGTACAAAGCAACAACATCTGTTGTAAGGGTAGGCACAGTGAAGGCTTCTTTGATCAGCTGCTGATCATCCACATCGTCGTCTGCAACAAAAATCTTCACCGGTTTAGTTCTCATGTTCAAATTTACGGTGTTTGTGCTGCAACATCTCTATGGTTTGCCGAGCAAAAAACGTGTTCTGGCGATCTTTCAGCCTGATTTTGTAAGAAGAGAGCGATACGGAGGTTTTCCACCGGTTTAATATTACAGCAAATGCAGTAAAACCGGGGTCATACGTTACTTTTCCGTGACCACCGGCTAACACATTTCATTGGGCGTGTTTGATAAATTTACAGCAGTAAACTGCGACCAGGACAGAAAAGAAGGGGAAAAAAAGCAGTAAAAAATACCAGGGATTGATTAATGGCAGTATAATTTTGCTGGCATGTCATTTTGTAATAAGAGCTGAACGATCCGGTTTGCGGGCAGATGGCAGCAATTGGTGAACTGCTAAAAGCCCGGGACCGGCACTGAAATAAATTTAATTTATAAATAACTATATGAGTATTACAAACCTGAAACCTGAATATATTTTTGAAGTTAGCTGGGAAGTCTGCAATAAAGTTGGAGGTATCCACACTGTTATCGCGTCCAAAGCACCGGTGCTGCTGGAAACGCTCGGCGACCGTCTTATAATGATTGGACCAGACACACGAAAAGACGAACAGGATCATCCTGAATTTGAGGAAGACAGGAACCTTTTACCGGAATGGCGTCAATGTGCGCTTGACAAAGGCTTCAGGGTTCGGATAGGTCGCTGGAAGATCACCGGTAAACCGGTTTGTATACTCATGGATTTTTCTTCGCTCTTCGATCAGAAAGATAAGATCTTCGCGAATCTGTGGACCCGTTATCGCCTTGATTCGATCACGGGACAATGGGATTATATTGAACCTGCAATGTTCGGTTATGCTGCCGGTCAGCTCATTCACGCTTTAAGCGAGTCCTGCATATCACCTGGCGCAAGGATCCTGGCGCAGTTTCATGAATGGATTGCGGGTGCAGGCGTTCTTTACCTGGATGAGCATGCGCCTCATATAGCTACGGTTTTCACTACTCATGCGACTGCTCTGGCGAGATCTATTGCCGGGAATAACCAGCCATTGTACAGTGGACTTAAAAATTATGATCCAGAGCAGGAAGCTGCACGATGGAATATTACCGCCAAACATTCACTGGAAAAAGTGAGTGCTCAAACAGCTGATTGTTTTACCACGGTGAGCCGTATCACTGCGGTTGAATGTGTTCACTTTCTTGGCAAGGAACCCGATATCATCACTCCCAATGGTTTTGAAGCTCTGCTCGTTCCGAAAGGAAAATTACTGGATGAGCAGAAGAAGAAGGCACGCGGCATCCTGCTGAAGGTGGCCTCTGCCATGATCGGAAAACAATTACCGGACGATACTATGTTCGTATTAAAAAGCGGTCGTTATGAATTCCGCAATAAAGGAATTGATGTTTTTATTGATGCCATGGCCCAGATCAGGGACGGGGAGACCCCGGCCAGGGAAATAGTAGCATTTATATTTGTTCCCGGCGACAGTGCAGGGCCAAGGCAGGACCTCGCGGCGCAGCTTGGCGAAAAAAATCCATCCCGATGCGGTGGTGTGTTAACGCACTATCTTCGCTCCGAAGAGCATGACCCGATCATGCAGCGCATAAAAAGCCGTGGTTTTGAAAATAATGAAGCTGATAAGGTCAAGCTGTTCTTTGTTCCTGTTTATCTTGATGGGAATGACGGAATTTTTAATCAGCACTATTATGAGCTTCTACCTGGTTTCGATGTTTCTGCTTTTCCATCTTACTACGAGCCGTGGGGATATACGCCACTTGAGAGTCTCGCATTTCATGTGCCAACGGTTACAACCAATCTCGCCGGATTCGGCCGGGAGCTGGGTGAGCAGGAGGGAGGCTTAAAAGCCGGTATGCTGGTTCTTGACCGACGCGATGATAATGACGCAGAAGTAGCGAAAGAATTAAGTACCGCGATAAAGGAATTTGCCGGGTACACTGCAACCGATATTGCTGCTGCAGGGAAGGCTGCTGTTCGTTTGTCAGAGAAAGCGCAATGGAAAAACTATATTGATTTTTATGTGCGTGCATATTCACTGGCGCTGGAGAAAGCTGAAGAAAGAACTGCTGCTGTTAAATAATCTGTAATCAGATTTAATTTCCTTTTATACAGGCTG
This sequence comes from uncultured bacterium, assembly GCA_966211905.1. GTDB lineage: Bacteria > Bacteroidota > Bacteroidia > B-17B0 > Aurantibacillaceae > Aurantibacillus. The sequence continues at coordinate 20,325 of CBIHOL010000016.1, forward strand.
CGCGTTTAGCAGACTACATGCGACATGCACCGATGGTATGTCGCTTATTAACCTATGTGAAGCATACCCGGAAACTGAATGGGTACTTTTATATCATAATTAATTTGAAACCAATAGTTATGAAAAAATCAACATTCAGATATCCGGTTTTCGGACTTTTAGCGGTAGTGGTAACCTTGTTTCTTACAGCGTGTGCTAAGGATGTTTCTTCGGAAAGTTCTTTCAGGTATGCTTCGTCAATTGATCCTGTGAAAGCAGAAAAGATCAACCAGATGATATCGGTCATCGATACTAATATAGATCTTGAAAATTTCGATCCCTCTAAGCACTTATCTTTTACTCCACAGGAATGGATAAGTTCAAATGAGAACTTGACTGAAGGCGTGAGGGTAATGTGGCCTGATGGAAAATTTACAGATGGACATAATGATCATGCAGAAAAATTAAAGGAGATGTTTACTTATGCACCTGACACCAAACTAACCATGCATCCAATGCGTTTTGCCTCGCCTGAAAAAACAGCAACGGCCGGGATGCTGAGGGGAACTTTTACAGAACCACTAAACATTGGTGAAGGCAAAACTGTAAGGCCGACTGGCAAAACGTTTTCTATCCCCTTTTACACCATAGGATTCTGGGAAAATGGTAAAATGGTTGAGAAGTACTTTTTCTGGGATGAGGAGTCATACAGGTCTCAACTTGGCTTGAGCTAACATTCGTTGCTTCATTTTCAAACCTTTTCTGAAAGACTATTTATTTATAAGCGGTCTTTTTTTGTAATGTAAACATGGGTCATAGACTTTGAATGTTATTGTGATTACACTACTTTTATTGCAATAGCATTCGCCTGAAAAGCTTGTAAGAATTATAGATGTCAAATTACTTTTTTGTTATTGGGATTGGTCTGGCTCTCTTAGTCAACGTGAGCTGTGGTGACGGTAATAACGCTGGAACAGGGCGGTCTGCCGGCACGTCGATAGTTGAAAGAAATACCACCGAAAGTAATATACCAGCGCCGGAAGTCGACAACAACGTGAAGGATTCTCTACCGGCAGGCTTCATTCTTTTTGAGGAGAAACAGGGTGATCTGAATAAGGACGGTGTGAGCGATCGCGTTATGATTATCAAGGGCACGGATAAAAGCAATATTGTTAAGGGCGACGCTGGAGAGGATCTGGACCGCAACCGCAGAGGCATAATTGTGCAGCTGAATAAAAATGGAAGATATGAGGAGGCGGTTCGGAATTACACCTGTTTTTCATCTGAGAATGAGGACGGCGGGGTTTATTACGCCCCGGAGTTAGATGTATCAATAAATAACAATAATTTATACGTTGCGTATGATCATGGAAGATATGGGTTTTGGACATATACGTTCAGATATAAAAACTCAGATTTTGAACTTATAGGTTATGATCAAAGCGAGAATAGGGGACCGGTAATTAATGTTGTGACAAGCATCAATTTTTTAAGCAGGAAAAAAATAGTAAAGAGAAATACAAACGAGGATGCAGAAGGAGGAGATGAGGTGTTTGAGAAAACAGAAACGGGAATTAAAGCGGGTAAACTAATAAAATTGTCAGAAATAGAGGATTTTGACGAGTTACTGATCCCCCGCGAATGAACACTTATGCACTTCACTGCTGTGCATTCCGGATATAATTTGGAGAAACACATTCCTGCCAGTATTCCACAATTTTCCTGATAATAGTTTTAAGAGAATCGTAATCATTAGGCTTTATAAAGAAGCCTTGTATGGACCGCGAATAGGCGTCCACCACATGCTGTTGCTCCGCGCTCGTTGAGAAAAACAAGTATGGGATCGACTTAAGCCGGAGGTCTTCGTTATTATGCACCTTTTCGCGCAGTTCCAGCCCATTCAGCTTTGGCATGTTTATATCAGATAATACAAGGAAAGGTTCAACGTCGGTATTTGTAAGAAACTCAAGTGCTTCATAACTGTCCGCAAAAAATCTGACTTTGTTCTTATACCCTAAATCATTAAAAACTGCAGTCAGAAGCTCCTGGTCGTCGATGTCATCTTCAATTATAATTATTGGTCCTGTTTTATTCATTTGCTCTGACTTACCCAACACTTAGATGTGGCGTGGGATGCAAATTACAAAATTTAAAGTAGGTTGCGCAATATCAATGGCTTTCGGGTGTTTAAGACAATACTCCGATTATGGAAGCTATGCTAAGCTTTTGTACGGTAAGATTGATAAATAAATAAAAAAGTATACATTTAGTCAACCAAAAAAATCCACCCATATGAAATCAAAAACAACAGCTGCTCTATTAGCCTTTTTTTTAGGAGGTATCGGGGTTCATCACTTTTATCTCGGTAAAACAACAGCGGGAGTACTTTCACTTTTATTCTGCTGGACTTTTATTCCGTCGATCGTGGCATTCGTTAATTTTATTATGCTTCTTGTAATGAGCGACGCCGACTTTAATGCAAAATATAACAGGGCGAATGGAACTGTGCATCATCACCAGCATTCAGATCATACCGACCGATTATCGAAGCTGCATGACCTGAAGCAAAAAGGTGGCATAACTGAAGAGGAGTACCAAATTCAGAAAGCAAAGCTGCTCTGAAAAGAGTTATAGGAGAGAGGCTTTCTTATGAATCTTAAGGGTTCATGATATTGTACATCTTCTGTATTGTTTCATTATTCTCTTTTGCCCTGGCTTCGCTCGTACCAAAAGTAAGCTCGTTTTTTCCTTGTTTCATTTGTTCGAAAACGGTATTTATAAAATCGCTTACCGGTGGATATTGATCGTGCAGGCCTTTGGCGCCGAGGTCAGTATTTAATGCTGGTGGAATCATTTCAATTACTTCAATTCCTTTTGCCTTCAAAAGGTGTCGTAACGACAAGGTAAACGAACGCATAAAGGCTTTGGTGCCGCAATAAACAGGAACTCGTGAAAGGGGAATAAAAGCCAAACCCGAAGTAACATTAATAATTGTTTTTAGGGATTTTAAATTTGTGAACAAGGATGTCAGATGTAGTGGAGCCAGTACGTTGGTAGTAATTTCGTCGTTAGCCTTCCGGTAAAAATCGGGGTCAGAAATGTCCATCCAGTTTTGAATTCCTGCATTGTTTACCAGTACATTTAAGTCGGGGTGCTCTTTTGCGATCCAGCTATATAATTCGTTGCGCCCCGTTTCTTCTGACAAGTCACAGACTTTTGTAATTACTGATGGCAACTTTTGAGAAACCTCTTTTAAAATAGGTTCACGTCTTCCGCAGATAATAACTGTGTTACCTTCCTGGATAAATCTTTCGGTCAGGCCCAGACCAATGCCGGTTGCACCGCCGGTGATGAGGATCTTATTGTTTGATAGCTTCATTTTATTTTTTTTAATCGTTAGTATTTGTAATGCTTTTGAGGTCTCTTTTTAAATTCACATTTTAACTGGTGAATTTAGTGCATGTTTTCAGAAAAAGTATGACATAAAGCAATATTCGGCTGCTGTGAAGTCAAACCATTATGGCGTGCGACTTTTTTAGAACCACCTGTTCGATTAGTGGGTATCTTTGGAATAAAGGAAGTGTTCCGTAATGATTTATCCCGACCACAATTGATGAAACTGTCATTTAAAGTATTTACGATCCTGTCGTTGTTGATGGGGATACTCCAGGCCCAGACTCGTGATACGTTACGACTGCCATTTGCGATTGCACAGGAAAAGCGAATACCGGACGAAGAGCTTGCAAATAAAAAAGAAGGCGCGTACGTAACAGGAGCACCTGACTTGAGCAGCGACCCTCTTAACGGATTTGGTTACGGAGGTGAAGCCTCATTATTTGTGAACGGAAAGAGATCTGATCCTTTTTTTGCGTACACTGCCTACAGGATGCGTTTTGACCTGGTTCTTTTTAATACCACCCGCAATCAACGTGAGCTTATGGTGAAAGTGGATGTTCCCTATATTCTTAATACAAAATGGCGCCTGAGGCTGGAAGGTGGATATGAAGCGAATCCTAACCAGCTGTACTTCGGGAATACAGAGAATTCATTGCAACCGTTAAGCTATTATCCTGCTAATGATTCCACAAGGCCGCCAGTGCAAAATGCAAGATACGAAGATTATAAGAACAGCTTAACAGGTGTAAATGAATTTTATAATAATTATTTCAAAAAAGAAGGAGTGCTCAATGTGAGTATGGAGCGCTCTCTGCTGGAAGGAAAGCTCAGAATTTTGCTGGGGTACGAGGTTGCGTATGTAAATTTCGGAACATTTCCAGGTAATTCGTTACTAAGAAATGAATTCAACGTGGGGCAGGTGACAGGATTACAAAAAGGAACAGTGGAGCTCGTTCAATTTGGTCTGATCTATGATACCAGGGACCTGGAAACAGATCCTTCGGATGGAATTTTTGCAGAGCTCACCAATGAGACGTCCCTGATGAAATTGGGATCATTGTATGATTTTAATAAAACGTTTGCGCATTTTAATTTTTACAGGAAGTTATTTCCACGCAGGATAAAGAGGCTGGTGCTGGCCGGCAGGTTTGCGCTTGGTTATACGGCATTAAATTCTCCGTTTTTTGAATACCAGGACGAGTGGAGTTCAGAAGGCAGTATTGAAGGGCTGGGAGGTTCCAATACATTGCGTGGATATAAGCAGTCGCGTTTTTTGGCGCGCACAATGAGTTTTAATAACATTGAGTTCCGGTATCGTTTTGCAGAGTGTGATTTTTTGCGGCAGCATTTTGCTTTTAGCGGTGTTCCGTTTGTCGACGCAGGTGGAGTGTGGGATGAAATACCAAGGATCTCGAGATTTGATAATTACCGGGTCTCCGAAGGAATAGGATTGCGTATTGCCTGGAACATTAATACAATTCTCCGGTTAGATTATGCAGTTTCAAATGAAGACCGTCAGTTTTTCTTTAATCTCGCGCATACATTTTAAGGTGTGGCAATTGTGGTATTTCGGTCCCGTGGATATTAGCTGTTCGGAATCCGGGCGGGATTTTGCTCGGGCTCACATGCCGTCCCTACGGGACGGACGTGACATAAATTCGGGGCCCGATGGCGAGGCTTACCTCACGCCCACATGCCGTCCCTACGGGACTCTATCTAATTTTTTGTTTACGGTTCTACCAACATTTCGTCCCTCCGGGACGAAGCACTATTTGTAGCAGTTGTTGTTGCGAAAATCCTGAAGCAATAGGATGATCCTGTAGGGATCAGATGTTGTTAGAAGACAATATCCCCCCAGAAAGAAAGTCCCGTAGGGACGAAATATATTCGGGATGTTATGGCCGGTTTGTTCTGCGACCTAACATGTCGTCCCTACGGGGACTCTGTTTAATTTTTTGTTTGTTTTTCTAACAACATGCTTACGCACCTGCTCGCTCACGCGTGCACTGCACGCTTGCCGGCCTAACGGGACGGACGTGAAATAAATTCGGGGCCCGATGGCGAGGTTTATCTCACGCGCACATGCCGTCCCTACGGGACTCAATGTAATTATTTCTATACGGTTCTACCAACATGCTTACGCACCTGCTCGCTCAAGCGTGCACTGCACGCTTGCCGGCCTAACGGGACGGAGCGTACGGCAACAAATTTCTTACAGGATCGCGAAGATATTAGAGACTAGCACAAAAGCGGGCGGCAACGAAATCCAGAGCACGATCCCGTAGGGATCAGATGTTGGTAGAAGATAATACCCCCCTGTGTTGCAAGTCCCGTAGGGACGAAATAAATTTGGCATGATATGGCCGGTTTGTTCTGCAGCCTAACATGCCGTCCCTACGGGACGCAGCACAATTTGTAGCAGTTGTTGTTGCAGAAATCCTGAAGCAATGGGATGATCCTGTAGGGATCAGATGTTGTTAGAAGACAATATCCCCCCCGAAAGAAAGTCCCGTAGGGACGAAATATATTCGGGTGTTAGGGCCGGTATGCTCTGCGGCCTCACATGCCGTCCCTACGGGACTCAATGTAGTTATTTGTATACGGTTCTACCAACATGCTTACGCACCTGCTCGCTCAAGCGTGCACTGCACGCTTGCCGGCCTAACGGGACGGAGCGTACGGCAACAAATTTCTTACAGGATCGCGAAGATATTAGAGACTAGTAGAAAAGCGGGCGGCAACGAAATCCAGAGCACGATCCCGTAGGGATCAGATGTTGTTAGAAGATAACACCTCCCCTGTGTTGCAAGTCCCGTAGGGACGAAATAAATTCGGGATGTTTGGGCCGGTTTGGTCTGCGGTCTTACATGCCGTCCCTCCACACCGCCTGGCCCAGGGCATTCATCCGGGGGATGAATGAGCCGGCATGTGTGTATGCCACTGGCAGTTTGTCCTGGGACTCTATGTAATTGTTTGTTTAGGGTTCTACCAACATTTCGTTCCTACGGGACGTAGCACAATTTGAAGCAGATGTTGTTGGAAGACGATACGGCTCCGGCAGACGAGTCCCGTCGGGACGAAATAAATCCCGCACGTTGCAATGCTCAACGATTTATCCGCTTCCTGTGCGACGATGCTGCACTGCATATTTTAGTTACTACCTCTGTCCAGTCCTGCCGGTCGAGAGGTTTGTGAAAGATCTCCTGTACTCCAAATTCTCTTGCTTTGCGGATATCATTATCACTGATCTCATCAGTGAGGAAATAGAGGGGAATGTCGCACATTTTAGGCGTCTGTCTGATCAATTCGAGCAATTCGAACGAATCTACGATATCCAGCTTCACGTCCATCAGGATCAGATCGGGAAAAACATTTGGATCAATTTTATAAACACCCTGACGCAAAATATAATCGTTCATTTGTGAACCATTAAAAACCGATGTAAATACGATATTCATATTACATTCTCTCGCAGCCTTCTTCACAAATTCGTGGTCGCCAATATTAGCGTCTGCCATCAGGATCAAAAAAGCGTCACCTTTATTATTCATTTTTTTAGAAAGCGATGCAAACAGCGGGCCAGCAACATTTGGGGACCGCGCTGAGAATTGGTCAGAAGTTTTAGCTGAAAAAAAAGCCCATGTTATCCGTTCAGGGCGTAACGCTGTCCCGAGGTTGATTTCCTCTTGTGTATAATGTTATCCGGAACTGAAGGTCAGGATAAGCTTCCTGGTATGTTTCGAACAGGAAAGGTCGTCCGTTGCCCTTGAATTCGACATTCAGTTCAAGAGGGTATTCGGGACGTGACACCTGGCTATTGTATATTGAAAATGTGCGGGTATTCTTTGCGCTATCAAGCCACTTTTCCTCTTCAGGCAGCAACAGTGGTCGGATGAGTTCGATCTTTTTAAGCCACATGGAGGAATCGTGTTCAACCGGACGCGTGGTCATGGGCTGCATAATAAAAAGTATCATGTCCGCTGATCCGATGCCGTAACCAACAGTAAAAGTTTCTGCCGCAGATCTGATCGCAAATCCATTCTCAAAATAAGTGGCACTGTCGCCATATCGTTTCTTAATGGCAGGTTCTACTCTTTCGCGGAAACGCCTTGTATGTGCATCCATCATCTCCTGGCCCTCTTTTTCCTCTTTAAGATCCCTGGCCTGCATCTGCAAATAAGGTATCAGCAAACCAACAGTCCAGAAAGCGACTGTAGCGATAAGGGGAATACCAAAGTATTTACCGAAAAAAGTGTAGAGAATTACGTGAAGCAATAAGCTGCCAAAAACAATAGCAACGCCGGGAATAATTATCAATCCACCCAGAGGTCCCGAATGCTCCTCCGAAAATAGCCAGGAGTAGGCATATAGTTGTATGCACAGTGAAGTTAAAGTAATCGCGGTCGTTGTTCCGATATAATCGGTTTTTGAATTTTCGCCCAAAGTATTTTTTAAGATGCAGGATAAAGATAGACAAAATGTGAAGCAGGAAGCTACAATGTTTATGGTGCAAATTTGCGATTAAAGGATTTCTGAAAATGCTTTAAATAAAAACTACCATGGTACGCTTTTCCGAAGCGTAAATAAAATTCCTCGGGGATGCGCCAAAAAAATGAAACCCTCTGTTGGAGAGGGTTTCATGCTTATTTTAGTAGGGGCGCGTTGTTGCAGGCGATTAAAAAGGCAGAAGTATTTTATTGTTTTATAAGCCTTGTTTCAAATACAGTTTTCCCTTGAGATGTTATTCTGAATGTGTACAAGCCATTGGCTGAGTTTTTAAAATTTATTTCTGATTCTGTGCTTCTGATCGGTTCAGAAAGCATCACCTGCCCGAGATAATTAAATAATTCCATAGTTGCGTTTTCAGGCAACCTATTAAAACTGATCTTCACAATTCCATTATTTGGATTCGGATACGCCATGATATTAAGATCTGTATTGTTTGTTGCTGATATGCCATCGCAGGTAGAAACCTGTTGCGTAACAATGGAGGAGCTACTGCAACCGTTGAGATTTGTTCCTGTTACCGTATAGCTGGTGGTTTCTGTAGGACTGATCACAAGAACGGAAAGTGCCGGGGCATCATTCCACATATATTGATCAGCGCCGCTTACCTCAAGAGTGGCCGTTTCACCTGCGCATAAAAGCGGGTTCGAATAAACAATTGTCAGCGTTGGGGAAGGGATCACCGAAACAGCCTGAGAAGCAGAAGCCGTGCAAACACCGCTTGTTGCGTTTACAATGTAAAGATTTCCAGGCACTGGAGTAACCGAAATGGAATTAGCAGAAGCTCCGTTATTCCACATATACGTATTTGCGCCGTTTGCAACCAGCACTATGGAGGTTCCTGAACATGCCACAGTTGGACCGCTGATACTAAGAGTGATAGCAGGTTGCACGGAAACTGTTACCAGTGCTGCGTTACCGGTGCAGCCTTCAGGTGAAGTTCCCGTTACAGTATAAGTTGTTAAGGTTGTTGGGGAAACAATATTCGATCCGCCTGAATAGGTATATGTAGCTGCGCCGGTAGGGCTAATCGTAAAGCTCTTACCATTACAGATCGCTCCGCTGTTGGCGGTTATCACAGGCAGGGCGTATACTGTAACTGTCGAAATAGCTGGTGTAGTGTTCACGCAACCGTTTACATTCATTCCTGTTACAGAATACGATGTTGTTGTTGCCGGCGATACAGTAGCCGATCCTCCCGGATAGGTATATGATAAGGCCCCCATTGGATTGAGAACAAATGAAGAACCGGCGCAAATGCTGCCGCTGTTAACTGTAACCAATGGTAACGCATAAACTGTAACTGAAGCAATAGCAGGTGTTCCGCTCAGGCAGCCATCAGCATTAGCACCAAGTACTGAGTAAGAAGTAGATGTTGCCGGGCTTACGACCGGCACATTACCCGGTAAATAAGTATAGCTAACTGCTCCTGAAGGAGTAATGGTGAAGCTGTCTCCATTGCAAATACTTCCGCTGTTTACTGATACCATTGGCAAATTGCTGACCGTAACTGTAATAATAGTTGAAGCTGAACTGACGCATCCTACACTGCTGGTGCCTGCAATTGCATAGGTAGAAGTAACTGCAGGTGTTACAATGTTAGAACCGCTTGAATAGCTATAGCTTGTTGCACCCGAAGGACTGATAGTATAAGAACTGCCAGCGCATACAAAACCGCTGTTGGCAATTATTATTGGCAGATCATGCACTGTTACCGTGGCTGTGGCAGGAACTGCGTTCGTACATCCGTTGGTGTTAAAGCCCGTGACAGTGTAAACATTTGTGGATCCGGGAGAAACGATCGCTGATCCGCCTGAATATGTATATGATGCCGCACCCGAAGGAGTGATGGTAAACAATTGTCCAGCACAGATACTTCCGCTGTTTACAGAAACGGTTGGTGATACAAGTACGTTAACGGCCGCTGTGGCAGTGCTCGCACATCCGATCGGACTGGCGCCTGTTACGGAATACGTGGTATTTATAGCAGGTGATACAATGGCGGAGCCTCCAGGTAAATAAGTATAAGTGGTTGCACCGGCTGGATTTAATGTAAAACTCTGACCGTTACAAATTGTACCACCGCTTACAGACAGAACTGGCACTGCGTAAACCGTTACTGTCACAACCGTTTGATTTGCGCTCTCGCAACCGGCGCTGCTTGTACCTGTTACACCATAAGTAGTGGTGTTTGCAGGACTAACTACATTTGAACCGCTTGTGAACGTATACGAAACTGCGCCGCCGGGATTAATAGTGTAAGAATTGCCCTGGCAAATTGTGCCGCTTGCCGCAGCAATAACAGGTAATGCATAAACTGTAACAGTAGAAATAGCGGGAATTGCGTTTGTACATCCAATAGAATTTATACCGGTAACAGAATATGAAGTTGTTGAACCTGGTGTAACAACATTACTGCCGCCTGAGAAAGTATAGTTTAATGCACCCGCCGGATTAATTGTAAACGATTGCCCTGCACAAACAGAACCATTGTTTACCGTTACTGTAGGTGAAGGATTTACTGATACTGACACAACTGCTGAGTTGGTACAATTTTGTGCTGAAGCTCCGATTACTGTGTAACTTGTCGTAGCCCCCGGTGCAAAAGGTGTATTATTAACAGCGCCTCCCGACCATGTATAAGTGCTGGCACCACCGCCGGTGAGGGTAATATTAAAACCCTGGCATATTGTAGTATTGCTCGTATTGGCCGTCACCACAGGTATTGGATTAACCGTAAAATTTTTAGTTGCTGTTGCCGTACAGCCATTGGTAGCGCCTGTTACAACAAACGTTGTATTAGCTGAAGGCGAAACATTCACAGTATTTGTTGTAGCGTTGCCTGCATTGGCATCCCACGTGTACGATGCCGCGCCATTTGCAGTAAACGTAACGGCATTTCCATTGCAGGTTGCGCTGGAACCATTGATGGTTACAGTTGGGATCGGAGTAATAGTCAGAGCCTGGGTCGCGCTGCTGGCACAGCCTGCAATATTGGTAAGAGTTACAGAAAATGATCCCGACGATGATACTGAAATGGTGGGAGTGATTGCATTAGTAGACCAAAGTATGCTGGTTGTTGGAGTATATTCCCACAGGTCGCTGTAAACGGAGGAGCCTGAACCTGTAGCAACATAACCTTTTCCATCTATGGCAAATGCAACGGCATTAGATCTGTATGGTCCGGCAAAAGTCGCTCTTGAAGTCCACGCACCTGATGACGGATTATATTCCCATGTATCATTTGACGTATTACCACCTGTAACAATAATTTTGTTGCCAATGGCAAGAGCAACCGGGCCAACACGGCTTGAAGAACCGCCTATGTTTGTTAGCTGCGTCCATGAATTACCTGAAGGATCGAATTCCCAGAATTCGTTGGTGCCTCCACCGGAAAGTAATTGTCCTCCGCCAATATATCCTTTGTTACCAAGACCTGCGCCTGCAGCGCTATAGCGCGCCCCTGTGATGTTTGCTTTTTGAGTCCATGCATTCGTGGCCGGGTTATATTCCCAGATATCATTTTTATATGACGCTCCGTCCCAGCCTGTACCAATATAGCCCTTGTTGCCTACGCTAAAGCCCGCGGCTGATCTGCGCACAGCTCCACCGAAGTTTGCTTTTTGTGTCCATGTGTTTGCGGCCGGATCATATTCCCAGAAATCGTTTTTATTCAGTCCCGACGTAGGATCAAAACCGGTTCCGATATAACCTTTGTTTCCAATGCTTATGCCAACTGCGCCATAACGGGTACCGCCGGCAAAGCTGGCTTTCTGAGACCATGTATTGCTGGAAGGATCGTATTCCCAAAAGTCACTTAAACCATTTGCGCCTGAAAGACCGGTACCTACATATCCTTTTCCGTTCACACTAAATCCTGCAGCGAAACTGCGGCTTGTTGTTATACTCGTTTTTTGCGTCCATACATTCGAAGTACCTGCATTGGCTGAAAGTGTAACGGTTGCTCCGCAAACAGTGGGAGAACCGATTGTCACAATACTCGCCACAGGCGTGGCAACCACGCCCACATACACCGGGTAGTTAATAGTGCAGCTTCCGGTTGTTCCTGAAACAGTATAAGTAGTAGAAACGGAAGGTGACACTATAACAGTTGTGGAAGTGCCGCCACCAGCGTTGCTGCTCCATGCATACGTTGAAGCGCCATTCACAGCGAGAGTGTTAGAAGTGCTGCTGCACACAACGCCATTATTTCCCGTTACACTGATTGTTGGATTGGGTGATAATGCTATTGCAATTGAAGAAGAAGCTGAGCAGCCGTCGATGTTAGTGAGCGTTACCGAATAATTTCCTGTTGATGATGTGGATATGGTCTGCAGGGTAGATCCGGTAGACCAGTTGATCGTTGTGATCAATTGATATTCCCAAAGATCGTTTTTGAAATTAGGTGCATTAAACGAATTGTAACCCATGGCCACATATGCTTTATTGCCTATTACAAATGTGCCTGCGGTCTGACGGGCAGCGCCGCTGAAATTTCCTTTTTGAGTCCAGGTATCTGAGTTTGGATTATATTCCCAAAAGGCGTTGAGATCGTTCACACCAGTGGTACCCAATCCGACATAACCTTTGTTGCCAAGCGCAAAACCGGAAGCAGACTGTACGGGCGTTCCGCTGAAATTTGCTTTTGATGTCCACGTATCACCAACCGGATCGTAGGCCCAGAGGTCCGCGACAAGTGCAGTGTTGCTGTATCCCAGGCCGACATAAGCCAGCGATCCAATTGTAAAAACAGTTGCTTTGGTCCTCGGTCCTGTAAAATTTGTTTTTTGCGTCCACGAATCATTGCCAGGATTATATTCCCACAGATCACCCAGTGCAGAGCCGGTGCTGCTGGAACCCAGGCCTACATAACCTTTGCCGGTTAAGGAAAAGCCAATACAATAATGTCGTGCCGTGCCTAGAAAACTTGTCTTTTGAACCCACGAATTTGCAGAAGGATCAAATTCCCAGAGATCATTTTTATATTGACTTCCGCTGGGTACAAAACCTGCAGCTACATAACCCTTGGTGCCTATGGCAAAACCGGCTGCGTTGGTACGTGCGCCTCCTGTGAAATTTGCTTTTTGAGTCCAGGCATCATTTATAGGATCGTATTCCCAGAAATCATTAAGAGCAGTTGGGTTCGATCCGAGTCCGACATAACCTTTATTACCGATGCTAAACGCTACACCGTAAGCGCGGGCAACGCTCATACTTGCTTTTTGAGTCCAGTTGCTTGAAGGTGTATTAACGCTGAGGTTAAGCGATCCACATCCCAAGGTAGGTCCGCTGGTTGCGATAGTGGCAACCGGTGGTGTCGAAACAAAAATATTTATCGGGTAATCAACTGTGCAGCTGCCTGTGGTGCCAGAAAGCGTGTAAGAAGTAGTAATGGTTGGCGAAACAATTGCCACGGTGCTGTTTCCGCCGCCGGCATTGGTGCTCCATGTATACGTATTTGCTCCGCCTGCGACGAGTGTACCATTTGTTCCTGCGCACAACACCGCCGGTATACCACTTACCGTTAAGTTTGGATTAGGAGATAACGCTAACGACTGTGACGCTGTAGCCGAACAGCCATACGAATTATTAATGCTTACTGTGTAATTTGCGGATGTGGTTGCTGTTATAGCCTGCAATGTCGAGCCTGTAGACCACACAACACTTGCACCCGGGTCGAACTCCCACAGATCATTAAAATAATAGGGTGATATATTTGAATTATATCCCATTCCTGCATACCCTTTGTTGCCAATAGCAAAAGCCACATGATCTGCACGGGCACCGCCACTTAAAACAGGTTTTTGTGTCCACGAGTTTAGGCCCGCGTCGTATTCCCAGATCGCATTGGTAAAGTTACTCGCATTGCCGGCAACAAAATATCCTTTGTTGTGCAGGCTAAAACCTTTTGTATTGTAAATCGTTCCGCCACCGTAAGCAGCTTTAGAAGTCCAGGTATTCGCCACAGGATCATACTCCCAGAAGTCGGAGGTCTTACCTGAAAAATTATTGTATCCTGTACCTACATATCCTTTTGAACCAATAGTGAATGCTGCTGCATATGCACGTGCGCCACCGCTATAATTTGCTTTTTGTGTCCAGGAATTATTGATCGGATCATATTCCCAGAAATCGTTGGTCGCGCCATCACCAAGTCCCACGTACCCTTTGCCGTTTAGTCCAAATCCGACCGCTCCCGCGCGTGCCACAGTAAGACCTGTCTTTTGTGTCCAGGTATTTCCAACAGGATCATACTCCCAGAAATCGTTTTTAAGTGTCGAACTGTTATCATATCCAAAACCCACGTAACCCTTGGTATTAATGCTGAAGGCGGTTGCGTCGTAACGGGCGCCACCTGTAAACCCTGCTTTTTGTGTCCATGAGTTTGTTTGTGGATCAAATTCCCAGAGGTCGCTAAGCGTGGTTGAATTGCTCTGGCCCAGGCCTACATAACCCTTGTTGCCGATGCTGAATGAAATTCCCTGGCGACGGAAGGGATTAAGACTTGCTTTTTGAGTCCAGCCCGTTGCAGGCGCATTTACACTTAATGTTACGTTGCCACAGGCTAGTGTTGGACCGCTTGCTGCAATAACGGAAGAAGGAGCAGGTAAAGTAAAGATCTGAAAAGGAAGACTGGCAGTGCAGCTGCCGCCTGTTCCGGATAGAGTGTAGCTGCCTGTTGCTGTCGGCGTAATAACAACGGAACTACTGCTGCCTCCTCCTGCAGAACTGCTCCATGTATAAGTGTTTGCTCCTCCCGCTGTAAGAGTAGCGCTGCGCCCACTGCATAAAAAGTTTGGATTACCAGTTACAGTAATACTTGGGTTGGGCGATAAAGAAACAGTTTGTGCTGAAGTTACCGAACAGCCTGTCGCAGTATTTATGATCACTGAATAAGTGCCTGACGTGGAAACTGAAATGGATGGTGTGCTGGCACCGGTACTCCATACAAAACTTGCGGCAGGTTCGTATTCCCAGAGGTCGCTGTAACTTTTTAATGTTGAACCAATGGGACCAGAACCCATATAGGCCTTGTTGCCTAATACAAATGCTACAGACCATGGACGCGGTGTGCCGGTAAAATTAGCGCGTGCTGCCCAGGTGTTCGTTAGCGGGTTGTATTCCCACAAGCCTGCAGGATTTAAAGTATACGATCCACTTGTAACATAGCCTTTATTACCAATGGTAAATCCAACTCCATTACCTCCCGCACCTCCCGGGAACGAAGCGATTGCTGACCATGTATTTGCTGAGGGATCGAATTCATAAAAGTCGGTGAATGGCGTTGTTGACGGGTAGGCGGGATAGCCTGACCCAAGGTATCCTTTGTTGCCGATGCTGAAAACCGCGGCTCCGGCACGGCCCGCCGTTGGAACGTTTGCTTTTTGTGTCCACTGATCGTTAGTAGGATTATATTCCCAGAAATCATTAAAGGCAAAATTGCCGTAATTATCCTGACCTGTGCCAACGTATCCCTTGCTGCCAATTGCAAATGACACCGCAACAAAACGTGGTGTCATCGGAACATCACCTTTCCGTGTCCATGCATTCGAAATAGGATCGTACTCCCAGAAATCCATCGCATAGCCGTAGAGGCTGAGGTTGCTGTAGCCACCGCCTGCGTAGCCTTTTCCTCCGATAGCAAAATTATATGCATGGAAACGGTTCCCACCTGCAAAATCTGCTTTCTGTGTCCAAGCATTCGTAACAGGATCATATTCCCAAAAATCTTTCGAAGTGCCGCCCTCAGTGCCGGTACCAAGGTAACCCTTGTTGCCAATGCTAAAGCCGATCGCCCTTTCATGACCAATACTCATGCTGGCTTTTTGTGTCCACGCATCACCACCTGGACTAACGCTCAGCGTGCGAACACCACAGCCCACGGTGGTTCCATTTACTGAAATGTTTCCATTAGGAATATTGCTTACTAAGACAGATACAGGGTAATTTATTGTACAACTGCCGGTGGTGGCTGAAACCGTATAGGTTGTAGAAACATTAGGTGAAACCGTCACCAGCGAATTAGTGCTTCCGCCGGCATTAGCACTCCACGTATAACTTGAAGCTCCGGTGACAGCAAGTGTATTACTTGCTCCTGAGCAGATAACGCTGCCACCTGTAACTGACAAAGTTGGATTAGAAGCTGTTGAAATGGTTTGCGAAGCGCTGGCAGTGCAGCCTGCGGCGGTGGTCATAATCACGGAATAAGTGGCTGTGCCGCCTACTACAATTGAGTTGGTTGTTGCGCTGTTCGACCAGAGGTAATTTGCAAAAGGTTCGTATTCATAAAGTGTATTGGTATTGTTGCCTGTTGCTACATAACCCTTTCCTCCGATTGTGAAGGCCACGCTGTAGTGTCTGTAATTTCCTGAATTTGGCGCCACCAGCCTCCATAAATTCGCCACCGGATCGTACTGATAAGTGTTGTTTGTCCACACGTTTGTGGTGCCCTGGTCTTTACCGCCAACCATGTAACCCTTGCCGCCTAGAGCAAAGCCGCTGGCACCAAACATTTGCATGCCGTAAATACCTGCTTTTTGTGTCCAGCTGTTGTTTGTGGGATTATACTCCCAGAAATCACCAGTGCCCGCAGAACCGGTAGAACCAAAACCTATATAACCTTTTGTACCGATGCTGAATGCTGTAGCTGAGTGCCTGCCGCTGCCACCAAAGCTCGCTTTCGAAGTCCACGCATCGTTAGTAGGATCATATTCATAAAAATCATTTACATATGAAGTAGAAACGTATCCTGTGCCTACGTAACCTTTAGTTCCAATAGAAAAGCCGCAAGCGAAAGAACGTGAGCCGGTAATGTTTGCTTTTTGCGACCAGGAGTTATTGGTTGGATCATATTCGTAAAAATCGCTTTTCCTGATGTTGTTCAAGTCAACGCCCGTACCCATATAACCTTTGGTGCCGATAGCAAAGCCTACAGCGGCCATCCTTGCGGTGCCAGGAAAATTCGCCTTTTGTGACCATGAATTGTTTGTCTGGTCATATTCCCAGAAGTCGTTATTGTATGTATTGCTTTGAGTGCTGCCGGTACCGATATATCCTTTTGTGCCGATGCTGAAACCTGCTGCGTTCGTCCTGTTGCTCGACATAGAGGTTTTTTGCGTCCATACATCTCCCACAGGACTGGCAGTTAATGTGCGGTTACCGCAACCTGTAGGTGTTGCGTTTGGGGTGATGGCGACGGTGCACTGTGCAAATGAATGGGTGTTGACCAATACTAGCAGTGCGACAAAAAAGGGTATAAGTTTTTTCATGTAAAAGTGCGGAGCGATTATGGCCTGTTTTTATTTGATTGCTTTTAAGTTTTGCATTTCTTCCACTGTCACAGTAGGAGGCATTTGCCCATTTTTAATTTTGGTAATTACCAGTTGCGCCACTTTTTCGGTTGACTGTTGGGTTTTAAAACCTTCGTTGCCCGACATACCAGGTACAGAGGGCTGGTGGATCAGCAACTTACCATCGGAAAAAATATCGTATCCGAAAGTTTTGTTTGGAGCGTTAATAATTTTGTAAGTGAGTTTACTTTTTTCGAAAGCGCTTGCTTCAGGAAACTTAGTCTCCGTTCGCGAGGCCGCAGGTTTTCCATTCTGAGCCGAAGAGAGGCACGCAATACTTAAAAAGAGGAGGGTGATGGATAATTTAGAGGAGAGATATTTCATTATTTTTTTCAGGACAGAGCCTTTTTTTTAGGGTTAGTAAAGATATACACAATTTTGAAGACATTTGACAGGCAAAATGCTAAAAATCAGAAATTTAATTGGTGAAGTTGTTAAATTTTCAGGCGCCGAAAAGCTGTGATTTTACTAGGGGGGGAGAAGGGCAGAGGAAGAAGATTTGTATGATTTATTAAACGATGAACCCGATGAAATGCCGGTAAACTAAATTCTTCCTTTACAACGCTAGTGGCTGTGTCTTGCGGTCCGGAAGGTGCTGATTGAAATGCGGTAATTTCTCCTCGACGCGAAGACCTAAAGAATCTGACAATAAAGGAAAAAGTCAGTGGCTGTTTAGCAATTGCATTCGTGCGACTCTACCGACACTTTGTTGCCATTGTCCATGTAATAACAGTTTCCGGAACGCCCTGTAAAGTTGATGTCCCTGGTGGTCGCCGCAGGCTTTGTCTCCGCCTGAGGTGCCAGAAGAATTGTTTTTAGAGTCATCGTTTTTCTTGCATGAACAGATAGTAAAAAGAAGACAAACCACTGGTAATAGTATGTATCGCGCTTTCATTTTTTTTTCTTTATCCGCCGCAATTTCCATGCCGACTGGGGGTGGTAAATTACTTTTGTCTGTGGGAATTGCGGAGCCCCGGTGTGATTTTTATGACCGTCTATTTAAACGAATAATAGTCTCAACACGATGGATTCTACGTATTCATTTCATACTGTTTCCCTCTGGCATCAATTTTTGAGGTTCAGTGTGTGTTTAAAGTAAAACCACAAGGTATATTCGTATTTGTTGACGATGATAAAGAGGAGCATGAACTGCTCGCGATAGCTGTTGAATCTCTGGGATTGCAAAATCCTGTGAAATCATTTTTAAACGGGGAAGAGGCGTACCAATATTTGAGTACTACCAATGACCGCGTTTTCGTTGTCATCTCCGATCTGAACATGCCAAAAATGGACGGACTTGCATTTAAGCGCCTCATCGATCTCACACCTGCACTAAAGTTGAAGTCGGTACCATTTATTTTCCATAGCAATACAGGCACATTAGCTGAGATCAGAACAGCGTACTCTCTTAACATACAAGGCTTCTTTAAAAAAGCTGACGATTTGGAAGGTACAAAGGAAAGTATCCGAAAAATCGTGGAATTCTGGACTAACTGTGTTCACCCCGAAGATCTGTTGCCTTAATTTGAGAGTACCTGCAGAACAAGGAAATGAGCTTACAAAGCGGCCCGCAGCCCTGCGTTCCGTATAAAAGCGCGGGTAGTCATAAGATGTTCCTGCGTGGTCCAGGAATCTACTTCTGCAATTATTAAAGTGTGTATAACCGCGTTTTGCGTGTAAGAATGTAAAAAGAAAGAAAACACCTTTCGACGGACATAAAAGGCCAGGATTATATCCTCTGCTGCGACCTCCGTATTTTCGAGAATACGATTACCTTCCAGATCTTTCAGTTCGTTGTTAATGAATTTCTGAATGTTTGCTTCAATAACTGGCAGTATGTCATTTGAAGCCAGCGCGCTCAACACTTCCCTGTTTCCTTCTTTACTGATATTTAGCAGATCTTTTTCGGATAGCTTGGCCAAAGGCCGCATCATCGGCAGATCCACTTCACGACAAAAACGAATGCCTACAAGGCTAAATTCCTCCAATTTATTCGCCAGCAAAAATTTCGCGTAGTCAGGCAGGTACTGAAATTTGAATAATGCTGCGTTTTCGCGTGTCTGCTCCATAACAACCTCTTTTTACGTTTAGTCCGAAGTTAACAAACTTCGCGATATCGGGGTAGTTTGATTGGTAGCATAGTATATTTACAAATATAAATGAGCCTCCAAAAGAGATCGTTCATTATGAAGGAGCTGTTACAATTACAAAACGGGTCAACCGGCGGAGTCTCCGTGCTACCCATTAAAACTTCACCGGCTATATAACTCAAAATACACCTATTTATAATAAATGCAGATAATTCTCGTTATACACTAATGACCTTGAGAACATTTCGTCTATTTATGCTTTTCATGGTCTGCCTCGGGCTTAAAGCGCAAAATAAGTTTACTATAAGCGGCTATGTCAGCGAAAAAGGCAGTAAAGAAAATCTTCCCGGTGTTAGCGTGTATATTCCCAGATTACAAGTGGGAACAACGTCCAATAGTTACGGGTTCTACTCCATTACATTGCCAAAAGATTCAGTTGAACTTATTATTAGATATGTAGGATTTAAAGCAAATAAACTGAAGTTTTACCTGGACAAAAATATAAGCTTCAATGTTGAATTAAGTGCCGAAGATCTTGAGGAAGTGACAGTAACCGCTGAACAAATGAAAAAGCAAAGCGGCGAAACTCAGATGAGCAGCGTTGATCTTCCTGTTGAACAGATCAAACAAATTCCTGCTTTAATGGGGGAAAAGGATGTTTTAAAAGTAATTCAGTTAATGCCGGGTGTACAAAAGGGTAGCGAAGGCAGTGCAGGTATTTATGTTCGTGGCGGTGGTCCCGATCAGAATTTAATTATTCTCGATGACGCCCCGGTGTACAATGCCAATCATTTATTTGGTTTCTTTTCTGTTTTTAATGGAGATGCGCTAAAAAGTGTGGAGTTGATCAAGGGAGGTTTTCCTGCACGCTACGGTGGCAGACTTTCGTCGGTGATCGATCTTCAGATGAAAGATGGAAATAAAGAAAAGATCCATGGAGAAGCAGGTATTGGGCTGATCGCAGCCCGTTTTACATTGGAAGGACCGATTATAAAAAACAAATGCTCTTTTCTTATTTCAGCAAGAAGAACATTTATTGACGCCCTTATTTATGAGTTTCTTCCTAAAGACGGAAAACTGGGCTATTACTTTTATGACATGAATGCCAAAATAAATTATGTGATAAGTGATAAAGACCGCTTGTATCTGAGCGGATATTTCGGAAAAGATAAATTCTATTTAAAAACAGTAGTGAATAATTCCAGCAGCCAGGCTGAACTAAACTGGGGAAACGCCACAGGTACTTTAAGGTGGAATCATTTATTCAGTACCCGTTTATTTTCAAATCTCTCTCTTATTTTCACTAATTATCAATTGGGTATCGGCAACAATGAAAAATACGGCGCTAATTATTACAATTTGAAATATGCATCTAACATCCGTGACTTTGGCGCAAAATATAATTTTGATTTTATGCCCCATCCAAATCACTATATCAGGTTCGGTATAAATTCTACCTGGCATCATTTTGTTCCGCAAGCTTTCGTTATTAAATCTTCCGATCCTGTGAATGAGGTCAACACTAAATCGGGTGGAATTGACACTTACGAAGGAGGAATTTTTGTTGAAGATGACTGGAGAATGACTTCAAGGCTCAAAATGAATATTGGTTTCCGGCTTTCTGCTTTCTCAAGTGAAGGGCATAATTTCTATAATCCTGAGCCTAGAGCTAGTTTAAGATACCTGTTAGGAAATGATTTCTCATTGAAAGCCTCTTATGCTACGATGAATCAATACCTGCATTTATTATCCAACACGGGTATTGGTTTACCAACAGATCTTTGGGTGCCCGCTACCAATGAGGTTAAGCCACAACAATCGCAACAAGTGGCTTTAGGTTTAGCGAAGGATGTGACCGATAAAAATGTGACGGTTACGGTTGAAGGTTATTATAAATGGATGAACAATGTGTTGAATTATAAAGAAGGCTCAAACTTTTTGAACGTTGTTGATAATAGCGATGCGGCAGCACAAAACGATTGGCAAACTAAAGTGGTTTCTGGCTCCGGTTTAAGTTACGGCGCAGAGTTTTTGATCCAAAAGAAAGTAGGGAAATTTACCGGGTGGATCGGTTATACCTTATCGTGGACCTGGTTACAATTTGATTCGCTGAACTTTGGAGAAAAATTTCCGGCACGGTATGACAGGAGACATGATATTTCGTTGGTTGGCATATATAAAATAAACGATCACATCACGCTATCTTCAACCTGGGTATATGGAACGGGTAACGCCATCACATTGCCGCTCTCTTCTTATGGCGTCGAACAACATGCGCTTCCAGGTACACAATCACCTCAAGCTGGTGAAATGTGGCCCTATACCGTAAGAGGTGATTATGGATCAAAAAATTCTTTCCGTATGTCTGCATATCACCGAATGGATATTGGCATCCAGTTTCATAAAAAATTAAAGCGTTGTATCCGGACCTTTGAATTCAGTGTTTACAATGTTTACAATCATCAGAATCCGTTCTTCTATTATATAGATTACGATCAAAAGGCAAAAAAGAACAAATTGATGCAGGCATCATTGTTCCCGGTTTTACCAAGTGTTTCATGGAGTTATAAATTTTAAATGCTAAGAGCCGCTCTCATATTACTAATTTGTTGCTTGTTTCTCTCGTGTACCAAAGAAGCGAACGTGAAACTGCCCGAATCCAAGCCTTTACCAGTAATGTACTCGTATATATGCCCATCGGACTCACTGATCCGTCTAAAGCTAATGTTGTCTTCGCCTTTATATACCAGCAACCAGATAGAGATCCTGGACCCTGCTTCTGACGGGGATGTGAAGATCAGCAGTACGCAGGGAACAGCAGCACTTATTTTTAATCAGAATACCGGGTATTACGAACTAAAAACAGATTCATATCCAATTATGCCCGGGCAAGTTTATAAAATGACGGTCACTACAATCAATGGTGATGTAGCGACGGCGGAAACACAGGTGCCCTTTACAGCCGTTCCCATAAACAGGGTAACGGTAGAAACCATTCCTGAAAATTCCCAGACAGTGGATCGTATCAACGTTTCTTTCACCGATGAACCAGGCAGGGCGAACTATTATCGTATAGCGGCATTATATGCTTTTGCCTACACTTTTAGAACGGATACATTAACAGAGGATACGCGTATAAAGGAACTGTATAGCGACGTAAACCGTGATGGTGAGAGTGTTTCACTGACCGGAAGATTTGATCCGGGATCTGATTCTGCTGAGTTTTATTCTACTGAGTATTATGATGTATTGCTATATAATTGCAGCGAATCGTATTACAGTTTTTATAAGTCGCTTAAAAATGACTCAGGAGTCGGGATCAGTTTTCCACCCCCGGCCGAACCAACTCTTATGTACACTAATGTAAAAGGTGGCTTTGGTTGTTTTGGAGCTTATGTAAGCAGCCGGTTCAGGTATAAAAGGAAGTAAGGAAAAAAATGCAGGTAGTAGTAAAGAAGCACTTTTATTTTGCACCGAACTGGAATGTAAAAATGGAGCGGACGCGAACATTCAGTTGACGCTATCGCACTTAAAGTTTGTGAGAGTGCGAAGCTACTTATTCCTCCTGTTCATTTGCTTTCTTTCTTCTTAGTTGACGAGTCACACTTAAAGCTATTAAACGATTATAAGACTCTTTAGAGACGGAAGGTACAGCGCTCCTCACTGGCAATATAGAATGACTAATTCTTAATCCGAGTGACCACTTGTCATTTAATGAGCAGCCACCACCGACGTTAAATGAAAGTTCGCTTCTGGAAAATGGATATGTATCTAACAGGTCGGGCGCTAAGTTGTTATATATATGTTCAGCACAATTGATGAGATATCCCATACCCGGACCAAATTCAAAATAAAGGTCATTGCTATGATATTGAAAAAGGATAGGGATCTCAAGATAATGGAGGTTAACATAATGAGGAGGCTTTGCACCTTGGGTACCACCGATCCCTTTATCCAAAAGTAAAAGTTCGACCTGAGCGGTCCATTTTTTATCCATTTTCAGCTGGAGCCAGGCTCCTGCTAAAGCGTTTACACCAGGGCGACTCTCAGTAAGATCTCCCGAAAGTGTATGAACCAAAAGTCCCAGCTTTAACCCAACGCGGACTGGAAACTTGTTGTTGTGCTGGGCAGATAGCCAGACACAATGAAAAATGGCTATTACAGCAAGATATTTTTTCAATAGGTCAATAACGTGATTTTCTCTGAGAAATTGTGGTAAACTATGCATGGATCGGAGGGGCCTCAACTGTTCAGCTTGATATAACAAAGACAGTGCGAACTTTTTCTTCCACATTGTGAAAAACACTTTTCTGTGTTTATTCCTTTACCCAAAGTTGCAGAATCTCGCCGTTATAATATCTTATCCGAATATATTTTCCCTCATCTATTGGACCACCGTGTGATTTTGTATTGTTAAATCCCGGGGAGATCACAAAATCCGAATATTCAAACTTCACATTGTTTAAAGTGAATGATTCAAGTTTATGCCCGGAGTGAGGCATAGGATCAAAATTTTCAACAATTCCCTCTATTTCTTTATAAGTACCATTTTTCATGGCATTTATGCAAGACATATATTCTGGTCCAGTACTGATGAAGGCAAAAATTGTCCATAAAATGGCGAACCCTGTCCAGAAGTACATGAATGTTTCCCTTGAACGTTTTGCATTAAATTTTCTCATCAATGTAGAAATGATAATTCCAATGGCGATCATTCCTAATCCTGCGGATGCAAATCCGAAGACTTTATAACCAGAATCAAGAACATTATAATATTCTTTCATATCCACCTTTTAGATTGATGGGGAAGAGAAGCACTGCCAGTTGAAAGATCTCGTCATTGTAGAGGTAAGTAAAGATAACTTTCAATTCGTTGGATTCAAAAAAGCTTTAACAATTCAAATTCCTTCTTTTTTACCTTATTAACTTATTGTCACAGAAAAATCGACTCTAAACACCTGAGTAATTAGTAAAGTCGAAACATTTATATAATGTATAATATTATGTACATTTTTCCTATATTTGTATATAATACTTTACGTTATGGGGACCAAAAAGCCGATACTTTTACCTAAGATCCGAAAAATACTGGAGGAGCTCGGAACAAACATAAAACTGGCGAGGCTCCGGCGCAAACTCAGCACTTCGCAAGTCTCAGCAAGGGCCAATATAACCCGCGTTACTTTATCGGCCATTGAAAAGGGCTCTCCAGGTGTTGCAATGGGAAATTATTTGTTAGTGCTATTCGTCCTGGGATTGGAAAAAGATCTTTTGAGGGTGGCCTCTGACGATGAGCTGGGCCGTAAACTCACAGACGCTAAACTGCTGGTCAAAGAACGCGCTCCAAAACGTCCCGCTACCTGAATTATAATAGCAATGAAAAATCAGAAAAAAGGAAATCCTTGTATTTGCCGATTGGTCTGAACTTAAAGGAGCCACGTTGATGGGCACCTTACATTTTATGCCATCTAAAGGTGCAGAAATATTTTCTTTTGAGTATGATAAAAAGTGGCTGTCCGGGAATCACGCGATGGCAATAGATCCAGCCCTTCAATTATATACAGGACAACAATTCCTGGCCAATGACAAAATAAACTTTGGTGCGTTCATGGATTCGTCTCCAGACCGGTGGGGAAGAGTATTGATGAAACGACGGGAAGCCGCTCTTGCGAAATCAGAAGAAAGAAAGGCAAGGACGTTACTAGAATCTGATTTCTTACTCGGTGTTTTTGATGGTCTCCGGATGGGTGCACTGAGATTTAAATCTGAAATGAATGGTCCGTTCCTCGATAATATCGCACTGAACCCCACACCGCAATTTGCCTCTTTACTCGAACTGGAACATGCGAGTATGCAATTAGAAAAAGATAATGCGATCGGGCACCCAAATTATATCAGATGGCTGAATATGTTGGTCGCTCCAGGTGGCTCACTTGGAGGCGCGAGACCAAAAGCGGGTATTATTGATGAAAAGGGCGAATTATGGATCGCAAAATTTCCAAGCAGGAATGATATACGGGACATTGGAGCCTGGGAGGCCGTTGCACATGCGCTCGCTGTTAAATCTGGTATTAATGTGCCAGACATCCAGCTAAAGAAAATCACTAATAAGTATCATACTTTTTTAGCAAAAAGATTTGACCGAAAGAAGAATAAAAGAACTCACTTCGCTTCAGCGATGACCTTACTGGGATATACTGATGGTGCTAACCATGAAGCCGGTGTCAGTTATCTTGAATTAGCTGAGTTCATTGGGCGGCATGGAGCAAAGCCAGAGGAGGACCTCATTCAACTCTGGCGACGCATTGTATTCAGCATCTGTATTTCGAACACTGATGATCATCTCCGCAATCATGGATTTTTGTTGACACCTCCAGGTTGGACACTTTCTCCTGCTTATGATGTAAATCCAAATGAAGACGGAACCGGATTAACGCTGAATATTTCAGATGAAGATAATTCTCTTGACGTGGAGGTTGCTATCAGCGTAGCAGAGCACTTTCGTCTGGATGTAAAGGATGCAAAGAAAATTGTAAAAGACATTCAGAAGGCAGTGGCTGCCTGGCCGATAGTCGCTAAAAAATACGGTATCTCAAAAAGTGAGCAGGAGGCTATGAAGAATGCTTTTCGAGTGTAAATCGTTAAAAGTTATATGCAAACGCATATGTGACATAGTACGCTCCGTTTTTATTCAAGTAGTTTTCGGTTACATTGACTTTTGTTCCCTATCGCTCAGACTCGATTAAGCTGGTATTGCCTAGATAGAGTGTGTCACAACAAAGGGATTAAAAAGTGTCAAAAATTCTCTTTCTTCCTCGCCCACTTCCATTCTTCATGAAAGAAATAAGAATGCTGGGGCTGAAAAGCTTCCGGATCAAACCGCTTGCCTAACCACGCATCATATTCTTTAAGCATCGCTTTGTTCTTTTCTTTTATAGCTTGTAAAAGTTCCCGGAAACCAGGAATGCCACCAACATCTTCAGGTGGACAAGCGCCATAACCACTCGGACAGTGAGGATACTTTGTAATAGTATCCTCTCTAACGATTCCTCGAAGTTCAATTTCATGTTCCCAGTTATCACCCATGTCGTACAGGTAGCGGATATTTTCTCCTATTTCATGAAACACATCCATTAGTTTAACTTCACCAGAACGGATAGTAACACGACCAAGTTCCGCGTCCGACTGCTCGTCGGGCACACCAAAAAAATACTGATTCTGACCTGGTGACCCAACGACGAACTCATAAAGATGCGCTTGTTTCCATCCCATAGCAACTTGTATAGCCGCGTGAAGATCCAGGAGGCTCATATTTCTTTTTATGTGAATTATGCGCCAGATCAAAGGATCGGTGTGAAGAAGACGAATCTCGAGGATGAAAATGTTGGGACGGCGCATAGTATTTTTGCGAAATCAAATATACAACCTTAGCATGGGTATGTTGAATCGGTTAAATATCATAATATTCAAAATAAAATACTAAGGTCAGCCAAGTCGTCCTGGCCCCCAAATGGAAATTCAGACACAAGCGCTTGCATTCAATTCTTAATGACTTTGTGGAGATAAGCGGTATTGCCATGAGCAACTTTTACAAGATAAATGCCTGCAGGATATTGTGAAATATCCACGGAATGTACCTGTGTAACTGTTTCTGAATTAAATTTTTCGACACCGCGCGCATCGTAGATTGTGATAGCCGTTATGTTTTGATCTGTCGTGGTAATATTTAAAACGTGGTTAGCAGGATTTGGAAAAATCCGGATAGTTGTGGATTGTACTTCTGTCGGAATACCTACTTCTGCTGCCATGTTAGTAGAGGCGGTTAAGTTAAAAGATTGAGCTTCATCCGCATATCCCACCTGATACATTTTGAAGGTTGCCGTAGCGATACCGGGCTTCACGGAATCTGTCTTAAAATACACGGTGAGTACACTACCTGAAAAAGGTGAAAGTTTAAGCGTGATGGTATCTTGTGCCGGGCTTTTGGGCTGTAAATAGTAGTACCATTGTGACCAGTACAACGGAATTGATTTCTGAGTTCTCTTAACATGTACGTAGAGATCCCCTGCGGAGATGTTTGAAAAAGTGATAGTACTTTTAAACTGATCTCCTGGAACGCCAAGCATTAATCCCGGATTGCCATTCTTATACTCTTTAATGAAGTACCAATACTGTTGAGCATTTATAGTAAAGCCACATAAAAAAAAAGCAAAAATAAGAATTCTCATCTCCGGATCTTGTCAATCAAATATAAGGTTTTCCGAGGGCGTAGTCCAGGAAAAATCGCCTGCTACCAGACCGAACGCAAGAATGAGAAGTACCAAACACACAAAGTGGAGGACGGCCTGACTGGCGACGACTGATAAGTTTTTGGACCTATTTAACATGCAGGAGGATTCAACTCCTTTGAAGGAGCAAATAGTATGCCAGCAAAAGAGATTAAACACCTGGTTTAATCTGACATGCTTCACTTTTGCTACTCCCTGCGGATGAGCATTTAGTTACTTGCCGTCGCACGCAGTTTAAGTCACTGTTCGCTTTGCTTTTAAAAGTCCGATGGCAAAAATAAATAGTGAGAGGATTAAAAGGATAGGTCCAAGTGCAACAAAAAACAAGGAATTGTCGCCGAATGATAGTGCGGCAGTGTCGGGACCACTTGATGATAGGAACAAAACTGAAAGAGCGTAGAAACTCATTGAGAAAAGGAGCCCAAATGTCATGAGTAAAAAATGAAGAACAACAATGAGTTTTTGTACATGTCTACCCCTTTTGAGTAGATAATGATACAAAATACCAAAGAGAAACGCACCTATTGAAGCCGGAATGAAAAAACCCAGATAGCTGTTTAAAATGTTAGAAGGACCGGATTCAGCAAGTATTGATTCATCTTGCGTCAAAAGTCCTGCTATTAACAGTACGCTCGCCACGATATAAAATAGGTAGTAGGTCCGGAATGTCATTTGTGTTTAATGTGATCTTAAGAATAATCAATGCACACGGGACAACCTTTTAGTAGTATTCATAACACTGGCATCCCGAAGATGTGAGTTGAATTCAGATTTAAGCTTATAAGGCCGGTTAAAAGCTTCCTGAGATACTTTAAACTGACTAGCTAGTGTTCGAATAATATCTTTTGACAGACCTTTTTTATAATGTAAGATATCTGACACCATTCCCTTACTTACATCCAGAATTTCCACCAGGTTCTTTGCTTTTAAATTGTGTTCATTCATTAAAGCATGAAGTAATTCAATAGGATCTAATTCTTCAAACGAATTATGTTCTTCATCGTATTTTTCGATGAGAAATGTAAGAAGCTCTATTTCATCTTTCATTTCTTTGTTCTTTGCTTTGGTAAATACCAACTCTTCAAGGATATTGCAATATTCTTTGTACCGCGATTTACTCTTAATGACTTTATATTTTAACGTTGCCATGTTCAATCTTTCTTTAAAATCCTTAATAAATAGTTACTGTATATTGTTCGTTTTTTTTACAAAGCTTTGTGTATTCCGCATGTGCATCTATCCAACAGATAAATAGATGCACTTTCTTGTCGCCAAATGCGTATTTACAAATCATACCAAAACTATTGCCGAATTAGAAGAACTGTGGCTACTTGCGTGGGCTGCTGCAAAGGGTTCAATCGTCCCTTCCTGATTCAGGTGCACCTTCATTGTTATACGAATATAGAGCAAAAGTTCACATTTTGTAAACTTTTTGGTTGTTAAATTAGTCTATTTGCCCGCTGGTTCTTTTACTACTCAGGCAAATTTGTGGTAAAATTTCTGTTGACCAGAAAGTAGAATGTGAGAAAAATGGGAATCAAATCTTAGAACTTATAACTGTAACCCACCCTTAACACTTGTGTCTCATAGTAGTCCTGACTGATATAATGAAAGCCATTTCCATAAACAGTCTTTTTAATTCTTAAAGTGTTTAGAACATCAGTAGCATTAGCGAAAATTTCGCCTTTGCCATTTTGAATACTCTTTTTCAATCCCAAATCAATATAATATCGTGCATCTGTGCTTCCCTGTGGTACGACATCCGGTGCAAGATAAACTGCCAACACCTGCACATCGACCTTTTTTGGGAGATGAAAGGTGCTGTTAATTTTTAAGTTGCCTGAGATCATACTTTGTTTTTCAGCATTGAAGGTTTGTGTTATTGGATATTTATTTACAACTGAAAACGCTTCGATAGTGTTCTGATAAATGTTTCCATTTACGTTTATGTTCATCCAGCTACTCAATTCACCGGCATACATGAGTTCTAGTCCGGTATTATTACTCTTGCCCGCGTTCTGAATGATATTATAAATTATCGGGCTTCCTGGTGCGGTAACGGCAATTCTTGTTATTGTTCCTTCTGATAAACGATAATACAATGCTGAATAAAAATAACCTTTCCTTAAGGTTCTTTTATATGCCAATTCAAATGAGTTAGTGAACTGGGGCTTCACCGAGGGATTACCAACTTTTACTATTTCTGCATCATCATATTTCGGAAACACTCTTATATCGACATCGCCTGGCCGGTCAACGCGTCTGTTGTAAAAAGCAGAAAACTTATTCTTGTCATTTACTTTATACCCGAACCTGGCATTAGGAAAAGGCTGAAAATAGCTGTATCCATCGCTTTGATAAACCGGATGATTTGGCGGTGCTTCATAATGTACATTCACGTACTCCATTCGCAACCCCGCTTCTGCCTCGAATTTTTTATTTTCGAAGGCGTAGGTGAAATATGTTGCCGGTATAGATTCAGCATATGTGGCAGGCCCGCCAGAAGCTGTGTCCAGCGGAGAATTTAGTCCGGGTATAAATTGCATGTTCGTTGGAATATAACGTTGCCGGTATTTTACACCTGTCTCGAATTTTCCAAACTTTAGTGGTCTGATATAGTCAATATTGCAATCTCCCACATGCTCATCTGAAATTAGTTTAAAAGCATCCTTACCGGTAAACGTTGGCATGTAATTGGTGAAAAAATATTTTTCATTCTCACGGTGAAATGTATAATTCAAACTGATATTCAGTATGCGGCCCGGCTGCTTGTATTTATGCTGGAATGCTGAAGACGCGGTGATTGTTGTTTTTAATTCATCTTCTAAAAATTGCCAGAGTCTGAGCTGCTCACCATACTGATTAAAAAAAGGTTCATCACCATTATCAATGATCTTCTCGCTGCTAAACATAGTAGAAAAGGACAACATATCGTTTTCATTGCGGTTCCAATCCAAGCCGCTTTTTACTATTCCGAGTCCGGTATTTCGGTTTCTTTTAGTTTGTTGTCTAATAATCTGCCCATCATCATAAAAGCGATCAACAAATTCATTCTTATTTAAAGTTTCACTATATAAATAATCACCCTGTAGAAACACATTTATTTTTTTCTGCCGATAATTTAAAGCGAGTGAAGGATTGATCTTAGGTGTGTTTTGATACTGCGGGCGGATACCAGGATAATTTTCTCTTTTCACCCACAGGGCTCCAATACCACCGATTAGTCCTGCTTTACCACTCCAGCCTGTTTGTTTGGACTTTTTGTAGATTATGTTGATAATTCCTGCGTTACCGTTTGCATCATATTTTGCGGAAGGATTATTAATGATCTCTATTTTATCTATCGCCGATGCGGGAATATTATCCAGCCCAGATTGATTGTTGTAACCAGTGAGTGCAGTCTGCTTTCCATCAATCAGAACCATAACCTTGTCACTCCCTCTGACCTGGACTTTACCATCCTGATCAGTTGTTATGCCCGGCAGATTTTTAATTGCCTGCAATACCGAACCACCTGCCTGGGTCGAGTTCTCGTTAAGATCAAAAGTCTTTTTATCAAGCTTGCCGGAAATGGCATCCTGTTTTGTAGTTACTGTGACTTCGTCTAGCTGCTTGTCGTCCTGCGTCAATTCAACTGTACCCAGATCCAGGTAATCGCTCAGACTTCCTACAAAAATATTTTGTTTATGTCTTTTATAACCTACGTAAGTAAACTCTAAAATATAGTTTCCATCTGCAACTGAAGCCAGTGTAAAACGGCCCTCTTCATTGGTAATTGTACCCATCACCAGGGAAGTGTCTTTTTCCAATTTGAGTACCGCAGTAACAAAGGGCAAATTAGATTTGTCGTTAAAATCTTTTACCTGCCCTGCTACTGTGGCCTTATGAATTTGCGCTGTAGAAGTAACTGAAATACTTAAAGCAAGTATTAAACTAGAGAATTTTAGGAGCATTATTATTTATCATCATCTTCATCATCATGATCATCCGATTCAGTCTTGATATAATTTCCAGCTGAATCAAATATCAGATCTTTTTTCGCAACCTCTGCTTCGTAAGTAACTACGCCTGCATTGTCAGTAATGCGCGAAGCTTCTGTAATCTTTTTTGAGCTAAAGTTTTTACTTACATAATCATTCACCGCTGAGGGCAACTCATTTACTGCAATTTCCACTTCAGTTTCCATAAGCTTCCCGTCCGCATCTATGAGAACGGATGTTTCTACTTTATTATTTTCAAATTCAGCCTCATAATTTCCCTTCTCTTTTTCCCATTTAGAAACCTTCGCATTAGGGTACAGCTCCGTTAAAGTCTGTTTTACATTTGCGGGTACATCGCTATCCTTCAATTTTTGGCAAGAAGAAGTTAATGAGATTGACGCGAGCAGGGTAACAAGCATTATTGTTTTCATAGTCGTGTTTTTTAATTTACCCAAAGGTAGAAGCCGATTTCGAATTAATTTTGAATTTTAAAATTTACCGATAATACATGGAGAGTTTCTTCAAAAGAATAATCTAAAAGCCACCCGTGTTTGTCACTTATTTCCTTTGCAATGGCTAATCCCAGACCACTATTTCCTTTTGCAGCATCGGCGGAAACAAACCTTTTAAATAAGTGGTCCCTGTTTAATGGCCGGTCTCCAGTGCTCTTTATACTCAAGATGCCGCTATCCAATTTAACGATAATAATGCCATTTTCAATATTGTGCCTTATCGCATTTGACAACAGGTTGTTCAACAGAATTTCAAGTAAACTTTCACTTGCTGCAATCACAAAGCCGCGTTCGATTATTTTTCTCAAATGTATCTTTCTTTGTATTATGTGCCCATCGAAAGAAGTGTAGAGATTTTCAAGGATCACATCGATACGCAATTGCTGTTTTGTTAATTCCATGTTCTCAATGTTCGATAGGAGCAACAAATTTTTATTGATCCTCGTCATTCTTGAGAGGGAAGAGTTAAGATCGTCAATTGTTTTTCTGTGCAAATCAGTGAGATCAGGACTCTGGATGAGCAGGTCAATTTTACTTTTAGCAAGTGCGAGAGGCGTTTGCAGCTCATGTGATGCGTTCTGCGTAAACTCCTTTTGGTTTTCAAAGACCGCCAGGTTCTTATCAATCATTTTTTCCAAACTAGAGTTTAAGGTTTTAAACTCCTCAATGTCAGATTGCGGGAAAGTAGTTTTTTCATACTTGGATAAATCTATTTTTTTTAGTTGATCTATGGTTTCATAAAATGGCCGCCAGATCTTTTTTGATATTGAAGTGTTCAGGTAAACAAGGCCCGCAATTAATATGAAAGTAAAAACCGAAGTAATTAAGGCGATAGCGAGAACTGTGTCTTCCGCTTCTTCAATATTTGTTTCAACTGAAATATTGTAAGACGCACCATGAAGTGTGTAACGTTTGTAAAGGCCTCTAAAGTGCTCCATCTCTTTATGACCGTCTTCCGTTATTTCCCTCTGGATTTTGTAGACACTGTCATGAAGGTTGGGCTGTGTGTTAGCGAGATGGATTGAACTTAATACCTGCATTTTATTCCAGGTCTTAATCGCATTTTGAAATTCTGTGTCTGACTCGATATTATTCAGACTTCTGGCAATTTGTTCGCTTACTATTTCGTTTCGTTCATCTGTTTCTTCATTCCAGATTGAATCAATAATAAAATAGTAGGCAGGAATGCTGCACGCAAGCACAATTAGCGCATACAGCGCAAATAATTTTAAAGGTTTATGTAGTAGTTTGGTCATATTGCCATTTATAACCAGTACCGTAAACTGTTTTGATATACTGTTTTGAACCTGCAAGCGCAAGTTTTCGTTTTAAATTCTTCACATGGGCATATACAAATTCATAGTTGTCAAACATGTCTGCAAGATCTCCTGAAAGATGCTCAGCCAGGGCGTTCTTGGAAATAACTTTATTTTTGTTTCCCAGGAAAAAAAGCAGAAGGTCGAATTCCTTTTTCGTAAGAGAAACGGTTTTGTCATTTACTTTTAGTTCCTTCGAATGAAGATCAATTTCCAGTTCATTGATCCGGAAAATATTTCCACTGTCAAATTGTTTTCTCCTGATTACAGAAAATATTCTAGCGGCAAGTTCTGCAAGGTGAAATGGCTTGGCCAGATAGTCATCCGCGCCGAGTTGAAGTCCCTTAACTTTATCGTCTAAAGCATCTTTGGCAGAAATGATAATAACACCTTCGTTGCGATTTGTAGATTTTAAACCTTTAAGTATATCCAGGCCGTTGCCGCCTCCAAGCATTAGATCCAGTAAGATGCAATCATAAGAATAGAGTGATAATTTTTCCTGGGCCTGTATAATAGATTCTGCATATTCACAATTGTAATTCTCGCTTTTCAGATAGTTTCCTATGGTGATGGCAAGGTCACGCTCATCCTCTATAATAAGTAGTTTCAAGAGGACAAGATAACAACTGAATTTGGAATTAATTTAGAACGAAATTGGAATACGTAATAGCCACTGTATCTGGCTGGAAGGTAAATTGATGGCATTCTCTTTTATATAATTTCTCTAAAACCTGGCCTTTTATGAGAACACTTTACCTCACCCTCTTTATTGCACTTTTAAGTTCCCTTTATGGTCAAATTCCTAAGCCTGACCATATTGTAATAGCTGTATTCGAAAACCGGGCTTATTCCTATATACTGGCAAATCCTGCAAAAGCGCCGTATATACATACTCTTTTGGCAGATTCGAATGTTGCACAATTTACCCAGTCTTATGCTGTTACCCACCCCAGTCAGCCAAATTACATGATTTTATATTCAGGCTCAGATCAGGGATTGAACACGGACACTATACCTGATGATCTGCCATTTAATACGTGTAACTTAGGTTCCCAGCTAGTAGCGAAAGGCAAAACAATAAGCAGTTTTTGCGAGAGCATGCCTTCCGTTGGTTACCTCGGAAAATACTCTGGTCATTATGTAAAAAGGCACAATCCAGTTGCATATTGGCAAGGTACTGGCACTAATAACACACCAGCTTCAATCAGTCAGCCGTTTACAAACTTTCCAACCGATTTTAGTAAGCTACCCGATGTTTCATTTGTCATTCCAAACCAGGCGAATAATATGCATGATGGAGGAACAAAAACGGGTGACGATTGGTTACAGGCCAACCTGAAAAATTACATTGACTGGACTAAGACCCATAATAGCTTATTCATTCTTACTTTCGATGAGGATGATAACGGCTCCACCAATCATATTCTCACATTGTTTTATGGTCCAATGATAAAAGGAGGTACCTATAATTCGAAAATAGATCACTATAATATGCTTCGAACTCTTGAAGATATTTACGGCTTAAACCATTGTGGCAATGCAGGAAGCGGCAGTCCCATTGATTATGTGTGGAAAGGCGGCCCAACAGATATAAAGAATATCAATGGAATGGTTGAAGATCTCCAGGTCTATCCTATTCCAGCTTTTGAGAAGCTCAATATAGCGCTCCATGTAAGCCAGGTACAAGAGGACGCTTTATTTTCTCTTGTGGATAACTTGGCAAAGAGGGTAATTGAAAAAAATGTCTCTCTTCAAAACGGTCTAAATAATTTAGAATTAGATACAGACCAGTTAAGCTCGGGAGTATATCACTTGCTTATTAGAAGTGATAGTATTCAGTTAGGAAAGAAAGTCCTTATCAAATAGAGTAGAGTGATCAGAATTTTTATCCTCCAGTATTTTATTGTTGCGAATTTTGCACTGTATGGTGAAGTTCTTGAAATTTGGGCTGTCTGTCAAGTTATCAACAGGTAAACAGTCTTGTATTTGGGCTAAAAATCAAATTTGACCCCTATGTTGACCCCAGAAAACCAAAACCCGCGACTAGCGCGGGTTTCAAGGGTCATTTTGCGGTCAGGGGGAGGGCAACGATCCAGTGGATCGTTGAGCCGGCCTGTGTGTAAGGCAGGACGTGGTTCGAATCACCCCCTGATTCCAAATGTTAGAATTAAAAAAGCAGCACCTGAAAAGGTGCTGCTCCAAATTTTAAATTTTCGCGGCCAGGGGGAGGGCAACGATCCTGTGGATCGTTGAGCCAGCTGGTGCGGTAGGTAGGTACGTGGTTCGAATCCCCTCCGGTTGATAAACAAAAAAAGCAGCCCACAGGGCTGCTCCGTATTTTTAGCGGTCAGGGGGGTAGATCCCAGTGTTTTCGGGGGTTACAGCGGTTTTAGTGAGAGTTACTCGTAGCGCGGTTTTCAGCCGTTTTTTAGTTCCGTTGAATCCCGGAATTACTTTTTATTTACTCGGAAAAGACACCCCTGGCGACGCCCCGAAAAGCTCTTTTCTTGATAACTTACATTGATTATCAATGTGTTACGAATTACCTTTGAAGAACCAAAACACATACAATGGCATTCACATTAAGACTAAAAAGACCCACCGAAAAAGAGTCAACTTTATTCGTTGAATTTAAGTTGAATAAACAGCGATTTAAGTTCTATCCTGGTAAGACAGTTCAAACAAAAAACTGGTCTCCAAAACGCCAGGAATTACTTCCAGGAGAAGAGAATTATAAACTGGTAAATGCATACCTCGACAACTGGAAAAGTGAATTAAAACGAATCCTTGAACAAATGGATGCGAAGAACGAGCTTCCATCCAAAGAAAAGATCCAGGAAGAGTTAGATAAAAAATTTAACCTGGCACCGGTTGTTGATTATAGCAAAGGAATTCCGGTAAGCGATTTCATTTCATTCATTGACGGCTATATCCTTCCACGCAAAAACAGGAAACGCGAAGTGCAAAAGCTGGAACAAACAAAGAAACTTCTCCTGATCGGATTTGATTTAATTTCTAAGAAGCGTTTGGCGCAATGGGAAGCTTTCAGTATCAAGGAAAAGTCAGAGACAATTTTAAGAGGTGATAAAAAACTTCCTTTCTCAAGCATCAATTTAAAGTTCCTTGAGAAATTTCGTGACTTCCTTTTTAAATATCCTTACGTGACAAAGGTTGACGGCAAAGAACTGGTGAGGCATTACAAGATCAATTACATTGATAAACTGGTGAAAGGTCTCAAACAGATCGTAAACGCTGCTATTGAGGAAGGTCTTGTACTTCCTTTCCGCTGGACCAGCCTAAAAGCAGAGGATCGCCAAGTTGACAGCGTATATACTGACTTCCAGGAAATTCAGCTTTTAAATGATGTTCACCTGGAAAACGATACGGACTGCCTTGTACGCGATAAGTATGTTCTGAATTGTTTCCTTGGCTTGCGATATAGTGATCTTAATAAATTGGAACCACACCTTTTTAAAATGAAAACGATAGCTGGCCAGGAATTCGTGATTTACAGTGGTCGGGCACAGAAGACAGATCATAAAGTGGAATTCGCCCTTCATTCGTCAGCGGTTTCAATCTTAGAAAGATACAGTTACAACATGCCAAAACTGTGCGCCACCGAGTTTAATCTTCGTATTAAGAACGTGGCGCGGAAAGCCGGTCTCACTGAACTAGAACGTATTCGTGAGATCAGAGGCACTGAGACAATTATACAGGACGTTCCCAAGTGTGATTTACTTACTTCCCATGCTGGTCGCCGGTCGTTCTGCACAAACTTTTATAATGAGGGTGTCTCCATAGGAGCTATTATGAGTATTAGCGGACACAGCACTGAGAAGGAATTCAGGAAGTACATTAAAAAAGCTTCTGTCCGAATTGATGTTGTTGCTCAACAGGTGTTAGCAATTCAGGGCCTTGCACCAAAACTGCGAATAGCTTAATTGTTTATATTTAATAATTCAAAGAACTTTAACCCTTAATCATTGAGCCAGTCTAACCAACTGGCTTTTTCCATGTCCCTTTAAACGGTTTTTCACCCATTTCCACGAGCAACTTATTATAATGATCGAATATCTCTTTCTGTCGTTCCTCGTAAGGCAGTGACCGATATGTACCGGCTTTCTCACTAGGAGTTTTGGGAGTAGGACCTCGGTATCCCTCATCTGATTGAAATATTTTTAAATAATACGCTTCGACCGGACCAGATGGTTTCCACTTCCTTTGAATGGAAGTTGGATCTTTTTTAAGGTTAGCCAATCCGACAACATCGCCCTCTTGGTGAATTTTATAAACCACATCCCAATCACTACCATATTTATTTTTAAGGTTAATGATCAAAGGCATATTGAACGCTTCCTCAAAACTGATTTGCGAAACACATTCCTGTTTGCCCTGTTTTATGATAAACACGTTGTTTTTCTCGCACCAGCGACGGACGGAGCGGGGATCTTTGAAATTAAGAAGGTCGGCTAATGTCTCTATGTTTAACAATTCCACTGCCCTAAATCTTGATCATGAAATTATTGAGTTTTGAAAAAGCCTAATGAAGGATTATCACATGTTCCAATAATTGTAGTGCGATCCAAAGACATCTTGTATTCC
>CBIHOL010000017.1:0-56309 GCA_966211905.1 uncultured bacterium
CGGCCCAAACAGCCACTGGCTGTTTGTCCTGAGGAACGGCCGGGGATTTTTTCGTTTTACATGTTCAGTAAAATTTGCACGTTTAAGTGCATAACCTGGGACACTCACCTCATCAGCATATACTGCAGATTTGCGGTATTCCCAACCTTATCAACGACTTCCACAGTAAACTTCACCTTACCTTTTGGAGTCTTTTCATTAAAGTAATAAATGAGCTGATCACTTTTTGCATCATACTCAGCAAGGACCCAGGTATCATTTGCAAGCACCTGGTAACGGGCAATTCCGCTCAGATTATCGCTTATCCTGAAGGATACCGATTGGGGAGGATGCGAGTGCCGATGTTTAGAAAGCTTCGGCGCGATTATAACTGGCGCCTGATTATCTTTCAGCAAAGTGAAAATACCAAAGTTCTTCACTGCAAAAAGAATCGAGTCGTTGCGAATTACACCGGTATACACACCCCCTTTTCCTCTAAGCACCATCTTGTCCGCGTTCTTTTCATCGGGTGGAAGCTTTAACCCCAGCGTTGCACTGTTGCGGAGATTAACATCCGGGAATACCACCAGCTTGGATGATGCTGCAAGGTTATTCTCCACTATCAGCGGTGTACTGTTATACAGTGTACCTTTTGGTATGTTTACAAGCAGACCATTGTTCCTGATCGTACAATTATTCCGGCAATCAACGTAAAAAGGGCTTTCCAGCTTAGGAGCAGCGAAATCTGTGAGGTTGGTTGTTTTGATCCTGATTGCTGCAAACGTTTTATTACCATTTTCATCCATTACCTCCAGACGAAGCTTATGCACCAGAGTATCTGTAAGGATGATCCTTCCCTTACCAGTAGAAAAAGTGTGGATCCCTTTTGGAAAAATAGTAGGGAGAAAACATTTCTGAAATTTTAAACCTGCCGCCTGATCGCTGAATTCATTAACGTAACGGTTGTCGGCGAAGTCTATACCGTTAAGCTCATGTGCATATATCAGTCTTCCATCAAGAAACAATTTTGCAGAATAAATATTGTTGGCATTGGCGCCGCTTACCAACTTGTCAAACCCTGCAAAAGCGATCCCCAGGATACTTTCACCAAATATTACCGGACGTGGCAATGCATAACCTGAATCGCCTGACATCATCAATTTGTGTGTATTCATCATTAACGGCATGCAGGTATCAGCAAGACTATAAAAAGCGATGCTTTGAAGAACCGGTTTAACTTTATCCGCAAGTTCATAGAACTTTAGTCCGTTTAAAGGTGTTTCGGTTTGCTGGTCGCGGATCTCAAAGTGTAAATGCGGTCCAGTGGAGCCACCTGAATTACCTGAGAGACCGATGATCTCGCCTTTCTTCACTAATACAGTTTGTGGACGTGGAAGCAATTCAACTTCGTAATTCTTCAGTTGTTCCTGTTCCTTGCTCACGAGATCGGCAATCTTCAGACCGAAAGAACTCAGATGGGCATACACTGATACTTTTCCCCCGGCATGTGTAATATAAACGCATCGACCGTATCCATAAGGGCTAACACGCACTCTGGAAATGTAACCATCAGCCACCGCGTGCACCGGTAAACCAACGCGATTACGCGTAGAGAAATCTATTCCTGCATGAAAATGATTTGGCCTGATCTCACCATAATTACCGCTGATAGTAAGAGGTCCATCGAGTGGCCACATAAAAGCCGGTTCCTGCGCCTTCAGAGATAAAGCAAAGGTCAAAAATAAAATTATCGTTCTTCCGCACCACACTGTCATAATTTAATTCATCAACGGATCATCGGTCAGCTCTTTCTCACGCACAAGGTGCAGGAAACAATAAAAGAAACTAAAGAATAAAACTCCTGCTGAACGTTGCAACATGCTTTCCACCATAAAATTCATAGTGATCACCAGGGAAAAAATGAACAGCAGAAAATTCCGAAGCAGAACAGCCCTTATCATATCGCCGAGCGTTAAAAGCAGCAATGAAAATAACCCGAGGACACCCATTCCGATAAATGTCTGGAGGAACTGGTTGTGTGCATTTAATTTCAGCTTAAATGCGCCTGTCAGCCCCGAATTCTGATAAGCTTTATAAAGATCATCATTAGCATCCCCTACTCCTGTTCCCGTAAAAAAATGGTCACGAATAATATTCAGACTCTCCTCCCAGATGAGCACACGCACAGCGGTACTTTCTGCTGAAGTTCTATCGATATCAGCCGAAGA
Organism: uncultured bacterium; assembly: GCA_966211905.1. Classification (GTDB taxonomy): domain Bacteria; phylum Bacteroidota; class Bacteroidia; order B-17B0; family Aurantibacillaceae; genus Aurantibacillus. Next base: position 2,208 of record CBIHOL010000017.1, read on the forward strand.
AAAAGTAATCAGCGCCGACATACGATTCACTGCAGCGGGGAAAAAAAACCATAGGGTCATCGCTGCAAAAATGCCGGCGCAAGCTAACAACAGCAGCTTCCGCATGTCTACCGCAAGTTTCCATTTATATAACAGGAGAAGAAATCCACATACAAAAAAACTGATGATGCCCAGCTTGGAAGAGCACAGGAAAATGCTCGTAATAAAGATGCCCACGAAGAACCAGGAACTATAGATGACACTTTTTTGAGTACTGAACCATTTGGGATAAAGCACCAGCACAAATGTGGAGGCCAGCACCAGGTACATGGCAAAATACGACGTATGGATAAAATCGGAAAAATAGGAGTAAAAAAAGTACTCAGGTGATCCCTGCAGGAAGAATAAAAAAGCTCTTACAATAAGATAAAGACACGCAAAAAAACAACCTGACACGAACGAAACAATACAGCGCTTCAGAATAGGCATAGGCCACGGAAAACAAAAAAGCAGGTACGGAAAAAGAAGCATTGTCATTTTCACCTCTATTGAAAACAACGATTCTGTTTTATTTGATGATAAAAAAGAACTAAGAACGGTAAGCAAAAAGAAAGCATACATCAACCACAAATTGCGGTTGCGGAAACCTTTAGCCATACAATTTGCATCAACATTAAAAAATGAAGTAATGAGCCAAAGAATGATTATACCTGAAAGAAGAAGCGATCCAAAAGGCAGGCAAAAGCAGAACAGAACCGGAAAAAAATAGAACAGTTTTTGCCGCAACGGTAATTCCATATTATCCCTTTTGAAATACTGCTAAGATATGACTTCTTAGGATGGGCACATTGAAGAGAGGATATAATTTACCAACACGGCGTCCAACAGGCGGTGCAAGCGTAACGTGCTGTATACGCGATCGCGTGGCTAACGGAAAAAGAGAAACAGTTTCTTTTACGCTTACTTTCCTCACATTTGAATTAGAGGGATTGTTATAAATAAAATCGTACCACAGAATAATTCCGCCGGGTTTTACAAGTGCCCACATCTTTGTAGCCAGCGCCTTACGATCCTCATCAGACAGAATTGAGGTAAATACTGTTGACTGAAACACACAATCGTACATTTCCGTAAAACCGATAGTGAGCGCGTTTCCGGGTATTATTTTCGCATTCTTGTATTTGGCACGTGCCATCGCCACCCTGTCGGGCAGCAACTCATTCAGTGATATATCTGTAAATCCGCAATATTCCAGCAGAGGTACATTGTCGCCCTGCCCTGCACCTATCTCAAGAACTGAACCGCCGGTATTAAAATGGCTGACAATCCCGCGCATTTTACGATATCGTTCTTTGTCTGCCTGGCGCGAATATTCCGAATTGTACAATGATTCGGTATTAAGCCGGGCCCTGTACTGATCGCTGATCTTTTGCTCAAGTGACATTTTATAGTTCTTTTAGTTTTTTAAAAAACGCTGCAGCTATGGTTGTGCGGTTAAAATTCTGCTGCACATAGGCGCGTCCTTTTACTGCAAGACTCTTTTTCAGCGGTTCGTTGTTTCTTAACGCGACTATTGCTTCGGAGAGAGCTTCCACGTTTCCCGGTTCAAAGTAAAGCGCGCAATTTCCCTGGTTTACAAACAGCTCCCGGGCTTCACCATCAACACCCAACAGCACGGGCACTTCCATTGCGAGATTTTCAAAGATCTTGGATGGTATTGCACCCAGGAAAAGATCCAATTTTTTAAGCGGGATAACAGCCGCATCAACAGAGCGCAAAACAACAGGCATTTCGGATTTAGGCACGGGGTCCAGGAAAACAACATTCGTCGCTCCCATTTCGGAAGCAAGCTTTAACAGCTTTTCTTTTTCAGGTCCGCTGCCCATCAGCACAAACTTTAATTCCGGAAAATGCCGTAGCTCAAATGCCGATTGTATGATCACTTCCAGTCCCTGCGCGAGTCCAAGAATACCTGCATACAAAAAAATAAAATCGGAATCTGAAAAACCGTTATTTTTTCTCCAGTCACCTTTGGTGATCGTTGCAGGATCGTAATATGAAAGATCTACCCCATTGGGGAGCCAGTAGGTTTTTACAGACGGAAAACGTGTCCCGATACTTTTGCAGATACCCTGTGTTTGTCCCGTAACCATAGCAGAGCGCCTGTATAACCTGGCTTCCAGGCGATAAGCCATATTAAGAAAAAAGCGGTTGGTTACTACTCCGAGTTTCTCAGCGCTTTCGGGCCAGAGGTCACTCACATTAAAAATAAGCCGCGCTTTTTTTGCGCGCGATAAGTACAGGGCGCTGTATCCCAGGAAGAGCGGAGGAGATTCGCACATCAGGAAATCAAAATTTGCAGGAAGTTTTTTTCCGACACGCATGCTTGAAATCACAAATGAAAAATAATTCCTCAGCCTTGGGACTATCGATTTGTTTTTACTGACAAAAATGGATGACCTGTAAACATCGATGCCGCCCATGTTCTCGCGCATAAATGTCTTATCCTTATAACCCGGATAGATCTCCATTTGCGGGTAATTAGGCATAGCCGTTAATACCGAGACCTCAACTCCAAGACCAGTGAGTTCTCGCGCCAGCTCAAAAAGCCGGTTTTGCGGAGCCCCTACTTCAGGCGGAAAATATTGAGTCAGAATTAAAAGCTTCACTCTGTTATTTTTAAAGCATCGTAAAAAGCCTTATGGATATTGCCCCTGATACCAAGCTTCACCAATTTGTTGTCATCGCTGCTTGGAAATACCCTGTTACTTAAAAAGATCACTACCAGGTTGTTTTTCGGATCGGCCCAGGCGAATGTACCGGTAAATCCGCTATGGCCGAAACTTTCGAGGCTGCAATCAGAAGTTACAGGACTATCTTTATTAAGATCAGGCTCCGGTTTTTCAAAACAAAGTCCCCTGCGGTTGCCCGGACAAAAATGACAGGATGTAAAATCTTTTACCACATTACTGTCTATGAGCCGCACACCGTTCAATTCTCCTTTATTAAGAAACATCTGCATTAATTTCGCAACCTCAAGAGCGTTTCCAAACAAGCCTGCATGACCGGCAACGCCTCCCAGCAATGCTGCGCCCGGATCGTGAACATACCCGTGCACCACCTGCTTGCGAAATTTGTCGTCGTTTTCAGTAGGCGCCACCTGCAGCCTCGAAAAATAATTTAATGGACGGTATGTCAGCTGAACGCCTATCCGTGAGTACATGTCCTGCACATACTCATTAAGTGGTTTACCACTCAACTGCTCAATGATCTGCTGCATGAAATAATATCCCAGGTCGCTATACACGTATTTACCTTTCGGTCCCAGCTTTGAATCCACAAGTGCCCTGTACACCGAATCCTTCATGCCTTTGATCGCATAAAGATTGCGTGCCACCTGGATAGGATAATCATCAGAAAGCTTTTTGGCGTAATATCCCTGCTTAAAACTTCCGTTCTTCTCAAATGTGCTCATATAAAAAGGGATCCACGGCTGTAATCCCGCCTGATGCGAAAGAACGTCTTCGATCACAAGCCCTTCCTTGTTTGAACCTTTCAGATAGGGCAGATAATCACCTAATGTTTTCCGGTAATCAAAAACACCTTCCGTGTTCAGGCGCATTAATGCCAGCGAACTCGCTGCGATCTTGGTGATGCTTGCAAGATCGTACATGGTGCCATTATCAACAGAACGCGAATTCCGGCTGTATGTCAGCCTGCCAAACGACTTCTGGTAGATCAGCTTCCCATCCTTCATTGCCACCACCTGGCAACCCGGATATGCTTTTTCTGTGATTCCTGATAATGCTATACTGTCAATAGCGCTGAACTTCTTTTTCACAAAAGCATCTTTCCTGATCTCTGCCGCAGGAGAACTTATTGCTTTTAACTGTACTCCATCGCCTTCTTTAAAATACTTTGTTGAAACCGGAAGCGTGCCATCGGCCTTTACTGCACCCAGGATCACATTTGCCGTTGCTCTTAAGAGTGAGGGCATATATTCGTAACCAACAATGACCGCTTTGAATTTATCGACCGATAAGACCCTATTGAACAAATACGGATTTGTCATCATTACCAAAACGGCCGGTTTTAAAGTTGCGATAGAATCAATGAGTCGCAAGGTTTGATTACCCACGCCGTAATTGTTATCCGCTTTCACTGTTGATTTGTTCACCTGCACTATAGCGAGATCACATTCCGCAATTCTTTCAAACGCCAGTTTAATATCTTCAGGCTTTGCATCATGCGCCAACCCGATATGTTCAACATACCCATAATTTTTTAATGTTTTGCCCAGGGCATTTGCTTCAACAACTCCAAATGAGATCTCAGCCACGCGTGCTGAATCAAGATTTCTGATTGGTAAAAAATTATTTTCGTTCTTTAAAACGGTCACAGCCGCTTCTGCGAGACGATCATTCAGCGTTTCGCTTTCCTTTGTATTAAGTTCCGCAGTAATATTCCTGGTAACGATCTCGGGCTTCACAGAAAGCCCGCACCAGTATTTTGCCTGCAGGATCTTTTTGCAGCGCTGATCGATATCCTGCTGTGATATTTGTCCTGCCTTTACTGCCTTTCGCATCTCTTCAATAGCTTTCGGCACATCGGCACTGAAAAGAAGCATGTCGTTACCAGCCATCAGAGCTTTAACATCCAGCAATCCCGGCTTATTAAAATCGGCAACACCTTTCATGTTCAGTGCATCAGTGAAAATAAGTCCCTTATAACCCATTTCATTTTTAAGAAGATCTGTTACAATAGGTTTCGATAAGGTAGAAGGCAGATCTTTGGAAGTATCGAGCGCGGGTACATTGAGATGAGCCACCATAACACTTGCTATGCCTCTGTCGAATAAATAACGGAACGGATAAAACTCTACAGAATCAAAACGTTGCCGCGAGTGAGTCATAAATGGCAGGCTTTTATGAGAATCAGCATCAGTATCGCCATGACCGGGAAAATGCTTGGCATTTGCCATAACATGTTCATCCTGCATTCCCTTCATATACATGTAGGCTTTTTCAGCCACGCGCTGTTTGTGCTCGCCGAAGCTGCGTATGCCGATCACGGGATTTAACGGATTATTATTGACGTCAGCAACCGGCGCAAAATTGACATGGATGCCGAGTCGTTTACATTCCTTTGCAATCTGCTTTCCCATAGAATAGATCAGTGAATCGTTGCGGATCGCGCCCAGTGTCATCTGACGCGGATAACGCGGTGTGCTGTCAAGGCGCATTGAAAGTCCCCATTCGGCATCGATACTGTATAACAGCGGTGTTTTAGCAAATGATTGATAGTAGTTCGCCAGCTTCCCCTGTCTTACCGGTCCACCCTGCATCCAGATGAGACCACCTATGTTGTAGTGTACAATGAGATCCTTGATTTCACGTACATGCTTCATATCGCGGTTGCTGTACGCCGCCACCATAAAAAGCTGACCCATTCTTTCCTCTGCGTTCAGGCTGTTAAAAACTGAATCCACCCATTTATTCTGAATAGAAATAAATTCAGGATCCTGCTTCTTTTTACCCGGGGGAGCAGTGAATGCCAGCAGGGCGGAAATGAGGATCAGTAAGGTAAAGCGTCGCCGGTGGTTCATCCTGATAAAGTTAAGTGGAATAAAAAAGCAGGTGGCCGGGCTTTAAGAATCTTTTTAACAAAGAACCCGTGATTTAGCGATCTTTCACACTCTGAGAAAAAGTACAGCGCGCACGGGATGCTTAGTTGCCTGCAACCGGAATATCTTCTTCTATTTCTGTTTCTATTACCAGGTCGAGGCTACGGATATGGATATCCTTCTCATTGAGCCATAAAACGCCGTGGCAGGCGTACTGCGCCAGGGTTGCGGCGGCGGGATCAAATGCAGATCTTTTCAGCTGAACACTTCGAGCAGGAAGGGACACAGGATATAATACAACTGCACGATCGAGGCGCTCGAGGTGATACCTTTCGATAATGCGGATCAGCTCTTCTGCATACCGCGGAAAAGTAGCATAACCTGCATCTTTAATACCGTAGCACCATGATTTATAGTCGGTGATAGGCAGATTGAAAAGGTGTGCGTAACGAGAGCGACCCACAAGGAAATTGCTGTGATCAATATATGATTCCCTGATCGAGGTGTATTTACGAAAACATTCATCCTCGGCGTCATCGGTATATACCGTAGTGTCACCATCCCATTGTGAATGACATTTGATTCCAAAATGGTTATTTGATTTGCGGGCCAGGGTGCTGGTGCCGCTTCCGCTTTCGAGAATTGCCTGCGCCAGTATAACACTGGCGGGAATACGGAACCTGGTCATTTGTTCTACGGCAAGCTCACTGTATGAATCAATGTAATCAAACACCGCCATTAAAGGTGGCTGAGCAGATGCTGAAAATTGCTGATTAAAAAAGAAAAATGAAAGAGCCAGTACGAAAGTGCGGAATCTACCCATACTTACAAAAATAGGTGTGAGTTATACGGCACGTCTGGCAATGACTAGCATTATATCAACACCATAGTTTTCATAATCGTTCGGGGAATAAGAGTTGAAAACGAAGACAATCCTGCAGGGGGAAATTCAGCAAGCGGAAATAAAAATCCTTACTTTTATGGCTCAAAAATTTAATTATGGAATTCAGGATAGAAACAGACACGATGGGCGAGGTAAAAGTGCCTGCCAATGTTTATTGGGGTGCTCAGACAGAGCGTAGCCGTAATAATTTTAAGATAGGACCGGAAGCAAGTATGCCTAAAGAGATCATTCACGCGTTCGGGTATTTAAAAAAAGCAGCAGCGCTTGCAAATAATGAGCTCGGGGTATTAACGAAGGAAAAATGCGATCTGATCGCAAAGGCCTGTGATGAGATAGTGGCGGGTAAACTGGACGAGCAGTTCCCTCTGGTGATCTGGCAAACGGGATCGGGAACACAGAGCAATATGAACGCCAATGAAGTGATAGCTTACAGAGCGCATGTTATGAACGGAGGCAAACTTGCTGATGAAAAAAAAGTGCTTCATCCTAATGATGACGTAAATAAATCTCAAAGCAGCAACGACACCTACCCGACTGCCATGCATATAGCAGCTTACAAGCAGGTTCATGATATTACATTGCCAGGTCTTGAAAAACTTCGTAACTCACTCGACAAAAAAGCAAAGGCTTTCAGTGATATTATTAAAACCGGTCGCACGCATTTTATGGATGCAACGCCATTATCGCTTGGCCAGGAATTCAGTGGTTATGTTCAGCAGATAGATATGAGTATCCGTTGCATTAAGAATGCGCTTGAAGCAGTGAAGGAGCTTGCACTCGGAGGAACAGCAGTAGGAACCGGACTTAATACACCAAAAGGATATGACGTGCTGGTAGCGAAAAAGATCGCAGAGCTAACTAAATTACCTTTTGTAACGGCTCCCAATAAATTTGAAGCACTTGCCGCACATGATGCCATGGTGGAATTAAGCGGTGCATTAAAAAGAACCGCTGTATCCTTAATGAAAATAGCCAACGATATCCGTATGCTTTCCTCAGGACCACGTTGCGGGATAGGTGAGATCATTATTCCTGATAACGAACCCGGCTCATCAATTATGCCTGGCAAGGTAAATCCTACGCAGCCTGAGGCACTAACGATGGTGTGTGCGCAGGTGATCGGCAATGATGTGGCGGTGTCTGTGGGAGGCTCCATGGGCCATTTTGAGCTCAACGTATTTAAACCCCTCATTGCCGCTAATGTTCTTCAGAGTGCGCGTCTCATCGGCGATGCCTGTGTGAGCTTTACCGAAAAATGCTCTGATGGCATTGAAGCCAATAAACCGGTGATAAAACAACATCTCGAAAATTCGCTGATGCTTGTTACTTCCCTCAACACCCATATTGGTTATGAAAAGGCCGCTAAAATTGCAAAAACGGCGCACAAGGGAAATAAAACCCTGAGGGAAGCCGCTATTGAACTGGGATATGTAAATAATGAGCAGTTTGATGAATGGGTAAAACCCGAAGATATGATCGGCAGTTTAAAATAAACTTTTGCTCAGCAGTCAAGCCCGGTTAGCGCCGGGCTTTTTTTATGATGAGCTGCAAACCAAAAACAATACATTTGTACCAAGCCCAAAAGATCATGGACAAACATCATCATTACAAAGTGTTCACAGAGTGGACGGGAAACAAGTCAGGCGGAACGGCAAATGTGCGTACTTATGACAGGACACATACCGTAAGCATCCCAAATAAACCAGTTTTGGAGCTCACCACGGATAATCCTGCGGTGGGGGACAAAACAAAACTAAATCCTGAAGATCTCCTCCTTACTTCCATTTCCTCCTGTCACATGCTTTCATACCTGTATATATGTGCAATGGAAGGTGTGGTAGTAACAGCATACAGCGACATTGCCACAGGCCTGATGATTGAGATGGAAAGTGGCGGAGGCAGATTTACCTCAGCGACACTCAACCCGGTGGTAACGGTTGCTCAGTCTGACATGATTGAAAAAGCTATTGCGCTTCACCATAAGGCGCACGAGATCTGCTACATTGCCAACTCGGTAAACTTTGAAATTAAAAACAATCCCACCTGTAATGTAAGCGGCAAATGATCAGATTATTAATCGCCATCATATTCTTCACGAGCGGACCTGCTGTTCTTTTTAGTCAGACAGGTTTTTACATCAAATTATCTGAAGCCGCCATTGAACTTACAAAGAAAGAAGTGCAATATGATCCGACGTATTACAGTATCGGTTATCCAAACGGGGACATCCCTGCCGACAAAGGTGTTTGCACCGATGTTGTGATCAGGGCTTACCGTAAATTAAACATCGATCTTCAGAAACAAGTGCATGAAGAAATGGTGGCACATTTTGAAAAATACCCAAAGACCTGGGGGTTAAAAAGCACGGATAAGAATATTGATCACAGGAGGGTTCCGAACTTAATGGTATTCTTTTCAAGAAAAGGGGAAGAACTTAAGATCACTTCAGAAGCTTCGGATTACAAGCCTGGTGACATTGTTTGCTGGAACCTGGGGGGCGGGATAACACATATTGGCCTGGTAGTCAATAAAAAAAACAAAGAGGCAAGCAGAAATTTAATTGTCCATAATATAGGAAACGGCCAGGTGGCTGAAGACTGTTTATTTCTTAACAAGATCATCGGGCATTACCGCTTTGGGGGAGACCCTTTATAAATTTCATAACGGAATTAACACTTAAAATTTTATTGCTGTAAATGGATTATTATATATTTACTATTAACTAAACCAACTCTAAGTATTTACCAATCGGTCGCTGCAGACTGATAAAAAAAAAAGACCATGAAAAAACTTTTACAACTATCACTTCTATTTTTTGCAGGAGTAACACTGGCGCAGACGCCGATGTATTTTAACGGCAACACAGCGGGCGGAGCTAACTCGATCCCCTTTAATGCAATTGTGACCACCTGGAGGCATTGCCAGTTCTTTATTCCCGCAAACAGCATCGGCGGAGTGTCAGCAGGGAACAACATCACGAAAATCTATTTCCATGCGGCAAGCACTGCCAATATAACTTATCCGAATTTTACGCTTCGCCTTAAAACAGGTAGTGGCACCGGGCTTTCCGGAGTTGCGAACGGACCGTTTGAAACCGGGATGACGACCGTTTATCAGCAAGCTAACACGGCTGTATCAACAACAAATGGCCTCTGGTTTTCTTTCACGCTGCAAACCCCATTTTTGTACGATCCCAGCAAGCCACTGATCGTTGATATTGAACATGACCAGACCAGCGGAACAGGACCTACCATTAACCAGCCAGGATCGGTTCCGGGCGGCGGAATTGGCAGGCAGTATGGTGACAATAATAATAATCCCATTAACGGAACAGGAACGCAGCTCATCAATTTTGGTATCGATGTTATACCGGCCACACCGTGCAACGCAGCTCCTCCAACGTATACAATGAACATAGTGAATTACACTACCTGTCCTTCAATACCGAATCCAACGCTTGCGGTTTCGCAAACTTATTCACTTGGCGGACTCACCTACCAATGGATGTCTTCAACAAGCACGCAGTTTGGTCCGTACGCTCCGATCAACACTAATACTTTAAGCAGCATGGTTGTACCTACACTCGCGGCCACAACATGGTACCAGTTAGTGGTAACCTGTACAAATGTTGCGAATGCTTCCACCACGCTGGCTCCGACGGAGATCTTTGTAAACACTTTAAATACCACCAACACTGTTCCTTACGTTGAAGATTTTGAAGGCATTGCGCTGGCCAACAGGTTACCGAACTGCTCGTGGTATGTTACCAGTTATGGAAATGCCACCAAAACCCATATAAGTGCAGGCCCCAATAATTTAGTTGCCAATTCGGGGACCAAATTTGCTGCGTTCAACAATACTTCGCCCGGGACGAATTATTATTTTACCAACCAGATCTGGCTTGACGCAGGAGTAACTTACTCTGCCGGTATGTGGTATCAAACAGATCTTACAGGAGCCACTAACTGGAGCAATTTATCCATATTGCTCGGCACCTCACAGTCTTCAGCCGGACTTGTTCCTATTGTGAGCGCAGCACCAGCGGTTAGTCCTGTATATAAGCCCCTGTCAAACCTGTTCACTGTTTCCACTTCAGGTTATTACCATGTGGCTGTAAAGGCTACCGGTAACGCAGGTATTGCACAGAATCTTTCGTGGGATGATCTCTCAATAACTATTCCTTGTAAAGCAGGAACCAACACGCCTACAATTACTCTTAGCCAGGCTTCTTCCACAGTATGCCAGGGAGATTTGGTATCCGTTACAGCATCGGGTGCTACGAGCTACACGTGGAGTGATGGTTCTACAGGATCTCAGCTGGTTGACACACCTGGTGCTTCAACATCTTATGTAGTAACCGGTTTGAATCAGCTTACCGGGTGTACAGCCACCATGGGTCTGAATATAAAAGTAAATCCATCGCCTTATGTAAGCGCGATAGCTGTGCCGGTTGAAGTGTGTAAAGGAAAACCGGTAACGCTGATGGCAGGCGGAGCGGCATCGTATGTATGGAGTTCAAACGCCTTTGGAAGTGTGGTAACCGATACTCCAAACGGCAGCACGCTGTATTCCGTGATCGGAACCGGCACTAACAACTGCACGGGGATGGCCACTGTTTCAGTAACTGTGCTGAAATTGCCAACTGTAGGAGCATCTGGATCAACCGCACAACTTTGCCTGGGCGAAGCACTGACTCTTACAGGAACAGGCGCCACTTCGTACGAATGGATCTCCAGCATTTCATCTGATATCTGGCAGGGAGCACAGGTTGTTACCCACCCTGGTAGCACCGGTACATATTCAGTAACAGGAAAAGATAATGCAGGCTGTATGAATACTGCGGCTGTTATTGTAACTGTGGAAAAATGCGTTGGCCTTTCTGAGCTGCAGATCAATGATGAGCTGATGGTTTATCCAAATCCACACAATGGCGAATTTGAAGTTGCCAGCAACTCTGGTAAAATCAGATCGATCGTGGTTACTGACATTGCTGGACGCAAAGTGTATGAGCAGCAGGATGCATCTTCAAATACCAGCATCCGCCTTACTCATTTGCCTGCCGGCGTTTATTATGTGCAGATAATCACCGACAATAACCGTTACGTTACAAAAACGGTGAAACAATAAAGTTTAAGAATGTATTAAATATTAACGAACCCCTGCAGAAATGCGGGGGTTTTCTTTTCCAGCAGCCCAAAGATCGTTTCATGTTTATTTCACGGAACGCGTTAAAATAGTTTGACCGCATAGGTTATTTGTTACATTTGGATAAGATTCCGCTTCTCTGATTTCCCCGGAATACTAAAGTGCAACATTTTCAGCCTCGCTATTTACTACTAAGGATCTGCTTTAAAGAAATTAAGCTGTCCTGAATGTTAAATCGCGGGGTTAATAATTGATGAGCAGAACTAAGGTTTGAGCGAGCAGAATGTGCCCAACCATATTTGAAGAACTGCTGTACTGTAATGTGAAACCCTAAATTAACAACTCCAGAATATAACATGAAAAAAATAATTTACTTACTGACAGCGCTGTTTTTCGGACATTCTATCATCGGGCAAAACTTCACTATTTCCACACCTACCAATATCTGCTTTAATCCGCAGGGTGTTACGATCATGACGGCAAGTATTTCAAACACGTTGCAGGGTGCCACGTCTTATTCATGGACAACGATAACAGGTAGCTGTGCTCCTCAGTTCTCCACTGCCGGGGCACCGCAAACGAATGTAAGTTACCCGTGTTGCGGAAATTATGTTCTACTTGTAACGGCTTATAATGCCTCCCTTACAGTTATTGCGCAAGGCTCAATAAATGTATCAGTTAATTGCAGCTCTCTGGTGGCCGTTGCGAACACCACAGTAGTGTGTGCAGGCACTTCCGCTTCTCTATCAGCTTCAGGTGCCAGTTCTTACACCTGGACGGGACCGGGTGGACCAATATCTTTTTCCTCTTCGGCACTTGTGACACCAACCGGCAGCGCCTGTTATACAGTGACCGGAAACAATAACGGTTGTTTATCGCAAAAATCCATTTGTATCCTTGTGCAGCCTTCTCCTGCTGCATCAGTTAACGGACCGCATACAGCGTGCGTTGGCGATACAGTACTGCTAACTGCGAGTGGAGGCGGCACATACGCCTGGTCAACCGGCTCATCCACTTCTACCATTTCGGCTAAAATGACTTCAAATGCCTGTTTCAGCGTTGTTGTCACCAATTCAATGAATTGTACTTCCACTGCAGTGCATTGCGTAACTGTAGGTGCAGTGGCTGGCATATCAGGTGCTAATTCCGTGTGCAACGGTTCCCAGATAAGTCTTACCGGCTTCGGAGCTACATCATATACATGGCTTCCTGGTGGGTCGCAGCTTTCAACCATGTTATTTTCACCCAGTGTAACCACCTGTTATACCCTTCTCACATCAGGCGCATGCGGCACAGCTTCTGCCATAAAATGTGTATCTGTTAATCCTACACCTACCGTTGGACTCACAGTAAGCGGTGGCTGTGCTAACACCCGCACGCTGGTAGCTACAGGGGGTCAATCCTACGTGTGGTCAACTAATCAGGTCGGCTCAAGCATTGTAGTTTCCCCAACCACCACTACATGCTACAGCGTTACTGCTACTAACAACTTTAATTGTTCAGTAATGACCTCAACATGTCTGAACGTGCAGAACAGTGGTTTTACAGTAACCGGACCATCGGTTGTTTGCGTGGGTACTTCGGCTACATTCAGCGCATCGTCGAATGGCTCTTACACCTGGCAGCCCGGGTCTGTAACCGGCACCAGCCTGGTAGTCACTCCTACTGTTTCTTCGTGTTATACTGTAACCGGCACATTCACCAGCGGATGCACACAAACCATAGTGAAATGTGTTACACTGGTTCAGAATCCAACGCTCACTACTTCTAATAATGGTATCTGCCAGGGCGGCACTGGTGTTTTAACTGTCAGCGGAGCTTCAACGTATACCTGGGTACCATATAATTCAACCGGAGCAAACGTTGTAGTGTCATCAACAACCACTCCATGTTATACTGTAACAGGAACTTCAGCAGCAGGCTGCATCGGCACCGTCTCAACGTGCTTTTCAGTAGTGCCATCGCCAACAGTCACTGCCAGCAGTAATGTTACTATATGTCCTGGCGTGAATGCCACACTTTCCGCTGCAGGAGCCACAACATATTCGTGGATACCCGGCAACTTCTCAACACCAAATATTGTCGTTTCACCTACCATCTCCACCTGTTATACCGTTACTGGAATGAGCGGCAGCTGTAATGACGCAACTGTGATATGTGTTACTGTTTTAAACGCGCCACTTACCTTTAGTAACACACCAACTTCCTGTGTAGGAACCAGCATTTCTATAAATGCTGTTGGTCCGGCCTCATTTACATGGCAGCCTGGTAATCTAACCACCTCAGTGATCGTTGTCACTCCGACCATTTCAACTTGCTATACACTTGTTGCAACGTATACCAATGGTTGCAGCCGCACAGCACCTCGCTGCATTACTGTAAACCAGTTACCTAATATTACAACCGTTAGCAATAACTTCTGCTCCGGTAACTCCGGTAGCTTAACCGCTTCGGGAGGAACATCCTATACGTGGCAGCCATTTAATGTTACGGGATCCGTGATAACTGTTACCCCATCTGCCAGTGGCTGTTACACTGTAACAGGTACCAACTCAAACGGATGTCAGAAAAGTACTGTGGCCTGTTACTCTGTTTTTCCAACACCTACTTTAGCAATAAGCGGACCAAGTGTATTGTGTCCGGGACAGAGCGCCACGCTTGTGGCATCGGGCGCTACTACTTATACATGGATACCAGGCAACTTCACGGGAGCCAGCATAGTTATTACCCCGAGCGCCAGTACATGCTACACTTTAGTCGGAAATAGTTCAGGCTGCACTTCATCTGCGGTGCGATGTGTAACGGTTCAAGTCACTACGGTAACAGTAAATGGTCCTGCAGCTATCTGCAGCGGCTTATCAGCCACCCTTACCGCAAGCGGAGCTTCGGGTTACACATGGCAACCAGGAAATCTTACCGGCACCAACGTTGTGGTATCACCAGCCTCTACAACATGTTATACTGTATCGGGAACAAATGCCAACGGCACCTGCGTGGCAACAGTGATAAAGTGTATGACTGTATCTGCCAATCCAACGGTAACCACATCCGGCGGCACTTTCTGCGCTGGCAGCATGGGCGGATTATCAGCGAGCGGAGCGAACAGCTATACCTGGGCCCCGTTTAACTTCACAGGTCCCAACGTTAATATTACACCAACCGTAAGCGGTTGTTACACTGTGTCAGGCACAAATTCAGCAGGATGTGTGGCTTCGGCAGTCGGATGTTATACAGTGAACCCAACGCCAACTATTGGTATAAGCGGAAACCTTTATGTGTGCGCAGGCTCGGGAACCACCCTTACTGCGACCGGAGCAAACACTTATACCTGGTACCCGGATAATATTACCGGATCAAGCATTGCTCTCACTCCAACGGCAAATACCTGTTACACAGTGATTGGCATGAGCAACGCCGGTTGTTCAAAAGACCGTTTGGTCTGCGTTTCGGTGCAAACGCCAACTCTGCAGATCTCAGGACCACCCGTTGTTTGTATGAACTCCACTGTTACACTGATTGCAGGAGGAGCAGCTAATTTTGTATGGCAGCCGGGTGGACTCACCGGGTCGGCCGTGGCAGTATCACCAACAGTGAGCACTTGTTATACTGTAACGGGAAGCAGCCCTAACGGAACCTGCACGTCTACGTTCACAAAATGCCTGGTAGTGGCGCCTGTACCGGTTGTGTCGGCCACCAGCGCTACATTCTGTGCAGGACAGGCCGGTACGCTTACTGCGTCGGGTGCATCAAGCTACACATGGTATCCTTTCAATACTGTTGGACAAGCTGCAATCATCACACCTTCGGTCAGCGGTTGTTTTACCGTTGTGGGAGCCGACTCAACAGGATGCCAGTCAGCCGCAACCAACTGCTACTCAGTTCTGCCTGTACCTTCTATAAATGTGAGCGGTAACAATAATGTTTGTAGTGGTAACAGCACTACGCTCACTGCGGCAGGGGCGGCTTCCTACACCTGGATACCAGGCGGGCTCAACGCACCAAGCATGATAATAACTCCTACATCCAATATCTGTTATACAGTTATGGGCAGCAATGGCTTCTGCAAGAACAATGGTATTCGTTGCGTAACCGTGCAGTCATCAACAGTGGGTATTAACGGTCCGGGCGCATTGTGCGGACCAGGAAGTGTCACCCTGACCACGTCAAGTCCGGGCACCTATACCTGGTTGCCGGGTAATCTTACCGGTCCGAGCATTGTAGTATCCCCAACTGCAAATACATGTTACACCGTTTCAGGTTATGCGAACTCCAATTGCCTGTTAAGCGCGGTAAAATGCATGAATGTTGTAAATAGCCTTGAACTTACCATCTCGGGTACACAGACTATTTGTGCCGGACAGCTTGCGAACATTACAGTTTCAGGTGCCAACACTTACTCGTGGAGCAACGGCTCAAATTCAAATTCCATATTTGTATCTCCGCCTTCAAGCACAAGCTATTTTGTGACGGGCTTCATCGGCGGCTGTGCAACAACCACTGCAGTTCCTGTTACAGTTTACCCTATGCCTGTTGTATCAGTGGTAAGCAATGCTCAATCGGCGTGCGCAGGCACACCTGTGCAGCTGATCGCAAATGGTGCAGGAACATATACCTGGAACTGGAGCACCGGGCAAAGCGGAAATGTAGCCGGAGTAACACCAACGGCCACTACTGTTTATACCGTTACAGGAACCAACAGCCAGGGCTGCAGTCGTTCTGCCACAATTTCCATCAGTGTGTTTGGTGATTGTACAGGTCTGGAAGACTATACCACTGAAACAAATGTGATCTCGCTTTATCCGAACCCTGCAGCCGGAGAAGTAAAACTGAGCGGCTCAAACAACAGCATTGTGAAATTTGCTCTTTTCGATGTACTTGGCCGCGAAATATTACGTGGTGATTTCACGGGAACCAAAACAATAAATACAGCTGCTTATAATAACGGCAGCTACATTGTGAGGTTTGAATCAGGGGGCAGCATCTCTCATCAGCGACTCATTATAAATAAATAACTTCCACTCTAAAGGCCGCCTTCGGGCGGCTTTTTTTTTGCCGTAAATTAGCATCCGGTCTGATCACCAAATAAGATGAACCCTGTTATTACAACCATCAAGTCGAAAAAAATTGTGGGAATGCACATGGCTACTACCCTCGCCCAAAACAATGCCCCAATGCTCTGGAAAAATTTTATGCCGAGAAGAAACGAGATCAAAAATAAATTAAACACCGACCTCATCTCGATGCAGGTATACACTCAGGCGCCCGACATGAGCACATACAACCCCGAAACAAAATTCGAAAGGTGGGCGGCTGTGGAAGTAGACGACTTTGCAGCTGTTCCTGATAAAATGGATACATATGTCATGAAAGGAGGATTATATGCTGTGTTCCTTCACAAGGGAGGACCCGCAACGGGATTTAAAACGTTTGAATACATTTTTAATACGTGGCTTCCGGGTTCGGGCTATACCCTTGATGACCGCGAACATTTTGAACTGCTTGGCGACAGATACAAGAACGACGATCCTCAGGGCGAAGAAGAGATCTGGATCCCGATAAAAACAAAATAACATCACTCATGGAAGCAAAAAAATTCTCGAGTGTCACAGAGTACATAAGTTCTTTTCCAAAGGATACACAAAAAATATTATTGCAGGTCAGGGAAACGATCAGGGCTGCAGCTCCTGAGGCGCAGGAGAAGATCGGGTACAACATGCCGGCTTATGCTCTAAATGGTCCGTTAGTATATTTTGCGGCGTATGAACACCACATCGGCTTTTATGCGACGCCCACAGGACATGAAAAATTTGCCAAAGAATTAGCGAAATACAAACAAGGAAAAGGTTCTGTCCAGTTTCCAATTGACGAACCCATGCCTCTTGCTTTGATTAAAAAAATAGTGAGCTTCAGGGCAAAAGAAAATAAAGAGAAAAAGAAAAAATAAGCTTATGGTCTTTCGATCCAGTCGCCATGCTCACGGATCAGATCAATAAGCTCCTCAACGGCTGTTTCGCTGGTTACATTCTTTTTCACCACCTCCCTGCCTTTATAAAGACTTATCTTGCCAGGACCAGTGCCCACATACCCATAGTCCGCATCTGCCATCTCACCCGGACCATTCACAATACATCCCATGATCCCAATTTTGATGCCCTTGAGATGATCTGTACGTTCACGGATCTTTTGCGTTGTTTCCTGGAGATCAAAAAGCGTACGTCCGCAGCTGGGACAACTGATGTATTCTGTTTTGCTTATACGTGTCCTGGTTGCCTGAAGTATGCCGAACGCGGTTGAATTACCCACACGTGTACTTACACACTCCTTCTGTTTGATCCAGATACCATCGCCAAACCCATCCAGCAACAGTCCGCCGATATCGGTACTGCTGTACAACTGAAATTCTGATTCAGATAAATTGCTGTAATTGCACTTGATCACAAATGGAGTGCTGCATTTATTTTGCTTCAGTTTAATAGCCATGCGTCTAAGCTCTGGCATAGTGTGAGGATTAAAAGAATCGAGCACCAGGCAAATGGCAGGATCGGATTTTACCTTTTGGATAAATTCGTCCGTGAGCACTTCAACATCAACAGCTACAAAATTAAGAGGGGCTGACCTGGACTCAGACCTGAAATATTCCTCTCCGCAAAACAGCGGATAAGACCTGTCTTTTTCTTTTTTATCCTGCCAGGTCTCATTATTGTAAATGACACCTAACGTTCCCGGAATTTCAAAATCGATTACATTGTCACCTGCGTAGATATAATCTACGGCCATATCTGTAAGATTCCATTTGTCGAGAGGCACTGAATAATTGTATCCCACGCCAGACAAAGAAGCTGCTGTAATACCCTGTTTGGAACTATAATCGGCTATGACGCGCGGCACATTGTGATTTCCGATATTCAGTAGCTCGCGCGTATGATTTCGTTCGTATTCAAAAGGATCATAAGGAAGAGGAAAATTAACTTCAGGTATAACCGGATGACCTTTTCTTGAACTATAACGCTCGGCAAGTTTTTTTGCTACAGGAATCTCAAATTCCGGTTCTTCGGTAAGAGAAACACGAATAGTATCACCTAAGCCGTCCTCCAGCAGAGTACCAATACCCACCGCCGATTTTATCCTGCCATCCTCGCCGTCTCCTGCTTCTGTAACGCCCAGGTGCAGCGGATAATTTCGTTGCGTTTCAATCATCTTTGCCACAAGTAACCGGTAAGCCTGCACCATTACCTGGGTGTTACTGGCTTTCATTGAAATAACGATGTTGTAATAATTATTGTCTTCGCATATGCGGAGGAATTCAAGAGCACTTTCAACCATTCCAAGTGGCGTATCGCCGTACCGGCTCAGGATCCTGTCGCTAAGTGACCCGTGATTTGTACCTATACGCATAGCAGTGCCGTATTCCTTGCAAATTTTCACCAGCGGTGTGAAACGATTCCTGATCCTCTCAAGTTCTGATTCGTAAGCCGCATCTGTGTACTCAATTGTTTCAAATTTTTTCTTGTCAGCATAGTTACCCGGATTCACACGAACCTTTTCGATAACTCTTGCCGCAAATTCGGCCGCGTTAGGCGTAAAATGAATATCAGCACAGATAGGAGTATTGTAACCGCGCTGCTTTAATTCCTTCTTGATTACCTCCAGATTTTTAGCTTCGTTCAGACTCGGGGCTGTGATCCTCACCAGTTCGCAACCTGCTTCTATCATCCTGATGCTCTGCTCTACGGTACCTTTTGTATCCATAGTATCGGTAGTGGTCATACTCTGCACCCTTATAGGATGATGCGCTCCCATGCGGAGATCGCCAATGGTGACCTCACGTGTTAAGAACCGGGAATAAGAAGTAAGACTATTACAATACCTGTGAGGAAAATTCATACTTAAAAATGAAGCACAAAGATACGAAATTCCCCTGCTTTACAGATGCTATGGGATGCGCCGGCTTCATAACAATTATGAAAATGAACCCAGGACCTGATCTTCCGTCCCGTGTTAATTATTAACAGGCATCCTTTAAAACTGCCGCGGCTGGTACTAACTGCAAAATGATGATTGTTCTAACTTAACGTTTGAAAATATGACAACACACAAACAATCTTATGCGCTTCCAATGACCATCATAGGTGCGCTTTTTTTTATTTTCGGATTTGTTACCTGGGTCAACGGCTCTCTTATCCCCTATCTCAAGATTGCCTGCCAGCTGGAGACCGATCTGCAATCCTACCTTGTGGCGACCGCGTTTTTCATCGCCTATACCGTGATGGCCATCCCATCCTCTTACGTACTGAGAAAAACAGGATATAAAAAAGGCATGTCTCTCGGTTTGCTTATCATGGCCGCAGGAGCCCTGTTATTTATACCGGCAGCACAGGCGCGACATTATGAAATGTTCCTGCTCGGACTTTTTATCATCGGGTCGGGACTTGCGGTCCTGCAAACTGCTTCCAATCCATATGTCTCTATTATCGGTCCCATCGAAAGCGCTGCCAAAAGGATCAGCATAATGGGCATCTGCAATAAGGTGGCAGGGATCCTGGCTGGTTTGATCTTTGGTCATATTGCCCTTAAGGATGCGGGCGCCCTGGAGCTTAAACTTCAAACTATGGATGCTGCAGCCCGTGAAATAACCCTGAACGAGCTGGCCGGCCGGGTGATCATTCCATACATCATCATCGCAGCAGTTCTTGTTGTGCTTGCCGTAGCTATTCTTTTTTCGGGGTTACCAGAAATGAAAGATGAACAGGAGGAAACTGCTGAATCCTCCGCACAACATGCCGGAAAAACAAACGTTCTCCACTTCCCCAACCTTGTGCTCGGTGTGATCGCTTTATTCCTGTATGTTGGTGTTGAAGTAATGGCGGGTGACACGGTGATCAGCTACGGTAAATCGCTGGGTATTCCGCTTGACGAAGCCAGGTATTATACTCAGTGGACCCTTGGCTTTATGCTGCTTGGATATGTAATCGGGATCATGGCTATACCAAAACGCATAACGCAGGAAAGAGCGCTGGCAATAAGTGCCGTTTTAGGAGTTTTATTCACCATTGCCGCTCTTATTACGTCGGGAAAAACATCTGTCTTTTTTATTGCCTTGCTTGGCCTTGCCAATTCACTGATGTGGCCCGCAATTTTTCCGCTCGCTATTGCCGGGTTGGGAAAATTTACAAAGATCGGCTCGGCCTTGCTTATTATGGCTATATCAGGGGGAGCGATCCTGCCCCTTATTTTTGGGAAGCTTTCACTGGTGTATGGCTCGCAGCTATCCTATTCGATGATGATCCCCTGCTATCTTTTCATCCTGTATTTCGCAGTGCTGGGATACAAACTGAAACCGGCTAAGCGTAATTAAGTATCTTTGACGGAAATTTATGAGCATGGAACTTCTCAGTCCCACCAACTTTACAGATTACGAACTGCTGGATTGCGGTGACTTCGAAAAACTTGAAAGATTTGGAAAATACATTACCATTCGGCCGGAACCACAGGCTGTGTGGCCAAAGATCTATTCAAATTCAGACTGGGAAAAACAGGCGCATGTAAAATTTGTGCCTCGTTCGTCGAGCAGCGGCGACTGGAAAAGATTAAAGCAAATGCCCGATCAGTGGGAGATCTCCTATTTATTAGGTAACGCTCCTATTGTATTTCGCCTGGGCCTGACTTCATTTAAGCATGTAGGCGTTTTTCCTGAACAGGCAGTCAACTGGTCAAAGATATACGGTTATCTCAAAGACAAACCAAAGGCGAAATTTTTGAATCTCTTTGCTTATACCGGTGGTGCATCGCTTGCCGCCAAAGCAGCAGGTGCTGATGTAACGCATGTTGACAGCATCAAGCAGGTGGTGACCTGGGCCAACGAGAACATGCAGAAAAGCAAGCTCGATAATATTCGATGGCTCGTAGACGATGCTTTGAAGTTTGTAAAAAAAGAGATCCGCAGAGGTAATGTTTACCAGGGGGTTATTCTCGATCCGCCCGCATTTGGTCATGGACCCAATGGTGAAAAATGGAAACTGGAAGATAACATCGCTGAAATGATGGAAAGTGTTTTGCAGCTGCTTGATCCAAAAGAACACCTGTTGATCCTGAATGCTTATTCACTTGGCTTCTCGGCGCTTGTCCCGGAAAACCTTCTGACTCCTTTCGCGAAAAAAAATAAAAGTAACCTCAGCATTGGCGAACTTTATTTAGAAGCTAAAAGCGGGGTTAAATTGCCGTTGGGGGTTTGGGGGAGAGTGGAGAAATAGTTTCGGGTTTCGGGTTCCATGTTCCATGTTCCATGTTCCATGTTTCAAGTTCCATGTTTCGTGTTTCGTGTTCCATGTTTCGAGTTTCATTTACTATGTTCCGCGTTTGTTGTTTAATAGTGTTTGAAACCGAATTTAGATATTAGACATTGTATCAATACACAGATAATTTAATCTCGGCCAGGTTACACACGCGCTTTCTTACGGCTGCCGATGCAGAAGTATGGAAGGAATTTTTTACCGATCCCGAAGCGGTTGAATTTATTTCCGGCATTGGCACTCAAAGTCCAGAAACGCTGGCTAAATACTGGATGCACCGGCAGCTTACAAGGTACAATGAAAATAAATTCGGATTGCAGGCAATACTTTTAAAAGACACGGGAGAACTGCTGGGTCTCTGCGGTTTACTGAAGCAAAATGTAAATGGGCGTGACTACGTGGAGGTCGGCTATCATTTTCTCAAAAAACACTGGGGAAAAGGTTACGCCCCGGAAGCCGCCAAAATGTTCATCAGCTACGCGTTCAAAAATAATATCAGCGACGAAATCATTTCCATCATCAACGTCAACAATACCAGATCTCAAAGGGTAGCGCAAAAAAATGGTCTGAGTTCTATTAAACAAGAAATATGGAATGGCGAAGACGTTTATATTTTTGCCGTACAAAAAAAGAATTGGGTTTCACAATAACCTCTAATTCTTAAATAAGTATCTTTAAAATATCAAACAAAGGAACATGGGAAGATCATTCTTTATTGCGGCTATTCAACTTTTGGCTGCTGCCGCTTTAAGTCAGAGCAGCTATACCTTCAGCGGGAAACCCGTTTACGAAATTGATGTGCGAAAGAACAACGTGTCATTTGGTAAGATCACTATCGAATTATTTCCGACGGTGGCACCCCTGCATGTTCGCAACTTCGATAGCCTGGTGGCGCATAAGTTCTACGACACCACTGCATTTCACAGGATCTCAACAAAAGTGATCCAGGGTGGTGATCCAAATTCACGACATGGAGCGATCAACACATGGGGTTACGGTCAGCCCGGACAGCCAAAGGTAAAGGCCGAATTTAATCCGCTCAATTACGACAAGGGCATGCTTGGCGCCGCCAGGTCAACCGACATAAACAGTGCAACCTCTCAATTTTTTATTTGTTATGACAGTGCGCACACTTTTAACGGTAAGTATACTTTATACGGCCAGGTAATTGACGGTCTTGAAATTGTGGATACCATTGCAGGCTCTCCCAAGGATCTCGCCGATCATCCTATCCCAAAAATTGAAATGTTCGTAAAACGGACCGGCAGCAATGACACTCTTCCAGATGCACCGCTGATCCTTGAACCATCGTATGGCGCTCATGAAATAGACACCGCGGTGCAAATGCAGTGGATGCCTGTTAAAGGCGCTCTTCAATACCAGGTACAGTTAACGACCGACGTCACCTTTTTGTCCGAAATTGATTCAGTGATCGTATGGGACAGTTTATACACCTGGCATAATCTGCAGGATTCAACGATCTATTACTGGAGGGTGAGAGCGAATAATGGTGGAAATTATGGATTCTTCGACAGCGGAAAGTTCAGCACAAAAGGAGAAACAACGGATATCAAAAAATTCAGGTTGTCTGCTATTGAGATCTTCCCTAATCCCGGCAACGGACTATATACAATAACAGGAATTCCGTCCGGCACAAATGTTCGTGTGTATAACGAAGAAGGAAAACTTCTGCTCACTAAAAATAGTGTGACCAGTGAAGTAAAGGTTGATCTGCAGCAACACTCAAAAGGTGTTTACTATTATACACTCTCAAATAACGGAGTTCAACTAACAAGAGGAAGGCTGGTAAAACAATAAAAGTATTGTTTTATTCTGCCTGACATTTGTCCTCCTGTAATACCGCCTGGAACCCTTGTGCAGCAAGCGGTAGAAGCGACCTTACCTGTAAAATAGCATT
Source organism: uncultured bacterium (assembly GCA_966211905.1). Classification (GTDB taxonomy): domain Bacteria; phylum Bacteroidota; class Bacteroidia; order B-17B0; family Aurantibacillaceae; genus Aurantibacillus. Next base: position 26,066 of record CBIHOL010000017.1, read on the forward strand.
AAATGAGAAAAAGTTATATCTTTGATTATAGGGAAGGGCACCCGACCATATTAATTTTTAATTAATATTTCTCAGATTCTCGGTTGATCTTTCGATGTCAAATTAAACTTTCTCGCTATGAAACATTTTGATTGGACCTCATTTACGGTAAAGATCCTGGTAAAAGCTCCCATGCAAACGATATACAATGCATGGACAAAATCCGGTGAGCTTGAAAGATGGTTTTTGAAAAGCGCTATCTTTTATAATACATCGCGGCAAGCTATTCCCCCGACGAATAACGCAGAAAAAGATTTTAAATATCAATGGACCTGGTACCTGCACGACCCAGTTGAAAATGGCCGTTACATTGAAGCAAATGGCAAGGATCATATCAACTTTACATTTGAAGGCGACTGCATTGTTGATGTTAAGCTTTCAGAAAAGCTTGATTACACCCAGGTTGACCTGCACATGAAAGATATTCCGGTTGACGAACTATCAAAACAGGAGATCAGGCTCGGATGTCACTCGGGCTGGTCATTCTACCTTGTAAATCTTAAGTCAGTGTATGAGGGAGGACTTGATCTGAGGAATAAAGATTCTTATTTCAGGCCCATGGTGAATAACTGATGGGAATCCGACGCAGATTACAGAGACAACTCGGATTATACTTTCTTTGCCCGCAATTTCCTTACGCTCCGCAATTGTCCGCCCTGAAAAAATTAACGCAGATCTAAATCCAGGAACCCGTCTCGGCTAAGCAGATGCGCATCTGCGTAATTCCTGCTATTGCTTCGCCTATTTCTTTTCTGTGAAATCTGTGTCTTGCCTGAATCGATATGTCTTCTATTCCTCTAATCTTATTTTTTCGATCATCAGGTGCTTTTTAAACTTATGCACCATGTCGCTCATTTGTGTTTCGCGCTCCTGCAGCTCTGAATAATCCAGGTCACTCGCCTGTACCACTGGTTTCAGTTTTTCCAGGTTGGACCTCATCATTTGCAGGGCCATCATTGTCTGATCAGTCGCACCTTCTTCCTCACCTGCATTGACACGACGTTCCATATTTTCGATAAAACTTTCAACGTAGGGTATCATGTCCCAGGGATTATTGGGCGTGTTCCATACAAAAGTGATATTACATTTCCGGCATTTATACTTATTGCTTTTCCAGCCTTTATCGTTGCTTTCGGTGCCGATTACTTTGAGGTTGGCAGCACTTTTACAGCTCGGACAAACAGCATTGTCCTTTACCATGCCTGCGAGCTGCTCGCGCTCTTTTAATATCGTTTCACGGCTTTTTGCATGCACATTCAACTGTTCAACAAGCTTGTCGCAGGTTTCCAGCATTTGCCGGTATTCGTCCCCTAACTTATTTTCAATTATCATGATCTCACCACGCTTCTTAAAATAATTCACAAGCTTGATAAGTTCCCTTTCTTCCGGTTTAAAGAGCTGGTCCATTTTTTCTTTTAAAGATACTTATTTTGAAATATTTGCGGCAGTTGCTTTCTGCTTATTCACTACAATGGCATTGACGCGGGTAACAAGATATATACACCAGATCATAAATCCCACCATAACATAACCCAGGATATCAAAATGCAGGATGGGGCTCGACTTGCTTTCCTGCACCACCACAAAACCTGCAAAAATAGCTGCAAGCCCTCCGGCCATTTGCTGTAGTGAAGAGTTGATACTCATGTACGCACCCCTGTCGGCCATATCAGGCACCGCGGAATTGAGAGCGGTAGCCGGCACCATGCGGCTCATAATTCCCATAAACATGATCATATTGATCACCACTACGGTCCAAAGCGGAACCACAGGCAAATTCGTATATATCACGATCATTACACTTGCAATGATGGATCCCACAGTAAACAACTTCAGCTTACTCACCTTATCACTTAATTTGCCGATGAGTGGCATTATGATGATTGACGACATCCCGGTAAACAGGAAGATAAGCGGCAGGTCTTCCTGTGCTATAGAAACATTATTAACCAGGAATGCGCTTGTAAATGGCATCAGCATAAAACCACCCATGCTTAAAATAGCAGTGGCGAGAAAACCGATCCTGTAATGTTTTTTCTGAATCGTATGCCACAGATGCACAAGTGCTTTTTTATCAGTTTGCAGTTTCAGATGATTTGTAATAGGTTTTAATTTCCATACTACAAGCAGACCGATGAGAATAGCCAGGCCCACAACCATAAAAAACGTGGCGTGCCAGTTCCAGCGGGTAGCAAGATAAAGCCCGATAGGGATTCCAAGGATCTGGCTGCCGGCAAAAGCCATTTGCACAAAGCCCATTACCCTTCCCCGTTGCTGAAGCGAAAAAACGTCTGTGATGATGGCCATTGAAATAGAACCAATAACACCACCAAAAATACCTGTCACTATACGTGCAAGAAACAAAGTATGATAGCTGTAGGCGAGTCCGCAAAAAAGAGTACCCACTACAAATCCAACATAAAAAAACAGGAGCAATTTTTTCCGGTCGAACTTATCGGCGAAACCTGCAGCCAGGAATCCGGAAATACCGGCACTGATGGCATAGGCAGATACAACGGTCCCGAATTGGGTCGTACTCATTTCAAGAGACTTCATGAGAATATCACCAAGAGGTGACAGGATCATAAAATCAAGCACCACAGTAAACTGCAGCAATGCAAGCATGAGTACTACAAATTTCTGATAGGAGCTTAAGAGCGGTTCATGTTTAACCTGCGCCTCTGCTTGTGCATGAACCTGTTCCATTTTACTTAAAAACTGAAAGAAAAAAGGTGAATTCCTTCAGGGGCACAAATATAAAGGATTGGAAACAGCCTAAAAGGTAAAATTTTTAAAAAAAGAACCTGATGAGCAGTGATTAAATCTGCTTACTGAACAGCGACCATGGCCTTATGCACAATTTGGGTGCCGTTGCTTACGCGCACCAGGTAAAGTCCCGCAGGCATAGCCCCGAGCTGCACTTTATTAATGCCAGACTGAACCGCTGTACTTAAAAGCACTCTACCTTGCAAATCGAAGATTTCTACAATACAGCTACCGGTAAACTGGTTTTCGACAATTAAAAATGCCGTTGCAGGATTTGGATAAATAATAATGTCTCTCTCCGGAGCAACGTCCCTGAGCGAGGTGCACGCACTTACCCCTGGGCTAAACAATAATTCACTGCTGCATCCATTGGCATCAACGCCTTTAATTTTATATACTGAATTAACAGTGGGATATAATACCTGTATCGATGCACCTGGTTGGTCATCCCAGCTATAGGTCAATGCACCATTTACCTCCACTTCAACCGGGTCACCGGCACACACCAGTTTATTTCCAACGGTCACACTTATTACAGGAAGCTTATTTACAACAATTTCAAGAGTTTTAGTGACTGCGCAGTTCCAGTTAGAACCTGTTATCGTATAGACAGTTGTTGACAAGGGAGCGAGTATCAACGAGGCCCCCGAATGATTACCCGGCATCACAAAATATTTTTCAGCTCCTGCGCTGGTGAGAGTGACTGACTCATCTTTACAAATCTCCGGCCTGGAGAAAGATGAATTCAGAGTGGGGAAAGCCACTACAGCAATTTTTTGAGTTGCATTTATTTTGCATCCCAATTCATCGGTTGCCGTAACAGTATATTCAGTATTGATCTGGGGGTTGACTACAATATTATTCCCCGGCAGATTTCCAGGCTGCCATTCATAATTCAACAACGCGGGCACATTTAAAGAAACTGAATTACCCTGACAAATCGTACCGGAGCTTACGGTTATTAATGGTGCTGACAGTGGATTTGCAGACACGGTAATAGCGGCAGAGCGCTCGCAGCCGTTTACATACCCGGTAACTGTGTATACGGTAGTCACCGAGGGATTCGCATAGACGATCGAAGTTGTAGTATTTGACAAGGAAATATCCGGAGACCATTTATAAGAAGAGAATAAACCTCCTGCTGACAGCATAACCGCAGGGTCCTGTACGCATTTTATTTTCGATGATTGGGTAAATGATAATGGCGGTGGAGTGCTATCATATTTTATCGTGTAATACATGGTTGAACTTAAACCTGCGCAATTGATCGCTGACCGCGTGTAGATACCTGGGGCAGTAACAGCGATACTCTGCGTATTAGAAGCACCCGAAATTCCTGGCCCGGACCACATGTACGTGGTACTACCGTTAGCATCCCCGGAAGTTAAAGTAACTGATGTAAGCGTGCAGGCCAGTGCCCCTGGTGTGGCAGTGATGCCGGAAAACAATCCAGCTTCCGATGGACAACTGGCCAGATCGTTGGACGTACCCTGACAAGGTGTTAAGCCAGTATACCCTGTATTAACAAGGGTTTTACCTCTAAGTTCATAATCATAAGCGCTTAAAGCATCGCCTATAAAAAGCCTGTTACCTGTGATAGCAAGACCGTTTGTGGCACCCGAAGGTGGCGAAATTGCATAAGTGCATGTAAGAGCCCCGGTGTAGTCAAATACGAGGACAGCCGCAGGTGATGCGTTTCGAACCAGATAAAAATTATTGTTGATGTCACCCACAATATCCTGCACCACATTAGTGGAAGTAAGGGATGAAAAAGTTGCAAGAATGCTAGCATTGCCTGTTCCGTCGTAAACCGAAACATTGCCCTGTCCATCCAGGTTGTAGATAAAATCCCTGCTTCCCCCAGGATTAGTGAATGCATTTCCGCCGGCACTATGCCCGCTGCTTACGAATGAGGTACCATTATAATAGTAATAAACTCCATTTACAACTGTCCAATAAGTAGGATTTGGTGCCGAAAAACCGAACGCAGGACCTAAAGCAATACCCTGGGCGTTACCCGGATAGTTTTGGGTGTACCCTGTGAGGGTCCCGTTGCCGGTACTATATGAGGACAGGCATCCGCCTATCTTATAAAAATATCCCTGCCCGCACGCCGGTTGTAAAGTCTGTGAAAATAAATTACATCCTAAAAAGAGCGGCAGAAATGCGATAATAAATTTTAGTTTCATTTGGCAGGGGTGTTAGGATTTACACCTAAAAGTAAGGGAAACCGGACTGTAAGCCGAGCTTTTACCTAATTCATCCTGTACTTTGGCTCAACGCCATTGCCTATTTAACTATTTTCATCTCCTTAAGAAGATAACCTGCCCCCGCATACTTGTCCACCACCCATAATGTAAATCGAATATCAAGAGTGATATTCCTGCAAAAGTTCACATTGTACATTACATCACTCATTGTGCCTTCCCAGTTGCGGTCAAAATTGGTTCCGATCAGCTGTCCCTTTGCATTAATGACAGGACTACCGCTGTTGCCGCCCGTTGTATGATTGCTACCAATAAAAGCCGTGCGTAATTTTCCGTTCTTATCGGCGTACTGACCGAAGTCTTTTTTATCGGAAAGCTCGATCACACGTGGCTTCACATAAAAATCTTCTTCACCGGTCCTGAATTTTTCCACCAGTCCGTCGAGCGTGGTGTAGTGGTTATACACTACGGCATCCCTGCCATCATAACCTTCCACTTTTCCATAGGTGACCCTCAGCGTGCCGTTGGCATCGGGATAAAACTTTTTATCCTTTAAATGCGTTCGTAGCGCCTGCATATATTCCTTCTGAAGTTCATTGATCTCCCTGTCGAGATAAGCGATCTGCGGGAGAATATTCTTCTGGTAATGCTCGTAAACTGTTGATGCGAGCCTGTAAAGCGGATCGTTTTCATACTTGGAAGCGTTCTGTTCAAAATCAGCGAACATCTGCCTGGCTCTTTCGTTGCTTACAAAAGAGGAAGTCGCATACAAATTATCCGTCAGCTTCACGATATCATTATTATTCGCGGTAAATAACGAATCCAGGTAACCGGGCATCACCGCACGGTCAACTTCCTTCGAATAGATTGTGAGCATTGCCACGCATAACTTTTTATCTGTTGAAGGATTATAATTTTTGAATGGAATTGCTGGTGTTGTGGTTTTGAGCAATTCCGCGAATTTATTCTCCTTGCCTGCATTTTTCTTCTTAAGCTCAGCGAAAACATTTACAAAGCTGCCTGCCATGCGGAAACCATCAACACCCCAGAGACACTCGGTAAAATAATCGTATTGCATGCTCAGTGGCGCATAGTCCGCATATAATTTCTGAAATTCCGAAAAAAGCGACGCGTACTTCTCTTTTTTAGCCGGGTCGTTCTCCACCATCTTTAAAAAATCGGCTTCCATCTGTTTTTTCTTTGCTACAGCATCCGACTTCATCAACCCAAGCATTTCCCCTTTCCATTTTTTATGGTAGTTGGCCACACCGGCAAAACGATTGGCGTACATCAGCCGCACTGTGTCGCTCTTCTTCATGTCCTCTTCCATAATTGCTAAACGCTTTTCGCGCAATTTTACACGTAGCGGGTCCTGTTGCTTTACCAGTAATTCTACTGCGTAAGAAGTAAGATACTCCTGGGTACGTCCTGGAAAACCATATACCATTGTAAAATCACCTTTTTCGGCACCTTTAAGTGAGATAGGAAATGAATAGAGGGGTTTATAAGGTTTATTTTCAGGTGCATATTCTGAAGGTTTATTTTCAGCGTTCGCGTAGATCCTGAACATGCTAAAGTCGGCGTTGTGACGTGGCCACACCCAGTTGTCAGTTTCCCCGCCGAATTTTCCAAGACTTTCAGGCGGAGCGCCAACCAGACGGATGTCCTTAAAAACTTCAGTCACAAACAAATAATATTCGTTACCGTAATAGAACGGGCGAACGAAAGCCTCGTAATGCGTATCCTTCCTGGCTGCGCTCTCCAGTTTTTTTGTATTCGACTGCATGGTGGAATCCTTTTGTTTTTCAGACATGCTTTCGCGGAGATTTTGCAGTACGGCCGCAGTAACATCTTCAATACGTTTAATGAATGTTACGGTCAGACCTTTCACCTGTATTTCTTCCTGGGGCGACATCGCAAAAAAACCATTCTTAAGATAATCCTTTTCAACTGTGCTGAGCGCGGCAATAGATCCGTAACCGCAATGATGGTTGGTTAGAATGAGTCCCTGGGTGGAGATCACCTCCGCGGTGCAGCCACCACCAAAAATAGCTACGGCATCTTTCATGCTCGCTTTATTAATGCTGTAGATCTGTTCAGAACTCAAGCGGAAGCCGTTCTTTTTCATATCCTTGAAATTCAGCGCGTCGATCAGCTGCGGCATCCACATTCCTTCGTCGGCGCGCAACGATATCGTTAACACTGCGAAAAACAGAATTGCGTTTGATCTGAAGTTTGTAAGTCCCATGTTTATTTTTTTTATCCTGTTTAAATTCTTTTTATTGAAATCCTGCCATTTTTCTTGCATCCAGGCGAATGGCACTGTCGAGAGAGATCTGCAGATCGTTACTACGTCTTGTGGCTTTTTTCAAAAGTACCGGTACTTCACGAATTTGTTTGGCATACGTCTGGATCTGTTTCTCCTCCTGGTTCCTGGCATAATAGGTGGAAGGAGATGTATAAAGTTCGTAAGCCTGCTGAATGAATGAACTGCCGAAACGAACAAGGTTCCCGTCGGAATATAAGAGCATGATCACATCATTGCTTTCTATTTCCTTTTTCAGGTCAAGTTCCCACACTTCTACTTTTTCACCAGGCCGGGGTGAAGGCACAACCCTGTTATTATAATACCAGAACTGGCCACCAGCAAAACAATTCTGAGGCACTCCCATATACACCGGGCCGTACCAATAGCTGTCAGAAATTGTGAGAACCCTTGTCTGATTCTTGGTGGAATCGTTTTCAAACTCCACTTCAGGATAGGCAAGCTTCATATTCTGAGGAGGATCTTTCCAGAGGTTCATACTTTTGAGTACATCCGCATCGCGGCTCCTGGCTGTATCTATAACATCCACCCTGCTCCAGCGGATATCGGGCAGATCAGCGCCATGTAATTTTTCAATATGATTGATGATGGAATGTACTGCCAGGCATTCCCCGTAAAAACTCCAGTGATGACCGAAACGCGGAAATAACGGGTGCGTGGAGGTGGACTTCATTGTTTCGAAAAGCGAATAAAGATCAAGATAATTAAGTCCGAGGCGTTTGCTGTGCGAAACAAATTGGTCGTGATTGGTGGTCATTACCGGGTGTACATACTTATCTTCTATAAACTCCTTGCAGGCAGCACCTTTGCCGGGCGCATATACCAGCAGAAGATCAATTCCTTTTCGTTTAAGGGTGTCCTGGAGCACCCTTGCCTGTTCAAGAATAGTTGTTACCGTTTTTTCGGGAAGAAGGTCATCGCCAAACGCCGAGAAAATATAACTCTCGCTGAAAACATAATCTTCTTTTCCACTAACAAAGCCGTTTACGCGGATCTGGTTAAATGCGTCGTAATAGAACTGGTTATTTAATCGCACCATTGGTTCTTTGAAAACCCAGTGATCGTCATTGTAATCATCACGTTCTTTCTGGTATGTTCCGGCGAACCAGGACTCAGATGAAAATACTGGTTTCTCCTTGCTTATTACCTGCCCTGTCAGGTCGGGCTCTGTATCGCCCTTCAACCATCCCAGTAACATGGGCAGGGAAAGACCGATAAAAGCGATCCAGCAGTATTTGGTGATTATTTTTGTTTTCACCGCCATCAGAACCTGAAATATATAAACGGGTTAAAATCAAGTGCAGAAACATAACTCAGGGCAATGTAATACAGGCACAATCCTCCTGCCACCGCGAACCATTTGCCGGAGTTTGCGAATTGCTCGTTGTACAGCTTATCCTGGATAGCCTGCGTGCGTGGGAACAGTGCAAAAAATGAAACCACGAACGCAACAGCTGCCATAAAAAGGAAATCGTTGTTCATTGCAAATTTACCGTCAAAGAAATTAAAACTGTACATCTGTTTTATCACCTTCATGGCATAAGAAAGATCTTCGTTCCTGAATAAAACCCAGCCGGTAACCACCACGATAAACGTAAGCGGAATACTGAACCATTTTCCAATGGCTTCGTAAACCCTTAAAAGCGCGAGGCGCTCAAGTACGAGGAACAGGCCGTGATAGGCTCCCCACAAGACAAAATTCCAGCTTGCCCCGTGCCACAGTCCCGAAAATAAAAAAACAATGATAAGATTGCGGTACAATTTGCCGTTGGAAACCTTGTTACCTCCAAGAGGAATGTAAAGATAATTCTTCATCCACGTACCCAGTGTAATATGCCACCTGCGCCAGAATTCCGTTATACTGCCTGATATATATGGATTACGGAAATTCTCTGGCAGCTTAAAACCCATAATTTTTCCAAGGCCGATAGCCATGTCGCTGTAACCACTGAAATCAAAATAGATCTGGAATGTATACGCAAGAGCGCCCACCCAGGCAGCCGCAGTGTCGAGCTGTTCGGCAGGAAGATTAAAAACTGCGTCTGCCTGCATGCCGATGGTATTGGCAAGGATGGTCTTTTTTGCAAGGCCTAAGCAAAATATCAGGAAACCACTGAGCTTTACATTTTCAGTATAATTCTTTTCACGGTTAGTGATCTGGTCGGCAATGTCATGGTATCGCACAATAGGACCGGCGATGAGTTTAGGAAAAAGTAAAATGTAGGTCTGGTAGTGCCATACATTCCTGAGCGGTTTGTGCACGCCGCGATATACATCTATCACATACGTAAGACTTTCGAATGTATAAAATGAGATCCCGATTGGCAGGATCACCTTTACCCAGTGCACATCGGTGCCCAATAGAGCATTCAGATTCTCAATAAAAAAATTGCAGTATTTGAAGTAGAATAAAAGTCCGAGGTTAAGGCACAATGAAATGATGAGATATTTCTTTTTGGCTGATTGTGTTTTTTGCTGATCCATTTTATTGACCAGGAAAAAATCGAGGAACGTGGTACCCAGGATAACAAACACAAATTTTGGTCCACCCCAGCTATAAAAGTAGATGCTGCCTAAAAGAATAACAGCATTCTTGTATTTATTGGGAACAAGATGGTACAGCAGCAGGAAAACAGGTAAAAAATAAACCAGGAAAGTTATGCCGCTGAATACCATAAAAGACGGCAGCAAAAGTACATTTTTTTAGCGATCCTTTCTGCCTTTTGTCCCAATTTTGGGTTATTCGCGAACGAACCTGTCAATCGCTTATCCGAATACCGGCTAATAAAATTCCATAAGCACTTTGATCGACCTTTTAATTGATTTTACACAGTTTCAACCAGTGCCTGTTCGCACCATCGTTCAATTCAAGCAAGTAGAACCCCGAAGGTTCAGATTCGAGGTGAATGATATTGTTTCCTGTTTGTAAGAAGTCAATAAGTACAGTCCTTCCCTGCGCATTAACTACTTGCACTCTGGCTGCGTATGGCAGAACAATATTGAATTTTCCATCCCCAGGATTAGGATAAACCTTTATTGTAACCGACCCGGTGGATTCTTCCAGTCCAACCATATTCGCACATTCGCTGTATTTGGATGACATATAAACCGGAAAATTATCACTTCGAAAACAGGTGAACTCGCCGTCTGTTCCCCCGTCATAATAACAAACTTCCTTCTCAAACAAAAATCCCTGAACTCCACCAATCCCTTCAATAAAAAGCCTGGAGCCTGCAGTAACCGTTTTGAGGAAAATGCCGTTGATCGTAACATGTCCGGTGTCTGTCACCGTCCTGGGATTCCACCCATTTACACAAGTAGTACTTCCAAAAGTGCTTAACCATTTATCTCCTGGAAGTGCATTAAAATTAACCAGAGTATCAAACCGCCCACCTTGTGATATATATATAACGCTTGCCTCCTGGTACGTATAAAATTTGTAATTCCATTTTTGTTCAGTGGCTGGAATCGTAGGCATATATTTATTGAATAGAATGCCTTTATAGTATCCTGAAATTACATGGCATGATTTTCCATTGACAATTTCTGTGCCCGTAAATTTTAACTCAGAGTAACCAAGACGTGTGCCCCCCAGCTGATGATCATCTAACTTGTAATTCCACACCGAACCAGGCGCGCACCACTGCTGCGAAAAAGAAAACGCTGTAAGAAGTAAAAAGAGAACAAAATATAGAATTCTCATCAATTCATTTTTTCGGATACTCTAATGTAATTAAAAGTAGTTTCCCTTTTACATGAACAGATCCGTACGTAACCTGACTCCAATGCCGGGTAGATCGTTCAGAACAACTTTACCATTTCTGTAGGTCAGTCCCTCAAAAGGGTCATTCTTATAAAGATTCGGCGCATCCAGGTCAATATAATCTGCCATTTTCATCAGTTGCGCCATAGCTGCCGTGGCACAGGAGCTTTCAGCCATGCAGCCTAACAAAATCGTCATATTTTTTTTCCTCGCGGCCTCTATCATTTTGATCGCTTCGGATAATCCGGTGCATTTCATCAGCTTTATATTGATCCCGGAGAATGAATCCTGCACAGTTTCAATATCGGCAAGGCGTTTAATGCTCTCGTCCGCAATTAATGGTAAAGGACTTCTCTCTTTTACCCAGCTCATTTCCTCCGTCATTTTAACGGGCATTGGTTGTTCAATCAATATAACGCCTTCTTCCTTCATGCGGCTTATCATGTTTATCGCATGATGACGGTCCCGCCATCCCTGGTTGACATCTACATACAAAGGTTTATTCGTGTATTTACGTATTTGCCTTATGAGCCTGATGTCATCTGCGGTGCCGGCTTTTATCTTCAGGATATTAAAATCGCTGGCCTCAATGATCTTTTGTTCCAGCTTGGATTCCTTATCAATGCCTATAGTAAAAGAGGTCGACATTGGTTCACTTTTCCCTATACCGATAATCTCATAATAAGGCTTGCCAGCAATTTTTGCCTGCAGATCGTGCAAAGCTATGTCCAGAGCTGCTTTCGCGGCATTATTCTTTTCAGAGAAGGAATCGATTTCTTTGATCAGATGATCAGGATCAGAAGCGTCTGCGTCCGATTTGTTTTCGAGAAACACAGCCGCGCTTTCCAAAAAGGTCCTGGTATCGGATAATGTTTCGCCCAGATATTCAGGAATACATGCTTCGCCGAAACCGGTGTAGCCTCCTGCTTCAAGTTTTACGAATACAGAGATGGTATTATGACGTGTATTTGATGATACTCCAAACGGATGTTTGAAGTCGAGTGAATACGGTTTAATGCTTACTTTCATTGTCGGCCTGGGTCAACAATGTAAAAAGATCTTTTTTCAATATATCAAGGGCTCTGAAAAAGCTATCATCAAATTTTTCAACTACTGTTCCTTTGTTCATTTTATTAAATGCGATCTGGGTTTCCACAAGACTTTGCAGGTCTGTTCCCGCTTTTGCGAGCGCCAATGACTTTTTGCCCGAAATAACCTGTGCTTTATTTATTAAGCGCAAAATACTTCTGACCGAAGATCTGATTTGCTGTTCTCTTGCTTCGGGCTTTATTTGGGAAAATTCCTCTTCTATTTCTGCGATAATTTGATCCAAAGGCAATTTTAATAGTATTTCATAAAAATAGCGTTTCTGTAAAGATATTAGTGACGACGAGGGTAAACACTCAGTTCTGCGTAATCTGTGAAATCTGTATACAAGATCGTAATTTTCTATTTTTCTGCTATTTTTGTGTCTTTATTATAGGCATGGGTAAAACAGCGACAGAGAAAAAAACCAAATTCACTAAGGAACATTACTTTAAGTGGTACGAATCGATGTTATTAATGCGCCGGTTCGAAGAAAAAACCGGGCAATTGTATGTTCAGCAGAAGATCAAGGGATTTTGTCATCTATATATTGGTCAGGAAGCCATTGTCGCGGGAACAGTAAGCGCCACTAAAAAAGAAGATAAACACATCACCGCTTATCGGGACCATGCTCATCCTATAGGGCTTGGACTTCATCCCAAATACGTAATGGCCGAAATGTACGCCAAGATCACAGGATGCAGCAAAGGCAAGGGTGGGAGCATGCATATTTTCAGCAAGGAACATAATTTTGTGGGTGGACATGGTATTGTTGGAGGACAGATCCCGTTAGGCGCGGGCATCGCATTCGCTGAAAAATACCAGGGCACTGATAACGTTTGCGTATGTTCTATGGGAGACGGTGCCGTACGACAAGGTGCGCTGCACGAGGCTTTTAATATGGCCATGACCTGGAAATTACCGGTAATTTTTATCGTTGAAAATAATATGTATGCCATGGGTACTTCGGTTGAACGTACCAGCAACGTAACGGAGCTCTGGAAATTAGGACTCGCGTATGATATGCCATCAAAACCTGTTGACGGTTTAACTGTGGAAGCGGTTCATGAAGCCATGGAAGAAGCCGTTGCACGCGCCCGCCGTGGCGATGGTCCTACCTTTCTTGAAATGAAAACATACAGGTACAAAGGTCACAGTATGAGTGATGCCCAGACCTACCGGACAAAGGACGAGGTAAAGCAGTACCAGGCCCAGGATCCTATAGAAAAAGTGATCAGCACTATGAAAAATAATAAGTGGATCGATGACGAAGGAATTGAGAAGATGGAAGAAAAGATCCGGGCGATAGTTGCTGAATCGGTGCAATTTGCGGAAGAAAGTCCATATCCGGAACCAGATGAACTATACAAAGACGTATACTCAGAACCAAATTATCCTTATATAATTGAATAATGATCAATTAAGAATGAAAAATTAAAAATTAAAAATACATACCATGAAGCAGAATTTAATCCAAGACAGGACATTCCAATTTGCTCTTGATATTATCAAAATATATCTGCAAATGGTAGATCAGAAAGAATACGTGTTATCTAAACAACTTTTACGATCAGGAACTAGCATTGGGGCAAACGTCGAAGAGGCGATAGGCGGACAAACTAAAAAAGAATTTCTTACCAAAATGAATATTTCATTAAAAGAATCCAGGGAAACTAATTATTGGCTTAGATTATTAAAAGAATCAGATTTTCTAAAAGTCAACTTTGAGCCATCTTTAAAGGAAAGTAAGGAATTAATCAATATACTTTCGGCGATCGTGAAAACGACGAAGAACTCAATCAACTACTAATTTTTTCGTTTTACTTTTTTTTATTTTTCATTTTACGTTTTTTCATTTTACATTTTTAATTTTTAATTTTTAATTCCGATAATGGCTGAAGTTGTAAAAATGCCCAAGTTGAGTGATACCATGACAGATGGGGTGATCGCAAAATGGCATAAGAAAGTTGGAGACAAGGTAAAAAGCGGTGAATTGCTGGCGGATATCGAGACCGATAAGGCCACTATGGAATTTGAATCGTTCCAGGATGGCGTTTTACTTCATATCGGCGTTCAGGAAAAAGAAGCAGTGCCGGTTGATTCTGTTATAGCTATTCTTGGAAAAGAAGGAGAAGATATTTCAGGATTATTAAACGATAATAAAACTGGTTCTGCTAAAAACACTGATGCTGACTCTTCGAAAAAAACAGAAACCGCTGGAGCAACAGCAACTCAGAAAGAAACTACTGCTACAAAAGTAGCAACAAAAATTCCAGAAGGAGTAGAAGTAGTTCGGATGCCAAAACTAAGTGATACCATGAGCGAAGGCGTTGTGGCAAAATGGCACAAAAAAGTTGGTGACAAAGTAAAAAGCGGAGAAGTATTAGCTGACATTGAAACGGATAAAGCCACCATGGAGTTCGAAAGTTTCCAGGATGGGGTTTTATTATACCAGGGTGTGCAGGAAGGCAAAGGAGCGGCGGTTGACAGTGTGCTGGCAATCCTTGGAAAAGGCGGGGAAGATGTAAAAGCTATTTTAGCGTCCATAGAACAGACGGCCAGTTCATCATCAAACAGCGCATCAGCAACACCATCACAATCAACACCTGAACCGGTTAAACAAACATCATCGGCCCCGGTTGCCAACCAGGTTAAACCTCAAACCGCTGCTACTAACGGATCTTCATCAGGTGGAGATGGACGCATCAAAGCATCCCCACTCGCAAAAGCACTGGCACGCGAAAAAGGCATTGATCTCAAAAATGTACAGGGAAGCGGAGATAACGGAAGGATAACAAAATCCGATATTGAAAATTACAAGCCTGGAAAAGGTGGATCGAAACAGGCAGGTCCTGTACTTTCAGGCAAGGAAGGCTTTACCGACGCACCTGTTTCGCAAATGCGTAAAACAATTGCGAGAAGATTACTCGAAAGCAAGAACGGTGCACCACATTTTTACCTCAACATCGAAGTAGACATGGACAATGCCATAGCTTCGCGCACTGCCATCAATAATCTTCCTGACACCAAGATCTCCTTCAATGACCTTGTTATAAAAGCCTGCGCAATGGCTCTCCTGCATCATCCAAAAGTGAATGTGAGCTGGCTGGGTGATAAGATCCGCTCTTATTCACACATTCACATTGGTGTGGCTGTTGCTGTGGAAGACGGACTACTGGTGCCTGTTATCAGGTTTGCAGATCAGAAAAGTTTATCGCAGATAGGCGCAGAAGTAAAAGATCTCGCAAAACGTGCACATGCAAAAAAATTACAGCCGCAGGACTGGGAAGGAAATACCTTTACAGTTTCTAACCTGGGTATGTTCGGTATTGAATCATTTACTTCTATCATCAATTCACCTGAATCGTGTATCTTATCTGTAGGTGCTATCCGTCAGGTACCGGTGGTTAAAAATAATATGGTAGTACCGGGGAATGTAATGAAACTAACCCTTGCCTGCGATCATCGTACGGTTGATGGAGCAACAGGTGCGGCATTTTTACAGACGCTGAAGAATTTTATCGAGAACCCAATTACAATGTTTGTATAAACGATTTTAGCGTAAACTGATAACTCCCATGAAGTCCGCTCCTACAGCGGACTTTTTTATTAAGTCCATTAACTTTAATTTAGCCGAAATTTTTTTGTTATGCAGGAAGCCTTTGTAAAGTCAGATATTAAAAACGGAATCGGAACCATTACCTTTTTCCATCCACAAAGTAATTCAATGCCAGGGGAACAATTGCGCAACCTTGCAGCTGAAATTGAAAAACTCGGAAAAGATAACTCTGCTAAGGTGATCATTTTAAAAAGCGAAGGCGATAAAGCCTTTTGCGCGGGAGCAAGTTTTGATGAGCTGATCTCTATCAAAGACCTGGACACCGGTTTAAAATTCTTTTCAGGATTTGCCGCCGTAATCAATGCCATGCGTAAAGCACCCAAGTTTGTGATCGCACGTGTTCAGGGCAAAGCAGTTGGTGGCGGAGTGGGTATCGCATCAAGTGCCGACTATACTTTTGCAACAGAAGCAGCTTCAGTAAAATTAAGTGAGCTCGCCGTGGGCATCGGTCCGTTTGTGGTAGGTCCTGCAGTAGAGCGGAAAGTGGGCACTTCTGCTTTTGTGCAGCTAACAATCAACGCCACCGAATGGCAAAGTGCGCAATGGGCCAAAGAAAAAGGTTTATATGCAGAAATGTTTGCATCAGCCGCTGAAATGGATACGGCAATCGAATCGCTTGCGTCCAGGCTAGCATCCAGCAATCCCGAAGCCATGGCTATGCTGAAGAAAGTAATGTGGGAAGGAACGGAGAACTGGGATCAATTACTTATCGAACGAGCGGGAATGAGTGGGAAGTTGGTACTTAGTGAGTTTACTATTAATGCGATCAAGAAGTTTAAGGCGAAATAACCGGATTTGTTTCTGGTTTCGTGTTTCTTGTTTCTGGTTGAAGGGTTCCCGCAGATCGCGGCAGATTTTTCTGCAGATTACGCAGACAATCAAAGCCATCAGCGCAGATCTGCGGACCGTGTGATAACGGATAGATCTGCGACATCTGCGGGAAACAGGTCCGGGTTTAGAATTTAGAAATTGTCCAATGCGTATTGTCATCCAACGAGTAACAAAAGCCTCCGTTACCATCGAAGAAAAAAATTGCGGTGCGATAGGCACAGGATTTCTTGTACTTGTTGGTATCGAAGAAACCGACCAAGAAGAGGACGTAAACTACCTCGTTCCAAAACTCTGCCAGCTCCGGGTATTCGCCGATGCTGAAGGAAAAATGAATCTGGATATCAGGCAAACCGGAGGCGAACTTTTAATTATAAGCCAATTTACTCTTCACGCTTCCACAAAAAAAGGTAATCGTCCCTCTTTTATTAAAGCGGCCAGACCTGAAAAAGCAATCCCGCTTTATGAAAAATTTGTCAGCGAATGTTCTCACTTTCTCGGAAAAGAATGCAAGACAGGTGTTTTTGGAGCAGATATGAAAGTGGAACTCATTAATGATGGCCCGGTGACCATAATTATTGACAGCAGGGAAAAAGAGTAATTTTTGATATATTTAAACGCCGATAAACCGACAGCCCGTGCAACCGAAGATATTATTAGAGAAAAACCGTTTTGATGTTACCATTAAACGACTTTGTCACCAGCTTATTGAGGTGCATAATGATTTCAGGGACACTGTGATCATCGGCCTGCAGCCAAGAGGCGTATTTCTCGCCAGAAGGATCCAGAAAGAACTGCAGGAGATCCTCAAAAGTAAAAAAGTGCATTGCGGAGAGCTTGATATTACTTTTTACCGCGATGACTTCAGGAAAAAAGAACTGATCCCCAACAGCACAAACATTGATTTTATTATTGAAGATAAAAATGTGGTACTGATCGACGACGTGCTCTATACCGGTCGCACGATCCGCGCCGGACTTGATGCCATGCTGGCGTTCGGACGCCCCAAGGATGTTGAGCTGCTGGTGCTTGTTGACCGCCGCTTCTCGCGCCATGTGCCTATCCAGGCCAAGTACGTGGGCATTGTAATTGATTCGATCGATACACAAAAAGTGAAAGTGGAGTGGAAAGAAATTGACGGCAAGGACAAGATCTCCCTGCTGGATAAATAAACCTCTAGAAACTGATAACATGCGTCCGGAAAAGAACACCTACCCCGATTATTATGGGCTTTACATCCCACTGGTCCAGGAAAACAATGTGCATGAAGCGCTTGTAACCAACAGGGACATGGTGAGAGACCTCATCGATTCTATCGGGGAAGACCAGGGAGAGCGTGCTTATGCCCCCGGCAAATGGACGATCAAACAGGTGATCAATCATATTATTGATACTGAACGCATCATATCTTACCGTGCATTGCGCTTCGCCCGAAAGGATGCTCAGCAGCCTCTCCCGTTTGAAGAAAATGATTACGTAGCAAATGCCGAATTATCCAACAGGTCACTGAGTGACCTTAAAGCCGAATTTGACGCTGTGCGCACTGCTACGATCCTGCTTTTCAAAAGCTTTTCCGACAATGTGCTGATGTATAAAGGAAATACACATCTTGGGACTGCTACCGTTCTGTCGCTGGGTTACCTTATTTGTGGCCATGCCCAGCATCATGCAGGAGTAATCAGGCAACGATACCTGCAGGCTGAAGAAAAAATTGTCTCCAATTAAAATATAAAAGCTATTTTTAACTTTTGAATCCGACAGGGTTTTAAAAAAATAATGAGTCATCTAAGCGTTAACCATCTACTAGGAATAAAACAACTTACGCGTAACGACATTGACCTCATTCTTTCTACTGCCGAAAATTTCAAGGAAGTCATCAACAGGCCTATAAAAAAGGTTCCTTCGCTGCGTGACATCACAGTGGCCAATCTCTTTTTTGAGAATTCCACACGCACGCGTTTATCATTTGAACTGGCTCAGAAACGATTAAGCGCCGATGTCATCAACTTTTCAGCTTCAAACTCCTCGGTAAAAAAAGGAGAAACACTTGTTGACACCGTAAACAATATCCTGGCTATGAAAGTGGACATGATCGTGATGCGTCACGCAAGTCCCGGTGCAGCTATTTTTCTTGCCAGGAAAGTGGATGCCAGGATCATTAATGCCGGCGACGGAGCGCACGAGCACCCCACACAGGCGTTGCTTGACGCGTTTTCAATGAAGGAAAAGCTTGGTGATCTGAAAGGAAAAAAAGTGGTTATCGTAGGAGATATTCTGCACTCAAGAGTAGCTCTTTCAAATATCTTTTGTCTGCAAAAACTTGGAGCCATTGTTAAGGTATGCGGACCGCTCACTCTTATCCCAAAATTCATTACCTCTCTTGGCGTTACAGTGGAGCCCGATCTGCGCAAAGCTCTTGAATGGTGCGATGTGGCCAATATGCTTCGTATCCAGCTGGAGCGGCAGGACATAAAATATTTTCCGTCTTTGAGAGAATATACCATGATGTATGGCCTTAACAAAGACATCCTCGATTCTCTTTCAAAAAAGATCATTGTAATGCATCCCGGCCCTATTAACCGCGGGGTGGAGATCACCAGCGATGTAGCCGACAGCAAACAATCCATCATCCTCGAGCAGGTTGAAAATGGTGTAGCAGTGAGAATGGCTGTGATGTTCCTTCTTGCAGGCAGGCAGGTTTAAAAAGTTCCAAGCATGAGGTTGCAACCCCTCACATCGCTCTGGTCGTAGCGTCCCATTAATTCAAGTTCGCCTTTATCATTAATTCTTCCAAGGTCTTTGGTTGCAATAAATGAACAGGAGTGAATGTTAGCCAGGTCAATTACATTAATACCGCCAGTACGACCGTCAGTCCGCAGTTTTAGCGGATCATCCACTTCCCTGATATAGAATTTCATCCATGGCGGAGCAGCAAAGAAACCATTTCCTGTACTATAAGCCTGGCTCAGCAGCTCTGTCATCCCGTACTCGCTATGAACCTGCGCTATACCCAGCCCGTTTTTAAGGTAAAGATGCAGCTCGGGCTTTAGCATTTCCTTTCGGGTGCCTTTCATCCCGCCGGTTTCCATCACAATAAAATTATCGTCCAGCTTCACTCCTTTATCTGCCAGGTCCATTAACGCATAGGAAACGCCGATCAGCAGGGTTTTCTGTTTTATTTTTTTTAATTTTTCTATGGTTTCAATGAGTTCTGAAATGTTCTTCAGATAAAATCCGGAAAGAGGATGCCGGGAGTCTGCGATCAGCTTATCACACATATAAACCAGCGAAGACCCCTGCCGTTCAAGGTAACTGGGCAATAGCGCCAGGATGCAATAACTGTCCACATCTCCATAAAACAATGAAAATGCCTTTTTAAAGCTATGTTCGTAAACCCAAAGATCCTTTACAAAATGTTTTGCGGGTACCGACGAGGTGGTAGCGCTGCTGGTAAAACAGGTCACCTTAGTCGGCAAAGTCCCCGTTACGATATCGTGGCTTTTAAAAAACTCGATAGGCAGAAAAGGAATGTCGCGGCTGCTTTTTACCGCTGCTGGTGGACATTTCAAAAGATCAGCCCATTGCCGATAAATGCTATTATCAGCATATTGCCGGCGGAAGATCTCAAGACAGAGGACTTCAAAACGGGCTTCCGAATCAATTTCAAATATGTCGTTTTCGTTTTTTAACAAGCTCCTTTTCCCCACTGCTGCTTAATTTTGTAAATTTACTTTACTGCCCGGTATGTGCAACAAAAGTTGCCCCGGAACGTTGTAATCGGGCATAACCAGAAAGTGTATGAATTATTTATTTTGCATAATTTTTTCAGTTTTTATTTTTGGAAGCTGTGTTAAGCAGCAGTCAAAGGATCCTGTTCCGCACATCGAGTTCCTGGATTTCCTGGGAGCGCAGAAATCACAATTTTCCAACAACGACACGGCGACCGTCTTTTTAAGTTATGAGGACGGTGACGGTGACCTGTTTGTAGATAATTTTTCAGATGGTTCCAATCTTGTGCTGACGACCTACGCACTTAACAAGACCACCAATAAATTTCAGGCCTCCTACGATCTAACCATCAAGGATACCATTCGTTACACAAACACCATCAAACAGCCCGACAATGGTTATTACAAAGGGAAAGCCATCAGGGGGGAGATCTATGTGCCTTTAAGCGAGTTCCGCGAAAGCGATGAAGTAAAGGTGGTGAAGTTCACTGTTTTTATGGTGGATAAAAAAAACAACAAATCCAACATAGCCGCTTCACCGGTGTATTCGCTTAATTTTTAAGCGCAGCAATCATTTTCTCAGCAATCATCCTGCTCATCTTGTAATTGCTTTCATGCGTCCAACCGGCTATATGAGGAGACAGGATCACCTTGTCTGAATTGATGAGATATCTCCAATCTGGCGGCAGTTTCGCAGCATCCAGCTTTTCGAATGATGATGTTTCGTATTCGAACACATCGAGGCAGGCCCCCGCTATTTTTCCGGATTCAAGCGCCTTTACCAGGTCTGCTGTGTTCACGCATTTGCCTCTTGCTGTATTAATGAGATAAAACGGCTTCGAAAATGAGGCAATAAAATCTGCATTCACAAAATTGATCGTTTCGGCCGATTGCGGCAGGTGGAGACTTACAATATCACATTCAGAAAAAATATGCTGAAGGTTTGTTTCCGTAACAACTGGTGTACCAAACCCCGATTTGTATTTATCATACGCCAGGATCCGGCATCCGAAACCGCTGAGCTTTTCGGCAAACGCTGACCCCATATTTCCGTAGCCGATGATACCGACGGTTTTGTCCTTTATTTCAGTCCCCCTGTTGGCAGCGCGGCGCCAGATGCCTTGCCGAACCTCAGCATCAGCCCTTTTCAGATGATTCAAAAGCATCAGGAGCATGCCTGTAGCATGTTCACCAACCGCATCGCGGTTACCTTCGGGAACACATAAACAGGTGATATTTTTTTTCGACGCAAATTCAAGGTCAATATTCTCCATCCCCGCTCCTACTCTTCCTATGACTTTGAGCTTTTCAGCAGTTTCAAGCACTTCCTTTGTGAGTCTGAAACGACTTCTGATCACCAGGCCTTCGTATCCCGGGAGCATCTTGACCAGGTCTTCAGGGCTCCGGTCCCAGAACAGGTCACACTGAAAACCGGCGGCGATCAGCAGTTCGTGCAGGACAGGATGATTGGAATCAGCAAAGAGGATACGCATACAGGTAAAATAAATTACAATTCAAATACGACTTCAACCCTAATATTTCAATTAATTGAAAATGAAAGAGATTAAACAATTAACAATTACCTAACACGGATTCTGTTTACAAGTGGTTTTTTAGTTTATCAACAGGGCCGGAGCCGTGGAACACCCGCTGTTTATGAACTTTGTAATGGTAACAACTTATTTTAAACAAATTATCAGTAGGCGCGTTACAAAGGTAAATTTATTATCCTGCATTTTAATTGCACATTTGCCTCCCCACACAAGAAAATGAATTCCGACAACCAGAACAAGACACGCAAAAGAATTTTCAGCTCTCCCGTTGCAAACAGTGGAGAAATAGGCAAATTACCGCCACAGGCCGTTGAACTCGAAGAAGCCGTACTCGGTGCCATGTTGCTCGAACGCGAAGCTCTCAGCACAGTAATCGATATCCTTAGTCCCGAAGCATTTTACAAGGAACAGAATGGCCGTGTGTTCGCAGCCATGATCTCACTTTTTAACCGCTCAGAACCCGTTGATATTTTAACCGTCACCCAGGAATTAAAACGCACCAGCGAACTGGAATTGGTAGGAGGATCGTATTATGTTTCGGCTCTGACGAACCGGATCGCCTCTTCGGCCAACATCGAGTTTCACGCGCGTATCGTCGCTCAGAAGTATCTTCAGCGCGAACTGATCCGCATCAGCACCGACACCATTAAAACCGCGTACGAGGACAGCACGGATGTTTTTGAGCTATTAGACGAGACCACCAAGAACATTTTTGAGATCCTCGATTCAAACGTGCGCAAGCAGCACGATAAAATGAGTACCCTCATTGCCAAAGCCATTACCGAAATTGAAAGCGCCGCTAACCAGAAAGACGGGCTTCTTGGAGTACCAAGCGGTTTCACGGCTATGGACCGTATCACAGGCGGATGGCAGAAATCCGATCTGTTGATCCTTGCGGCTCGTCCAGGTATGGGTAAGACCGCCTTCGTTGTTTCAATGGCGAAAAATGCGGCTGTTGAATTTAATAAGCCTGTTGCCATCTTCAGTTTAGAGATGAGCAGCCTGCAGCTGGTAAAACGTCTTATCTCCAGTGAAACAGAAATTTCACAGGACAAGATTCTGAAAGGTAATCTCGATAACCACGAATTCGTTCAGCTGAACGAGCGTATTAAAAAACTGGCTGTTGCGCCGCTTTATATTGATGACACTCCTGCCCTTTCCATTTTTGAATTGCGGGCAAAGGCACGCCGTTTAAAAGAGAATCAAAAGGTGGAGCTCATCATCATCGACTACCTGCAGCTGATGAGCGGTGGTCCAGATGGTAAAGGTAACCGCGAGCAGGAGATCAGCCAGATCTCCCGTGGGTTAAAAAGTCTTGCAAAGGAACTTGAAATACCGATCATCGCATTATCACAGTTAAGCCGCCAGGTTGAGAATCGTCCGGGTGGAAGCAAACGTCCGCAGCTGAGTGACCTCCGTGAATCGGGAGCCATTGAGCAGGATGCCGATATGGTTATGTTCATTTATAGGCCCGAATATTACGGCATGGAAGTTGACGAAAACAACGAGCCAACGCGTGGACGCGCCGAGGTGATCATTGCCAAGAACAGGCATGGAGCTCTCGAAACGGTGAAGCTTCGTTTTATCGGTCAGTACGCAAAATTTGCCGACCTCGATTATACCGAAGGGCAGGAAAGTATTTACAGCCAGGCCCCTGGTCCAATGCAGCAGAACAACGATTTTCTGGGTGGCGGGGGCAGCGGAACAAAAACCGTAGCATCCAAAAACTGGGACAGAATTGATGATGGCAGCAGCGATATCATTAAGAGAAATGATATTGAGGATTTTAAAGAACCACCGTTTTAATTTACGATTTACGATTTACGATATACGATTTACGTGAGGCGTAGGTTAGCCAAGCATTGCGAACCAACGCCGAACCAATATAACGTCCGAAAAACCATAAATATTTATCTTTTGCACAGATTAGTATTTATATTTTTGGTACTTGCACCTAAAAATAAATAACATGAAAAGAACACTTATTTGCCTTTGCATTTTTATACTGTGTTTAAATTTTAATGCCCAGACATTGCAGCCAACTGCAAACCTGGCGCTATTACAGGGAACCGTCACCAACATGAAAGGCAAGGTTCTGCCGCACGAGGTTATCATTTTTGAGAACAGCAAAACCAAAGCGGTGCTGCAGGCTACCACCAACGCGCGGGGGAAATTCGAAATGCTTGCTCCTGTAAATGCATTGTATAATCTTAAATACAAAAATTTCACACTCGATATGAATTACACGCAGATGCAGATCCCACCCGATCCAAATGCGATCTATGAAGTTGACATTAAAATTGAACCACCAAAAGAATTTGTGCTCGACAACGTTTATTTCGACACGGGTAAGGCGAGCCTCAAACCAAGTTCAAATAAAGCGCTCAATGACCTGGTATCTGTTTTAAATCTGAAAACCACCATGGAAATCGAGATCCAGGGTCATACCGATAATGTTGGCAAGGACGAAGACAATTTAAAATTATCGCAGGATCGCGCAGATGCCGTAAAAAAATACCTGGTATCAAAAGGAATTAACGACAAACGTATTACAGCAAAAGGTTACGGTCCAACACGCCCCGTAGCTGACAATAGCACGGATGCTGGCAAGGCGAAAAATCGGAGGACCAGTTTAAAGGTGATAAAGGAATAGGACGAAGTACGAAGGACGAAGTCGTGCTATTCGTAATTCGTAATTCGCAATTTGTCTGCGTCTAAGCCTGAGCAGTCGGCCCCCCGAAGTTCATCGGGAAAGAAGTTTCAAGATCTTTGATCTTTCCGTGTGCCTGTTCGAATTTGTGAATGTTTTCGGCAAGAGCTTTGGCCAATCGTTTAGCGTGTTGCGGCGTTAAAAGGATCCGTGATTTTACCCGCGCCTTGGGCATACCAGGCATGATCTTTATAAAATCAATTACAAACTCGCTTTGCGAATGTGTGATGATGGCAAGATTTGAATAAATTCCTTCAGCAATCTCTTCGCTCAGTTCAATATCAAGATGTGGTGGTTGTGGTTGATTTTCTTCCATTTTTAAATTTTATTTTTCAGACTGCTGGTAACCTGGTTAAAATTAGGGATTACAAATCTGACTTAACTTTAATAAGTGTTAATTGCCTTTTAGCAATTCTGCCATTTCAGTTGCAATCGTTTTAGCTTCCAGACCGGCTTTCTCCGCAAAATCCTTGCCATTGGAAGCGTACAAAATGGATCGGCTGGCATTTACAAGTAACCCGATATCTTTTGTCAATCCATACTTGCAAACTTCCTGCAAACTGCCGCCCTGTGCGCCAACGCCAGGCACCAAAAGAAAATGTTCAGGTACAACTTTTCTCACCTCTGCCAGAAGCTCTGCCTTTGTTGCACCAACCACAAACATGGTGTTGTTAATGCTGCCCCATTTTTTACACGCCTCCAGCACATGAAGATATAACTCCTTTCCATCTGCCTTTAATTGTTCGAAGTCAGAAGAACCAGGATTGGAAGTAAGCGCCAGTACAATTGCCCATTTATCTTCAAATTGCAGGAAAGGCATAACCGAGTCGCTACCCATGTAAGGATTAACGGTGATGGCATCAGCGTTAAGCCGCTTGTAAAACGCCTTCGCATACATGGTGCTGGTGTTTCCGATATCTCCCCGCTTTGCGTCTGCAATTACCAGGTGATCGGGATAGTTGGCCTTAATATACCTCACAGTTTTTTCAAGGCTTTCCATACCACTCAAACCGTACGCTTCATAAAATGCGCTGTTGGGCTTATAAGCCACGCAATAATCCGCGGTCGCTTCAATGATCTGTTTATTGAATTCATAGATCGGATCTTCTTCTTCCTCTACAAAATATGCTGGCATCTTATCGATATCAGGATCAAGTCCGGTGCAGAGAAAAGTTTTTTTCTCTCTTATCTGTTTAATGAGCTCTTCACGTTTCATTCAGTACAATTTACAATTCGGTTAACGATTAACGAGGTGCAAAGATAAAACAACCAGCATTTATTCACCTAAATAAAAAAGCCCTTCCTGGTGAGGAAGGGCTTAAATTTAATTTGCAGCAATTAGTTTGTAAGTCCTGTGAAACCGCTGTCTGAACGCATTTTGATGAACTCTGCGTCATCCTTGGCGTAAGCTTTCAGAGCGTTATCTTTTTCAATTGCAGTCTTAAGGTTATTGATCGCTTCACCTGTGTTACCCTGGCGTGCGTAAGCAACTGCTTTCAGGTAATAGCTGTAAGCCATTTCTTTTTCGTTGCTTCCATCAATAGTTTCGTTCACACTTGAAGCAGCGCCACCCATCAGCTGGGCAAGAGCTTTGTTATGTCCTTTATAATCTCCGAAGTTGCTTACAGCATCAGCATACTGACCCATACGGATATTGAGGATACCCATGTTGTATTTCGCTTCAGGAGCTCCACCGGCTTTTTTATACAGTTCCATTGCCTGTGCGCGGTTACCGTTTTTAGCTTCAATAATACCCAGATTATTTGATACTGCAGGTTGACCAGCACCAGCTTTTTCAGCACGTTTAAATGCTTCAGCAGCTTCCGATACTTTGTTCTGCATTAACAGAGCGCAACCAAGATTGTTTGAAGTCCTCCAGTCAGCACCATATTGTTTTTCGGCGCTTTGGTAGATCTGCACTTTAGTGTTCACATCATTTGAGAGGTTAGCAGCATAAAGTAATTCTTCTACTGAAAGGCTGTCAGGGCTTGAAGTTGACATCTGGGTCAGCTGTTCGTCTGTGCGTGATTTTTTATCAACGTTAACAGTGATCTCAGAACGACGAAGCTTAGGTAAAACTTTGTCGGCAAGCTCTACGTAAGTTTTAGAGAGATTTTTGATCTCTTTACGGCGCTGATCAGGATCTGAATACATTGTGAGAACACGTAAGATCAGGTCTTTATCAGCCATGGTGCTTTGCTCCATTAACTGGCGGAAACCTTCCCAGTCTTCTTTAGTGGTAACAATAGTGTACTGATCCTTGGTTTTACCGAAGTTCACATCTTTATTCTTGTTCTTTTTAAATTCATTCATCACGGCAACTGAACCTGAATTAGCACGATCCTTCGCAAGGTTTTCGTTCTTGTCGGTTTCGCCATCTGGTGATGCGTAAGCTGACACGTTGATGCCTTTAAATTCATACCATTGATTTCCAAGGTTTTTGCTTACAAACGAATTGAAATTCTTCATTTCTTCAGATTTTAACTCACCCGGACGCACATTGCTTTGGTTGATCACATAATATATATGTGTGGTTTGATTAGAAGGCATTGTTTTCTGGAAGTTATCCTTAGCCATCATTCCCTTTTCGTCGTTGCGAACCAACAGGGAAGTTGCCATGGTTCCATCGGCAAGTACCACAGGATCAAATGATTTCTTTTTCGACTTCATTTGTCCTTCTCCGCGGATTTCCACCTTGGCATTTCTCATTCCAGGCTCAAAAGCGAACTTTTCGGAAGTATAATTAAAGGTGCCGCCAGAGCTGAAGCTGATCTTCTGCCCGCTGCCAGTAGCTTTTTCTCCTACCAATGTGACAGGCTTTAAAGCTTTTTCGCCGCCATTTGCGTTCTTTACAACAGGAGTAAGCGTCAAAGTCACCTTTTTCTGGAACAGTTTAGGATTAAATTTGCCGTTTACACTGAATTGTACGCTGTCGCCGTGCATTTCAATAGGATTTGGAGTAACGGTATATTGAAATTCCTTTTGTTTTTTCAGCATTTTACCGAGACCATTGCAGCTTGTTAAAATCACAGCTATGGAAAGTCCGGCGCCAATTGTACGTAGTGTTGAATTCATATTGGAATTGGTTTATAGCGAACAAAAGTAAAAAAATATTTAACAGCAAACTCGACGCGCATTTAACTTGTTAAAATTAACAAGTTGAAAACTTTTTTTTCAGCTTCCTTGGGGGTGCGGGTGATACTGCGTCCCGGTCGCGCTGCTGCTCACTTTTAGAGGTTTAACAAAGAGGAATATTAAAATATCATTACCTTTGCGCTTTTGGAAACAGCTCCCGGCAATATTTTGGATCATCCCGCTCTTTACTCCCGCTTTACCGGATTTATCAGGTTAACAAAATTCCGTTTAGGTGCTCTTGTTGTATTTTCAGCACTCATCACCTATATAACCGTTGCACACACTGTGAACTGGCTGCCACTGCTTGCCCTGGGGATCGGTGGGTTCCTTGTGACCTCAGCCGCCAACGGGTTTAACCAGATCATAGAAAAAGACCTCGACAAAATGATGGAGCGCACCCGTTTGCGCCCTATGCCAACAGAAGTTCTTAATATACCTGAGGCTCTTATTTTCTGCGCCCTGATGGGCATTTCAGGCACTGTATTATTGTGGACATTCACCAATCCTCTTTGCGGCATTCTTGGTTTTGTCTCTATTATATTATATGCCCTTGTTTACACCCCGCTTAAGCAGGTTACCCCTCTTTCGGTATTTGTGGGCGCTTTTCCAGGTGCCATACCCACGTTAATCGGGGGCGTTGCGGCAACGGGTGGTTTCGGACAGATCACTTTTTTCACCATGCTGCTTTTTATGATCCAGTTCGTATGGCAGTTCCCGCATTTCTGGTCACTGGCCTGGTTCAACAACGATGACTATGCCCGGGCAAACTTCCACCTGCTGCCTTCTCAGGGAGGAAAAGATGATTTTTCAAAATTCCAGATCCTGCTGTATTCCTCATTCCTGCTGGTGGTGAGCGTGCTGCCATTTGTTTTTCACCTTGTGGGAATTCTCAGCACCATTGCCTGTATGCTTGCAGGACTTGCCTTGCTGCTGCAGGCTTATAACTTTTATCGTTTACCAAGCGACGCGCATGCACGCAAGCTTTTTCTTATAACTCTAATCTATCTTCCCGTGGTGCAGCTCTCGCTGATGACACGGGCTTAAATTCACACAATTGGAAACAACTTTAACCAACAAAAAGAACAGGAAATCAGAATTAAAGGCGGCCCAGAGAAAAGCTGCAAAACCTTTATTATATGTAGGGATGGTGAGCATTGTGATGCTTTTTGCAGGTCTCACCAGCGCTTATGTAGTGAGGGCAGATAACGGCAACTGGCTGGTATTTCAGCTGCCTCCCATTGCCATTATAAGCACCGCGGTGATCATTAGCAGCAGTATCACCATGCTCCTGGCGCAAATGGCCATCAAAAAAAATAATCTTAAAGCAACCACGCTCTGGCTGCTGATAACACTGGCACTTGGAATCACGTTTTTTTTCACGCAAATCGAAGGATGGAAACAGCTCACTTCACAGGGCATCTTTTTTGTAGGCAAATACAGCAACGCGTCAGGGTCATTCTTATATCTCATTGCACTGGTGCATCTTTTGCATATGATTGGAGGCGTGATCGCGCTTGGAGTTTCATTCACAAAATCACTGTTGAAAAAATATTCTGCCCAGGATTACCTGGGCATTGAGCTAACGGCCATTTACTGGCATTTCCTGGATTTTCTCTGGGTGTATTTGTTTTTGTTTTTATATAATTATCGTTAATATTGCATTCGAAATTTTGAATTTTTTATATGGCTCATTCAGTTGAAGTTGATTCTAAAGATGCCTGGGGTGGCGGGGTATCCCCTTTCAGATTAAGCTACGGCAAGATCTTCATGTGGTTCTTTCTTGTATCCGATGCGTTAACGTTTGGAGGACTGCTTGTTTCCTATGGTTTCATCCGTCACAAGTTTGCAGATATCTGGCCAAAGGCTGAACACGTATTTACCCACTTCCCTTTTGTGGAGCAGCATATTCCGCTTGCCTACGTAGGTTTAATGACATTTATCCTCATCATGTCTTCCGTTACTATGGTGCTTGCCGTTGAGGCCGGACACCGGATGGACCGGCGCGGTGTTACCATCTGGATGTTCTGGACGATCATCGGAGGTCTCGCCTTCGTAGGATCACAGGCCTGGGAATGGTATCATTTTATTATCGGAACACACGAGGGTGCACTTCGTAATGTTTGGGATTTCGACAAAGGCCAATATGTTCAGCAGATCTTTCACGGTGCTAACATGACCACCAACGAATACGGTGTGCCACAATTTGCAAACTACTTCTTCTTCATTACAGGATTCCACGGAACGCACGTGTTTTCGGGTGTGGTGATCAATTTCATTATATTCCTCAATGTACTCAAAGGAACCTATGAACGCCGTGGTCATTACGAAATGGTTGAAAAGGTCGGACTCTACTGGCACTTTGTAGATCTTGTATGGGTGTTTGTATTTACATTCTTTTACCTTCTCTGATAAAACGATTCACAATTAATTTTCAATAGTAAAGGAATATGGAATTTCACGATAACTACACTCAATACGAACTAA
>CBIHOL010000018.1:0-55894 GCA_966211905.1 uncultured bacterium
CTTGAAGGTTTGCAGGCGGGCAGAACGGATGAGCGCAGATCTCCTTCAAGGTCTCGCAAGCAGGCGCGCAGCGACCTTGAAGGTTTGCGGGCTGGCAGAACCGGATGAGCGCAGATCTCCTTCAAGGTCTCCGCAGGCACGTGCGTGGTGACCTTGAAGGTTTGCAGGCGGGCAGAACGGATGAGCGCAGATCTCCTTCAAGGTCTCGCAAGCAGGCGCGCAGCGACCTTGAAGGTTTGCGGGCTGGCAGAACCGGATGAGCGCAGATCTCCTTCAAGGTCTCCGCAGGCACGTGCGTGGTGACCTTGAAGGTTTGCAGGCGGGCAGAACGGATGAGCGCAGATCTCCTTCAAGGTCTCGCAAGCAGGCGCGCAGCGACCTTGAAGGTTTGCGGGCTGGCAGAACCGGATGAGCGCAGATCTCCTTCAAGGTCTCCGCAAGCATGTGCGTAGCGACCTTGAAGGTCTGCGGGCTGGCAGAACCGGCTGAGCGCGGACTTGCTTCAAGCCAGGCAGCATCGCATAAAAATAAAACTCTAATTTTGATACACGAATTATCCAAAATGAAAATATACCACGTTAACCGCCTTTCAATAGTACTTTTAATAGTTCTCGCATCTATCCCTGTGCGCGCGCAGACAAAAGAGATGATCTTCCGTATCTCAGAAATTGAAATCTACAAGGATAGTCTCAAAAAATACAAGGCTATTTTAAAAGAGGAAGCAGACGCTTCATTGCGAGTGGAACCTGGCGTGATTTCAATCTTTCCAATGTTCCTGAAAAAGGATAGTACTCAAATCAGGATATTAGAAATTTACGCAAGTAAAGAAGCTTATCAGGCTCATATTAAATCACCTCATTTTTTGAAATACAAGACCAGCACTCTTAAAATGGTAAAGTCACTTATCCTGACTGATATGGAAGCAATAGATCCTGAGTCATTAACATTAATGTTTAAAAAGGCAGAAGATAAAACAGGCAATTCCGGCGAAAGTTCACCGGGAAAAAAGAAATAACAAAGTCCGGTGTAAAAAGAACTCAGTTCTTGATGGAAACTAACTGACTACTATTTTTTGGTAAAGAGCATAAATAAAATCCATAAAATAGGATTATAAACCTGGTAAAGAGCTTAGATTTATAACTATAAATCTTTCCAACCATGAACAAATTAACCTGGATCCTGATTGCCACTCTCGCCGGTGCTTTAATGCCCTTTCAGGGCGGAGTAAATTCGTTGCTTAGCAAACATGTCAATAGTTCAATTATGGCTTCTTTTTTTTCCTTTGCAGGCGGAACAATACTTCTGTTCCTTTACGCCCTTTTTACAAGGCAAACTCTTTCATGGGAAGGGATCCGGAGTGCTCCCTGGTATGCATGGCTGGGCGGAGCTTGTGGTGCTTTTGCGCTGACAGCAATTATTCTCTGCATGCCAAGGCTTGGACCCGGTGTAACATTTGGCTTGATAGTCGCCGGACAGATGATCATTTCAGTAGCATTAGAACATTTTAATATTCTCGTTGCTCAACCCCACCCTATTACTTTTATCAGGGTCGCCGGAATTTTTCTGATTGTGGCTGGTGTAATATTGATCAGGATGTTTTAAAAATATGCACGAGTTTACGAGCAGTGCAGTTAAAATGCAATTGGATTGCAAACTTAATTACTGATTTATGTAGTACTTAAATTATGGCACATATTCATTCCCACATTCATCATGAGCATGGTTCGACAATAACAAATTTAAATAAAGCATTTAAACTTGGAATCATTTTAAATCTGGCGTTTGTCATAATCGAATTTTCAACCGGATTTTATACGAATTCACTTGCTTTACTTTCTGACGCCGGCCATAATTTGAGCGATGTCGCTACGTTGGCTCTATCACTGCTGGCTTTTCAGATATCAAAACGAAAAGCAACAGCGAAATATACTTTCGGATTTCATAAAGGAACGATTTTAGCTTCCTTAACCAACGCAGTTATACTGTTCATTGCCGTGGGAAGTATAGGATGGGAAGCAATTCAGCGATTTTTACATCCTCAGGAGACAAGTGGGACCGTCATAAGCGTTGTTGCTGGAATTGGGATTTTAATAAACAGCGTGTCTGCATTTCTTTTTTTTAAAGACAAAGAAAAAGATTTGAATGCGAAGGGAGCTTATTTGCATCTGGCTTTAGACGCAGTAGTATCGTTAGGCGTTGTATTTGCCGGAATAATTATATTTTATACGGGGTTAAGGTGGATTGATCCCCTGATAAGCCTGGTAATTATGGTGGTAGTTCTCTATAGTACGTGGGGTCTTCTGAGAGAAAGTTTAAAACTGTCATTGGATGCCGTACCATCAGCAATTGAGGTAGAATCTGTTAAGTCCGAATTATTAAAATATGCTGAAATACTTGATGTTTATCACATTCATATATGGGCAATGAGCACCACCAAAAATGCGATAACTGCTCATTTAATAATCAGTGAAACTCTTTCTCCAACCGAAATCGCTGATTTAAAAAAACGTGTAAGACATACATTGGATCATCTGGGTATTCAACATGCGACTTTAGAGACGGAAACAAAACTCGAACAATAACAATAGAATTCATTACATGGGATCAAACCGCGCAAAAAAGTTGCTTACCAGGGCGGAGAAATCCTTCAAGGTCTCCGCAAGCACGTGCGTAGCGACCTTGAAGGTTTGCGTGCTTGCGCCACCGCATGAGCGGAGAAATCCTTCAAGGTCTCCGCAAGCACGTGCGCAGCGACCTTGAAGGTTTGCGGGCGGGCAGAACCGGATGCGAGGAGAAATCCTTCAAGGTCTTCCCAAGCATATGCGTAGCGACCTTGAAGGTTTGCGGGTCGGCGCCACCGTATGAGCGCAGATCTCCTTCAAGGTCTCCGCAAGCATGTGCGTAGTGATCTTGAAGGTTTGCGGGCCGGCCGAACCGGATGAGCGGAGATATCCTTCAAGGTCTCCGCAAACATGTGCGTGGTGACCTTGAAGGTATGCGGGCTGGCAGAACCGAATGAGCGCAGATCTCCTTCAAGGTCTCCGCACGTATGTGCGCAGCGACCTTGAAGGTTTGCGGGCCGGCCGAACCGGATGAGTTCAAATATGCTTCAAGCCAGCAGCAACATATAAATAGAAATGCAGGTAAAGAGAACTGTTCTTGTTTTAAGAAATAATATCCGATAAGATGCTACCCGATATGCGAAAATGCAATCCTAAATCATAATCTCGTATTTCATTCTAAAGTGGCAAAGTGAAACGTCTTTCCTGAGTTAGTCAGTAAGAATAATTTTTTCACTCTTGTATTGGTTATTGATCTTCACATTAATAAAATAAATACCTGGGGGGTATCCCGTCAAATCTAAAGTCAATGCAGATCTGTTACTAATTTCCATATTAGCCCTTTTATAAATGCATTCACCCAAACTATTACATAACTCTATTTCTGCTTCTTCATTTATTCCCTCAACCTGGACGTATCTAGCAGCAGGATTTGGGTAAACATTAAAATCTCTCTTGTGTTCCTCAAAAAGACCAACCGGATTAGAAAGTATTGTGTTACTTATCCTGCAAACAAATAAATCGTAATACTGAGAAGAGGATAATTGGGTATTACCAAATGCAGATGCGGTTCCTGTTAGTCCCCCTACCATATAGATTGCGTTGCTGAATGAACTTACTCCATAACCCATCGCCGAAGCGTTACCAGTTTGGGAGGAATAAGAGACCCATTTATTATTTGCATTTTTATCCAATTTAAGTACGTATGCTGTTAGCAGATGAGCAGTGGGTGTTGGAATACTCGCAGATACCCCATTCCCGAAATTTGTGTTGCCACTAAAATTACCTGTAATATAAAAGTTCTGAGCTGTATCACGCGCTATCGCGTATGCATAAATATCTGGCTGCCCCATAATCGCTTTTTGCCAACTTAAATTACCCGATGCGTCGTATTCAGCAATTAGTACGGAAGCGTTCAATCCAGATGAATAAGTTGTTGAGCCTATAGTAAGATTATTAAAAAAAGTACCAGCAATAACAGAATTGCCAAAAGGATCAGAAGTGATAGAAAAAGGAAATTGCGACTCAAATCCATACGAAGGATTTGCGACGATCTTCGCCCATTGCAAAATCCCAGTAGAACTATATTTTGCGATGAAATTATTGTTGAACGC
The DNA here is from genome assembly GCA_966211905.1 of uncultured bacterium. Classification (GTDB taxonomy): domain Bacteria; phylum Bacteroidota; class Bacteroidia; order B-17B0; family Aurantibacillaceae; genus Aurantibacillus. The sequence continues at coordinate 4,175 of CBIHOL010000018.1, forward strand.
GCCATTGTAAATTAACGTTGTCGAATTACTACCGGTACCATGAAACACTACCGTATCGCGAAATTGTCCCGTAGCATAAACGTTATCATTTTGGTCAGTACTGAGAGAAGTTACACGGCAATATCCTGCATGGGTTTTATCGCTTTTGTAAGAGACAGGGGCATCCCATAAAAAAAGACCTGCCGTTGTATACTTAGATACAGATCCTCCAGGCGCAAAATCATCCTCGCCGCCGCCATCTGTCGAACCAACATAAATAAACTTATTCTGTGAAATGGCAATACCAAATCCATAAATATTCTTAGACCACATTATTTGGCCGCTTGAATTATATTTAACCATAAAACCTCCAATATATCCGTTATCCCAATATATATTGTTGGCGAATGTTACGCTACCAGTGAAAGTTCCAGCAGCATACATATTACCTCCGGAGTCTACAACACTACGAACCGCCCCAATATTTAGAACGGTATCTGTCCATAAACGAACCCCCGTCTCCGAGTACTTAGAAAAAACAGCTCCTATGGGATCTGCCCCATTACTATATGAAGGTAGAAAACGAGCACTGGTATATACGTTCCCGACGTAATCATTATGTACGCTTTCGGAACGATTCTGCCCCGAATAATGCTCCTGTAAGGCCCACTGGAAATTCTGCGAAAAGCTTTTGAAAAAACTAAAAAATAAGAAAAAGTACAGAAAGAGCTTCATGAGTTAAAGTTTTGGATAAAGACATCTTTTTATCTAATAACCTTATGCCAAAGCAATATCCCAAATGCACTCTCCTCCAAGTCTTTGCACATTTAACTTTTTTCCACCGATGAGCGCATTCCTTCAAGGTCTCCGCAAGCATGTGCGCAGCGACCTTGAAGGTTTGCGGGCGGGCAGAACCGAAAGAGCGCGGATCTCCTTCAAGGTCTCCGCAAGCATGTGCGCAGCGACCTTGAAGGTTTGCGGGTTGGCAGAACCGGCTGAGCGCGGATCTCCTTCAAGGTCTCCGCAAGCACGTGCGCAGCGACCTTGAAGGTTTGCGGGTTGGCAGAACCGAACGAGCGCAGATCTCCTTCAAGGTCTCCGCAAGCATGTGCGCAGTGACCTTGAAGGTTTGCGGGTTGGCAGAACCGAACGAGCGCAGATCTCCTTCAAGGTCTCCGCAAGCATGTGCGCAGCGACCTTGAAGGTTTGCGGGTTGGCAGAACCGGATGAGCGGAGATATCCTTCAAGGTCTCCGCAAGCAGGTGGGCAGCGACCTTGAAGGTTTGCGCGTAGGAAAAGAGATTATTGCTCTGCAATGATCTCTCCTTTCCCGTGCAGTGGACCAATGAAAGTGCTCAGCAGAGCTGAGCGCTTTTTTGTTTGCTAGCCGCCACGCTCAAGCAAGCTTGGCGTGTCGTCTGCAAACAAAAAAGGGTCTCGCCTTGCAGGCGAGACCCTTTCATTGGTCATCAAGTGGATCCGGAGAGATTCGAACTCTCGTCCAAATAAGGAATAAATAAGCCTTCTACATGTTTATCAACAGCTTGATTGTAGGCTAAAAGCAGGCGCTGTTTCAAACCAACTTTTAACTTAGTCACTAATATTACTCCAGCTAGTGACGTGACTGGAATAAACTGCGCATTTGTGATGCCTTAACCCAGGGCGCAGAGCAGTTTAGCTCCCCGGAAGACAAAGGTTACCTAATTCTAAATTAAGCAGCCATAGCGTAAGAATTCTCTTCGCCAAATAAAAATTGTGAAAGTTCAGATTAAAGAGCTCGTCTTACAACGCTCTACATGCTTACCTACCTATGCGCTTACTGTCAATACCGGTCGGACCCAATATCAATTTACGATGTACGCGGCAAACAGCCAATGGCTGTTTGAGCGGGCCTGTGCGATAGCATTTTCGCTAACGAAAGCTGTTGATCGTATCGCTAAATAGTGATCAAAGAACGTACCCCTTATACGTATTACGGGGTCGCTAAGTTACGGAATATTCAGCAACTCCTTCGCTTTCAGCAGCTCTAAATCACGTTTGCCAATAAGATCCCTGAAAGTATACTCCACCTTGTAATCCGGCATGATCCCCTGCCCCGTTAAAGCGGGACAAACATCATGAACTACCCTGAAAGCGGGAACGCGGACCCTTATTTTTGTGTTTGGCAGCTTGTAATAGGGCGTAATACCGGCGTTACATCCCTCCATGGTGCCACCCGTTTCCTCTCCAATAAAAGTGGCTCGCCCTGTATCCTTCAGATACGCCGCTACCAGGCTTGTGGCAGAAAATGACCCCCCGTTAATTAATACTAAAATTTTTCCATCAAAATGATTCTTCTTCCTTGGCTTAATGGTGTATATAAAATTGTCGGTATCGTGCACTGTTCTTTTTTCACCTATTATAGTATAAGCAAAGCGGGTGAATTTAAACCATACGTTACCATGCGTGTATTTCCTGTAAGGATAATTCTTAATTCCTGTCCGCAAGGTCTGGGTTTTCGCTGTGTCAATAATATAACTTAAAAGCCTGTAACTGTTGGCAAGACTGCCTCCGCCATTATTGCGAAGATCAAGCACAAGATTCCCGGTCTTATTCTTCCGCATCCTTTTAAAGATCTTCCTGTATGCGCTCTTGTTCTTTACGTTCGAAAACTTGGTGATCCGCACAAGCATCGCCGTTTTATTATCATCTATATAACGGTATTGAATACCCGCTTTCCTGAACTTTACAAATAAACTGTCGTCGCGCGGACCCAGCGGTAAAGATGGAAGGGCCTTAGGCTTAAACGCAGCATACCTGGCGTGCCGCACTTCCTTGCCGTCGGTATATTCCACGTCAAATGTGTCAGGTCTTCCAAACAGGCTCACGAAATAACTATTGAAACCCCGCTGTAAAAAATGGCTCCGCGCTGTCTCATTAAATCCGTCGCTGCTGATAAATCTTTTAGAGTACCGCAACATTGAATCCACAGGAACACCATTAATTTTAGTGATCTCGGCCCCTTTTTTTAATAATGTATCCGCCTTCTTCTTGTCAAGATTCGTGAGCATGTAAACTTTATTCTGAACAGGAAGATAGATGTACGGCGAAAAATTTAGTTTCAGCTTATTGATCTCCTTGTAAAATGCCTGTGAATAAAGGATCTCAGTATGCCCGCAATGCAGCTCATCAGCGAGCAGCTTAAGCCTGATGCGAAAATCCTTTTCAGTGAGACTGTCATTCAGATTTTTCACAAAGTCGCTGAACAGCTTCAGATAATGCTCCCTGCTGGCATATATTCCTATTGCCGGATGCATGGCAAGAACCACATCACCAAAAATAGTAGCATCCTGTTTCAGAGCGGCAGGTGGATATTTTTTTGTTAGCAGCGACTCCTTCTTCTGCGCAAAACCACCTGACAATCCCACCACCAGCAGCACCGTGAAAAAGCCTTTTGAAAACTGCATATAATCCTATATTTGTAAAAATACAAATTGTTTATGCAAAAGATCAAGATCGGCGTACTGCGCGAAGAGAAAAACCCGCCGGACAAACGGGTTCCTTTAACACCTCTTATCTGCTCTGAACTTCAGAAACAATATCCAAATCTTGAAATAGTGGTGCAGCCCAGCAAGATCAGGTGTTACACTGATGAAGAATATACTTTTTTTGGTATTAGGCTCGAAGAAGACCTTACAACCTGCGACATATTGATGGGTGTGAAAGAAGTACCCCCTGAAAAACTGATCCCCGGAAAGACCTATTTCTTTTTCTCCCATACGATCAAAAAACAGGCTCACAATAAAAAATTAATGAAAGCTCTTATCGAAAAAAAGATAAGGATGGTGGACTACGAAACGCTGACGGATAAATCCAATAACCGGATCATTGGTTTTGGCCGTTATGCTGGTGTTGTGGGAGCTTACAACGGGATCCTTGGTTACGGACTAAAATATGACCTGTTCCGTATTAAACCTGCCCACGAATGCCGCGATAAAGCAGAAATGGAAGAAGAGTTAAGAAGGGTGAAGCTGCCAAATATTAAAATTGCGTTAACAGGTGGCGGTCGCGTTGCGAATGGCGCCATTGAGACTATGAGTGCGTTACGCATCCGTAAGATCACCCCTGAAGAATTCCTGATGGCCAAATTCCGTGAACCGGTATATTGCCAGCTCAATCCCCGCGATTACGTGGAAAGACCGAATGACCATAATTTCGATTTGAACGATTTTTTCACGCATCCCGAACATTTCGTTTCCAAATTCCCGCCTTTTACTAAAGTGGCAGACATATATATATCGTCACATTTCTGGGATCCCCGTTCACCCCGTATGTTCAGTGTCGACGATATCAAGGCAAGTGATTTTCATATTTCTGTTATTGCCGATGTAACCTGCGATATCGACGGATCAGTGCCAACCACCATCCGTGCCAGTAACATTGCGCACCCGTTTTATGGATACAATATAAAAACGGGACAGGAAGATCTTCCTTTTAATAAGGATACTGTTTGTATAATGGCGGTCGATAACCTGCCCTGCGAGCTGCCACGCGACGCCAGCGACGATTTTGGAAAAGATCTTACCGAACGTGTCTTTCCTTTTATTGCAGGTCCCGACAACGACAGGATCATTGAACGCGCTACAATTTGCAACGAAGGAAAACTGACAAGACCATTTGAGCACCTAAAAGATTACGCCTATACCTGATCTCAAATCATTCTTCCAGATTCACACCTTTATAAACAACTAACATTAGTGTAATTCATTAAAATTATCGCTATTAGTGTAATTCGTGTAATTCGTGTTAAACAGCCGGTATTAACGAATTTTCACAAGAAGCGGGGAAATTTTACCCCACCGCCCATTAACACAGTGGGCAACTTCTTTGCATGATGTGGTAGATAAACCACAATTATGAAAAAGATAGTACCCCTGATACCGATTATTATAGTGATCCTCCTGATGGCATCGTGCTCTCAGGAAAAAAAGCTGTTGAGAAAGGCCTCTGTTGCTGTTGACCAATCGGATTTTGACAAAGCGATCGCGCAGTACGACGAGATCTTAGCGAAGAATGATAAATCGTTTTTTGGCAATGCAGGAAAAGGCATCGTTCTATCAGAATATATGTCACGTCACGAACAGGCGATCCCTTACCTTGAAAAAGCGCTGGCTAACAGCCCTCCTGAAAAAACAAAACCCATCCTGGATGGCAACCTGGGAAAAAGCTACCATTTTATAGGTAACTACGCCCGTGCCCTTACCTATTACGGAAAGCTGGATAACAATCCCGATTACTCGGATTACGATGAATTTCTGACTAAAAGAATTGCCGATTGCAAATACGCGATCGCGCATCCGGAAGTTGCTCCACCTGAAAATCAAAGCATCGTGAATGTTGGAAACACTGTAAACACCGACAAACCTGAATACACCCCCGTATTTACCAACAACAATCTTTTCTTCACCTCCAAAAGACAGGATGATCCTAAAGAAAAAAAGAATGGTATTGACGGAAAATTTTTCGAAAGCGTTTATGTTTCTGAAATGAAAGATGGAACTTTTGGCGCACCGCAAAGGGTCGACCTTGGTTCAACTGCAGGAATGCGTTCAGAAAAAATGGGCGAAGCTGTGGCATCTGCCAGTCCCGACGGTCAAAAACTCTTTATTTATAAAGGCGGACAGTTATACGAAACCGGCACCAACGACCAGGCGCACAAAATGACTGCACTCGACAAAGCTATTAACTTCTCAAAATTACAGAACCACGCTTCACTTTCTCCGGATGGAAAAACAATGTACTTTACCAGCGAATCGGATAAAGGTCGCGGAGGTTCAGATATCTATTACGCAAAAATGAATGAAGACGGCACCTGGGGCGAACCACGGTCAATGGGTAACGCAATCAATACTCCGTACGACGAAGAAGCTCCATTTGTAAGTGAAAGCGGTGTACTTTTCTTTTCATCAAACGGACATCCCGGCTACGGTGGGTTCGACGTTTACAAATCAGAAATGGTAAATGGCAACTGGTCTTCTCCCGAAAACCTGGGACAACCAATTAACTCTCCCGGAGATGATGTTTTCTTTATGCTCATGAAAAATTCTTCCAAAGGATATTATGCTTCAGCTCGTCCGGGCGGTTTCGGTGATCTCGACATTTATAAAGTTCATTATGTGATGAACTCGGTTTCGCCCTGCAATCCTACTGATAATATGATCAGCATTAATGCGGAGCCAACTGCTGATAATCCGATGGCATATAATGTAAATGTAACCGTACCTGAGCAGTACAAAAATAATATCCGCACTTACCGCTGGGAAGTAGATGGTAAACCAGTTGCAGCTGCAGGTGATAATTTCACCCATACATTCACCAGTAACGACAAACATCAGCTTACTGCTAAAGTGGTAGCGTGGTGCGACACCTGTCCACAGCTTATCGGCATGTGCAGCACAAAAGAAGTGGAAGTAAAAAATGATGTTCTGGCTTCTGCTAATACCGGTAATAAAGGAAATACTGGCAAAGACCTTGCAGCGACAAAAGGTGCAAAAAACAATAAGTCAAACAGCAAGAAAGACAAGAATTCAGGTACTAATAATGCTGATGACGGATCTGTTGCCGCAAACGACAATGCTGGAAATAATAGCGGGAATAACGCCGCTGCTGGAACTTCTGGCAAGAACAAAAAAGGAAATAAAGGCGACAAGAGCTCTGAAAATGCAAGTGGCGGAACAGATGATATGGCTTCTTCAGGAAACACTTCTTCTTCATCTTCTTCTTCCGGTAAAAACTCTGGCACTTCAGGTGCGGCAGGAGTAATGAGCGAAAATGATCTTAAAACGCTTAACTGGAATAATTCAGCAGCTTACTTTGATTATAATGATTACAAGTTAAACTCTGACGCCAAGGAGCTGCTCGACCATAATATTTCTATCCTCAACAGCCATACAGATCTGAAGGTGGTAATCAACGGTTATGCAGATGCCCGCGGTACAGCAGCATACAATAAGAACCTGTCGGCCAAACGCGCGCAGGCAGTAAAAGATTACCTGATCTCCCATGGAGTGAAAAGCAATCGTATATCATCCATTAAAGCACATGGTGAAGAAGAGATCATTAATAGCTGCCGCGAAGGTGTGGAGTGTAACGACGATCAGCACCGCGAAAACCGCAGGGTTAAATTTGATGTGATCGGCAAGTCACAGAATGTTTCTTTGAATTAAAACTGAAATACTCTCTATAAAGAGGTGGAGGCCTCCTGCAGTACCGCGGTGAAACGTGATCCTGGAGGAGGCCTTCGCTTTTTGTTATAAACCGAAGCTCCATTTGGCGTCATCCTCTCTACAGACATAGCGGCTATTTCTCTGATCTAATAAAGCCAGGCTCAACTGAGCAACGTGCCTGTCCCGCTAATAGGCGCTTCCACGTAAGATCTTCACTTCTTGTCATTATAGACCACAGGACTACACTGGGAAAATTTTGTATCTGCAGTTAGCGGGAAATGATAGGTTTTTATAAATTCATTCAGGTAAGTATCAAACGCTTTTTCCTGTTCCGGAGTGATCTGATCCTTATTGAAATTGTAAAGAAAATAATCAATCGTACCATCCTGGGAAAAATAGATGCGGTTAAAGCACCTGGTTTCTTTCCCCCAGGTAAAACCTTTCGAACGCAGATGGTTGCCGAGATCCTGCAGAAGCTGACGATATGCGGCGATAAATTCAGCTTGTTTATTTCCAAACACCGCTTTTGTTGAATCAGAATGTAATCCGCTTTTGTATGTGCTATCAAGATAAGTTAACCTTATTCCCTTACTCCCGGCGGCATTGAAGGTCATGGCTTGTTGCGAAACTGCTGCGAACGACAACAAAATAAATAATAGACACATCATGAAATTCCTCATAATTGCATTTTGTTAATCTGGTTGCATGATTATTCTGATTTTAAGTACTCAAGTTATGAAAAATAACAAAAGCAGTATTATGGATCCTCCTGTTGAATCCTGCACCGAAGAATCTACTCTTTATCTGCGTCAGTAGCGGGGAATTATTCCGAAGTAAAGCATAAAAAAAGGTCCCCTTGCGGCGACCTTTTTCTTTTAGTGAAGATTAAAATTAATGACTTGCTCCTCCATCCTCTTCTCCTTCTTCGAGCGGAATAGTCTGTGGCACAAAATCTTTTGATTTTCCAGGCTTGCTGTAATCGTAAGCCCAGCGGTGAACTTCAGGGATCGCTCCAGGCCAGTTACCGTGCAGGTGACCAACAGGAGTTGTCCATTCAAGTGTTTTCGCATTCCATGGATTGTGCGGCGCGCGTTCTCCAAGGAAAATGCTATAGAAGAAATTGATCAGGAATACTCCCTGACCTAGCGCACCAATGATGGCGAAAATGGTCACAATCTCATTAATGTCAACCAGGTTGTCGAACATTGGGAAGGCACTGTTAGTGTAATAACGGCGAGGTACACCGGCAAGACCCAGGAAGTGCATTGGGAAGAACACCCCGTAAGCACAAATGATAGTGATCCAGAAATGAAGAAATCCCAATTTTTTGTTCATCATGCGCAGGAACATTTTCGGAAACCAGTGGTATACACCGGCAAACATACCGAAGATGGCGCTCAGACCCATTACAATGTGGAAGTGTGCTACCACGAAATAAGTATCGTGAACGTTAATATCGAGAGTAGAGTCAGCCAGGATAATACCGGTTACCCCACCTGAAATAAACGAAGACACCAGTCCGATCGCGAACATCATTGCAGGCGTGAATTGCAGGTTACCTTTCCACATGGTGGTGATATAGTTAAATGCTTTCACCGCAGATGGAATAGCGATCAATAACGTCGTGAACACGAATACAGAACCCAGGAACGGATTCATACCGGTCATGAACATATGGTGACCCCAAACGATAAAGGATAAGAAACCGATTGCAAGGATAGAACCGATCATAGCGCGGTATCCGAAGATAGGCTTACGTGAATTGGTTGCAATAACTTCAGATGCGATACCCAGGGCAGGTAATAAAACGATATACACCTCAGGGTGACCAAGGAACCAGAATAAGTGTTCGAACAGGATCGGGCTTCCACCAACGTTATCAAGCGGACGGCCACCGATGTAAATGTCTGAAAGATAAAAAGACGTGTTAAAGCTCCTGTCAAAGATCAGTAATAACGCACAAGAGAAAAGAACAGGGAAAGATAAAACACCAAGGATAGCGGTAACCAGGAAAGCCCAGATACTTAAAGGAAGACGAGTCATGGTCATCCCTTTTGTCCTTAAGTTGATTACGGTGATGATGTAGTTTAAGCTACCAAGTAAAGATGACACAATGAAGATAGCCATTGAAGCCAGCCACATGGTCATACCCATTTTGGAACCTGGAATCGCTTCTGGTAATGCAGATAAAGGAGGATAGATCGTCCAACCAGCTGAAGCAGGACCGTCATCAATAAAACATGATGCAACCATGATGCAGGTTGATACAAAGAAGAACCAGTACGAAAGCATGTTCAGGAATCCGGAAGCCATATCGCGTGCTCCAACCTGCAATGGAATTAAAAGATTCGAAAACGTTCCGCTTAATCCACCTGTTAAAACAAAGAATACCATGATAGTACCGTGAATGGTAACAAGAGCAAGGTACATGTTAGGGTCAAGGATACCGTCTTTGCCCCACTTGTCACCAAGCACGGCATTAATGAATCCGAATTTCTCTCCAGGCCAGGCAAGCTGTAAACGGAAGATCACAGACATCGTCATAGCTATCACCGCCATAACAACTGCTGTAATTAAGAACTGGCGTGAGATCATTTTGTGATCCATGCTGAATATATACTTGCTCACAAAACTCTCCTCGTGGTCATCATGATCGTGAACGTGATCATGGTGAGCCATGTGTTCTTTCTCTAGTGCTGGGTTAATAGGGGTAGCCATCTTTATTGTATTTGAATAAGGTTATAATTATTTATTTTGAGCCACGGTCTTGCGTGGTTTCATTTTTTTCAACCATGCCTGGTAATCCGCTTCTGTGTCAACAACCAGGTTCATCTGCATATTAAAGTGAGATGCACCACAGATCTTATTACATAACAGCAGGTAATCGAATTCTACAGGCTCATTGCCATCTTTTTCACGCTGCCTGTTGATGCCTTCCATCATCTTGATCACATACGGATCTTTTCTCATTTCGGCAGTGGTTTTTGTTGGGGTGAATTTAAAATAAGTGACCATGCCCGGTACGGCATTCATCTGCGCGCGGAAATGCGGTAAATAAACACTGTGGATCACGTCGCGACTCCTGATATGTAACTCCACTTCCCTTCCAACCGGGATATGAAATTCGTTACGCGCGAGAAGATCGTCAAAACCTGCAACATCATTGGTATCCTGTCCAACAGCGTTCGCACCATCTATCTGGCGGTAATCTGTTTCTCCAAGCTTACCGTCAGTGCCAGGATATCTGGCGGTCCAGTCAAATTGTTTTCCATAAAGCTCAACGATCACGCGCTTTGGATCGTTAGCGTCTTCCATGATCTCATTCCAGTACTTTAAACCAAAAATGATAATGAACGCAAGAGCAACTGCAGGAATAACGGTCCACAGTAATTCCAACTTATTATTATGAGGATAATAGTGCGCTACTTTCCTGCTGTTTCCACGGTATTTGTAAGCGAACCAGAACAGGAAGAAATTAGTTACAAGAAAAATAACAGTGATCAGGTAAATGTTGGCATCCCACAAAGCGTCAATCTTTGCACCGTGAATGGAAGCTGCAGGAGGTAAAGAACGCTCCATCCAGCGGTTCACCTGCCAGAAAAAGAAAGCGAAGAAGAATGCAAGGAATAAAAGCATTGCCTTTCCCATCATATCATTATCGTTATCTGTAAGCTGCCATTCCTTGGTCTTTTTTAAGCCACGGCTCAGCTCAATGATCCTCAATAACTGGTGACCGGCGATTATCAGTAACACTATGGCTAACAGAACTAAAAAACTCATTTTCTATCTTATTTTAATAATTTGTAATTCGATCTCTTTATTAAATTCTCATCAGGTTGAATGGTGCAGACTCTCCTGCAGGAATGGGTGATTCTTTACCAAAAGCGGCGCTTTGGTAAGCGCATTCAGCACTACAAAGATAAACAGTCCCAGGTAGAAAAAGAAAGTCCCGAACTCCATCCAGCTTAAACCGGTCCAGTGGTGTCCCACAGTTCCCGGCATCACCATCATAATAACATCCAGGTAGTGTCCTATAAAGATTATGCCTCCCACAAATACAAGGAAAAAGAAATTACGTTTGCTGTCGCGGCTCATTAACATTACCATTGGCAGTGCAAAGTTGATAAAGAAAACTGTCCACATCAAAGCCTTATACGTTTCCCAGCGGGTCTGGTAATAAGTCACCTCTTCAGGAATATCAGCATACCAGATCAGCATGAATTGTGAGAAGTACAGGTACGTCCACAGGAATGAAATAGCGAACATCCATTTACCCATATCATGAACAGTACTTTCGGTAACAAACTCAAGATATCCAAGTTTGCGTAACCAAACAATAAGGATCGTTGTAAAGGTTAAAGCGCTGATCCACATTCCGGAGAAAACATACCATCCATAAAGAGTAGAGAACCAGTGAGTATCGATGCTCATCAGCCAGTCCCATGAAGCAGTTGAAGAAGTAACGGCAAATAATACCATGAACCAGGCACCGGTTTTTACGTTCTTCCAGTGGTAGCTGTTACTTACATCAATATCAAGTTTATCAGCTGCAAGTGAGTTATTACGAAGTCTGAAAGTAAACCAGATCCATCCGGCCATGTACAGGATCGTACGCAACCACCAGAACCATCCGAAATATCCGATCTTACCTGCAATCACTTCGTCATAATTCTCATGTCCGGGAGTAGCAATTCCGTCGGCCATCCAGTGATAAATATGATGAACGTGCAACTGACCAAGAATGAACAATAACATTAGCAGGCTTAATCCCCAAGGTAAGAACATGGTAACCGCTTCGATCACACGTTTGATAGTGGTTGCCCATCCAGCTTCCGCAGCATACTGTAAGCCGAGGAAAAATGCTGCACCAAGTGAAATAGCCATAAAAAAGAACGCTCCGGCAAACACATTCGACCATGCACGGTTCATATGGTAAGATTCATCCCCTTCCACATGGTCGGTCATGAACATCATAATAATAGAAATTAATCCAATACCCATCAGTGCAAAAGAGAAAAGTCTCGCTCTGGATGGAATTATAAATTGTAATTTATCAGTATTCATATTCTCTCTTCGTTCTAAATTATTTATGATCAGCAGATGCGTTCTCAGTTGGTGCTGCACTGCCGTTGGCTGCCGCTGTTGCTGTACCTGTACCAGCTGCCTTGGTTGAATCGCTAGGTGCGGCTCCGGCAGGGCTCGCCAGTTTTTGTACAAAATAAACCAGCTTCCAGCGCTCTTCGGCATTAAGCAACAGGTTATGCGGACCCATCATCCCTTTTCCATAAGTGATCACGTGAAAGATCCTGCCTTCTGTTAACCCCTGTAGCGAACTATACGCTGGCGGAGGCCCAGGAAGTTTTGCTCCAACCTTTCCATCACCGGCACCGCTGGCACCATGGCAATGAATACAGAATTTGGAATAAAGTACTTCACCGTCTTTTTCGTATAAAGCGCGATTAGAAGCAGCTAATGGATTTTTCAGGTTTGCAGTTGCTGCCTCATACCCTTCAGGGGTATTCGCATACGCATATGGCATATATCCACGGGCAACAGTTCCCGACACAGGTCTCTTTGCTGTAGGAAGGGTATCCCCGTCGATCACATGTCCCTGGTAATATTCCAGCGAAGGTGAACGATACATATCCGGCATAAATTCCACGCCGGGACTTTGTTGATCTTTTACACCGCACGATGTTACACCCGTTAACAGTAAGCCCCCAAGGAGCGCGCTGAAAGCGAATTGTATGGTTCTATAGCTTTTTTTCATTTTATTCTAATGAGTATCTAAAATATATTTTGGTGCAACCGTGTAAGTGCTTTTATGGTTCACTTCTTCCACGCCGTTCTCACGAAGGATCTGTTCTGCTTTTGCAGATTGCTCCTGGTTAAGATCCAGCAGGATCAAAAACTTGTCATCAGTTGTGCGGGGATCCGGATTTTTAGCTTTAGCTCCCGGGATCAGCCAGCAACGTAGCAAATAAGTAAGTGCCAAACCATGTGCAGCACAAAATACTGTAGCCTCAAACGTAATTGGAATAAATGCAGGAATGGCAAAATAATAAGCCCAGTTCGGCTTGCCGCCAATATCATTAGGCCAGTCAGATACCATCATGTACCACATCATTAATGTAGCCAGTCCGCAGCCGATTAAACCATATATGAACGCACAGATCGCGAGGCGCGTGCGGGGAACACCAATTATTCCGTCAATACCGTGGATCGGCATTGGTGAATAAACATCTTTAATGCGGATCCCTGATGCACGCAGTTTCCTGCACGCTTCAAGCATTGGCACCTCGTCGCCGAATACGCCGTGAATGATGTTTTTTTGTACTGGATGATTAGTTACCATATCTTAATTTCTAATATCTAATTTCTAATGTCTAAGTTCTATTCTAAATATCAATTACCTAGTGGTGACCGTGCGCAGCTGCATCACGCTTTTGCGACTCACCTGAAGCTTTTAGAATTGTTTTTAATTCTGCCTGAGCGATCACAGGGAAATAACGTGAGAACAACAGGAAGAAAGTTCCGAACATTCCGATGGTTCCAACAAAGATCCCGATATCAATGAACGATGGCGTATAAGTTCCCCATGTTGATGGAAGATACGTACGGCAAAGAGTTGGAACGATGATCACGAAACGCTCGAACCACATACCGATGTTTACCACAATTGAAAGGATAAAAGTTGCAACGATGGATGTGCGGATCTTTTTAAACCAGAAAAGCTGCGGAGAAACAACGTTACAACCCATCATGATCCAGTATGACCAGGCCAGTGGACCAGTAGCGCGGTTAAGGAATGCGTATTGTTCCCATTCAACACCTGAATACCATGCTACGAATAATTCTGTAAGATAAGCCACACCTACAATAGAACCCGTTACAATGATAACGATGTTCATGTATTCGATATGTTTGATGGTTACATAAGACTCCAGTTTATAGATCTTGCGAACTACAAGCATAAGTGTTAACACCATTGCGAATCCTGAGAATACCGCACCTGATACGAAGTATGGAGGGAAGATGGTGGTGTGCCAGCCTGGTACAACAGAAGTAGCAAAGTCGAAGGATACAATAGAGTGTACCGAGAATACGAGTGGTGTTGACAAACCTGCAAGCACCAGTGAAGTTTCTTCAAAACGGCTCCAGTGACGAGCGCTTCCACCCCATCCGAAAGAAAGAAGTCCGTAAAACTTTTTCTGCCATGGTTTAATTACGCGGTCACGGATCATTCCAAAGTCAGGAATAAGACCGATATACCAGAACACAATTGAAACAGTTGCATATGTTGATACCGCGAACACGTCCCACAGGAGCGGAGAGTTAAAGTTAGGCCACAACGAACCGAACTGGTTTGGAAGCGGGAATAACATGTAATCTAACCATGGACGACCTGTATGAAGCAATACGAAAATAGCCGCGCATAATACCGCGAAGATCGTCATCGCTTCAGCAGAGCGGTTGATGGCCATCCGCCATTTCTGACGGAAAAGCAATAATACCGCTGAGATGAGAGTACCTGCGTGACCAATACCGATCCACCATACGAAGTTGGTGATGTCCCAGGCCCAGTCTACGTTATTTGAGCTTCCCCAGGCTCCGATACCTACACCAATGGTGTAACAAAGGCAACAGATCCCCCACAAAAAACACAATGCGCAAACTGCAGTGAGTGTATACCATCCGCGGGCAGCTTTTCCTTCGATGGGAGCAATAATATCATCAGTGATCTGGCGATAACTCTTATTGCCAAGTATCAAGGGTATCCTAATTTCCGATTCTGCGTGCATATTAATATTCTGAATTTTTCTTGATCAATAAATTTTATGAGTGTTGAGGACTTTGTTCTTTTTGTCCATCAGCTTTGTCATTCTTATGATGTGTAAGCATCGGCTCATCCTGGTTACGAACTTTCACCTTGTAAGAATTGCTTGGCTTCACACCAATGTCTTCAAGAAGGAAGTAAGTACGCTCGTCATTTCTTTCCTGTGTCACAAATGATTCAGTGTCATTGAGGTCACCAAAGATGATGGCTCCGGTTGAACAGGCTGCCTGGCAGGCAGTTTTTAAGCTTCCGTCTTTAATTGGCTGACCAGCTTTTTTAGCCTCGAGCTTACCTGCCTGTAAACGTTGCTGACACATAGTACATTTCTCCATCACACCACGGCTGCGAACAACCACGTCAGGATTCAGAACCATACGGCCAAGTTCCTGTGCAGATGGATTAATATCAGTGAATCTTTCGTTTGCATTATAGTTGAACCAGTTAAAACGACGCACTTTGAAAGGACAGTTGTTAGCGCAGTAACGAGTTCCGATACAACGGTTATAGGTCATCATGTTCAAACCTTCTGTGCTGTGGCTTGTTGCAAGAACCGGGCAAACAGTTTCGCACGGAGCGTGATTACAATGCTGGCACATCATCGGCTGGAAAGTCACCTTCGGATTAGATGAAGGGTTCTCCATTTCGATGTAAGTTTGTTTTGAACCCAGACCTTCTTCTTTCCCTTTTTCAAGGGTCATGTCTGAACTGTAGTAACGGTCAATACGAAGCCAGTGCATATCACGCTGACGTGATACTTCGAGCTTCCCTACTACTGCAACGTTATTTTCAGATGTACAGGCAACCACACAAGCGCCGCAGCCAAAACATAAGTTCAGGTCGATGCTCATGCCCCATTTATGTCCGGGACGCGGATGAGCTGCCCAAAGGTCGATCTCATTCACATGTTTTTTGCCACCACCGTGAACAGGAAGTTCAACAGCAGGATTCCAGAATTCTTTATCGTTTTGTTTGAATTCGTTTAATGAAACTTCGCGCAACAGGTATTCCTCGCGACCCATAATAGTGTGCTGGATCTGCGTTGCACCAAACATATGCGAATCACCGGTATCCTTTAAAGAAACACCTGTAACGATAGGCTGGAAAGTACCATTGGTATAAGTTAAGAGAGGAAATGCATTTACCCCTACTCCATGTGCAATTTTTAAAGACTCTGCATTGCGGCCGTAACCAACTGCCAGACCAATTGATCCAGGAGCCTGACCAGGCTGAGGATAAACCGGCACAGTCATGGTAACGCCATTTACTGAAAGCTCAACAATACTTCCGTCGATATCCTGGCGAAGCATTTCATTGAACTTCATTTCCTTCACATCGATCGGGCTCATGGTGATATAATTATCCCATGTAACGCGAGAGATAGGATCAGGAAGTTCCATCAGCCACGGATTGTTGCTGTGCAGTCCATTTCCAAGACCAACTTTTTCATAAACAAACAGTTCGAGGCCGTTAGCTTTAACACCAGTTGCCATTGCGGCAGCGCGGTTATAATCCACCCCGGTAGCAGCGGGAGCAGACTCCGCAGGGGCTGCAGCAACTTTTGCGTCAGTAGATTTTTTTGTATCATTTCCTGTGGCAGCTGGCGTGGCGGCAGTCTGCCCCATTCCGGTTACCGCACCATCATGCAGGGCTGTAGCCCAGAATGTTGGAAAATCAGAAATTGTTTGCTGAGAAGTAAAGATGTTTTTATTCCAGTGATCCTGCAGGTAAGTCAGGTAGTCGCCTTTTATTCCAGTCCAGCATAATAAAGTATCCTGGAACTGACGGGTACCTTCGTGACGCGGCTGGGAAAAAATTGGATTGATAGTAGGTTGCTGCAGTGTGTACATGCCTTTCTTTGGATTGGCATCACCCCATGACTCAAGATAGTGATGATCTGGACAAACGATGGTTGCCAGAGCTGATGTTTCATCAAGTACCGGCGAGAAAGAGATCCTGGTCGCTACTTTATTATAAGCATCTGCAAACTTAAGGGAAGCAGGCGCAGTATAAACAGGGTTGCAGTTATAGGTCATGAGTACATTCACTTTTCCAGATGCCATCTCAGCTACCAGGTCAGCAAAGTCCTTATCATTTCCTTGTTTAAGATTAAGATGATTTTCTACATCTACAGTTTTACCATAGTTATCAAGCATTTTATTAATGCCGTTCACCAGGGTTTGGATGCCTTCGTCGTTAACACCAGATACAACAAGTGAATTTCCCTTGTTTGCAGCAAGTTTAGCGGCAGCAGCTTTTATTCCTTTTACTGCTTCGGTATTTGCAATTTTGTCATCTGCCTGTACACGTGAATTTCCGGTAGCAGAGGCAACTTCATTATATAATGCAGCTACAACTTTTCCAAGCTCACTTGGTTTTACCATGTAGCGGTAATCAGCATTTGCACCGGTTAATGAAAGCGTGCTTTCAAAATGGTAATGCCTGCTCATTTCCGGATTTGCTTTAGAAACCTTGCGGGTCTCAGCATGCTGTTTCGAAAATTCTTCACCCGAGATCCAGTTACCTAAGAAATCGCAGGCCACGCCTACAACTACTTTTGCTTTACTGAAATCATATGAAGAGATCACCGATTTACCGAAAACATTCTGGTTGGCTTTTGCAAGAGCATTATAAGAGATCGAATCATATGAAATATGTTTTGCTCCCGGGTTCTTTGCAATAAATTCAGCGATCAGCGCTTTTGTAGAAGGGCTGATAATAGTGGAAGTAAGGATGCGGATCTGTGCACCGGTTAAAGCAGATGCTACAGCATTGTCAACAGTTGCCCAGGTGCTTTCAGCGCCTTTAAAAAGCGGACCACGTAACCTTGCTCCATCATACAATCCCAGAACGGATGCCTGCACGCGTGCACTGGTTCCGCTGTGAGTAAGACCTTTAAGATCGTTTCCTTCTATTTTGATAGGACGTCCCTCACGGGTTTTTACAAGGATAGAAGCATAATCGTGTCCGTCGTAAAATGTGGTGGCGTAAAAATTAGCAACACCAGGCGTTACCTCCTCAGGCTTCAGTACGTAAGGGATAGTGCGGTTTACAGGCGTTTCGCAAGCTGCAAGCGCTACTGCTGCAGTTGAAAAGCCCATTACCTTTAAAAAGTCGCGGCGGGAAGTACCTTTGTTGTCAGCTTCGTCGCTGTTCAGGAACTCATCCATCGGAAGAGGTTCAGCGAACTCATGTTTCTGCTTCTCCAGGAATTCCGGGCTGTTGTGCAGCTCAGGCAGGCCTCTCCAGTATTTCTTTGACATAGACATTATCTTATATTGATCTTTTAATGTTTAAATAATTAGTAGTGGCATTTGGCGCATTCAAGTCCGCCTATCTTCTCCACTGTGAACCTTACGTCACGCTGACCAGCATATTTTTCTTTTAATGCTTTGTGCAGACGGTCGTAATAAGCATTGCCTTCCATGGCCACTTCAGTCTTGCGGTGACATTCTATACACCACTTCATGGTTAAAGGACTTTGTTGTTCGGCAACGGTCATTTTTTTGAGATCACCATGACAGGTACCACATTCGATCTTACCAACCACCACGTGCTGAGAGTGGTTAAAATAAACGTGGTCAGGCAGGTTGTGAACTTTTATCCAGCGTAATGGATGTTGCTTGCTGTCATCGTAGGTCGCGCTTTTTGCATCAAAACCAGCAGCATCATAGATCTTTGAAATTTCTTTTTCGCCATATTCAGGACCACTTGAGATCCCCTTGTGACAATTCATACAAACATTTACTGTTGGAAGTCCCGCGTGACGTGATTTTTCAACTGAATTGTGGCAATAGCGGCAATCAATTTCATTGTCACCAGCGTGCAATTTGTGCGAGAACCTGATAGGTTGCTCAGGTTTATATCCTTTTCCGGTTTGCCAGTCGTAATATACTCCAATATCGTAGCAGGCGTCCCAGCAGCCTTTCATGCCGACAAAAGCAATGATGATGACAAAAACACCAACCAGTCTTCTGTTACCGGCCATCCACTGGCGTGCTTCCTGCCAGATAGTAATGTCCTGGATATCGCCTTTTCCTTCGGCGCGGTTTGCGGAATTCTGCAGGGCTGTGCGAACGCTGCGGAGAGTAACCAATAAGATAGCCAGGATCACAATTACACCAAGGATCAGGTAAAGTGGGCTGATGCCTTCTTCACTTTCAACAGGCTGATTTCCACCACCACCGCCAGTGGTCGTGACTACAGCAGGACCTGGAGGCGGTCCGGCAATAAATTTAAGGATAGCATCAACATCCTGCTCAGTTAGCTGCCCTTCAAACACATTCATTGTTGCTTTGCCATACTGATTGTAGATCTTATTGGCATAAGCATCACCCGATTTAATAACCTTCTGGTTGTTTAAGATCCAGTGTTTCAACCAGTCACCCTTCGGAGCACGGTCAAAAATGCCTGCCAGGCCAGGACCTGTTAATTTTTTATCTGAGTGTGAGCTATGACAAACAGCACAGTTTTGTTTGAATAATTTTTCGCCGTCCTGCGCCTGTAAGTCTGCTGAAAAGAAAAAAACCGTCAGAATTGCCGCTATCAAAGCTTTTAAGGGGACCCGGGTTGTATGGTTTTCCATATAAAAATGAGAAATTTTAATACTTTTTTTCAAAGGGAATTATGACAAATAAATGACATAAAAACGTTGGCAAATTTAACAGAAGATTAAGAACTATTCCGTTAAATCAGGAATTATTTTTAGCACGTTTGTAATTTATAATCATTCTAAATAAACTTTTTTTCAACAGGCCTCCAACACATTCATCACAATGGCCGCCCGGCATTCTAACCAACAATAGCAAGGGATCCAGGGGACAGTCCCTGCGTTATTAACATCGTGATTTTCTCACAATTAACCGTAATTAAAAATGCCTGAAAATAAAAATTTATGGCGCAGCCTCCCATGTGGCGGCCTGTGCACGCGAAAATCGCAGTCCCAGCATGAGCTCGTGCGTGCCTGAACTGTAACTGCGGAGGTTGGTTGTTGTAATATCGTATGAATAACCAATACTCAGGTAATCCTTGTACATATACCCGATAATTGCCGAAAAAGCATCATGATGACGGTAAACTCCGCCCAGCCATAACTCGTCCTTGTAAATAACTCTTGCCCCCACGTCGAGCTTAACAGGAGCTGGCGACTCATATTTAACCAGGAAAGAGGGCTCGATGTCGAAGTCATCGTCCAGCTCGAAAGTATAAGCTCCATTCATATTGATCTGCGTCGAAAGCCTGCTGTTTTTGTATGTATCAGGATAAAGTTTAATCGGTGCCTGGTGCAACTGGGGAATACTGAGGCCCAGGTAGAACCGTTTCTTTTTGTACAGGTAGAATCCCGCTCCAAAATCGGGTACATAGGTGGTTTGATAAGTGGTCAGGAGCTGGAGGTCCCCTTCGTCGTGGAGGGTGATCTTGCTACCGTCAATTCCCCATTGAAGAATTCCGGCTGAAAGGCCCATGGACAGAAATAATTCCTTTTCCAGTTTTAAATGGTAGGCGTAACTGAAAGTAAGGCCGGTTCGTCTTGTGGGTCCAACGATATCGGTGTATAAGTTCATGCCCAAACCCATATTCTTGTCCTGGATAGGACCCTGCAACGTGAGTATATACGTACGGGGCGCATCTGTTATTCCCACCCATTGCAGCCTCGAATTGGATCGCACCTCAGCAAACTCATCCTTTCCGGCCACCGCGGGATTAATGGCCATCTGGTTCAGCATATATTGCGAGTATTGAGGCAATTGCTGCGCCCTGGCACTTAGCCCGATAACCAGAAAATATAAGATCTTTTTCATCATTATCTGAAGATGGTTAAAGGTCCGACATAAGGTTTTGGATAAGAAGGATGATTAAGATGGATCACATAATAATAAGTGCCCACGGGCAGATCCTTGCCATTGTACATGCCGTCAAACGGATTTGCATATCCCTTTGAATAGAACAGGGATTCACCCCAGCGGTTAAAGATCTCAACGGTATTATCCGGAAACTGATCAATATGATCAATGACCCACTTATCATTCTTGCCGTCATCATTTGGCGTAAATCCGCTGGTGATTTTTATTTCAGGATAAAGAATAACACGCATGGTGTCGCTTACCATGCAGCCGGTGCCATATATGATGCTTACAGTGTAAGTTACGTCGGTGGTATTGCTGGCCACCGGGTTTTGCGCGTTGGCATCATTTAAAGTAAATGCAGGTGACCATGTGAGTGATTCAATACCCAGGGAGGTAGGATTACCTCCAATGATCACCGTTGAAAAAACCGGTATGGTGAAAGTTGGTCCTGCATCTAGCAGAGGTTCTGTGAATACATTAAGAACGATCTTATCGGTATCTGAACATAATGTATTGCTTCCATAAGCAACAAGAATATAGGTCTGACTTTGCACCGCATTAGTGACCGGCAGTGTCGCATTGTTGCTTATTGCTTTTGCCGGTGGAACCTCGTACCACGCAAACGTAGAGGCACTCTGAGAATTTACAGCGTTTAAAATGGTTGAAGAGCCCGGGCAAAGATCAAGATCATTTCCTGCATTGGCAGTAACACTGATAGTGGCTGCCACAGATAATATGGTATCTGCTGTACAGTTCAGAGAATCCCGAAGATTTAAACTGTATGTGCCTGAGTAGATCTGGCTGATATTTTGTGATGTGGAAGTGAATGGTGCCGGACCCGTCCAGGTAAAACTATATGCAGGAGTTCCGCCTGTCACCGAGATGCCGAGCGCACCGTCAGCTACCGAACTGCAGGATGAATTTGTGATCGTTGGAGTAACAACGATAGGTGGACGTTTTATGATACTGTCGCTGCCCGAAACAACACAGCCATAAAAATCGGTTACTGTATAATTGTATCTGCCTGCACACAGCGAATCAATTGCACTCAATGACGAGGTGGCTGGGGTCCAGCTGAACGTATATGGAAGTGTGCCGCCTGTTGCCTGCAGGTGCACGCTGCCAAGACATTCATTGCTGCACAGTACCTGACCACTGAATGTTTCAAGTTGCAGTTTCGCATTATCGCGTATGGTAAATGTTCTCACTGTTGAACATCCACCTGCGCTGCCGGTTACAGTTATTACGCCTGAACATAAATTTGTGACACTTGCTCCGGTGCTTCCGTTGCTCCATATATACGAGGGAACAACCGTTGAAGTAGCGGTTAATGAAACTGAACCAGTGCATTGCTGCGCGCAATTATTATCCTGCTGCACAGCGCTGAACTGTGGTCCGGTGTTGTTGCTCACGGGAATGATGCGTGTTACCGAACATCCGGTTCCGTTTTTATCAGAGACCGTAACTGTATACGATCCAGCTCCAATATTTGCGATCACAGAATTTGCTGAAATTGACGGGGTCCATGAATAAGAATAGGCAGGAGTTCCGCCTGAAGGCACAACGACAATTGTTCCATTGTTGGTTGGAGAACATGAGGAGTTATTTACGAAAGTGGCAAGCGTAATTGTAACTGAAGAATTGATCTGCAGGGATGATGTCCTGATGCATCCCGCCGCATCGGTCATCTGGATAAAATAATTTCCTGCGCATAATCCCGCAGCAGTATTGTTTGAATTAGAAGGTGTACTTCCCAACCAGTTGAATTGAACAGGACCTGAACCACCAACCGGGGTTATTGTTGCTGCTCCGTTACATAAACCGCCACAGGTTTCGTCCTGCTTGCTGATCGATTCTCCTGTTATGCCATTGGAATTATTTACCACAACATTTTCTGTATTCCTGCAGTTAAGACTGTCAACCACTAATACCTGGTAGACGCCTGCACATAATCCGTCCGCAATATTTCCGGTGTTACCATTTGTCCAGTTATAGCTGTAAGCAGATCCTGTTCCGCCTGAAGCCGTCACAGTAGCCGCTCCATCGCAACGGCCGCACAGTGGCTGATTCACTGAAGCGTTCACCTTGATCTGTAAAGGCGAGCTTATCCCTACACTAAAAGTATTATTGCATCCCTGGGAATCTGTTATCAGAAGCGAATAAGTACCAGTGCATAAATTGTTTGCGCTGTTCCCGTTCTGACCGTTGCTCCAGTTATAGGTAACTGCGCCAAATGGCAGACCTCCCCCGGGGATCACGTTCACAGTAGCAGATCCAAGGCAATCGGCAAAACATTTGTTTGGAGTTACAGCAGGAGGTGCAATGGTTATGCTTGACGCAGCAGGCACGGTAAGCACAATGGGTGGGGATACGCAGGCACCGCCGTTATAGCCTACAAGGATACTGTAAGTTCCTGCACAAAGATTATTCACTACAGAACCTGATGCTGCTCCAGGGGTCCAGGTATAAGTATAAGGACTCACACCACCGCTGGTATTAATAGTAACACTGCCGTTGCAAACACCCGAACAAAGAGGCAGCGACATCACCGGCAGGATGGATATAGCAGGCGGCTGGGTTATGGTGGTACCGGTAAATGTGATGCAATTCAAATTATCGCGCAGCTCCACTGAATAATTACCGGCACATAAATTTGAAATAAAAGACGACTGAACCGTCGGTACCGGGATAACCCAAAGGGGTGTCGCATAAGGTGCTGTGCCTGATGTTATCAAACCTACTGAGGCCGCACCTGTGCATGCACCGTTACATAAAACATTTGTTGAAGTTAATGGTGCGGTTGGTCCGTTTGAATTGCTTAGCGGGATAGTGACCGTGTTGCTGCAATTATTTGCATCGGTAATCTGCACAGTATAAATTCCTGCCGGCAGGTTTGTTACTACGGAACCGGTCGTCGCAATTGGTGGAGGAAAAGGAGAGCTCCACACATAGGTGTAGGAAGGTGTGCCTCCAACCGGAACAGCAGTGATCGATCCGTCGCTTGAACCACAGGTGGCAGGACCAATGGATGCATTAATATTCAATGCTGCAGGTTCTGTTAATGCAAATGTCTGGGAAACACTGCACGCATTCTTATCTGCTATCGAAATGGTATATACGCCCGCACAAAGCGCTGTGTTAGTGGCAGAATTTGGTCCGGCAGGTAACCAGGTGTATGTTAGCGGAGGGTTTGCATTGATTGGAACGCTTACCGCAATGCCGTTACAATTTCCATTACAGGTAGGATTTGTGAAATTCACATTGGCCAGCAGTGCAGGCGGGTTGGTAAGCGTAATAACACTTTGAACCACGCAGGAGCTGGCATCTGTTGCCAGCACGGTATAAGTGGAAGGGCAAAGATTAACGGGATTCTGTCCTGTACCTGCTGGTGACCAGCTAAAAGTGACCGGCCCTTGTGCACCGCTTATTAAAGTGGTAATACTTCCATTACAAACCGAATTACATAAAGGATGCGTAGCACTCAATGTGGCTGTAAATGGAGGTGGACTGGTAACAGTAAAACCCTGGGCGCTGCTGCAGCCGTTTGCATCTTTAACAGTACCTGTATAATTACCGGCACACACCGAACTTAAAGTAGCTCCTGCTGCCCCGCCGTTACTCCATGAAAAGGTGTAGCCCGGAACTCCGCCGGCGCCAGTTAACGTTGCGCTACCGTTGCAGAGATTAAAACATGTTGCATTGCTGAAAACCAGCGACGAGGTAAGAACGGGCGGTTCGGTAAGCGGAATAACAGTTGTGGCCGTGCATCCGTTCACATCCCTGACATTTAAAGTATATAAGTTGGCGCAAAGGTTCAAGATAGTTGCTGTTGTTGATCCTGAAAAAGGTCCGGCCGGTAACCATGAGTAAGTAATAATTCCGGTGCCACCACTTGTATTTGCAGTAATTGAACCATTGCACATGGAATTACATTTCACATTTGTAACGGAAGCACTCACGCTTAAAGCTGCTGGCATGTTCACTGCAAAAGTTCGTGAGTAACTGCAGAGATTATTGTCGCGTAAATTCACAGTATAAGTTCCTGCGCAAAGCGAGGTCACCGAAGAATTGTTAGAGCCGGTTGACCAGGTGTAGGTGTAAGGTGAGATGCCACCTGAAGGAGTTACATTTATTGAGCCATTACAGGTGGCTCCGTTGCAAAGAATATTATTTACAGTACCATTAATGGTCACCGAAGAGTTCTGCGAAACAAATATTGTGCGCGTGGTGATACATTGATTGACATCCGCTGAAGCAATAACATAAGTTCCTGAAGACAATCCACTCACCGATGAAGAGTTTGCAGAGTTAGTGAACGATACGGCGGGGGTCCATGAAAAGGTGAAAGGGCCGGTGCCTGAAACCGAATACGATATGGCACCGTTGGTTCCGTTAAAGCAGCTCACGGGCTGCAGCGAAAGTTGCGTTAAAGTTGGCCCGTTAGGATTCGATAGCACGGTAAAAAAAGTATTGCTGCAAACACCACTCGAAACAATCACGGAATAGGTTCCTGCAACGAGCGCTTTTGCGCAATTGGTATTCCCCGCTACAGCCGGCGACCACGTGTAATTATACGCCCCGGTTCCCCCTGCTGCTGTAACACAAATGCTTCCATCATTCGGCGCAATACATTGTGTGGGATTAAAAGCGTTTAAGGTAGCGGTGATCGGAGGAAGCGGTGCCGATAAAGAAAAGGTCACCGGTGGTTTGGTACAACCGTTTCCATCTGTTATCTTAAGTGTATAACCTCCTGCGCAAAGTGAACTGATCGTCGGGGTCGTTTGTCCACCCGGACTCCAGGAATAAGTTATAGGCCCGGTACCACCCGACACAGTGGCTCCAATAGCACCGTTGCAGGAATTAAAGCAGGTAATATTTGTCTGCGATGTTGTTACTACCAGGTCGGCAGGCTGTGTAATTGTTATGGCAGCAGTGCTGCTGCATGCGGGCGATCCGCTGTCACTGATATTGACAGTGTAATTGCCCGCGCATAAACTCACCGCCGTACCGGTTGTTTGACCACCGGGACTCCACGTAAAGCTATAAGGTGATTGTCCGCCCGACACCACCGCCACTGCGGAAGCTGTGCAGGCGCCAAAGCACTGAATTCCCGACCCACCGCTCACGGCTGCTGCAATTACGATCTGACCTATACTTACAGATGTGGTGGCCGTGCACGACCTGCTGTCGGTTACCAGTACCGTATAATTGCCCGGACAAAAATTAGATATGGCTGAACCTGTTCCGGCAGAAGCATTTAATGTATTGGTCCACGCATATGTGAATGGTGCAGTTCCATTGGATGCTGTTACCGTTGCGCCACCGGTGCACGATGTGCAGCTGTTACGGGTACCTGTAAGGGCCGCAGAGAGAGCTACAGGAGATCCGATATTTATATTAGCAGCCTGTGTGCATCCGTTAGCATCAGTGGCATTCGCAATGTATCCTCCTGCACATAATGAACCGGCAATTCCTGTGGTGTTTGTCTGGACAGGAGAACTGTTGAATTGAAAAGTGTATGATCCCGTGCCTCCTGTTGCCGCTACTGTGGCAGAGCCATCACAACTTCCTGCGCATCGGGTGGCAGAAACGGTTTGTGTCAGAACTATAGCCGGGGGTGCTACAAGATTTACAGTTCTTGTTTTTATACAGCCATTTGAATTGTTCACATTTAAAGTATAAACGCCCGCGCAAAGACCGGTGTTTGGATTACCACTAAATCCGTTATTGACCCAGTTCAATGTGTAGGTTGCAGCAGGCAATACCGTAGCTGATAAAATTCCGTTGCACGAACCAGCGCACGATGGACTTGTGGCGGCAATAGTAACAGTGATGTCAGGTGGTGCAACAAGACTCGTAGTAACTGTCGGAGCTACGCACCCGTTTCCGTCGCTTACATGAAAAGTGTAATTCCCCGCACACAGACTGCTTAATGCACCACCTGACACGGTGCCTCCCGATGTTGACCAGAAAAAAGTGTAAGGTGGAGTACCTCCAGAAGCACTACCCGCAAGCGCCCCGTTACATGAACCAAAACAGGTAATGGTGGTGCTTGCAATGGCACCGGCAAGCACGTTCGGCTGAATAAGCGCTAAAGTTGTCTGCTGCGCACATGTTGAAAGATTATCACGCACAAATAAAGTGTATGTACCTGCACACAACCCATTGAAGATCGGTGACCCGGAAGCAACAGTTGAAACAGAAGAGGCAAGTGTATAAGTGTACGGAGCTGTACCGCCTGATGGAGAAGCATTAATTACGCCATTACATAAACCATTGCAGGTAATGCTGCTGGTAGTAATTCCAAAAGCAAAGGCAGCTGGTTGTAAAATAGTGAAGCTCGTGGTGGCCGCACAATTGGAAGCGTCTCGCACTGAAACTGTATGCGGGCCCGCACACAGAGAATTGTTGCTTGCGCCGCTGGTACCGGCTGGCGACCAGGTATAAGTGAAGGGAGCACCATTGCCCCCGGTGGGAGTTATAGTTGCAGCGCCGGTACAAAGACCCCGGCAGGTGATGCTTTGAGTTACGGGTGTGAGGGTGATAGCCGGCGGCTGTGTGACAGGGATAGTGAATGAACTTACGCAGGTGGGACTAACGCTTGCAAGGAGAATATAATTATCCGGACAGCGTCCGCTTATCACTGAGCCTGTGGTTATGATGCTTCCTGATGAAGTCGTCCAGGTAAAATTGATGGTACCTGCCGGACCTGTGGCAGTTACTGAAACAGAACCGTTACATCCTCCGTTACAGGTAACATTGGTAATAGTGGGTGTAATGGTGATAGACGTAGGTTGCGTGATATTTACGGTTTGTGTCCTCACACAATTGTTCGCGTCCTTTATCGTTAAGGTATGAACCATTCCACCGCACAGGGAGGAAATAAAAGGTGAATTACCAGGTCCCGGACTCCACGTATAAGTGTACGAACCTCCGCCTCCAAGCACAGTAACTGATGCAGCGCCCGTGCACGACCCTCCGCAGGTAACATTGGTTTGAGTGGAAGTGATGGTCATTGACGAGGGCTGTCCTATAGTATTAGTCACCGTGAGAGAACATCCCTTTGAATCTGTAACAGTTGCAGAAACTACACCTGCAGGAAAACCCGTTGCGGTAGCCACGCCGCCACTGCCAACGGTTACTGATGAGCTGTTGCTGAATACGACCGCATATGTTGCGGTTCCTCCCGCGGGCATTACGGAAAAGCTGCCATTGTTGCCGCCGTTGCAGGATGGCTGCGCGGTAGCCGAAGTGGCTGTGAGCGAAGTCGGCTGCGTAATTGTGAAGGTCAGGTTATTAAATGCGCAGCCATTGGCATCGAGGGTATTAAAAGTATGAGTGCCTGCACAAAGGCCGGTATATGTTTGAATGGAGCTGGAAGATATTGTAAAGTTCTTTGTAGTATTTCCCAATGAGGTGGGGCTTGTGAGAGTTGCCTGCAAAGGTGGCGCGAAGATGGTCCACAACAGGGTGGAAGTTCCGTTGCAATTACCAAAACAGGAAGGCTGATTCTGGCCGAAGACCGTAAAAAAAGCGGAAGAAGAAGCTCCCGGTGGAGTTTTGTTCTGATCCTGCCCGATGATCGTATTTCCAAGATTATCAAAAACAACTACGTTATACGAACAGGTTTGAGCTGCTGCAAAGGTAATGGTGTACGAACCAGGTCCGGGTACCGACGTAAGTGTAGGATTGGGACATGTGCCACTGTTGAACCATAATAGCTGGTAAGGTGTTGGATAAGGAGGAGAACCTGTGCAATTGGTGTTATTCGGAATTGTAAGAATATACCCGCCCGGCGTACTGCAGGTAGGTGCTACAGACGCCAGTGTAACAGCACACTGCGATTTTACACCGAAGCAGTACAGAAAAAACAATAAGATTAAAATGGCTGATCTATTCCTCAAGCACGTAATAATTAACTTACTTTTACGAAAATAACTGGAATAACAACCCAATAACCAATTAAAGATCACAAATTTAAACATTCTGAATGTTGGTAACTGCCAGCTTCGGAAGCCCTTAAGCTCTATGAAAAACAACAAAGAAACAAATACCTGGAAAACCCTTTCTGAAGAAGTGCGATATGAAACACCCTGGATAAAAGTAACTCAATATGATGTAATCAACCCGGCGGGAAATCCCTCTATTTACGGAGTTGTAAGTTTTAAGAACAAGGCTATAGGCGTGTTGCCGCTGGATAAAGACAATAACACCTGGCTGGTAGGTCAGTGGCGTTTCCCGCTGAAACAATACAGCTGGGAGATCTGCGAAGGTGGAGGTCCTCACAACGAAGATCCTCTCGATTCTGCAAAAAGGGAACTAAAAGAGGAGACAGGCTTAATTGCAGATCGGTATACCGAGTTGTGCCGCATGCATACCAGCAACTCGGTTTCTGATGAGCTCGCCATCCTTTATGTGGCGCGGGATCTGACGCAGTCTGAATCTGAACCGGAAGAATCGGAAGACCTGCAGGTTAAAAAAGTGCCATTCGACGAAGCATACCGCATGGTGATGGATGGAGAGATCACCGACAGCCTTAGCATGGTCGCAATCCTTAAAGCAAGAATTTTAATCGATAAAGGCCTTATCTGATATGGTGGTTTTTTGATTTTTAGATTTATTTTTACGAGCTATGAAAGAGTTAGTACAGAAATTTACAGAACAGTTAAGGCAGGCAAAAAAAATTGCTGACAAGGCCATTATTTCACCATCAAAGAACATTCAGAATGTCCTTATTACCGGCCTTGGTGGCTCTGGTATCGGAGGCACTATCCTTTCTGAGGTTATTTCGGGAAATTGCCCGGTTCCAATCATCATTAATAAGGATTATTTTCTGCCTGCATTCGTAAACGAGAATACACTGCTCATTATTTCAAGCTACTCGGGTAATACCGAAGAAACAGTCAGCGCCATGCAGCAGGGCATTTCAAAAAAAGCGCAGATCGTTTGTATCACAAGCGGCGGAAAGGTGCTTGAGCTTGCAAAACAACATCAATACGATTTTATTGAGATCCCGGGCGGAATGCCTCCCCGCTCATGCATAGGCTATTCTCTTGTGCAGCTCATAAAAGTACTCGTAGCTAAAGGCCTGGCAAAACAGGAACTGTTTAACGACCTGGATAAAACCATTACGCTTCTCGATTCTGAGAACGCAAATATAAAAGCCGACGCTTATAAGATCGCCGAAAAGATGCACAAAAAAATTGCGGTCATCTATTCGCTGGGAACCTGCGAAGGCGTTGCTGTACGCTTCAGGCAGCAGATCAACGAAAACGGCAAGATGTTATGCTGGCATCATACTTTCCCTGAAATGAACCATAATGAGCTTGTTGGATGGACAACCAGGAACGAAGACCTCGTTGTAGTGGCCCTTCATACAAGTTTTGATTTTGAGCGCACCAAAAAACGTTACGAGGTCTGCCGTCCGTTATTCGAAAAATATTCAAGCTCGGTAATTGACCTTAATGCTAAAGGCAATTCATTGCTTGAGCAGTTCTTCTACCTCATCAACATCGGGGACTGGATCAGCTGTTACCTGGCCGACATCAAGGGTATTGACCCGGTAGAGGTAAAAGTGATCGATCACCTCAAGGGCGAACTTGCCAAAATGAATTAAAAGAGGCTTACCTGCCATTTTTGTTGAATGAAATGCTGAAATTTGTATGCTCATCGCATGCAGAACAGGAAGATCTTATTTACTGACCTTGGGGTTATGGATTACAAAGAGTGCTGGGATCTCCAGGAAAAGCTCTTTAATGAAGTGATCAGGATAAAAACTGCCAACAGGAACCTCCCCCCTGAACAACAGGTCCCGACTAATAATTATCTTTTATTCGTTGAACATCCGCACGTTTATACGTTGGGAAAAAGTGGTGATGAAAAAAATCTTCTCTTAAACCAGGAACAGCTGTCCGACAAGTCTGCCAGCTATTACCGCATTAACAGGGGCGGCGACATTACGTATCATGGTCCCGGGCAATTAGTAGCTTATCCCATCCTTGATCTGGATAATTTTTTTACAGATATCCACAAGTATCTCCGGCTTCTCGAAGAAACCATCATTGTCACACTTTCTGAATATGGTATTTCTGCCGGACGCAGCCAGGGAGAAACTGGAGTCTGGATAGAAGAAGGCACTGCCAGGGCCCGTAAGATCTGCGCTATGGGCGTGCGCTGCAGCCGCTGGGTAACTATGCATGGCTGGGGCTTTAATGTAAACTCACAGCTCGACTACTTTTCAAATATCATCCCCTGCGGCATCAGTGATAAATCCGTCACGAGCTTGCATAAGGAAGTTGGAAGTGAGATCGATATGACCGGCATAAAGGAAAAGCTGCTCAGGAATTTCGCTGTTCTTTTTGAAGCGCAGATCGTGGAAGGAAGTTCAGTACTTTCTCTGTAACACCGGGTTACCGCACGATGATCTTAGCGGTTTGCTGCTTATTAAAAACAAAACAGCTTAACAGGTAAACTCCCGGTTCAATAAGTTCTATCTTGTCATTAGCCTGCAAAGTCTGAGCCGTGAATACAGTGGCGCCAATTGCATTGATGATGCGGACATCAGTAACCGGCGCTGCAGTCTGCACCTGGAACATTCCGTCGTTAGGATTAGGAAAAACTGTAAATAATAAACTCTCCTCCGAACATCCGGCAACTATTATTTTTGAAACTTCGGAGCGCCCACTCACATCTGTTTGTCGCAGACGGTAATAAACCACGTCGCCTTCTATCGCAACATCAGAAAAATTGTACCTGGTGTTTGTGAAACTGCTTCCGGACCCTTTCACCTTACCACGGCTCTCAAAGTTTAAACCGTCGGTGCTGCGTTCAACTGTAAAGAAGTCGTTGTTTCTTTCCGAAGCTGTTTCCCACGACAGAATGCTGTGAGCGCCAAAGCACGAGGCACTGAATTCCTTTAGTTCAATTGGTAGCGGATTTACTCCACCTCCCGTTTTGGAACCAAAAGTAAAAGGGCTGAAGGTGGTAACGCGCGCATTGGTTGTAATGGTGCCGGTACCGGAACCTGTGCATGTTGAACCTGACACTGATGTGGCGGCGGTTTCAATCCATGATGTTCCATTCCATTTTGCGATAGTAAGATCAGAACAATCGTTGATATAACTGTAACCAACATTTTCCCAGAATAAAGACACGTTGGCATTTCCACCCGATATGCGGTCAAGCTGCCAGAATTCAATCTCGCTCACATCAGTCAGTGGCGTAGTCACAGGGGTTGAAGTGGAATAAGGAGTATCAAAATACTCCGCGCGAAAAACAGCGGTGGCGGAAAAATTACTTACTCTTAACCTCCGCCATTCCTGGCCCTTGCCTATAGGGAAAGTAAATGTGGCATTTCCCGATTTTTGCATTGGCCCTGACACAAAGCTACTTTGAGATCCGCTGCTGGAACCCGCAGAAGTACCCATTGCAAGTATGTTAGTGGTTGTTGTATTTACGATGCCCGAAAATAGAAGCAGCGCGCCGTTTACCGTCACGCTCCGGTTCAGCGTTATCTGCGGACTTAAGGGGAACGAATTGTTCACCGTTAAATTATTGAGTGTATAAGTGCCTGTTCCCGATAAGTGCTGAGTCTGAATAGATGTGCCGTTAAGTATTACGCCACCTGTGTTACCATTGATCGTCCCACAATTCAGAATATCAAGCGAAACAGAAAGTGTTTGCGATGAAAGGTTCAATGACGCCCCGGTGTAAACCCATATTGCACCCACCTGCGCATTTACATTCAGTGTTGGCTGCCTTGCGGACACATCATTCTTAATGATCACATCCTGCCCCGAAGTAGGCGTGGTGGTTCCCGACCAGTTGCTTCCGGTACCCCAGTTGCCGTTAGTAGATGCCAGCCATAATTTTGGCTCCGCCGAAATACTGTAAAAAGTAGATGGTGAATTCTGGTTATTATATTCTGTGGCGATCCAGTCGGCCGATCGAACAACATTCGAAATTCGCACTTCGTCCATGATACCGTTCATGAACGCTGAACTGGCGAACGGTTCCCTGCCGATCTTCATGGTGCCTGCAGAGCTTGCACACGATGCGGTAGTCGAATAGGTCCTGTCGAGTGATCCGTTCAGGTAAGTGATGATCGCATTGCCGGCATCCGAATATTGGCCAACCACGTAGTACCAGGTACCTGTTGTAAGCGCAGACCCTCCGCTGGCAGAACGGCTAAGGAACGGGGAGTTACTGCTGTTTCGGATCTCAAATTCAATTTTATTATCTGAGAACACGCCGAACTTCCAACCACCATTGGTGTTGTTCTGATTACCCGCCACTTTCTGGTCAGCTCCGAGAGAATTAAGCCTCACCCAGGCCGATACGCAAACCTCCGAAGTAAGGTCGTATGCGGAATTGTAAGGTGTTACATCTATGTACTGACTTGAAGCTGCAACAAAACTCCTGGCTGTTCCAAACATTGCTGTGGCAGTATTTGAAGATCCGTTGTTTGTGCCGTTCAGACCTGTAACAGATGTTGAGTTGGTAATTGCATTATCAAAATGATACACCGCCACATACCCATTAGACCACGTGCCGACATCCGACTGGTCAGTTGTTACAACTGTACTTCCGTAATACATGTAAATATAGGTATCCAGCAATCCGCTTAGCTGAGGCACCTTTACCCAGCAGGTTAAGGCGCCGGAGGTGGCTGTATAGGCACTCAGGTTATGATCCAGCACAGTCTGACCATCTTCGCTGGTAAATATAATATCGAAGCCACTCGCACTTTCTACGTGACCTGAGTTTGCAACTGTTCTCAGATCATTGTCTGCGGTTATTTTTATTAGCGCAGGAAAATCGGATAATGGAAGCGAGCCACTTACCTGGGCAGGATCAAACGTAATACGTTTCCGGTATTTAAAAGAGCAGACTGAAGGCTGCGCCAGAATCTGAACAGCAAGAATGAGGCTAATGAATAAAAGTAAAATCCGGCTCATGTGATCAACAGTAGAATTGAGCTACTGGTGCCTTATAAAGATAAGAATATTTACCAAAGTGTAATTATCCTTACAGAAGAAATATTCCACACTTAATTGTGTTTATATTCCTATCCACACACATCCATGAACGACTTTTTGCAAAGCATAGCTCCAAAACAGCGGAATCAAACATTTTTTGATGTATTCTTACACCTCATCTATCTGTCCAGCATAAGTTTAAACAAGCCCAACTGGGGAGCTGAATTAACAAAGCCAAAATACCAACCTTTTTGCAATTCAGCAGGTACTTGATAATTGATCGAATTTTCATCTCCGGAAATTCCTGCAATGTGAAACTTTCGACCCAGCGCATCAACTAACGTGAGCGTAACATCAGAACTCACCAACGGAAAATCCGTTTTTATCAAAAAAGAATTGCTTGCGGGATTGGGAAACAGGATAATCCGTTCTTTTCTGGAATTTAAATTAACCACAATTGGTTTGCTGATAGTGGAAGTGCCATCAAAGTCAATTTGTTTTAACTTATAATAATATAATCCTTCTTTAAGATCCTTGTCAGTGTAATAATACTTGTTGATTCGCAACATCAGGCCAGATGTGGCATCCGCCCTTGTAACATATTCGAAATCTTCACCTTTCCAGTTACTCCGTAAAATTTCAAAATAATCATTATCCCATTCCCTGAAAGTTTCCCAGTGCAGACAGATATTATCATCGCATGCAACGGCATCAAAAGAGATCAATTGAATTGGCAACGGTGTATTGGGAGATGAGGATCCGATTGTAATATATCTCGTAGAGTTGCTTGGGATCATCGTAGTAGTTATTCCGCTTATAGTGATAACAGAATTACTGTATGAGATTGTAAGACCATCAAATGCAGAATAAACAGCGGAATTTGTGAAATTCCCGTCAGCGTCAACCAATAACCTTATATCGCTTGCCGTTACACTGGCCGGAAGCGCCGCCGTTGGCAATTTGACGTTAATATTAAAAGTGGAACCAAAACCTGTATTTTCAACTTCCCATTCCCGCTCAAGCCGTGAATAGATTCCGGCGGGTCTTTCTGTGGCCATTCCGACCAGTTTTCCGGAGTTTGACCCCATCACCACGTACTGGTTGTTGGATGAAAAAGTGCCCGTGTTTGCTGCACTGGAAGCGGCAAGAGTAGAGATATAGATCCTGACGCTATCGTCATAATTCCGTGACTGCTTTTGCATTAAAGCACTGTTGTCGTCTCTTGCCAAAGCAATCACATTTCTATTATAGGGTGCAGTATTATTAAAAATGTTTGTTGCGGCAGAGTTAACATAACTCCCCGATTTAGTGATTCCGTATTTAAGAGCAAGATATGAATGAACAGCGCTAGTGGAAGCTGCATTTAATCCAACATTATAAACTATCACCTCGGCTATATCGCCGTAAAAACAATAATCAGTGCCACTACCAATACCGCTCCCAATATAACTATTTCCATTGTCACCCACCGAACCTGGTGTGTAAGGGTCTGTGTCGAGCGACGCGGCGTTCTCAGAATATTCAATGTTATTAGCTGTAGTTCCGTTCCAGTTTCCACACATGATGGTGGGCACAGTCAGGGTGCCGGCCGCCGAACCAAAATTGTTAAAGTAGTCGCGCACAAAAAAACCGAACGCGGTATTACCAGAATTACTGGCGGTAAGGCCGTACCCACCTCCCGATCCGATATTATTTGTTTGTCCAACAAGAATGCAACCATAAGTGTCTCTGTTAGTGGCTGTTTGGCGGGCTACAGCAAAAGTCGTGATCGCTGTACTCGTAGAACTTACCAGATCAGACATGTTAAAATAATTATCTACACCGTCGAATGAAATGGTGCTATTGTAATTAAAGCCCGTAGTGTTAGGTGATGGTCGTGATGCAGTGGATGTTTGTGTGGCATTAAATCCGTTTCCGCTATTATCGTTCCATTGACTCACAACTCCGGTAACAAGAGTAACGCCAGCGTTTCCCTTGTACCAGCCGCGTAAACCACTTGTCACACCGCCCGGTCCTTGTGAATGGAGCGGGATACTGAGCAAAAACAAACCAACGATAGCATATTGCTTCATCGAAATTATCAGGTTAATTGTTCCCATTTTACTGCAGAATCTTTCATAAGTAAGTTATATGCTACTTTTGTAAAAAAGTTGCGTTCCACAACCTCCATAAAAGAAATATTACCGTGACGAACAAGCCTTATGAAATGATTGGGGAAATCCCAAATTACATTCGCATTTCTGAAGTAATTTCAGAATGTCCGGAAATCTATTCGGAAAAGCGCGGGCAAGTATTATTTATATTTGTTTCTTCGCAGGCTAAATTTTGATAACGAGGTGATTTTTGCCTTTATTACAAATCTACCACGATCCCCAAAATGGTGAGACTTGCAGTGGCGATGCCTAGGATTAGCCCGTACATGAATAACTCCCATTTATTGATCACTTTCTTTTGATTCATTTCCATACTTAAAACTGAGCTATTGGATAATTAGTTTACTCCTATAAACATGATCGCCCGCACGTACATTTACCACATAAGTTCCGGGTACCAGATTTACTTCAGGCGTGATAGTAATAATATCGGGTTCCGAACCAACATTACCTGCACCCGAAAGAGCAACTTTTCCGAAAGGATCAACCACGGTATAGCACAAAAGAGCGTTACCATTCTTTCCCTCTATTTTCAGACTGAAAGATCCCGATGATGGATTGGGATAAATTGAAAATCCGCTCATTAAAACCCCTTGCCTGTGAACGGCCACTATATCACTATATGTCGCGCCATGATCAAAATCAATTTGTTTTAAGCGGTAATAAGTAATATCGGCGCTAAAAACATCGTGCACTTCGTAATTTAATTTCGAATAACTCTTCCCATTCTTCGCTTGTGAGGCAACACTTTTTATGGTTTTAAATTGATACCCGTCAACAGATCTTTCTAATTCAAATTTTTCGCAATCATGCTCACTTGTCGTTTGCCAGCCAATACAAACCATTTGGCCACAAACCGTCGCGGCAAACTGCGATAAACGAACAGGTAACACGGAATTACAGCCCGGCAGAGTTGCGGGAATACATGCTGGACCCGTGAACTTTCCGTCCCCAGCCTTCCAATAAGTAGTTCCGCAAATTACAATATTATTGGAATTACCTCCTCCAGATGGAACTATGGTTCCCGTTGCAAAAACATATAATCTCGAGCTGCACGCGAGTGTCATTTTGTTGCCGCTCCCAAATGATAATGCGCCACGAACTACTAAGATTAACCGTGAACCACAACCAGATAAACTGGGAGATCCATCCACGCTCACTGTGTGACCTGCAACAATTATAATTGAATCTCCGCAGGTAGGAACGCCCGCAGGGGACCACGTCCCATTAGTAAACCAGTTTCCTGAAGCAGTAGAAATTCGGGTTACCGCTCCAGCTTGAAGCGTAAACAAAAATAAAATTAGAATTCTTAAAAACATTCAATTTACTTTGAAGAAATATTTCACATAAACAAGATATTTCTTACATCTGTCATTTTATACGGTAAACGGATCTGTAAAGTTGCTGTGTTTTCACCCGTTTAAAAAAAATATTGATTTTGGATAATCTCTTCAGGAATCTTCTACTAAAGCAGTATACCTCTTGGGGTGTGTTCTCCGTATAATTTTTTTGAAGATCAACCTTTTAAGTTCACATAAATGTTAATTTTGACTCATTATGGAGCAAACCAGAAAGTTGAATATTGTAATTGCTGACGATGATCTTGATGATCAATTCTTAATTAAAAGCGCAAGTACAGAGGCGTGTATACGGGTATCCAGCATTAATTGTGTTTATAACGGCTTGCAATTACTTGATCTATTACTTGGCAGGGAAGCTTATAAGGGAATAAAGGTTGAAACTGACTTGATCTTTCTTGATATCAATATGCCCCTAATGGATGGTCTGACTGTACTATCTGAATTACGAAAGGCGGGCTTGACACCAAAATATCCAGTTTATATTCTTTCAACAAGTAGAAACAATGAGGATGTTCGGAAAGCACTCGTAGCTGGCGCTAAAGGGTTTTACAATAAACCGCCATCGTTTGATGAATTAAAAGCAATAGTAAAAGAAGTTTGTGAAAAGGAAAGGGTATCCTCATAAAAGCATTTCCCTGTGGGTAATGTGAAGCAAAATTAGTACAAAAGGAAAAACAAGGTACCCCCATGAGTGGCATTGGTTCATTCGAAACCTGCTTTTGGCGAGTTCTTTTCGCTCTGCCCCTCCTAAGGGTCCAATACATATAAAGTTAGGGGCTACTAATACAGCTACCCAACATTATCCCATTTAGAAGCGCCTTTTAATATTTGATAATGCGTACTTGGATGTTCTCTGCGCGAATAACATATAAACCCGCCGCTTCTCCTGTAAGGTCTACCGTAAACTTAAGATCATTTTCGCGCACAATTGGTGCCGGAACATTAATACCCCGGCTGTTGGTCACGTAAATGTTGCCTTTAACAGGCTCTTCGTCCGACTCGCAGGTCACATAGCTGCTTACGGGATTAGGATACATGCGCAGAGCAATATTCTGGCTGCTTAACTCCAGGAAAACAACATCACTGTAAGAGACCTTATCATCCTCATCCCGTTGCAAAAGCTTATAATAGTTGATCTTATTCCGCACAGGATAAGCATGTGTGAACTGGTATTGACGCTCCTCGTGTGAGTTGCCGGCTCCCGGCACTTCTCCCACCTTCTTCCAGTTAAGATCATCCACCATGTGATATACCTCAAAAACACGGTTATTGATTTCGGTTTTGGTAACCCAGTTTAATACAGCCGATCCTTCAGCATCTTCCTTCACAGTGAACTCACTCAGAGTAACGGGAAGCAATAACAGCGTTCCGCTTTGCCATTTAACTCCAACATTATTGACGCCGCTTCCGTTTCCGGCGCGTGGTGCGCCCGGAGAGGTATTTGCAAGACCTCCTACGCCATTCAGCGTCTGAACATTTGTTCTTACAAATGGCGATGGAACACTTATCAGGATAGTTCCCTGACCGCCTCCGCCACCGGAACCATGCAGGTCTGGATGCATTACACTGCCCCCGTTTCCGCCATTGGCACTGATATTTAAAGTAGAGTTCAGAGGCACCCTCACACCTTTCACGTCGAGGAGAATACTTCCTCCACCGCCTCCGCCGCCCGCGCCATCATGTCCGCCGGTATTAGGACCAGCTTCACCATCGGCAGTTATACTTCTGGCAACGCCTATAGTAGGTACAACGATTGTGTCGCAGCGTATAAAGATCAAACCTCCTCCATCGCCACCTGAAGTGCCGAAACCGTTATTTTCCTGGCCACCGCCTCCCCCTCCACCTGCAAAAACACGTGTGATTCCTGAACTTAGACTGATGCCACCCTGGCCCCCGGCATTCACAGATGCACTGCAACCGTTGCCGTCAAAACCATAATAACCTGCGCCGCCTGATGTAAAATTAGATCCTCCGCCTCCGCCACCATTATGAACGATGCCGCCTCCGCCACCGTTAAGGATCTTGGCCTTACCGCTTCTTGCAGAAGTCGGGGTTAAAATAATACCTTCACCTTTGTCGGCGTACCTCGGATCTCCGGAATTGGCGATCCACATATTTCCCTGGCAGTTGCTGCCGTCGCTGCCCGCCTTAGCGCCACCGCGAAAACCTGCGCCGTTTGCAGTAATGGGATTTAACATCACAAGATTACCCTGTACCTGGAAAGCAACAATGCCGCCGATAGAACCGTTCCATGGCAATGCACTTATGGTATTGCTTACCACGTAACCAACAGTTCCGAGCCTCGGAAAACTCACTACCTGTACATTCGACGCCACCGAGTAATTATTATTTAGAGCGGAAGTCAGGGTCATAAAACCCATGCTTGTATTGATACTATTGATAGTAGCGAGCTCGAAGAGCCCTGCCGAATTAAGCGAACTTAAAGTTCCGTAAGAACTATTGTTGGAGGTGCCTGCCAAAGAAGCGCCCTGCATCTGGATAACGATGACCTGTTCACCAACTGCAAAATTTCCATATGTAAGATTAACGTTGGAAAGAGTAAGTGTGTTTGAATTGATGCCTGTTACGCTTGCATATGCATTTACCTGTGCGCTGCTCGCAACCGGGAGCAAAAATATCACCAACAGAAAATGCAGAAGCCCCCATCTTACTGGCGGACAATTCACATTCGGTTGTGGAAAAAACATGAGTAAAAGCAATTTTGTAATCAAAATTACTACTTACATCGAAGAAACCTGCGAATTTGTCGAAAATTACTTAAAAAATTAACGCTTTTTAAAAAGGGCTCTGACGGCGAACCAGTTGAAAGAAGATTCCCGGGAAATAAGACCTGATCCTTACCATCCAGGTTTCTTTACCACCGACCAGGATCTCCGTCTTCTTATGCAGGACAGCGCTAATAATTTTACATGCGCATTCTTCCGGGCTCATTGCATTTTCATGCGAAGGGTCCATCTGCGAATGTCTTTTTCCGCTCGCCGTAATAGCATTCAGCGAAATTTCCGTTTTTATTTTTCCGGGGCAGACGATCAGCGTGCGGATCCCTTTTTTTTCTGTTTCAAGCCTGAAGCTGTCAAAATACCCATGAAGCGCATGTTTAGCCGCGCTGTAGGATGAGCGCAGATAAAATCCAAACTTACCGGCAATGCTACTGATCACTATTACCTGTCCGTCTTTCTGACGGATCATATAAGGGAGCACCGCTTTTGTAAGAGCCACTGCAGAAAAATAATTTACTTCCATCAGCTTCCTGTCAAGCTCTATGGGTGTTTCCAACACTTCGCTTCTCTGGCTAAATCCCCCGTTATTGATCAGCACATCTATCCTGCCAAATTTATTGATGATCTGCGCCGCCAGTCCTGACGCATTAGAAGTGTCTGCGAGATCAAATGGCAGGATCATAAGGTCAAGAGGCGGAAGTCCTGTTTGCTGTGCCACTTTTTCCAATTCCTCTGTCCTCCTTGCGGACAGGATGAGTCTTGCTTCTTCACGTGCCAGCTGTAGGGCAAGGGCCTTGCCGATGCCCGAGGATGCGCCGGTGATCCAGATCACTTTATCTTTAAATGGTTTCATTTTGCAGCAAATGTATCACATTCTTTAGCGCGATCCGGGAAATGCAATCGCAGTCCTTCCCCGCAGCGCAATCAGGACAATCTTTATCAAACACCAGGTAATGGGCATCAATTCCCAAAGGCCTCCATCTGCCTGGATGAATAGGTCGGCGTGAAGAAAATAAACCAATGGCTCTTTTTCCAAGGGCCGCCGCTATATGCAGCGGACCTGTACTGGCGGCCACCAGCGCGTAGCTTGCATTGATCACTGCAATATATTCTTTCAGGGTAAGCTTGCCGGTTAGATCTATACATTCAGGATGCGCGATCAGAAATTCCTTAAGCTGTTTTTTATCCTCTTCCGTTCCTCCGATCATAATGAGAAATTCTTCAGGCGGCAATCCTTTTATTAACTCACTGAAATTCTTTAATCCCCATTCACGCGCGCTCCCTTTTGATTTGGGATGTAGTACGATCTTTTTTTTCTGAGTTGAGAGGATGTCCGACAGAGATGCAGGCGGAACCAGGTCATTCTTAAAACCATAATACGATGGAATGCGAACCGTACTTACACCCACGGGAATATCCAGAAATGACAGCAATTTGAGATTGAGCTGAGCCTCATGCAGGTCAGATCTTCTTCTTGATAAAGAAATTAATTTGTTGCATGTGAACCAGTGAAACAGCCTGTTAGTGGTTCCCACCCTAACGGAGATGCCCGCCCTGCGTGCCAGCTGTGCGATCTTCTTTTGAGGAAAAACGTGGATGATCGCGTCGGCCCCGCTGTTTTTAAATGCGTTGATCTGTTCCCTGTAACTTTTTAATTTAAGTTCA
The DNA here is from genome assembly GCA_966211905.1 of uncultured bacterium. GTDB lineage: Bacteria > Bacteroidota > Bacteroidia > B-17B0 > Aurantibacillaceae > Aurantibacillus. The sequence continues at coordinate 45,936 of CBIHOL010000018.1, forward strand.
TCGTAATCTAAAAATTCATCAACAAATCCGGATAAGGCAACTACATCTTTTGTGTAGGTCCTCCCAAGAAAAATGATCTTACACCGGGGAAAATGTTCTTTGATATATCCTGCCATAGGCAACGTAAGAATAACGTCGCCTATACTGTCGGTGCGGCTCAATACCACCGTGAAATTATTTCTGAGCTTTCTGATAGGCCAGGTTTCTGAGTTTTTTGTATTTCAGCCAGGTAGCATATGCCGAAATTTTTGAAATTAGGAATCCCGCTCGTCCATCGAGGAAGCCAAGTTTCAGAAAATAATGATCCACAAATTTTGCAAGAGGATTGGCCACGAGATTAAATATAACTGCCCTTTTTCCTTTCTCAAAATAAGCCTTCGAAGCAATATCGGTGAAGTAGTTTACCTGTTTGTAATGATCTTCTACTGTGTAATAACTGTAGTGCAGAATGTTTCCCTTCAGGGAACCTGTTTGCCCGTCTCCTTCAAAAAGCTCATACTTATCATGAGGATTTGTGCCTGTCCATTGACCTTTGCGACGATCCCACAGGCGCAGCTTCCGGTCGGGATACCAGCCGCAGTGCTTCACCCAGTGGCCGCAATAATTGGTAAGACGGTTCATATAATATCCCTGCTGAGTGAAATTCTTTTTGATCTCCAGGATCGAATTGGTAAGTTCAGCATCAAGCGCTTCGTCTGAATCAAGAGAAAGCACGTGGTCGAAAGCGGCCAGGCTCACCGCCCTGTTCTTCTGCTGGATATGACCATCGAACCTATGCTGCAGGAAGTTGACATTATATCTCCGGCAGATCTCCTCTGTAGCGTCGTTACTGAATGAATCAAGGACAACGATCTCATCGGCCACCGGGAGCACCGACTTAAGACACCTTTCAATATTCTTTTCTTCGTTATAGCTGATTATGACAACAGAGAGTCTGATCACGCGGTAAAAGTACAATTTTTACAGGCTGAGTGTTTTTAAAAAGTGACCCTATACTCTTGAGTATTGTTATTTTTGCACTATGCGTCGTAACCCGCAAATTCTTGTGAAAGAGCACTTCGGCCTCGTATGCGTCGTAGTGATCGCGCTATTGGTGTATGCCAGGTTATTATGGTTTGGACCCATAAGCTGGGACGATCCGGAAATGGTGTTTATGAACCGCGATGTAAAGGATTTTTCTGTTACCGGTTTTTTCCACAATTATTATGTAGGAAATTACATTCCTGTAACTATGCTGTTTCATGCGGTAAGCTACAGGATCTTCGGAAGCGCTTACGGTGGTCATCATGCTCTGAATATCATGCTGCACCTGCTTAATGGTGTTCTCATTTATTCGCTTGGCAGAAAGATCTTTCATTCAAAAACGATTGCCCTCACAGGCGCACTTATCTTTTTACTGCATCCGTTGCAGGTTGAATCAGTAGCATGGATCGCTGAATTGAAGAACATCGTCTCCACCGGTTTTTTTCTTGGAGCGCTGATCATGTTCTGTCTTTTTAGCCGGTCGGAAAAACCCGCTCACTACGCCATAATGTTATTATTGTTTGTAATGGCCTGCCTTAGCAAACCTTCAGCGGTCATCTTCCCCTTATGTGTTGTGAGTGTACAATTTATGATGCAACGGAAACTGACACTAAAAAATATTCCTTCACTTATTCCAATTCTTATCATCTCTGTCATTTTTGGAGTGATAAACCTCAAGGCGCAAAGTTCTGCGCAGTTCATCAACTATTCTCATCAATTTCCATTTTACCAGAAGATCCCTCTGGCGGGTGTAGCCCTCGCAAAATATTTTCAGTTCTTCATTTTACCGGTCCGGCTGAGCACCCTTTATCCGTATCCTGCCATCACTGTAGTTAATCTTTTAGCAGGATATATTTTTGTATGTGTCATCGGTGGTTTGATCTTTTATCTCTTAAAGAAAAAAAAGCTGAGAACAGCTGGCATTATCCTTTTTATTCTATCCAACCTGTTGCTGGTGCTCCAGTTCATTCCCTTTGGTGAAGTGTTATATGCCGACAGGTATTGTTATGTGCCAGTTGCCGGCTTTGCCTGGTTGCTTGGGGTCGCAATAGAAAAATACAGGATCTCTCCAAAATCCGTGCTGGCCGTTTTAGGCGTGCTCTTTGCGGCGGCTTCTTTTGCCAGGTTAAATAGCTGGAAGGACGGTATTACACTTTACGAAGATATCATCGCCAAATATCCTGCTCAGTTTGTTGCGCTCAACAGCGCGGGCGTTGAAAGCATGAGAATGAATAATGATCAGAAGGCTGCTGATTATTTTATGCAGGCCATGAAAGTCGCCCCACGTAACTATAAAGGATTTTATAATGCCGGTCTGTTATCGTTAAAGATGAAAAAGCCAGAGCAGGCGATCAGTTTCTTTAATGAAAGTCTTAATCTTCATGAATATTCCAAGGCCTATGTGGGGAGAGCGAACGCATGGCTGTTGCTGGGCAACAACGATAATGCTCTTGCGGATGCACGTAAGGCGATCAGCACCGACAATACCAACGCCAACGGTTTTTTTGTGCTTGGAAATATCTTAAATGACAAACGGCAATTGCAGGAGGCCCTGGCAGCATACGATCATGCTCTTGCACTAAACGGGGAGCAGCCCGACTATTATTTCAGGAGAGCTATAGTGCATGGAAAATTAAATAATTTTCCTTCCTCTCTTTCTGATCTTGAAAAGTGCACAGCTCTGGATCCCTATTATATTGAAGCCTATTACTGGAAGGGTGTTGCAAAAGTAAATCTGTCGCAAAACCCTTGCGACGATTTTAAAGTTGCCGCGCGAAACAACTATGAACCGGCAATAAATGCCTTTAAAAAATACTGCAGATGAATATTACCTTGATCCAAACTGAATTAGCCTGGGAGGACAGGAAAAAGAACATTGAACATTTCAGGAAATTGTTCAACTCCGTGCCTGAAGAATCGCAGCTCGTTGTATTACCCGAGATGTTTACCACTGGTTTCACCATGGACCCGGAAAAAAACGCGGAGCCTTCAAATGGCGCAGCCCTCGAGTTTATGCGTGAGATGGCTGCACTTAAAAACGCTACGGTGGCAGGCAGCGTGTCGGTATCAGATAATGGAAACTTCTACAATCGTCTTTTCTGGACTGGCCCGGATGGTTCAGTGCAACATTACGACAAACGACACCTTTTCCGTATGGCACGCGAAGACCAGCATTATACAGCAGGGAACAAAAAACTATTGACAGAGATCGGCGGGTGGAAATTCTGTCCGTTGGTTTGTTATGATCTGAGGTTCCCGGTATGGAGCCGCAACCGGTTCATTAACGGCAGCTGGGACTACGACGTACTAATATATGTTGCCAACTGGCCGGAGTCACGGATACAGCACTGGAAACACTTGCTGATTGCGAGGGCCATCGAAAACCAGTGTTATGTAGTAGCAGTAAATCGTATAGGCCAGGACGGCAATAAATTCGCGCATTCAGGGTCAAGCATGGTTGTAAATCCCAGGGGTGAGGTGGTTAGTAATATTCCTGAGCACAAGGAAATGATCACGATGCAAACGCTCGACAAAAAATACCTTGAAGAGTACAGAAAGATCTTTCCATTGGGTTTGGATACGGATGATTTTACGATCGCCGTTTGAAAATTTTAAGCCGCAGACAATTCCACATACCAATCGGTTGAGTGAAGTGGTACTTCCGGGAAGGCAACAACGTAATTATACAACTTTCGAAAATATATTACATCCTAACCAACCTTTGGTCTGTGAAATCTGTATAGTACTATAAACAGTTTACCTTTTAGTTTAGTTAAGTTTAGTTGTTGTCCTCAACCCCTCCCTCATCAGGAGGGGTTTTTGGCTTTTTTAAATGTTGGAACAACTAAAATGGATGATGATGCAAATGAGTGAGGGCATTGATGCACTTATTAAAAGCGGCGTAAATATTGCATTTCACAGGTATCTTTATCGAAAGATTACCGGCGGAACTGATCGCTTGCAGGTCTGAACTTTAACAAAATTATTTTTGAAATCCTGTAACTTCTGCCCACCAAAAAAAGTATAACATCATAGAAATAACAAGCAGAGTTTTCAAACTGCAATTCAGATAAAGGATTTAGTTTTAGTTGTGTTAGTTTAGTTTAGTTGTTAAAAACCCATCTCGCCCGAGTTGGGTTTTTTACTTTATAGCGTTTCTCAGAATCCAAAAAATGACTTGTGATCGTTAGTAACAACTTGCAACCAGTTATCAATGTTACCAGTCTCTGCGTGGCCATCATTTCTTATTTGCGTAACTTAGCAAATCGAAATGAACAGGCAGATCATGCATATAGACCTGGACAGTTTTTTTGTCTCGGTTGAAAGGAAATTAAATCCTGAGCTCAATAACAAGCCCGTACTTGTTGGTGGTACCAGTGGTCGTGGAGTGGTTGCTTCGTGCAGTTACGAGGCAAGAAAATTCGGAGTTCATTCAGCAATGCCTATGGGCCGCGCACTGCAATTATGCCCGGAGGCCATTGTTGTTCACGGCAGCCATGATGAGTACAGCAAATATTCGGAAATGGTGACAGAGATCATTCACGAAAATGTTCCCGTGTATGAAAAATCAAGCATCGATGAATTTTATATTGATCTCACAGGGATGGATCGCTTTTTTGGTTCCTACAAGCTGGCCACGGACCTTCGTCATAAGATCATGAATGAAACCGGGCTGCCTATTTCGTTTGCGCTCTCAACCAGCAAAGTGGTGGCAAAGATCGGAACGGGCACAGCCAAACCCAACGGACAAAAGGAGATCCCGGCAGGAACTGAGAAAGACTTCCTGGCGCCGCTTTCAGTCAGGAAAATACCTGGGGTTGGCGCCAAAGCTTTTGAAGTTCTTTCAAGAATGGGAATAGAAACCATCGGATCGGTGCAGAAAATGCCATTAGTGCGATTGCAAAGAGAGCTGGGAGAAGCGGGAATAAGTCTCTGGAACAAAGCTCACGGTATTGATGACAGTCCCGTTGAGCCTTACAGCGAACGCAAAAGCCTTTCAACAGAATGCACATTTGAAAAAGATACTTTTGATAATGAGCATCTGAAGCGGGTGCTGGTAAGCATGACCGAAAAACTCTGCTTCCAGCTTCGCACAGAAGAATTTCTTACTGCCTGCGCTGCCATCAAGATCAGGTATTCAGATTTTAATACTGTGAGCATGCAGGCCAAAATCCCATACACCGCATTGGATGGCGTGCTCATTACAAAGGTGACAGAGTTGTTTGAGAAACTCGTTCAGAAGAATTTACCCATCCGGCTCATCGGCGTTCGGTTCAGTCACCTGGTTCATGGTACGTATCAGTTCGATCTTTTTAATGATACTACAGAACAACTGCAATTATATTCCGCAATGGATAAGCTCCGCCAGAAATTTGGTGACGCAGCAGTAATGCGCGCCGCGGGGCTAGGACTTAACCAGCGTGATCCTTACCTTTTTAAAGGTGGTAGAGAATAATCAGTTCTTAGTGCAATAGTAGCCAGGAGTGCACGGGTTGGCACAAGCATATTTGTGACACAACGAGCTTATTACCAGCGCAAGACCAAAGATCATAAAACCGATAAATTCGTACCTTTGTCGCCTTAATTAAGGTATGGAATATAATTTCGCGGAGATAGAAAGAAAGTGGCAGAAGTACTGGGCCACCAATAAAACATTCAGGGCAGCAGATCATTCTGACAAACCAAAATATTATGTGCTGGATATGTTTCCGTATCCCAGCGGTGCAGGATTGCATGTTGGGCATCCATTAGGATATATCGCCTCCGATATTATGGCAAGATATAAGCGCCATAAGGGATTTAATGTTCTTCATCCTATGGGTTACGACAGTTTCGGCCTTCCTGCAGAACAGTATGCTATTCAGACAGGACAGCATCCGGCTGTTACCACGCAGCAAAATATAGCCAGGTACCGTGAGCAACTTGATAAGATCGGTTTCAGCTTTGACTGGGAAAGAGAAGTAAGAACGTCCGATCCCTCGTACTACAAATGGACGCAGTGGATCTTCATTCAGCTCTTTAATTCCTGGTATAATCCCCGCACAAACAGGACCGAACGCATTGATACGTTAATAAACATATTTGAAAAAGAAGGATTCAAAGGAGCTGGTCATGATATTCTTACAGGTGAAATAGAAAAAGATCTCGTTGCTTTTTCATCCGAAGAATGGAAAAAATTTGATGAGCAGAAAAGAAGCGATGTGCTGATGCATTTTCGTATAGCATACCTGGGTGAAGCTTACGTTAACTGGTGTGCTGCTTTGGGAACGGTTCTTGCAAACGACGAAGTAAAAGATGGAGTAAGCGAACGCGGAGGTTATCCCGTTGAAAAAAAATTAATGAAACAATGGAGCATGCGGATAACTGCGTATGCTCAGCGACTGCTCGACGGCCTGGATAAGATTGACTGGCCTGAAAGTCTGAAAGAATCGCAACGATACTGGCTCGGTCGCTCGGAAGGATGCTCCATTACTTTTAATGTGCAGGATTCAAATGAAACAATCGAGGTGTTCACAACAAGACCAGACACTATTTTTGGTGTTTCTTTTCTTACTCTTGCTCCCGAGCACGAACTAGTTTCAAAGCTCACCACATCTGATCAGAGAAAACAGATCGAAGAATACATCACCAAATCAAAGAACCGAAGCGAACGCGAAAGACAGGCTGATGTAACTACCGTAAGCGGGGTGTTTACAGGTGCGTATGCAACACATCCTTTTACGGGGAAACCAATTCCCGTTTGGATAGGCGATTACGTTCTCGCCGGATATGGTACCGGTGCTGTGATGGCTGTCCCCGGACACGATTCGCGTGATTATGCGTTTGCAAAACATTTTGAATTGCCTATCCCGGAAGTAGTAGCTGGTGGTGATCTCTCCCAGGCATCCTATGATGCGAAAGAAGGAAAATTAATAAATTCTGATTTCCTGAATGGCCTGGAAGTTAAAGAAGCGCTGAAACGATCAATTGCCGAGATAGAAAAAAAAGGTATAGGCAAAGGCAAGATCAATTTTCGTTTGCGGGACGCCGTGTTTGGAAGACAGCGATACTGGGGTGAACCGATTCCGGTTTTTTATAAAAACGGAATTCCCTACGTTCTTCCCGAAAATGAACTTCCGCTGGTATTACCTGAAATAGATAAATTTCTTCCTACAGAAACCGGGGAGCCTCCGTTGGCGCGTGCTGCAGGGAACTGGAAATACAAAGGGCAATATGATTACGAATGGACAACAATGCCCGGCTGGGCGGGTTCATCGTGGTACTTTTTAAGATATATGGACCCACAGAATACCTCCGTTTTTGCCGACAGAAAACTGATGGACTACTGGAAGAATGTGGATCTTTATATCGGCGGCAGCGAACATGCCACCGGACATTTATTATATGTACGTTTCTGGACAAAGGCCTTATTTGACCTGGGCTTGATTCCGACCGACGAGCCTGCAGAAAAGCTCATCAACCAGGGAATGATACAGGGCACCTCTGCTCTCATTCACCGTGTCAACAATGAAAATAAATTTGTTTCAGCCGGGTTAAAAAAACAATATTCCACCACCGAGATCCATGTCGACGTTAATCTGGTCGATAATAATGTAGTAGATGTTGAAGGCTTACGAGCATGGCGCGACGATTTTAAAGATTCGCAATTTGAGCTGGAAAACGGAAAATTTTTAAGTACTCCTGCTATAGAAAAAATGTCGAAGCGCTGGTATAATGTAGTGACTCCCGACAGCATCTGCGAAAGATTTGGCGCTGACACGTTACGTTTGTACGAAATGTTTTTGGGTCCACTGGAGCAAAGTAAGCCATGGAATACAAATGGCATTACAGGTGTGTCAGGATTCCTGAAAAAACTATGGCGCTTGTTTTACAACACAGGTGAATTTAAAGTCACTGACGAAGCACCGACAAAAGGAGAATTAAAGACCCTGCATAAAACGATCAAAAAGATCAGCGAGGATATCGAACGTTTTTCATATAATACGTCGGTGAGCAATTTTATGATCTGTGTGAATGAGTTGACAGAAGCTAAGTGCAACAAAAAACAGATCCTGGAACCACTGTTGGTTTTGGTTTCACCTTATGCGCCCCATATCGCAGAAGAATTATGGGAAAAGCTTGGGCATAAAGAAAGCATCAGTACCGCTCCATTTCCTGAATTTAATGCTGAGTATCTTGTGGAGGACAGTTTTAATTACCCCGTTTCGTTCAACGGCAAGGTGAAATTTGCTGTAGAATTACCAGCGTCATTAACTGCACAGGAGATCGAAAAAGAGGTAATGAGTCGCGATGAAGTGCAGAAGCTGTTGAATGGCGCCAGTCCGAAGAAGGTTATTATTGTTCCTAAGAAGATCGTGAATATTGTGATTTAGCGCAATATCATTTTACAAGATGCATGGGGTGAGGGTTTACATTCCGTCCCTACGGGACTGCTTTCCTTTCTTTCTATTAAGTTCTACCAACATGTGACCCCTACGGGGTCTCATGTTGACTTGTTATATAATGCAAGGTTCGTTCGCGATAGGGACGATATGTTGTAGAAAAATAACCCACCCCTTCATTAAGTCCCGGTGCGAAATAAATCAAGGTGCGTTGCGACATGTATGACGTATCTAATGAAACACGGTTGCGTGCTTATGAAGAGTTGCAAGATCTCAGCTTTCGAAAACATGCCGTGCGGGTTCGTCTTGTATTGCGCTAACACCCCCTCTGGAATTCTAAGTCCATATAAAATATTAAAACCACGGCCGTCCCGTTAGGGACGATATGTTGTAGAAAGAACAACCCACGTAGAGTGCGAGGTGCGAAATAAATCAAGGTGCGCTGCGACTTGTCTGACGTATCTAATGAAACACGGTTGCGTGCTTATGAAGAGTTGCAAGATCTCAGCTTTCGAACATGCCGTGCGGGTTCGTCTTGTATTGCGCTAACACCCCCCTCTGGAATTCTTAGTCCATATAAAATATTAAAACCACGGCCGTCCCGATAGGGACGATATGTTCTAGAAAAATAACCCACCCCTTCATTAAGTCCCGGTGCGATAAATCAAGGTGCGCTGCGACATGTCTTACGTATCTAATGAAACACGGTTGCGTGCTTATGAAGAGTTGCAAGATCTCCGCTTTCAGGAACATGCCTTGGGCTCGCACGCAATTGAGTAATGTTGAATTGCACTAACACCCCCTTTGGAATTCTAAGTCCATATAAAATATTAAAACCAGGACCATCCCGCTAGGGACGATATGCTGTAGAAAGAATAACCCACGGAAAGTCCGAGGTGCGAAATAAATTAAGGTGTGCTGGGGACATGTCTGACGTATCTGCTGCAACACGTTGCGTTCTTATTAAGAGTTGCAAGATCTCAGCTTTCGAAAACATGCCGTGTGGGCTGGTCTTGTATTGCGCTGACAACCCTCTGGAATTCTAAGTCCATATAAAATATTAAAACCACGGCCGTCCCGTTAGGAACGATATGTTGTAGAAAGAATAACCCAGGTAGAGTGCGAGGTGCGAAATAAATCAAGGAGTCCTGCGACATGTCTGCCTTATCTACTGCAACACGTTGCGTGCTTATTAAGAGTTGCAAGATCTTCGCTTTCGAAAACATGCCGTGCGGGCTCATCTTGTATTGCGTTAACAACCCTCTGGAATTCTAAGTCCAATATAAAATATTAAAACCAGGACCGTCCCGTTAGGGACGATATGTTGTTAGAAAAAATAACCCACCGCTTCAGTAAGTCCCGTAGGGACGAAATAAAATCGTCCGTGCTCATCTGCCGCTCTTATGCAACCTGAGGGAATTCAGCACATTCGAAATAAAAAAAAGCGACTTACGGGTCGCGGTTTTTTTTTTTAGTGGACAAGAAAAATAAAAAAAAAAAAAAAAAATAAAAAGTAGTGGGGGGAAAAATTTTTTGGTAGGGGGTGTTTTTTTT
>CBIHOL010000019.1:0-55098 GCA_966211905.1 uncultured bacterium
AAACCTTATAATATTTCAGCTCACCTTATTACCTTAATAGCACGTACAGCCAAAACAACCAACAACCTTATTACCTTATTACCTTATTACCTTCTCGCAACCCACCGGCACATGCAGAACCTCATAATATTTCAGCTCACCTTATTACCTTCATAGCACGTACAGCCAAATAAACCAACAACCTTATTAGCTTATTACCTTCTCGCAACCCACCGGCACACGCAGAAAACCTTATAATATTTCAGCTCACCTTATTACCTTAATAGCACGTACAGCCAAAAAAAACAACAACCTTATTACCTTATTAGCTTATTACCTTCTCGTAACCCACCGGCACACGCAGAGAACCTTATAATATTTCAGCTCACCTTATTACCTTAATAGCAGGTACAGCCAAAAAAACCAACAACCTTATTAGCTTATTACCTTCTCGCAACCGCGCGTATGGACCTCGAAGGTGTGCGCGCCGCCGTGCGATGCATCCGAACCTGCAACCATGGTTGGGGACACTACCGGACATAAAATTGAATTACATTTGAATTTTCCTGGTGAAATCTTAGGGCGCTGACCAGCACTTTTTTTAAATACTGCGTCTTGTGCTGAGCGCTTGGGGTGAGGTCGGCGAACCGTGCCGAAGCAAGCAGGCTTTTCTTAGTGAGCCTTCGTTGATCAATTTATTCTTAGTGATTCCTAAGTAAGCTTAGTGACTTCTTAGTGAGCTTAGTGATCTAAGTGGTTATTTTATGCGCTAACCGAATCGATCCACTCTGCCTTCACTTGCTGAAAGATCTCCAGGTAGCGGGCAAAAGAATAAGGCTTTACATAATAATTGTTGGCGCCCGAAAACAGGCAATCTTCTTTTTCACCACCAAAAGTGCTGGTGCTTAAAATTACCACTGGCAGGCTGCTTAACTCTCCGTTCTGACGAATGTTGCGTAACGTTTCCTTACCATCCATAATGGGCATATTAAGATCGAGAACAATAACGTTTGGTAATGCATCCTGTTTCGATTCCAATTCGCGCAGAAGTTCCCTGCCATTAATGAAGTGGCGCAGACTGATATCCAGGTCAAGCTGCCTGATTGCTCTCTCCACAAAAAACACATCATCCGAATCATCATCGGCTATATAAATAGATGGTCGTTTATGTGAAAACTCACTTTGCACTTTTAAAAGCATTTAAAATTTTAGTAAAGAAAGAGGGGATTTGTGTGAAGAATCCGGTATTAAAGATACGGCACAATTCGCGCAATTTATCTTAAGTAAGTGTTAAATAAAAAGGAAAAAACCCTGACGAAAAATTTGCAATTCTCCTGTGTGAATTACGTTTTTATGCAAAACAATTTATCGATGAGAAGTTATGTTTTATAATTCCTGCACGACGGTTTCATCCACAATAATCGGACCTTCGTCTACATCACTTTTTTTGCTCTGAGTTCTACCATCGCGTACCGTGATTATTTTCGCGCGCGTTTTTAGCCGCCCGAGAACTAGTAAAATTTTAAGTAATTGGCACCTGTTCTTATTGGTGTAATTTCTAATAATTGGTGGCGAGCGCCGCCACCAACCTACCGCACCACCGCGATAATTAGTGTAATTTCTAATAATGGTGTATTAGTGTAATTGGTGTAATTCGTGTTAAAAAAACCGTACCTAAAAATTCAGATAATAATCCTTCGTCAGCTCTTTATACTCCTGCGTATAATTCCGGTGACTATCCGCTTCAATCACAAGAGTTGCTTCCGAAAATTCACTTTGTTTGAATTCAAACTGCATCAGGTGTCTTTTCTCAGAATCCTTTTCCATTCTTGTACGGATCCTTAGCAGCTTCGAAAGATATAATCCTTTCGTTTCCGCTTTTTCTCTGAAGATCTGGGCTTCCGTTTTTGGTAAGATCAGGCAGAACTTGCCCTTGTCGTCAAGAAGTTTTTTTACGCAGGTTATAAGGTCGTCAAAAGGCAGGGCGTCGGTATGCCTGGCAATAGTGCGGTTGTCCTTAGGATTTTTCAGTGAATCAATAAAGTAGGGTGGGTTAGTGACTATGAGGTGGAACTTGCCTGTTGATTCCTGTGCCATTTGCTGCAGCGAGCAATGTCTTACCTCCACCTTATCGGCGAAAATGCTTTCCTGCACATTTAAACGCGCTTGTTCGGTGCTGTCCTTGTCAATGTCGATAGCTGTTATCTTCGCGTCCGATTTCTGCGCAAGCATTAAAGCTATTACGCCGGTGCCTGTGCCAATGTCGAGAATGGTCTTGATTCCTGCAGGCGATACCCATGCACCCAGCAACACAGCGTCGGTGCTCACCCTCATGGCGCACCGGTCTTGTTTTATTTTGAATTTTTTAAACTCAAAGCTGTCATTAGGCATAAAAAACTGTTCACCTTAGTTCACGCAAAAAAAAAGCGCTAGCTAAGCTAACGCTTTTTGTTATCAATATGAAGGTCTCGTATCTGTACGTCCAAGATTAACACCGTAACCAGGGAATACATTGTAACGAAGCATTAACTCCAGGCCTCCGCGGCTTTTTGATACCGGGGTTAGAGCGCTTACATTAATATCGTATGAAACACCCAGGGCGTAACGGTTATACTGGAATAACAGGCTTGGTATGATCGCGTCCTTAAAGCGGTAATATCCCCCGATGGACAACGCACGTGGTTTCTTAAAGTTGGTATACGTGGCAGCGTCACCCAGGATGAACTTAAACATAGCTCCGGCAACAAACTCCTGGCTTGTACCCTGGCGCATGTACAGGAAGCTTGGCATAATGGCGTTGATCGAATTTGGCACGTTGAAATCACCATTGAAGTAGGTGCAGATCTTTGTCTGCAGTTTCTCATCGGTAGTTATGAAAGAATTACGTCCAATGCTGTAGTGGTAAGCCGAAAACCCTGCGTCGAACTTAGCGGCATTCTTAGCGCTCAGGAACTTGTCGCTTTGAATGTAGTTGAAGTTCACACCTCCGCCAAGGTCAAAAGAGGTAATGGCACTGCGGGCTGTATTTGGCTCCCCCGTTGGCAGTTCAGAGTTATAGTTGTAACCGTCGAATTGCTCGCCCCAGCGTAGCTGGCTGATATCGATAGTGCGGTAATTAAACCCGCTCTGCATACCGGCCGACATCTTAATACGCTTGTTGATCTTCTGGAAGTAAGCAAAACCCAGGTTAGGGTTGAGGGTTCTTAATTTTGCGTCACCGGCTTCATCCCTGTATACATTGGCAGCCACAGCAAAATAATTGTTCTTCAATTTTTTATGCTTAATGGTTTGCTCAAATGATAAGCCAACTGTGCGATACCTGGTAGCAACTGTTGACCACTGGTCTTTAAAGTTTGCCTGAACGCGTGTATTATAAGTAACACCGGCCAGGGCAGGGTTAATGCTGCTGGGTGTTTCGGCGTACTGCGAAAAATGTATATCCTGGGCCTTCGTCACCTGGTGAGCAAAAGCAAGTGCAATAACTGCTGGAAATATGTGTTTCTTTTTCATAGATCTACCGGATGAGTGTTATGTTTCCTTTTGAGCTGTACGCTTTTCCGTCGTATGTTTTTCCTTCGAGCCTGTAAACAAATACTCCGCTGTTCATTTCATCTCCTTTATAAGTTCCGTCCCATCCGACATTCTGTTCGTTGGTCTCGAAGATCTTCTCACCCCATCGGTTAAAGATCATAAAGGTCATAGTCTGAAGACAGATACCATTTACTTTCAGCACATCATTATGCCCGTCACCATTTGGTGAGAAAGCATTAGGCACGTACATTTCGCCACAGTCCTCGATCACAATCACATTAATGGTATCGCGCGAGGCACAACGTTTACTGTTAAAGCCCGTCAATATATACTGCGTGGTCCTGAAAGGCTTTACAGTAACATTGGCATTTGAAAGAGAGCTGATATTGTAGTTTGGCGACCAGTTATAGGTGAGACCGCCGGTACCCTTCAGGGCGACGCTCGTTCCGAACCTGACCGTGGTATCACTTCGCAGGTTACCAGGTGGTACAATGGTAATGTTTGGTACGTCTACCACCTTTATATAACTAAGCTGACCAATTGCCAGTGAGCTTCCGCCATCCGCAAGAGGGTACGGGTTCTCCACTTTAAGGATCACGTCGTATCTTCCAGGGAGGTTATAACAAACAGTCGGCGCTGAGTAAGTTGAGACGGGAGGATTACCTCCACGGAATACCCATTCCACTTTTTGCGGATTACCCGCCATGGTATCAGTCAGGTTCACAAACGTGACACATTCCTGCGTACATATCGTATCAAGCGTTTCCGCGGTGGTGAATAATACTTTCTTTATCGGTCTGCAATCTACTACGCTTACATGCACCGTATCTCTTCGATAACAGCCAGGCACCCCGTTGAATCCGGAGACGACAGTGTACACCACGCTGGCAGGTGCGCGCAATGGTGCATTCACAATGATCTGGTTATTATTAGGCGGCGTCAGTATGGAGTTATGATCTTTATAAGGAGCGTACCATGAATAGGTAGGCACCACTCCGAACTGCAGATTAGTATTTTCATTATTGGCAACCAGCGTGAGAACTACATCAGGAGGCCCCGGATTTAATCCCACATAACAGAGGCTTCGTGTTGGTACTCCATTAATAGTAGGAATCGCCACAGAAGTTATAGGTCGCGGCAGCACGGTGACTGTAATAAGTCTCGGCGTTGAATAACAGCCGCGGGCATCTGCGATCTCCAGGGTATAGGTGGTTGTATTTTCAGGATGTACCTGCACTGTTGGAGCAAAGTAACTGCTGATGCTGATAGGCGGGGCATTTCCGGCCTCTGCCCAGTAGTACGAAAACTTGCTCTGAGGTCCTGCCACATTTACCGTACTTATATTGATCGGCTTAAGTGATATTGTATCGCCGAGGCAAATTGCCGGCAATGGAGGACTCACTCCCATAGTGAACTGCTGGATCACAGTAACGGTAACAGCTGCAGATCCGGAACAAACAGAAGTGTTTCCTATTACGGTGTAATTCGTAGTGGTAGGAGGTCGTACTGTTGTGCTTGGCCCGATAGAGTAGGTCATGTGGATCGGGTTATACGGGAACCACACATAACTGCCGGCACCGGAAGCATTCAGGATAACAGGTTTCGAAAATTTAGGAGTGTTGCTTTCAATACAGGTTGTATAAATATTGTTGGCTGAAACTACTTTTATTACAAGCGGTGGAGCCTGACCAACACAAACGTTGGTACTGAAGGAAATACAAGAGCCACCGTTTGAACCGGTAAGTGTGAAACAATCGCCCATTTGTGCCGCAATTGACTGTTGCATTACCACGGTGGTGGATGTTTGCGATGACCATGTATATGAGTTGGCACCGAAGGCGGTTAGTGTTGAAGTAAAGCCAGGACATACTGACCAGGCTGGTGCAGGTGCTACAGAAAGTTGAGGTTTGGTGTTTACATATACTGTTGTAGTAGCCCTTCCAAAACATCCGAATCCGTTATTACCTATAACAGTGTAAACCTGCGTTGCGGGAGGAGCAGCAATTACTGAATAGCTGAACACGTTTGGCGATAAGCTGCCGGATGGTGACCAGGTATAATTAACAGCCCCGCTTGCATAAAGGGTATCCTGCTGTTGAGGACAAATTGTTGCATTCTGAGGTGTAACGGTTAATGTAAGCTGTGCCCCCGGATTAACGCTCACTGTAATGGTTGCGTATCCATCACAACCAGCCGGGTCAACGGCCTTAACCGTGTAGGTGGTGGTGACAGTCATGTTCGGTGGAACAATACCATCGGTGGCCTGGTTAATAGTTAAAGGACCTGCAATCTGGTTGGAGCCTGTTTGTGCGGGTTCAAACCAATAATAAAGCGCGTTGGTTGGTCCGCTCACCGACAGGGTAAAATCTACACCGGAACAAATGGTGGGCGACGAAGACGAAGGATTTAGTACCAGCGATGGAGTGATGGTGACCAGCACATTGGCGGAGTCTATACAATTAGAACTGTCAGCTACTACTACATACGTAGTATTAACTGTAGGACCAGGATTAACACCGTAGGTCGGACTCTGGCTTGACTGCAGCAATGTTCCGCTTTCGTAGAATTTAAAAGTAGTGGTAGTAGCTGTAGTGAGTCCCGAGGTGGTAAGCGTTACAGGCACGGCCGAACATACCGGGTTAGGACTTGCTGCCAGTATCGGTGTGATCTTAAACTTGCGTACGATCAAAGTAGAAGTGCCTGTACAGGTTGAACTATCTGCTTTTACAGTGTAAGTGCCATTGGCTGCTAATTGTGTCGGGGTGAGAATATGCGTTGCAGAATTTACGGTTACAGGAAGTGGTAAAGCTGGTGGCCCCAGGTAAGTGATCTGAACAGATGTTCCCGGACCGCTGGACGTTATCAGTGTGAACGTGTTATTTGGACAAACTGAATTGGTTGGCGCATTTAAATGCAGGTTGATGGTTGTTCCAAGGTCTAACCTGTACACCCTGAGGGTATCAGTTCCTTTACAACCGGCGCTATCTACATTTACATAATATTTACGGTATGGTGTGACACTGGTCGGTTTAACCGTTACACTTTTTGCTGAAAATGAAGGTGGGTTTGGAATTACGCTTGTTCCTGGCGCTGTAAGATAATCCGCAACAAATGTGTAGGTTGTACCAGCCCCTCCCTTGGTTTCTGTTAAAGTGAACGTTGTATTAGGACAAACAGAGGGAGTAGAGGCAGCGAGCTTAGGATACTGGATCTTTTTATAGACCTTGATACTATCCATTCCCCGGCAATTGGCACTGTCGGCTATTACGGTGTAGGTATAAAATGCTTTTGCCGGCCCGCCAAAGGTGGCGACAAAAGTTTTGGTGCCGTTGGCCATGGTGGGCGTATAGTTGGCTTCGAATGAGTAATTAGTTCCGGCACCAACATTTCCCGCCGTTAACGTGAACGGGGTATTCGGACAGACGCTGGCTGTGGAAGCAGCAACCGTGGGAGAAAGTGTAATGGCGTTCAGGGTAATGGTAGTACTTCCCGTACATCCGTTACTGTATGTTACCACGCTGTATTTGGCAGGTAAACTCGGCGGTGTATGATTTGTAAAGGTGCTTGTGGTGCTTAGAGAAGATATCGCTACCCAATTAGGAGAATTATAAGGTGAATTATAGTAAAAAGTATACTCATTTCCACCGGAGGCGGTGAGTGTATGTGATTGACCAGGACAACTGGAAGGAGACGAACTCGCCAAAGTAGCGTTAAGAGTATAAAATGAGATACAGACCTGGTTCTGCCCCGGGCAGCCCGAATAATCGGCATCCACGGTATAACAACCTGCAACAGTTGGAGTAAATACGGCAGGATTAGTGGTCACGGAACTTCCGTCGGGAGCGGTCCACGTATAGTTAGTTGCAATGGAGTTCGCCGTTAAAGTAGTGCTGTTATTAGGGCACATTGAAAAATTAGCCGGCACGCTTACGTTGATGCTCGTGCTAATTGAGACGTTGGCCGTGGCTGTGGCCACGCAGTTAACGGCGGGACTACTGTAGGAAAGAACGGCAGAATACGTACCACCGGCCGCGTTGGTACAGGTGGTGAGACCATTGGCAAAAGGAGGCCCTCCTCCCGGTGCAAGCCAGTCGATGTTATAAGTGGATGTCCCCGCGGTTACTGCACCGGCCTTGGCCGTAAAACAGATGACACTGCCAAGACAGATGGTTTGTGATGCCGGAGTAACGTTGATGGTAGCCGAATGCACAGTAACGGTTTGTGTGGTCTGAGCCTGGCAACCCTGTGGTGTTGTACCTACCAGGGTATATACTGAAGTTGCTGTTGGGTTAACTGTAAAGCTTGGCGTGTTGTTCACTGTATTCACAGGCGCTGTGTTTGGACCTGTTAAAGTATAAGCTGTTCCACCAACGGCGCTTAGCACAGCCGGGTAACCGGCACATACGATAGAGTTTGTAGGACTTAATGTTACACCGCTGTTAGCGCAAATGATCTGTGGAGTATAGCTTGCCGCAGGAGCACCGCCACCTGGTCCGCAAACCACACCTGGAGGAGGAAGGTTTGAATTGAGCCCGACAGCTTCAATGGTAAACTGACCGCAACAGTTTGGAGCAAATACAATGGTTACAGAAGTACCGATGTTGGCAACACCATACTGGCTTACGTTGGTGATAGTAGGAGTACACGCGCCCTGGGAAACCTTAGCTGACCATGTGTAGCTAGTTGCGAAAGGGCAGGGCCCGATCACCTCCGCATGCATGGTGTTTCCTGAAGCAGAGATACATTGTACCGAAACGCCCGGAGCTCCGAAAGAATACCCGATCGAGAAGTTCTGACTTAAAGTGTAATTGGTGAGTTGTGCGAAAATAAAGAAGAGGCAAGAATATAGTATTCTTTTCATAGTCGGGGGATTGATGTGCTAAGTTAAGAAATGTATGTGTGTTTGTTGGTTTTACTCACTCAGTGGAACTGTGGCTTTACTAAGTGGTAAATATACCAACATAAAATTAATTAGCAAATAGTCCACCGCCATCCCTTTACCGGTTCCCCGGCCGCCCCCACCCGCAAAACCCGGCATGATCGTGCGGTTTTTCCCCGTTTTTGAAAACGGGAGGTTTTATCAACCCGCTATTAACACAAAATTTGAAAGTATTGACCCAAAAACAGGGCAGGGTACAAGTTAAAAATGTACTTTTGCGATTTAGAATTCAGATCTGAAAAAATTATGCAGTTAAAATACGCTTCGCTCCCTAAAGCTGTTCTGTTGCTGGAAGACGGGAAAGTGTTTGAAGGAAAGGCCGCCGGGAAAATCGGTACCACAGCAGGGGAGATCTGCTTTAATACCGGGATGAGCGGGTACCAGGAAATTTATACCGATCCGTCCTATTTCGGACAGATCATTGTGATGACCAATTCCCATATCGGGAATTACGGCGTAGAAGAATCCGAACAGGAAAGTAATACCATTAAAATTGCAGGCATTGTCTGCAAGAAATTTAACCACGGTTACTCCCGTCCCCGCGCTCAGAAAAGCCTGCAGCAATATTTTGAGGAAGGAAATATCGTCAGCATTTGCGAGATCGATACCCGTGCGCTTGTTCGCCATATCCGCGACAAGGGAGCTATGAACGCTATCATCAGCTCTGAAATTACCGATATTGAAGTGCTTAAAAAACAGCTTGCGGCTGTTCCATCCATGGAAGGTCTGGAGCTTTCTTCAAAAGTATCGACTAAAACAGCTTATAATTTCGGGAACGCTTCAGCAAAATATAAAGTGGCGGTTATGGATTACGGCGCTAAGACCAATATTCTCCGCTGCCTTTCTGAACGCGATTGTTACCTGAAAGTTTTCCCAATGACCGCCACCCTTGATGAGGTGCTTTCATTTAAACCGGATGGCATCATGCTTACCAATGGTCCCGGCGACCCTGGTGTAATGAAAAAGGAAACTGAAGTCGTAAAACAACTTGTTGCAAGCGGTAAACCTGTTTTTGGTATCTGCCTGGGCCATCAGCTCCTGGCGCAGTCGCAGGGCATCAGCACTTATAAAATGCATACAGGTCATCGTGGTATTAATCATCCGGTTAAAAATCTCATCACCGGTAAATGTGAGATCACTTCGCAGAACCACGGTTTCACAGTGAATGAAAAAGAGATCGATAAAAATAAAAATATCGAGATCACTCATATCAATCTCAATGATAAAACCATTGAAGGCATTCGTTTGAAAGACCGGAAAGCTTTCTCGGTGCAATACCATCCTGAGGCCAATCCAGGGCCTTATGACGCGCGCTACCTGTTTGATGATTTCGTGAAGAACATGAGTAGCGTTGTTCAGGAAAAGATAATAGCGTGAAAAATTCAGTGATTTATAATCACAAATAATTTACGAATTACGATTTACGATTGCTAACCGCCTATCCGGCGCACAGGCTGATTCGGATCACTTTACCACTAAGACCACAAAGATCACTGAGGTTCCACTGAGGAAAGACAACTAAGGAGAAACAAGCTAAAGCTTGTTTTTTCACTAAGCGGTTTTTTTACCCGATTCGCCACGAAAATATTCAATCTGTGTTCAACCCCGGAGGGGTTAAGGCAAACAGCCAGTGGCATACACACATGCCGGCTCATTCATCCCCCGGATGAATGTATTTTTTTCGTTATTCATTGCCTCTCAACTCCGGAGGAGTTGAATGTGAATAACTGAAAAGAAAACAAGTAAAGTACAACCCCAGAGGGGTTGAATGTGAGATACGGACTGCTAAAAATCCGAACAGCGTAGGTTCGCGAACCTACGCTATACGCATTCGCGCCAGGGACACGGAGGGCTTGGCCCCCGGCTTTTTCGGCCGGGGCCGGAGCGTTAGCGGAGCCCGTAGTGGCCCGACCACACCGAAGCGAAGGCGCGCCTGTGTTGTTTTAGCGCCTTCTGCTTTGGTGGGGGGCGCCCAAATCCACCCGCAATCCTTCCAGGTCCCCACCGCACATGCTAACGGAGACCTCGAACGATTTTTGCCGGCGCGCTTCTACGCGCAATCCTTCCAGGTCCCCTCCGCACGAGCTACCGGAGACCTCGAAGGATTTTGCCGGCGCGCTGCATTTATTTTTTTCGTTATTCATTGCCTCCCGACGGCGGAGCAGTCGAATATGAATAACAGAAAAAAGAAAAAGCGCAAACAACCCCGGAGGGGTTGAATGTGAGATACGGACTGCTAAAAATCCGAATAGCGTAGGTTCGCGATGCGTCGCACGGCAAATGTGCTAAGGCACATTTGAGCGAGATCGTGCGGCCGGTTGGTAGCCAGTGAACGAGCTCCCGCGCCAGGGACACGGAGGGCTTGGCCCCCGGCTTTTTCGGCCGGGGCCGGAGCGTTAGCGGAGCCCGTAGTGGCCCGACCACACCGAAGCGAAGGCGCGCCTGTGTTGTTTTAGCGCCTTCTGCTTTGGTGGGGGGCGCCCAAATCCACCCGCAATCCTTCCAGGTCCCCACCGCACAAGCTAACGGAGACCTGGAAGGATTTTTGCTAACGCACTTAGAATTTAGAAATTAGAGTCGAAAGGTTTCGGGCTTAGAATTTGTTTTTGCCACAAATCCCCGTGATATCAACCACTAAAAGAAGGAGAATTTATTTTATCTCCTCGAACTCCACGTATTCCCCTTCCTTATTCATCCTGTTGCGGATGGCGGATTCGAGGTCCTTAGGTGATTTATCGGGGTTAAAATTCTGCTGTTGTTCCTGGCTGGAAGAAGGCTGCTGAGTTCGGTTTGAAAAAGACTTAAAAATAGAAATGACCTTTAAAATAAGCCATACAACAATAATGGTCCAGATTATATCTCTCATGATGCGGGAGTAAATGTACATAATCAGCGGCGTTTTGCCCGTTATTGAATGTTAAAGAAGTTGGCTGATACCGCGCCTGCACATCGACAGCGCTCAGTGCACCGGCGGGAGAAAAACGGCACTTAACGGCAACTTTCAGTGTGTTATCAACAATTGGCTTCTTTTTTTTGAGGTTTTACGTACTTTTGCGGAACTTTTTTTAATTTAATTGTACGGTAAAGCGTGCGCAATTTTTAAACAAAACGACCAATGAAAACTCTTGAGAAAGTAAGCGGAGATTACGAAACGCAGTTGAATGAATGGATCAATCACGAGAAGGCCGCGCTGGACCTGATAAACGTGGTGGGCAAATTATGGTTCGAGAAATCGATCGAGCTCATCCTGTTTCACAACCAGCTGGTAGACCGCAGTGCGAGCGAGATCCTGAACCTGCACCTGTATTCGAAAAATATTGTAAAAAAACCGATCACCGTTTATCAAACGCTGGAGCTTGCGAACGAGATCTTTAATGGTAACATTGGTCCTGCACGTATCGACATTGGCAAGCTTGCCTTTGAGTGGATTCAGGAAGGTGCGAAATACAAATCAACAAAAGATTTTATTGGCGATAAATTAAAAGACCTTAGTGGTGGTGGAAATAATATTACACCTAAAGATGTGGTGTTGTATGGTTTTGGCCGTATTGGTCGTTTAGCTGCCCGTGAACTGATTAACCTGGCGGGTAAGGGCGAACAGCTTCGTTTGCGCGCTATTGTTACCCGTGGCAACAGCGACGAGGAGATTGTAAAACGTGCGGATCTGCTTCGTACGGATTCGGTTCATGGACCTTTCCCGGGAACTGTGATTGAAGACCTTGCCAATAAAACCCTGATCATTAACGGGCACACCGTGCATATGATCGACGCTAAAAATCCTGAGGATATTGATTACACCAAATACGGCATCAACAATTGCCTGGTGATCGATAACACCGGTGTTTTCCGTGATGATAAAGAATTAAGCCGTCACCTGCAGGCAAAAGGAGTTGATAAAGTTTTACTGACTGCTCCTGCAAAAGGTGATGTGCCGAATGTTGTTCACGGTGTTAACCACGAGACAGTGGATCTTAAAAAACAAAGGATCTTCTCGGCTGCAAGCTGTACTACCAATGCTATTATGCCGATCCTTTTTGTGATGGACAAGGAGCTTGGTATTGAAAAAGGACATATTGAAACGGTTCACTCGTATACCAACGACCAGAACCTGCTTGACAACTACCATAAAAAATACCGTCGCGGACGTTCTGCGGCATTAAATATGGTGATCACGGAAACGGGTGCTGAGAGCGCATTGAAAAAAGTGCTTCCACACCTGAGCGGTAAATTCACTGCCAACTCAGTGCGTGTACCGACCCCGAATGTGAGTCTTGCTATTTTAAATTTGAACGTAAACAAATCAGTTACCCGCGATGAGGTAAATGAAATTGTAAGGAAATACGCATTGGAAGGAAAACTGATCGAGCAGATCCAGTATGCTTTCAGCAATGAGCTGGTAAGCACCGATGTGATCGGGAATCCTTGTCCTAGCGTGTTCGACAGCCAGGCAACGATTGTGTCGCCAGACAAAAAAAGTGTAGTGTTATACGTATGGTATGATAACGAATATGGTTATACAAGACAGGTGATCCGCTTCAGCAAGCATATCAGCGGAGTGCGTCGTCCGGTATATTATTAAAGATATTCCGTCACCGCAGGCGAATACCGAAGCGAAGCAACTAACCTAACTATCAGTTTCTTCTCATCGGTATCTGGCGAGGGCACCCGATAGCGATCGGGACTGTGGTGGCGGAACCAAGCTAAGGGGGGATTTTAATCCCCCCTTTTTTTTTAAACAAGATGCGGGTAGAGCCTGGAGCTCAACAACCATCAGCCCGATGCCCGTCCGCGTTTTTTATGACTTTTAGTGAAGTCCGGATTTCAAAATTTCATTAACTTTAGAAATCAGAAAAAAAATTATGAAGAATTTATTTGCGGCAGTGATCCTGCTTTTTATTTGTCAAACTGCGTCGGCGCAGCCACCTAAAGGAAAAGCAACCCCCGGAACTGTTTATGGTGCAAAGACCGACGAGTCGAACGCGATTGCTATTAGCGAGCTTCCTGGTAAACTAAAGGGAGATGACACGACGGCGGTGAAGGTTAAAGGACAGGTGCTGGATGTGTGCTCCAAAAAAGGATGCTGGATGACATTGAAAGTAAACGACAGTACTGAGGCTTTCGTAAAAATGAAGGATTACGGATTTTTTGTTCCTATGGACCTTGTTGGAAAAACGGTGGTGCTTGATGGTAAATCGTTTGTGAAAACCACCAGTGTGGCAGAGCTGAAACATTATGCTGAAGACGCCAAAAAACCACAATCGGAAATCGATGCTATTACAGCTCCGAAAAAAGAGATCCGTCTGATAGCGCAGGGGATCCTGGTTACGAAGTAAGTTTACTTTGCTGCACGCTACCTTGTGCGGCCTCTGCTAAAAAAACCGTAAGTTTGCGAACTGCTATGAAACTTGAAAACGACATAAAAAAAGTGATCAGGGATATCCGCGATTTCCCCAAGCCGGGAATTGTATTCAAGGATATTACACCGGTTTTTTATGACCAGCAATTATGCTCGGAGATCGTGGATGGTTTTATTGAACGTCTTGGAGAAAAACCAGATGCTGTAGTTGGAATTGAAAGCCGTGGATTTTTATTCGGTTTTATGATGGCCAATAAACTGGGTGTGCCGTTTGTGCTTGTGCGTAAAGCGGGAAAGCTGCCGCATAAGACCATTCATATTGAATACGACCTCGAGTATGGAACTTCAAAAATTGAAATGCATGAAGATGCGCTGAAAGAGAACTGGAAGGTTCTGATTCACGATGACCTGCTGGCCACTGGTGGCACGGCGGAAGCAACTGCAAGGCTGGTTGAAAAATCAGGTGCGCAGGTAACGGGTTTTACTTTTGTGGTATCGCTCGATTTTTTAAACGGAAAAAATAAATTAATCAATCATACAAAAAACATAACATGTCTAGCACATTATTAGAGAATGAAGTTGGGATGAGCTTCCAGACTAACGAGAACCAGCAAATGATAGCGGAGATGATCCGCAAGTTTGGAAAAGAACATATCCTTCCAAAAATGATGGAGTGGGATGAGAGCCAGGAATTTCCTGTGGAGGTTTTTAAAAAACTGGGTGATCTTGGGTTGATGGGAGTGCTGGTGCCGACAGAATACGGAGGATCAGGATTTGGCTATACAGAATATGTGACCGCTATTACAGAACTGGCAAGCATTTGCGGATCTATCGGCCTATCAATGGCCGCACATAACAGTCTTTGCACAGGGCATATCCTTGCATTCGGTAACGAAGAGCAAAAGAAAAAGTGGTTGCCAAAACTGGCCACTGCAGAGTGGATCGGTGCGTGGGGATTAACGGAAGCGAATACAGGCAGCGATGCTATGCGTATGCAGTGCGTGGCCACACAGGATGGTGATCATTGGGTGCTGAACGGAACAAAGAACTGGATCACTCACGGCATCAGCGGAAATATTGCAGTTGTTCTTGCCCGTACAGGTGAACTTTTAGATAGTCACGGGATCACAGCTTTTGTTGTTGAACGTGGAACTCCGGGTTTCCGCGGCGGGAAGAAGGAAAATAAATTAGGAATGCGTGCCAGCGAAACAGCTGAGCTGATCTTCGAAAATTGCCGCGTTCATAAATCGCAGGTGTTAGGGAATGTTGGTGATGGTTTTGTGCAGGCAATGAAAGTGCTTGATGGAGGCAGGATCAGTATTGCGGCTTTAAGTCTTGGTATTGCAAAAGGCGCATTAAATGCAAGTATTAAATATGCAAAGGAGCGTCAGCAATTCGGTCAGCCTATCGCTAACTTCCAGGGTATTGCGTTTAAGATTGCTGATATGGCGACGGAATATGAAGCAGCTGAATTGCTAACTATGCAAGCAGCGGATCTGAAGAACAAAGGAAAAAAAGTAACCAAGGAAAGCGCGTTCGCAAAATATTATGCGAGTGAAGTGGCGGTGCGTGTAAGCACGGAAGCGGTGCAGATCTTTGGTGGTTATGGATATACGAAAGATTTTCCTGTAGAGAAATTCTATCGCGACAGCAAGCTGTGTACGATAGGGGAAGGGACGAGCGAGATTCAGAAATTAGTAATTGCGCGCGAGATTTTGAAATAATTGTTTTCTCATTTATTGCAATAGGAGCGGGGCTGAGGTCCCGCTTTTTTTTTTAAGGAATCTTTATTTGCTATGGATTATAGCAAACAATAGCCTGAGTTGAATTTAACTTAGTGCTAAAAAAATGGCAAACACATACACCCAAATCAACATTCATGCAATTTTTGCTGTACAGAACCGCGCTGCTTGCATTAATTCAGGCTGGAAAGAAGAAATGCATAAATATATTTCAGGTATCATAAGGAATAACAATCATAAGGTTTTGGCAATTAATTCGATGCCTGATCACGTTCACCTGCTATTTGGGCTGAGACCTGCTCAATCGCTATCAGCCTTGTTGCAGGATGTAAAAGGCGATTCTTCGAAATGGATTAATGAAAGAAAGTTTTGTCGTAGTTTATTCAGGTGGCAGGAGGGTTTTGGTGCATTTGCAATAGGGATGAAAGATGTACATAAGACGATTCATTACATTCAAACACAAGAGGAACACCACCGCACGGTTAGTTTTCGTGAAGAATACGAGGAATTTCTCAGAGAGAATGGCATTCAGTTTGATGAAAAATATGTTTTTTCAGAAATGCTTGAAGCATGATTTGTGCCGTCCCTCCACACCACCTGGTTCAGGGCATTCATCCGGGGGATGAATGAGCCGGCATGTGTGTATGCCATTGGCAGTTTGTCCTGGGACTCATTTAATTTTTACTGCGTTTGTAACGACATTGCATGCAAACCGGGCGCGAGTGCGCCGCGCGTAAATGCTAATAGGGCGATCCCGTAGGGATCAGATGTTGTTAAAAAAAATCCGCCCCCATTGATACAAGTCCAGTAGAGACGAAATAAAACTGGACGCCAGGGCCAGGTTTAGCTTGCGCTCACATGCCGTCCCTACGGGACTCGATGTGATTTTCTGTTTACATTTCTAACAACATTTCGTCCCTACGGGACGCAACGTTCGGCAACAAGCCTACGGAGTTTCCCTACGCGATCTATGAAATTTATAGTTTGATTCTAGCCGCCTTTCGTGCCTACCGGCCGCACCGTTTCGCTAACGCTATGTGCTACGCGGATCCCGTAGGGATCAGATGTTGTTAGAAGACCATACACCCCCCCGTAAATAAGTCCCGTAGGGACGAAATAAAACCGGAGGCCAGGGCCAGGTTTAGCTCGCGCTCACATGCCGTGCCCCGACACCACCTGGCCCAGGGCATTCATCCGGGGGATGAATGAGCCGGCATGTGTGTATGCCACTGGCAGCTTGTCCTCGGACTCGATGTGATTTTCCGTTTACATTTCTAACAACATTTCGTCCCTACGGGGCGGAGGGCTACATGAACATTTTTTAACCTTCATTGCCTGTTTGGTGAAATGCGAATGCTCATTAATTTAGGTATTTTTGCAACAATGAAACGATACTCTGCCACTGTTATCAATCACTTTACACGCCATGTGCAAAATGATACTGCCTCTTTTAACTGGCTGATGAATAATGGTTACAAAGAATTGCCGGCTACGCTCGATGCGATCCGTGACGATCATAACGCTTTTAAATTCCTTCTTAATAATAAACATGTGATCCTTGCGGCTTTTGTTAACTCTATCTGGGACGATGAAAAAGCGTTTGAGGTTTTGATGAAAGCAAAGGCCTATGACTGGGCAGCCTGTGCCAATATTATAAACGGGGATGAAACGGCGGAGGCCGCGCTGAAGGCTGCAAAGCGGGAACATTTTGTGTTGCTCGCTCATGCAATACAGGAGCGGATCCACCAGGATGGTGACCGGAATGTTAGCCCGATGGGTGTTTTAAAGAACATGCTTGATTTCAAAAAAGCCTTTAAGAAAGATGCGGATAATTGATTCCATTCCACACGAAAGTATGACTATCAGCATCTTCCAGATGAATGATAAGCTGATGGTGAAATTTGAAGCGGGTCCGATGGAGCAGGTCTTTAAATTTCATATGGAAGATGTGAAAAGTGTTGCGAACCTGAAGCAGATGATCAACCCCCAATTCGTTGAAGAAACGCGCGCGCGGTTTAATGAGATGTTCAAACAGCTACGCGCAGTTCAGCACGGGCTTTGACCTTATTGATCCGGA
The DNA here is from genome assembly GCA_966211905.1 of uncultured bacterium. Taxonomy (GTDB): domain Bacteria; phylum Bacteroidota; class Bacteroidia; order B-17B0; family Aurantibacillaceae; genus Aurantibacillus. The sequence continues at coordinate 17,625 of CBIHOL010000019.1, forward strand.
ATAAAGCCGATTGCGAATTTTCCGGTCGTTTAAACACGACGGAACACAACGGCTTCACGACGGAACACAACGCCTGCCGCACAAGCAGAGTGCGTTTTCTGTATCAGTGATCGAAGATAAGCATCTGCCTCTACGTTGTGCCCGTTGTCTGACTCTACTTTGTGTCCGTTGTGTTTAAGCTAACGTGCGAAAAACAGCTTCCAGCATCGAAACCAGGAACAATGAACAAGAAACCCGAAACCCGAAACAAATAGAATGGTAATTTACTATAATCCCGATTGCAGCAAATGCCGCGAAGCTATCTCGCTTCTTGAAGAAAAAAACTGTTCGTTCGAGATCCGTGAATATTTAAAAGATCCTCCGTCTGAAAACGAGCTGAAAGAGCTGCTGCAGAAATTGGGATGTAAAGCCTCTGATATTGTACGTAAGAGCGAACCTCTTTACCTGGAGCGATACGAGGGTAAAAATATCAGTGAAGCAGAATGGCTTACTATTCTTTCTGAAAATCCCATGCTTATTGAACGGCCGATCGTAATTTCAGGAAACGAAGCCATCATAGGTCGCCCACCTGTTAAGGTTCTGCAATTGATATAAAAGACTATTTTTAAGGGTCGATGAAAGCGCGTTATCTGTTTTTGAGTATTACAGGTCTTCTGTTGGCCGCATGCAAAAAAAATACTGCGGAAACTTCTTTTTACTTCTGGAGAACAAATTTCGAGTTATCGAAAACCGAGCAACGAATAGTTCGTGATCTTTCTGTGAGGCACATATACGTGAGGGCTTTCGATGTAGATGCTACGTCTCCGTTTACCGAGCCCAAACCGGTTGCCGTGGTGGAGAATTCAAAGAGTTTGAACGGAAATGCGAACGTTATTCCCGTAGTTTTTATTACGAACCGCACTTTTATCAATATTGGAGTGGAAGGAATCAGACCGTTAGCAGAAAAAATTGCGTCCAGGTGCCGGGTTTTGTTCCCGGTTTTTTCAGAACTGCAGATCGACTGCGACTGGTCGGACAAAACACGTGAAAAATATTTCCGGTTTCTCAATTACCTCGGGCAGATATTACACAACAACGAAACGACCCTTACCTGCACCATTCGCCTGCACCAGGTCAAATACGCACGCATCACGGGAATTCCACCTGTGGACGGAGGGTTACTGATGTTCTATAATATGGGGAAAGTGAATAACGCATTTGATAATAACTCCCTGTTCAATGCTGCAATTGCCGAACGATATATCACTTTTTTGAAAAGCTATCCCTTGCATCTTGATGTGGGTCTCCCGATTTTCCAGTGGCAGCGGCATTTCAGGAACAATCAGCTGCTCACACTTCTTTCAAAAAAAAGCCGCGCTAACCTGGACGACACCGTGTTCTTCTCAAAGTTGAATGTCAGCAGCTTCAGAGTAAAAAAGAGCTTCTTCAATAACAGCACTTATTTAAGAGAGGGAGATATACTGAAATGCGATGCGGTGAGCAACGAGGATCTGTTGGCAGCAGGGGAACTATTAGCAAAAAAAATTAAACCGGAGCCGAGACGGATCGTGTATTTCGACCTTGATGAAATAAATCTTAATCAGTATGAAGCAGAAACTTTTGAAGAAGTTACTTCCTGTTTTAATTAGCTGCGGAACAGTGGCTGCCCTGGCCTGTGCATGGGGTGACTATTCGGGACAGCAGGGCTCGATGTTCACACCTGAGATCGTAAATCTGCCGCATTATACCCCTTTTTTCAGAACGCTTGAAACTGCTTTTTACGATGGGTATGATGATAATAGCGGTGCCGATACTCTTAGAAAGATCAACGTCACCGACTGGAAAACTTACCTGGGTAATGTTGACGAACCCGCCATTTCATTCTGGTTATATGAGGCAGAACAGGGAGAGGTTGATTCGATGAACGGAAAGCTGAATGGTAAATGTTGTGTACCTGCGGGGCTTCCCCCCGGTACAGACCTTACTGGCATAAAGAATAAAAAAGCACGATCCTTCCTTGAGTTTATTTTATTTGCAAAACAATCTGAGAAGTTATTTGTGTCAGAAGGCCTGTGGGAGGAAAAACAAACAGACACCAGTGGCCTGGCTCTCCGGGTTCAGATATCAAAATGCAGTCAGCTCATGAACAGGAGCAATGATAAATTCATGAAGGCGAGATATGGTTACCAGTTGCTGAGGTTGTATTATGCCAGCCATGAATACAATATAGGTGTCCGCTTCTGGGAGCAGAATAAGTCTCTTTTTAACGCAGCCGGGGAAAATATAAAGTGGCGGTCGCTGGGGTACAAAGCAGCGTGTTATTATCGCCTGAAACAATACGCTGAAGCAAATTATATTTATTCCCTGATCTTTGAAAACTTTCCTCCACTGCAGCGTTCGGCGTATCTTTCTTTTCATCCGCAGAATGAACCGGAGTGGAGCAGGACTCTTGCCCTGGCCACTACTGCGCCCGAGAAAGCAACCCTGTGGCTGTTGCAGGGATTGTATAGCGATGGTGTGCAGGCCATGCGGGAGATTCAGCGTATTAATCCCGGGACACCGAAATCTGATCTGTTGCTGGTGCGCGCCATAAATATTGAAGAGGAGAAATTCCAGGAGGTTGAAGAAAACACGTTTGTGATCGACGAAAAATTAAACGCATTCCTTAATGAAGTCGTGTCTTTGGAGCTTAGGGTCAATCAACCAGGCTGTTGGCTGCTTGCGGCGGCTTATCACAATTACTTAAAAAGAGATTTTGTGCTGGCAGACGAGCAGATGAAGTTAGCCCGCATGCATACGTCAGGTAGCTCACTGGTAAAATCACAGTATCATCTGCTTCGTGTGTTTGGAATGATCTCGCGTGTGCGAAATCTAAGTGAGATCAGCGAACAGGAGCTGGTTCCTGATCTATGGGAATTGATGAAGGAACAAAGCAGATCCACGAAATTCAGAAGCGCAGCAGCAATAGAGTGGGTCAGGAATTCATTGAGTAAGATGGCTGCTCAGAAGGGCGAGTTTGAAAAAGCGGAGCTGATCATGCCTGGTACGTTATCACGCCACTTCAGTGATATAGAAAATATCAGGAAGATGATCGCGTATTTTGATGAACCGGATAAAAGCGATCTGGAAAAAATATTTATTGCCTCAAGTATCAGGACGCAGTACGATTATCAGAAACTACTTGCAATCCGGCTCACGTACGAAAACAGGCTGGAGGAAGCGCTGGCAGCTTTTGGCGAAGGCGGCAGGTATGGAGATGTTTTGCCGGGAAACCCGTTTACTATCCACATTCGTGATTGCCACGACTGCGACCATAGTGCACCACAAAAGACCGTTTACACCAATGCGACCTTCGTTGAAAAAATGATCGAGATAAAATCGATCGCTCAGAAAAAACCAAAGGAGGCGGCACAAAATTATTTCCTGCTGGCTAATGGATTTTACAATCTTACCTGGTTCGGAAACGCCCGGGCTTTTTCTGACAGTGAAGTGTATCCCAGCTTTTATACCAATGATACGCTCACACCGCAGCCGTCAGTGAAGCTGGCCCTGGAGTATTACCTTAAGGCCCGGGAAGCGTCAGACGACAAAGAGTTTAAGGCTAAATGCACATTTATGGCCGCTAAATGCGAGAACAATTTGGATTTTGGGACTGATTTGTGGGTTTATGATTATTCAATATCAGAGCCTGGAACATTTTACGAGCAACTGAAAAAAAACTGCTCAGGAACAAAATATTATAATGAGATCATCCGGGAATGTTCGTGGTTTAGAAAATATGCACAGCCGTAGATATTTTCGGTCGTTTAAACACTACGGACACAATGGATTCACAAAGATCACAACGTCTACCGCACATGCTGAGTAGACAAGTACGATATAAACGAAAGAAGGAAGTTTTGCCTCTACGTTGTGTTCGTTGTCTGCCTCTGCTTTGTGTCCGTTGTGTTTAAGCTAACGTGTGATACCAAAAACCAGAAACCAGGAACAAGAAACTTGAAACCTGGAACAGCACCTACCCTTTCAACCGTATAGCAAGCTCATCGAGCTGCTCGGTGCTGATTGCTGAGGGCGCATCGATCATTACATCACGACCGGAATTATTTTTTGGAAATGCAATAAAATCACGGATACTTTCAGCACCTCCAAATAACGAGCACAGGCGATCAAAACCGAATGCTATCCCGCCATGCGGAGGAGCACCATATTCAAACGCGTTCATTAAGAAACCGAATTGTTTTTGCGCTTCTTCTTCTGTGAAGCCAAGCACCTTAAACATTTTTGCCTGTAAATTTCTGTCATGGATACGGATGCTTCCGCCCCCGACTTCAACACCGTTAATTACAATGTCGTAAGCGTTGGCGCGAACCGCTCCCGGATCGGAATCCAGCAGCTTAATATCCTCAGGCTTTGGAGAAGTAAACGGGTGATGCTTGGCATGCCAGCGTCCGGCGAGTGAAGCGAGTAAATTCGGATCGCCTTCGTTCCATTCGAGCAATGGAAAATCGATCACCCACAAACATGAAAATTTATTTTTATCGCGCAAACCAAGGCGGTTACCCATTTCGAGCCTGAGCTCACTCATGGCCTTGCGGGTCTTTTCTTCCTTACCTGCCAGAACGAGAATAAGATCACCGTTTTTTGCATTACAGGCAGTGGCCCATTTTTTAAGTTCTGTTTCGTTGTAAAATTTATCGACGCTCGATTTAATTGTGCCGTCGCTATTTACGCGGGCGTATACCAGGCCCGTGGCACCAATCTGGGGGCGCTTCACCCATTCGGTAAGCTCGTCTACTTGTTTACGTGTGTATTCTGCAGCGCCGGTTGCGCAAATTGCCACTACCAGTTCTGCTTCGTCAAAAACTTTAAAATCTTTTCCTTTAACCGTTTCATTCATGTCAACGAGCTTCATATCGAAACGCGTATCAGGCTTATCGTTACCATAATATTTCATGGCATCAGCATACGACATGCGTGGAAGCTCAGGAATGTCAACGCCTTTCACCGTTTTGAAAAGGTGACGTGTCAATCCTTCGAACGTACGCAGAATATCTTCCTGCGACACAAAACTCATTTCACAATCTATCTGCGTGAACTCCGGCTGACGGTCGGCACGAAGGTCTTCGTCGCGGAAACATTTTACGATCTGGTAATAGCGGTCAAAACCACTCACCATTAAAAGTTGTTTAAAGGTTTGAGGACTTTGAGGAAGAGCGTAAAACTGTCCCTGGTTCATGCGGCTCGGCACCACAAAATCGCGGGCGCCTTCGGGAGTTGATTTTATAAGTACTGGTGTTTCTACTTCCAGGAACTTTTGTTTATCGAGGTAGTTACGGGTTTCAATCGCCATGCGGTGCCGTAGCTCCAGGTTCTTACGTACAACGTTACGACGAAGATCGAGGTACCTGTATTTCATGCGCAGCTCATCGCCGCCATCGGTTTCGTCTTCAATTGTAAACGGAGGTGTTATAGCCCTGTTAAGGATCTCAATCTCCTTGAGTCTTATTTCAATATCTCCCGTAGGAAGATTTTTGTTCTTGCTTTCACGTTCAATAACCTCGCCTGTAGCGCGGATCACCATTTCACGGCCAAATCCTTCGTTGCCTAATAAACGCGTCATCTCGTCATCACCAGCTACTATTAGCTGTGTGATCCCATAACGGTCGCGAAGATCGATGAATGTAGCGCCTCCCAGCTTCCTGTTCTTCTGGATCCATCCGCATAAAACAACGGTGGTACCAACGTGTTCCATGCGCAGTTCTCCGCAGGTATGGGTTCTAAATGAGGTTTGTGACATAATTTGGTTTAGGCCGCAAAATTAGTGGTTTTTAGGCAATGGTTAAAACCGGAACGAAGGTTCCAGCTTCAGGATGGCTTCTTTTTGCGACGCAATGAACTTTTGTACATCAGGGTCTGCCTCCTTTGCCTGCAGTGGCCGGTGTTCCCGGGCTTTTTGCAGCTTCTGCAGGATCGTTACGATCTGCCTTGTTTTTTCAGAAAAAGCGGCAGCTCCAAACTTTTCCCATACATATTGTATTGCCTGCGGTGAAGGATGGGCCAGGTCTTCGTTATAAAACCTGTAATCCCGCAGGTCGTCATTAACAAGCTCGTATGCCGGAAAATAATAACAACCCCGATGTTCAGTGACCAGTTTATTGACAGCCAGAAGCAGGCTACTTTTGCTCAGATTGTTTTCATGCACGCCGTCCCGCAAATATTTAACAGGTGAGACAGTGAAAATGATCTTCAATAAGGGGTTTGTCCGTTGGAGTTCTTCAATGATTGATGAATACTGACTGCAAATGGATTCTACTGAAAGTAATTCTTTATGAAACGTACTGCCTGGTTGTTTATGACAGTTGGCTGCAACAGTCCCGTTTTTCAAATGCTTATAGATATAAGCCGTTCCAAAGGTCACGATCAGAAAATTGGCCGTTTGCAGGTATGTGCCTGTGTCCTTATCGACCTGCTTTATTTTTTCGTGAAGTGCTTCCGCCGATTCTTCATTTACCGAAGAATGATGCTGGAAACTGTAATAGGTGCCGTTTCGTTGAATGATCTCGGATTCGTCCAATTTATTTCTTCCGGTCGCCCGTGAAAGACAATTAAGAACGCTTACAGGATTAAAAAGAATTCCCGAGGCGTTTGTGATGACGTTGAATTTGTTTTTCAGAAGCAAGCCGCCAATATTCTCTGCGAAGCAAGATCCCGCCAGCATGATCTGATGCGAGTGATCGATCTTGAACTCAAATTCCGGTGGAGTATAATTTAGCCGGAACTGCATTATTTTTTTTGGATGTGGCTGAACTTCTCATCCAGGAAGGCTCTCGCGCTTTCGCGGTTGTTTTCAATGTTTCCATCGAGGATCGCATCCTTGAGCGCTGTTTTTAAAATGCCGATCTCACGGCCCGGAGGCAGACCATAGATCTGCATGATCTCATCGCCGCTGATAGGAGGTTGCCAGTTGCGGATCCTGTCTTTTTCTTCCAGTTCAACCAGCTTTGTACGCACCAGCTCAAAGTTCTGCATGTAACGCTTCACCTTGTTGGGATTCTTGGTAGTGATATCACTTTCGCATAATAACATCAGGTCATCGATATCGTCGCCTGCTTCGAATAATAAACGACGCACTGCACTATCGGTCACCTCCGTTTTTGCGAGAACAATAGGTCGTAAATGTAATTCAACGAGCTTCTGAACATATTTCATTTTTTCGTTGAGTGGAAGCTTCAGGTGCGTGAAGATCTTCGGCACCATGCGTGCACCGCGGTCTTCGTGACCATGAAAGGTAAATCCGTGTCCAGGTTCAAAACGTTTGGTATCCGGTTTTGCAATGTCGTGCAAAATAGCCGCCCACCGCAGCCACAGGTTATCACTTTTCCGTGCCACGTTGTCGAGCACCTCAAGTGTATGGTAAAAATTGTCCTTATGCGATTGCCCGTTAATAGTTTCAGTGCCCTGTAATTTTACCATTTCGGGAAAGAACAAATGGAGAATGCCTGTATCAAACAATAACTTAAACCCTATGGATGGGGTAGGTGACAGGATGATCTTATTTAATTCGTCAGTGATCCGTTCTTTTGAAATGATCTTTATGCGTTCGTTATTTTTTGAAAGTGCCTGGAGCGATCTTTTTTCAATGGTGAAGCCCAGCTGGGTGGCAAAACGGATAGCCCGCATCATGCGCAGGGGATCATCGCTGTAGGTAATGTCCGGATCAAGTGGTGTGCGAATGATCTTTTTTTCAAGGTCTTCCAATCCACCAAACGGGTCGAGAAGTTTGCCAAAATTGTTTTTCGAAAGTCCTATTGCCAGGGCGTTGATGGTGAAGTCACGACGATTCTGATCATCTTCCAGTGAACCATCTTCCACAATTGGTTTACGTGAATCGCGACTGTAACTTTCTTTCCTGGCTCCTACGAATTCAATTTCCAGATCCCGGTACTTTACCTGTGCTGTTCCAAAATTCTTAAAGCTTGAAAGGTGCGATTCTGGTCCTAATTTTTCGTGCAGACGTGTGGCAAGGTCAATTCCTTTTCCGATGGTAACAATATCAATGTCCTTGCTTTCGCGTTTAAGAAAGATATCGCGGACGTATCCGCCAATAGCGTAGGCGTCGACGTTGAGCTCGTCGGCGCAGGAGCGGATTAGTTTAAATATTGGTTCGTTCAGAAAAGAGTACATGGAGTAATTTCTAATTTCTAATTTCTAAGATCTAATTTCTAAGGTCGGTTCATGTTTTAAAATCCCAAAGAGCGTCTTCGTCCGAAGGACTCCTTCGGAGCGAGCTCCTGTGAATTCCTAAGTGAAGCGATCCGCCCGTGCGGTGGCACTGCGGTCTTTCCGACCCCGCCGCACCAGCAGATTGCTTCGGGCTAACAAATTCCCGGGAAGCCCTCGCAAAGACGCACATCGGTCGGAATTGTCCTTCCTTCTTTGCGTTCTTTGTGTTTTCTCTTTGTGTCCTTTGCGGTAAAACAATCGTAGTGCAGGACTCTGCTTCGTCGCTACCAACCTACCGCACGAGCCCGCTCGTCCACCCACTGGGTGGCCGCCGTGTACCTCGTACTTCGTACCTCGTACTTCGTACTTCGTACCTCGTACTTCGTACTTCGTACCTCGTACCTCGTACTTCGTCCTTACTTGCTTCTCCTCTTTTTTTCTTTTATTATAAGATTCAACTCCCGCCCCGTCTGCCCCTTTACGCTGGTGTTTTCCTGGGCTCTCCTTATCAGATAAGGGAGTACTTCCTTCACCGGTCCGTAAGGAACATATTTTGCTACATTATATCCGCTCAGCGAAAGATTATAGCTGATATGATCGCTCATGCCAAATAATTGCGAAAAGTAAAAGCGCTTATCAGAAGGCTGGATATTATTTTCCTGCATTAATTTAACCAGCAACAAACTACTGTTCTCGTTATGTGTTCCTGCGCAAACTGAAACAATGTCCTTGTTGGCCACACACAGTTTTAACGCCGCGTCGTAATCCCGGTCGCTTGATCCTTTGTCGGGCTGGATCGGAGAAGCATAATTTTTTTCAATAGCGCGTTTGCGTTCTTTTTCCATATAAGCACCCCTCACGAGCTTAGCACCCAGCTTATACCCTTTTGACCTCGCTTCGTTAATGCTTTTTTCGAGATAAGACAAACGATCGTGACGATACAACTGGTAAGTATTATAAACGATGGCCGTGGTGTTATTGCAGCGCGCCATGTTCTCGTTAGCGAGGTCATCAATTGCCTGCTGGATCCAGCTTTCTTCGGCATCGATAAAAATGGACTGAGAGTTCTCTGCAGCAGCTCCACAGATACGGTTAACCCGGGTTTTCACCCGTTCCCATTCTTCCTTTTCTTCTGTTGAGAGGTGAGAGCCTGCACTTACTTTTTCAAGCAAAGCAAACCGGGCAAGACCAGTTACCTTAAAAACGCAGAACGGAATGTTCGGATCATTTTCAGCTTTATGTATTGTTTCAAGTGTTTCGTGCAGACAGGCATCAAAATCTTTTTCGCTTTCTTTCCCTTCAACGCTGTAGTCGAGAATTGTGCCAATATTGTATTTGCCAAGCTCTTTAATTGTTGCCGAACAATCATGGATGGTTTCTCCTACCACAAATTGATTGAAGATGGTTTTTTTGATCAGCCCCTTCATGCCGGCATTTATAGCTATCGGTCCGAATGTAGCACCAAGATTCACCAGTGCAGGATTACTGATTAATTTGAACAACCAGAATGACCGGCGCAGCTCAGAATTTGTTTTTGCTTTAAAGGCGTTCTCTGTATTATCGAAAGAGATCATTATTTGTTGTTTCAGAAAATTAATAACCAAACACTTCCTGGAGCGTCAGGAATTTTACCGGACCGTATTTCTCCAGGGCTTTAAGGTCAAGATTATCCTTTTTACCAAGCACAAGCACAGTAGTTGGTTTGTTTTTTATGTTTTGCTCGTGAAATTTTTTCACGTCTTCAAAATTATAGTTCTGCACTTTTTCGAAGATCTGTTTGCGGATATCGGTCTTTAATCCCAGTTCCTGGGCTTCCAGGTAATTAAAAAGCACAGCTGCCTTTGTGATCCGCTGCGTGCGCATTTCCTGGAGGATCATTTCTTTTGCTGCTGAGAAACTGCCATTGGCTTTTGGCATCTCATTCAACAGGTCGCTCAGTCCTTTCAGCGCTTCGGATAATTTGTCGGCCTGCGAACCAATGTAGGAAAGATTAAAATAGGTCTTATACAATTTGTTGGGTTGATTGTATCTCGAATAAGTTGAATAAGCCAGGGCTTTTGATTCGCGGAGGTCCTGGAAAAGAATGCTGCTCATGCCACCGCCGAAATAATTGTTATAAAGCGTGATCACCGGTACCATCTCCGGCGTATATTTTCCGCCATTCGACAACATCACGATCTCGGCCTGCTTCATGTCGTAATCCACTACATACACTGTTCTTTCCAGGATCTTTTCCTCAAATTTCTGCGGTGCAGGAACAGGAACCAGCTTGTCGGCCACTTTATGGTACTGGTTAAGGGCGGCTTTTACTGCAGCTATTTCTTTTGGACCGTAATACAGTACCTTGTGTTCAAATGACGGAAATTTCATGATCGTTGACCTGATCTCATCAGGACTGATCCTGTTAAGCTCCTCGTCGCTTAAAACATACGAGAAAGGATTAACCGCTCCATAACGTGCGTAATTTGTCATTGCCCTGTTAAGGATAAGTCTTTTCTGAAGCTTATTGTCGTTTCGCTCCTTGATCATATCGCCTACCAGGTTCTTTAGAACCACCGGGTCAACCACTGGCTCAGACAGAACTTTTTCAAACAGCTGCAGGGCTTTATCAAAATTGTCGTTCAATCCCACAAGGCTCACCCAGGTATTTTCATTATCGGTAAACACATTGAACGAACAACCCAGCCTGTAAAGTTCCTGTTTAATCTGCGCTGCCGTCATGTCCCTCGTGCTCAGGTAAGGAATGTACTTCACTGCCACCGGGAAGATCTTTCCATTGTTACTTCCCATATCGAATTTGTAATACAATTCGAACAGGCGGTTTTCAGTATTCTTATTATAAAGAAGAGGGATCTCTGACTTTATTACCGACTTTACAATATCTTTCTCGTAATCGAGAAATTTTGGCTGGATCTCCTTTGGTGTTGACTTTGTGATCTCTTCTACAAATGGTGACGTGTTTTCACGATCCAGCTCAACAGGGGTGATCTGAGGTTTCTGAACTTTTACAACGCTGTCTTCCCCTATACGCTTATAAGCCACTGCATAATTATTTTCTAAAAAATTCTTTGCTGCAAATTCGCTGATCTCTTTTTTAGTGATCTTTGAAAGGCGTTCGATCGTATTTACCTGCTGCTGCCAGTTCAGGTCGTTAACAAACGCATTCATCATAGCATCGGCCCTCGTATTATTATTTTCGAGTTCCTTTGTTTTTCTCAGCTTAAAATCGGTGATCACGGCTTCCAGCAGCCAGTCCGGAAAGTCTCCTTTTTTTACCAGGCTGATCTGTTCAAGAATGAGCTTTTCCACTTCCTCAAGCGACTGGCCTTCTTTTGGCTCACCGCTGAATGCGAAGATGCTGTAGTCTTTCATGGGATAATAAAAGTCGTTACTGGTAAGGACCTTTTGTGCCTGGTTGAGGTTAATATCAAGTAAACCTGCAGTGCCATTATATAAGATGCCTGCTATCATGGTGCACAGGTCGGCATCACGCGATCCTTCGCCTGCAAATCGCCATGCCATGTTTACACTGGCAGGATTGGGTCCTTTAATTTCTTTTACGATCTTTTTGGTGATCGGTGCTTCAGGCTGGTATGTGTACGTTTCAACCGGTTTTGAAGAAACCGACCCGAAATATTTTTCTATCATTTTAATTGTCTGGTCAGGATCAAAATCACCGCTCATAATAATGCCCATGTTATTAGGAACGTAATACTTGTTATAGTACTTATTGATCTCCACCATCGACGGGTTCTTGAGATGTTCAATGGTGCCGATGGTTGTTTGTGTGCCATAGGTATGATTCCTGAACAGTGATTCGAAGAGCGCTTCCCACACTTTGTTATCGTCGCTGTCGAGACCACGGTTCTTTTCTTCGTATACGGCTTCCAGCTCTGTGTGAAACAAACGAAGCACAGGTTTCCTGAAGCGCTCTGCCTCGATCTTCAGCCAGTTGCCGATCTGGTTTGCAGGAATATCGTTTACATATACTGTCTGATCAAAGGATGTAAATGCATTAGTTCCGTCAGCACCAATACCTGCCAGCATCTTGTCGTACTCGTTGGCGATCGCATACTTTGCTGCAACGCCGCTTACACTGTCTATCTGGTGATAGATCCTGCTGCGCTGAGCTTCATCTTTCGTGTTACGGTAAACTTCGTAAAGCTCTTCGATCTTTTTTATTTCCGCACTTTCTGCTTTAAAATCCTTGGTTCCAAAAACATCGGTGCCTTTAAAGACCATATGCTCGAGGTAATGTGCAAGTCCTGTGGCGTTGGCAGGATCGTTCTTGCTGCCTGCTTTAACTGCAATATAGGTTTGAATGCGGGGCGCGTTCTTGTAAACAGAAAGATATACTTTCATGCCATTTTGCAGAGTATAGATCCTGGCATTTAACGGATCGTTTGGAACTGTTTCAAATTTAAGTGGTGTTTTGGCCACTTTAGGAGGTGTTGCAGCGTCCTTACCCTGTGCGGGTTTTTGTGCGGGCGTTATTGTGAAACATCCCACAGTTGCAGCAAGCACAAGCAGTTGTAACTTCATTTGTAAGTTTTAAATCGGATTTAAAATTAGTAATCTATTTCCAAATCGAACCTTTTTTTAAGTTCGAGGAGGGCCGGATTTTTCTCGGCCATTGCTTTGAAAATGTCTACGGGCTTATAAGCCCTGGACTGCACTTCGACCTGGGAGATCCCTATCTCAAGGCCTATGGAATTATTCTGAACTTTCCTTCGGATCTCGTCAATAAATTCCTGTTTCACGCCCAGCAGTTGCTCTTTCTGGGTTTCGTTGTTGATCGTGAGACTGATGGTTTTATTTTGATAAGTGATCTGTGCTGTTTTTAGTATAGTACCGAGCTGACGTGAGCCGCTTTGAAGTTTTTGCTCAGCATACGATGTGATGGCAGCAATAATGTCTTCTCCTGTTACTTCCCTGTTCTGAAGTCCTGTTTCAGGTTCGGCCACCAGCATAGCTGTGCCTCCCGCGGTAACCGGCTGGAAGCTTTTCATTTCATTAAGGCTGAAAGATGCGCGGATCTTGAGCTGCTCAAAAGGAACGGTGGGTTTTGAAGCGTATTTCACTTCTGCTTCCTTGAGGGCGGTTACTTTTGATTGGGTTGACGGAGCGGCCGGCGATGCAGACGCAGGAACTTCAACCTCTATTTCATCGTTTTTTTTTTCCGCATCCAGAGGTGCGGTGAGATATGACAATTGCATCAGCGCCATTTCAACGAGAAGCCGTTGATTTTTTGCGCTTTTGTAATTTACATCGGTCTTGCTGATGATTGACAAAGCTTTGAGCAGAAAATTCAAGGAACTCTGCGCGGCCTGCTCGGCATACCTTTTTTTGAGATTTTCACTGATCTCCAATAGAACGATGGTTTGCTCATCCTTGCTTACCAGGATATTCCTGAGATGCTCGCCAAATCCTACAATAAAGTTATGAGCGTCAAATCCTTTTCGCAGGATATCGTCGAAGATCAGCATTACTTCAGGCAGGCGCTGTCCGAGGCAGGCATCGGCGATCCTGAAATAATAATCATAATCGAGCACGTTGAGGTTTTCAACCACCTGTTTGTAGGTAAGATGATTACCGGTAAAGGCAACCATCTGATCAAAAATGGAGCAGGCATCACGCAAGCCTCCGTCGGCTTTCTGAGCGATCACGTGCAGGGCTTCCGGTTCGAAGGTCACGTTTTCATTCTTTGCCATAAAGGCAAGATGATTGCTGATGTCCTCGGTTTTGATCCGGTTAAAATTAAAGACCTGGCAGCGTGATAATATCGTGGGGATGATCTTGTGCTTTTCAGTAGTGGCCAGGATGAATTTGGCGTGTTTAGGTGGCTCCTCAAGGGTTTTAAGGAAGGCATTAAAAGCAGCGTTACTAAGCATGTGCACCTCGTCGATCACATATACCTTGTATTCTCCCAGTTGCGGAGCGAACCGAACCTGGTCTACAAGATAGCGGATATCCTCCACTGAGTTATTGGAGGCAGCGTCGAGCTCATATACGTTTAATGATGCGCCGCTGTTGAACGACAGGCATGATTCACACTTGTCGCAAGCTTCTCCGGCAGGAGTAATAGCGGTGCAATTGATAGTTTTGGCAAAGATCCGTGCACAAGTGGTCTTTCCCACACCCCGCGGTCCGCAGAACAAATAGGCCTGTGCCAGCTGTCCGGTAATAATTGCGTTCTTTAAGGTGTTAGTGATGTGCGACTGACCAACAACCGTGTTAAAGTGCTGTGGCCTGTACTTGCGCGCCGATACTATGAAATTGTCCATTTACTAGCTTTAAAAATACGCCTATTCGTGAGTTGGAAGAAAAATACTTGTGCCTAAAAAAGGTTAAATTATCAACGTTGTGTTTATAAATATTTCCACTAAAGCTAATTTAGAACATTGAATACCGGCAAAATAATTGTAGTTCTTTTTTGTCTTCTTTTCAACTCTCTTTACAGCCAGCAGGTCATCCGGGGAAGCGTTGTTGAACGCGACAGCGTAACGGTTATGCCGTTCGTGTATATCATCAATAAAAGTAACGGTAACGGAACGATGAGCGACAATGAAGGTAAATTCACTTTATTGTGCAGGAACGATGATACGCTTATGTGCACTTACATCGGTTTTCTCAAGACCGTTATTCCGGTAAGGGATCTCCCAAAAGATAGCAAAGGACAAGTAAAAGTGGTGCTTACTGCGCTTCCAGTGAACCTGCGTCCGGTTGTAGTTACTGCATTTAAGTTTCAACCTTACGAACGCGAATACATGAATGATATCATTGATCGCAGTCGGATTAAAACCATTGATTACGGACGGAGCCCTATTACCGCGTTATACATGAGGTACAGCAAAGAGGGAAAACAGGTACGCAAGCTTGCACAGATCTTTGAGAACCTCCTGATAGAAGAACAGGTGGAGAAAAAGTTCAATCCCGAAATCCTCAGGCGACTCACCGGCGATGAAACGATCAACTTCGCCGAGTTCAGAAAATACTGTTATTACGTGAACGACTACTTTATAATGATGCACGATGGTGCAGAGCTGTATTCAAAAGTGATGGATTGTTATAAGGAATATAAACGGGAACGTAAGGAGCAGAAATAGATTACATTCAATTAAGTACGAAGTACGAAGTACGAGGTACGAATGAAGAACAGCTATCGCACGGGCTCACCTCGGTCAATATTATGATGTACGATTTACTTAAGAACAGAAATTATCTCATTCATTTAAACATTTGAAATAAGTACGAATTACGAACGACGAGTTAATTCATCTTGCATTTCGTAACAAGCGATGGCGAAGACGCTCCTCTAGTGTTCTGATTTCAGCTGGTTTCTCCGACCTGTAGTAAGCTACAACGTACACAATGAAAATGAATTCGCCTTGCGGCCTTTGCGTCAACCTTTGCGTAAATAGCGGTAAAAATAATGAAATGTAAGACAGATTTCATCATACTACTTCGTACTTCGTACCTCGTACTTCGTACTTTTTAGCTATTCCAGATTTCCCAGCTCTTTTCCGCCTGAAGATGCAACATGCTCAGTCCATTCACCGTAATGGCGCCCCGTTCAGCGGCTTTACGTAAAAATTCGGTTTGTTCAGGATTATAGACCAGGTCGTACGCCAGGTGTTCTGGAGTGAAAAATTCATACGGGATAGATGGTGACGCATCACTGTCAGGAAACATTCCCACTGGTGTGGTGTTTACAATGAGCTTAAATGCATTCATCATTCTTTCGTTGATCTCATCGTAAGAAAAATAATTATCTCCTTTTTTTTCAGACGTCGTAGCGTAAAAAACTTCCACCCCGATATTCCTGAGCACATGCGCCACTGCTTTGGATGAACCCCCGGTGCCCAGGATGAGTGCACGCTGATGATTGGTATCGAGAAATGGTTTTATGCTTTGGGAAAATCCATACGCGTCGGTATTATATCCCTGCAGTGCCCCGTGAATGATCTTCACGCAATTTACCGCGCCGATCTCATGCGCTTCAGGATCGATATAACTTAAAAAAGGAATGATCTCCTCCTTGTAAGGTATCGTTACATTAAATCCTTTAAGCTCGGGATTACTATTTAATAAAGTCTCGAGCTCAGCGATCTCAGCAATTTCAAACAGGTCGTACCAGTGATCCTCAAGACCGAGGTCGAGGAATTTTTTTTCAAAATAAACTTTTGAGAACGAGTGGGCGAGGTGCCTGCCCACCAGGCCATAAGGGGCCATCATCATTTCTTGAATTTACTTTTTAATGCTGCCAGCGCGCTGTTCATGTCATTAGGATTGTAGGCCTCTTCCTTAACAGCAGTTTTTGACATTGCGGTTTTTTTCACCTGACCTTCGCCCTTCATACTTAAAGCGATGCGTTTTCTTTTCGCGTCTACTTCAGTTACGTTTACCCATACCTGCTGACCTACTTTTACGATCTTATTCGGATCATCCACATAGGTATCTGAAAGCTGGGAAATGTGAACCAGGCCGTCCTGGTGAACACCAATATCAACAAAAGCACCAAAGTTTGTAACGTTGGTAACAATACCGGGCAGCTTCATTCCCTCGCGCAGATCTTTGATCTCATGAACGTTCTCATCAAAGCTGAAGATCTCAAATTCCTTACGCGGATCCCTTCCCGGCTTTTCGAGCTCACTCATTATGTCTTTAAGGGTAGGTAAACCAACAGTTTCTGTCACGTAATCGGTGAGTTTGATCTTCTTACGAAGTTCTTTGTCGCTTACAAGATCATTAATGCCGCAGTTAAGATCGCTGGCCATTTTTTCAACGATGTGATAACTTTCAGGATGCACTGCACTCTGATCGAGTGGATGCACACCGTTACGGATCCTTAAAAACCCGGCACACTGCTCAAATACTTTCTCACCCATGCGCGGAACTTCAAGTAAACTTTTTCGTGAGCGGAATGCTCCTTTTTCATTCCGGTACTCAACAATATTTTGTGCGAGAGCAGGACCGATACCTGAAACGTACGACAGAAGCTGCTTGGAAGCTGTGTTTAATTCAACGCCCACCGCGTTCACACAACTGCCCACTACTTCATCCAGCTTATTCTTAAGCAGTCCCTGGTCAACATCGTGCTGGTACTGTCCAACGCCGATTGATTTCGGATCGATCTTCACCAATTCAGCGAGCGGATCGGCAAGACGGCGACCGATAGAAACCGCCCCCCGCACCGTCACGTCCTTATCGGGAAATTCTTCCCTGGCAACATCAGAAGCCGAGTATACAGAAGCTCCGGCCTCACTCACCACTATGACAGGAATAGATTTTGGCAACACATCAATGCCCCTTACAAATTGTTCTGTTTCGCGCGATGCAGTTCC
Organism: uncultured bacterium; assembly: GCA_966211905.1. GTDB lineage: Bacteria > Bacteroidota > Bacteroidia > B-17B0 > Aurantibacillaceae > Aurantibacillus. Next base: position 35,171 of record CBIHOL010000019.1, read on the forward strand.
ATTTCCAATAGCTATAGCTTCCAGGTTATGTTTCTGACAGAAAGCAAGTACTACCATCTCCGCTTCACTAACACGGCGTTGTGGCTCATGCGGATAAATAACAGTTTCTTCAAGTAATTTACCTTCTTTATTCAATGCTACTACCTTGCACCCTGAGCGGAAACCGGGGTCAATGGCAAGAATTGATTTTTGTCCCAGTGGAGAAGAAAGCAATAATTCACGAAGATTATCTGCGAACACAACAATGGCTTTCTCATCGGCCTGCTGTTTTGTGAGCAGGCGCATTTCAGCTTCAATGGAAGGTTGAAGCAGTCTCTTATAGCCTTCTTCAATGGCAAGTTTGATCTGTTGCGCGCATTCTCCACGGCTGGTGATCATCCTGCGTTCAATTAAACTGTGCGCTTCTTCCTGGTCAACGATCACATCCAGTATAAGAATATCTTCTTTTTCACCCCGTCGCATGGCTAGTAATCGGTGACTTGGACAGGACATCAGCTTTTCATCCCACTCAAAATAATCAGAGAATTTTTCTCCTTCTTCCTCTTTACCTTTAATAACACGACTTTTAATGATGCCTGTTTTTTTGAAAAGTTCACGGATCAGATCCCGGTTTGCTGCGTCCTCCGCCATTATTTCGGCAATGATATCACGTGCTGCGGCTAAAGCGTCTTCTGCAGTGGCCACTTCTTTTTCCACTGAAACGAATTTTTCAGCTTCTTCATCAACTCGTATGTTATTTTGTGCAAGGATCAGCTGGGCGAGAGGTTCAAGTCCTTTCTCACGCGCGATGGTTGCACGCGTGCGCCGCCGTGGTTTAAACGGAAGATAAAGATCCTCTACCTTGCTTATGGTTTCTGCTGCGAGGATCTGCGCTTTTAATTCAGCTGTGAGCTTATTCTGCGATTCAATTGATTTGAGAACGGATTCTTTGCGCTGTTCGAGCTGTCTTTGTCTTTCAATTTCGTCGCGCACCTGCATGATCTGCACCTCGTCGAGGCTGCCGGTCACTTCTTTACGATAACGGGAGATAAATGGGATGGTCGCGCCTTCATCGAGTAGTTCGATGGTGGCGGTAACATCGCGGTTATTAAGATTGAGTATTTGTGCGACTTTTAAATGGAGGCGGAGGTCATTCATAGAAATTCAGTTTTGTTAAAAATAAAGGACAATGCGTTCATGGAGGATCGTAGTTTTCAACAAAAAAAAGTGGTTTTACAAACAGTCAGAGGAGGCAAAAATTTTGCACCGAAAGCTCTCTTTAGGCCCTGGACATGGTTATTGAGAGATAAACAACTATATTTGAGCCACATATGAGATCTCTTCTTTTCTTTTTACTCTTAACTGTTTGTTTTTCCGAAAAAATTAATTCGCAGAACATTCAGGCTGGTTTTGGAGTGGCCCTTAACAATACATTTTTTCACAAAGGCAATTCCGAATATATTGATGAAAGCACGGGCGGTGCGATCGCGCCTGGTTTTGGCATTTTCGGTAAACTTTTTTTCAGGATCAACGACAGCTGGGCAGTGCGCACGGGTGCCGGAGTGCATCTTAAAAAATATCGCTGTGTAACCGAGAACCTTGATTTTCCCGGAGTGGATGGACAATTTAATTTCGATGCTGGTTTTATTAGTCCTGAAGTTCCGCTCGTGATCTCATATAAGACCGCGAAGCAGAAAAAATATAAGTTTGAGTATAGCGCTGGCGTTGTTTCGTCCTTTTACATTCCATACCAGTATAGTTTAGGTTTTGACCTGGAAGGCGATGTGCCGGCAACCGTTGGTATTTATTCTACCTACCAGGCATGGCAAAGCACGTATTCACCTGATCTGTATCTCTCAGTGTCGTTGCTGCAAATGGATGAGATGGAAAGAAGGCAGGAATTTTCTATTTCATACCAGTACGGACTGCTGCCCACCAGTGAGTTTCATTACGTAGCGTTCCTGGCAAACGATGCAGTAACGCGGGTGTTCCCAACAAAACTGGCACCCACATTATCCTGCTTCATGCTCAAGTACACGTACTACCCACGCTGGCTGAGTTTTGCCCCTCTTGGAGCTTCCAACAGGGAACTCTAATCTTCTTTAATAAAATTTCCGTCTGCGCTGAAGAGTGCTTCCTTTTTTTTGCCCCCTGATCTGAACTCAGCTTCGTAATTTATACGATCATCATTCTTTTCCATTTCCCATTCAATATCATTTGCATCAGGATATTTTTGCATTAATGCTGCAGATACAGCTGGTGGCACATCGCTGGCCATGACCTTTGTTTCGTTTGAACACGAAAAGGCCAGCAGGACCAGGAACGAAAGTGTATAAGTTGCTTTTTTCATAGTATTGTTATTAGGCAACTTAAAGTTAGTAAATATGGATTAGTAATCCGTTACAGAAAAAGGAAAGGTTCGCATGATCTTTTAAAACCTTGTCCGGCTTCTATAGTCCATGCGAACCTTTTTATACGAAAGTCGCGAGCGACAATTATTACGCTGCAACAACTTTACTGCCTGATTTTTTCTTTCGTGCATTTGAGTCGTTATCTCCCGACATCAATGCAGTAGCAATAAATGCTATGGCAGCTCCATAGATCGCTCCGCGGAATGCTGCTCTTTTCAACAACAATTTTTTATTGTGCTCCGTGAGGGCATCAAAGCCTCTCTCTTTTTTCACCCTGGGAATCTTTCCGGTGGCGACATCGCTGAGAAGTCCTTCCACCACATCCACGCGGTCGGCAAAGATGAGCATCAGCCAGTGACGCAGCATATTCTCACTGTATTTAAAAGCCTGTCTCCTGAGGGCGCCACTTAGTCCCGACGGCGGAGCCACTGTTCCAAAAACCGCAGGCGTGCGCAGATGTTCAGTTGATTGAAGAAGTTCCACGGTCTCTTCCTGCTGCGGCGGCCTCTCCCAGTTCAAACGTTTATGATCATCACCTGTATAGATCTTATATGGGTAATTCGGTTCATTTTCAGGGTCTGCATCAATACCCCATCCTTTAATATGCGAGAATTTTTTCCGCATCTCTTCTATGTTCTGTTCATTTTCCATGGTCACGCTGCTGTTGGAGGAATTAATACTGTTTTAATACAATTGTCAAGTTTGTCAGAGAACAAACGGTAGGCATAAGCTACTTCTTCGAGAGGGATCCGGTGGGTGATAATTCCACGAGGATTTAACCTGCCTTCTTTTACATGTTCGATCAGTCTTGGTAATAATCTTTTTACAGATGCCTGGTTGGCACGGATGGTGATGCCTTTGTTTACCACGTTACCGATTGGCACCAGGTTGCCGGTGGGACCATATACACCCACCACCGAAACTATACCACCTTTTTTTACTGAATTTATTGCCCAGTGCAGTGCGGTTGCAGATCCTGCCTGCAGCATCATTTTGCGGCCGGTGAGGGTTTGCATGGCATCACCGGCTGCTTCACAACCCACAGCATCAATGCATACGTCTGCTCCGAGTCCGTCTGTTGTGCGTTTTACAAATTCTACCACATCAGGAAGAGATTTAAAATCGACGGCTTCACACTGGGCATAATTTTTTGCAAACTCAAGGCGGTATTCAACGTGGTCGATAATGATGACCCTTGCCGCACCGAAGAGCCAGCTGCAACGTGCAGCCATTATACCAATTGGCCCTGCGCCGAATACTACTACGGTATCACCCATTTTAATCCCGCCCATCTCTGCTGCCTGATAACCTGTGGGCACAACGTCAGTAAGTAATACGGCGTCCTCAGGATGCATCCACTCGGGCACTACTGTTGGCCCCACATCTGCATAAGGAACACGAACGTATTCCGCCTGACCACCATCGAACCCTCCCGCCGTGTGCGAGTAGCCAAAGATTCCACCCACTGCGGTAGCTTCAGGATTTGATTCATGACAGTTTCCAAAAAGTCCCTGTTTGCAGAACGCGCATTTACCACAGCTGATATTAAATGGTACGATCACATGATCTCCGACTTTTAGCTTCTGCACATCTTTTCCTATCTCTTCAACAATACCAATAAATTCGTGCCCAAAGGTGGATCCAACGCGGGTGTCGGGTACAAGGCCATGATAAATATGCAGATCGGATCCACAGATACATGAGCGCGTTACTCTCACAATTGCGTCCTGGGGATGCTCTATTTTAGGCATTGGTTTATCTACAGTTCTGATGCGGTAAGGACCGCGGTAGTTCATTGCAAGCATTCTCTAGTTTTTATTTTAGCGTTAAACAATTCTTGACTTATGCAGTAGAAAAAATCACTTTCTCCCGCGGTTCATTTAATTATAAGGATCCGTTCACATAATATGTGACGGCGAAAAAATGTCCTGGTACTGGTATCTTTTTCGTGGTTGTTGTTCTTCAGACTCTTTGCCATGGCTGCTGCCGACGCTTTTCTTCTTTGCGTGCGGGCGCTGCTTCTGTTCCTGTTTTTTATTTCTGTTTGCCATAATGCAACGTGACAAACAAAGTTTATACCAGCCGAAAACAGGTGATGCCAAATAAAATGGGAAAAAAAATCTCTGAAATTTTATTCTATCCTGTCCACTGTGAAAACAGCGATGTGTCTTGCGGAAATATCCGGGTTTAAACGTATTTCCTGCAAGTCTTAATTTTACTGGTCATAGTGTTCGGCCCAGTACAGCAGCCTTTTTTTTGGGTCAAGTTGCCGCCTGACCTCATGTATTTCAATAACAAAACACTTTGATCTGCCGTCGAACCGCGCAGGCGTGATGTTTCCTGAAGTACATACCATAACCACCTGGTTATCGCGGGGCCAGGGATCTATAGCAGTGCAATACCAGGTTCTGTTGAAGAGGAGAAAAGACATACCAAAAATTTAATTGATTACTCAGGTAGTTAACAATTACAATTAAAAGTTTCATTTGGATGGGTCCGATGTGTTTTTTTTTCCGGAAAAGAATTAACCGGTTTTCCTGGCATGGATAAGGTGCGTACAGGCAATGAAGACTTTTGCCGGCATAAAGTGTTATGACCGCTTCGAATTAATAATTGGAAGATGTTAAAGCGCTGTTACTTAATTTCGATCCACACTGGCGCATGATCGCTCGTTTTCTCCCAACCTCTCACCTCTTTATCTACACCAGCTGCTTTGAGCCGGGGAGCCACTTGCGGGCTCAGTAAAAAATGATCGATCCGAAGACCTGCATTGCGTCCGTAAGCGTTGCGGAAATAATCCCAGAAAGTGTAGATCGTTTCAGTGGGATATAATGTCCTGATGGCATCAGTCCACCCTTGATCCACCAGCTCTTTAAAAGCTTGTCTTGTTTCGGGTCTGAACAAGGCGTCTTCGCCCCAGCGCTCCGGTTTATAAACATCAAGCTCCGTTGGCATTACATTAAAATCGCCCGTCATTATTACCGGTTGCTTTAGATCGAGCAATTCTTTTGAGCGGGAGGCTAGCCGTTTAAACCAGCCGAGCTTATAATCAAATTTAGGTCCAGGAGCAGGATTCCCGTTTGGCAGATAAAGACAGGCTATGTGAATATTATTCACCATTGCTTCGATATAGCGGCTTTGAAGATCCTCAGCATCGCCCGGTAAAACGCGGCTTACTTCTTTGATGTCATATTTATTGGAAAGGATCGCTACGCCGTTCCAGCTTTTCTGACCATGCCATATTGCCTTGTAACCTGCGTCTTCAATGGCCTGCAAAGGGAAATTTTCGTCCGGAGCCTTAAGCTCCTGGAGGCAGACAACTTCTGGTTGTTTTTCCTTGAGCCAGCGAAGCAGCACAGGGAGGCGACCATTGACGCCATTAACATTATAGGTTGCGATCTTCATGCCGATTGCTTTTCGTTAACAACCTGCAAATTATCATTTATTACACAAATTATTTTTGTTTGATATAAATAAATTAAGCGCCGTCTATCCCAGCAGGTCAGGGAGAGTGGATAGAATATTTTTAATTATAGAGGTATTCTTTTTTTGGATGCGTGGATTCAGGATCTCTTTAAAAAGATCTCCTTTTTTAGTGATGCGGGCCTTCATATTTTTGATCGTAAATTTTCCCGGATCCAGACCGGTCTTCACTTCCTTCCAGTCAAGTGGGGCCGAGACGGTTGGTGTGTGGGCAGGTCGCACAGAATATGCGGATGCAAGAGTATCTGCCAGGTCGTTTTTATTATCATCAATAAAAACCTTGTCACCTCTTTTTTCAATGAGGTCTTCTGTTGTTGTGATGTCGGGGATCCTTTCGTTTATCAGCCGCGCTAACAGTCCAACTACGGACCTGGCCTGTGGAAACGTAAATACCGGTGAAACGGGAATAAAGATATGAATACCTGTTTTACCCGAAGTTTTTGGAAATGATATTATGCCTAATTCAATGAGCACCTCATGTGCCACCTGCGCCGTTTTTATAACAGGTTCGAATGAATCTCCCGACGGATCGAGGTCGATAACAAGATAGGTTGGATGCTCCGGGTGTGCCGTTGTTGAGTTCCAGGGATTAATGTCGATACAACCCAGATTGATAACGTACAATAATGTCGCAGAATTCTGACACAAGAGGTAATCTATCTTTTGCGAACGATTCGCCGCGCGGTGTTTCCGTTTGGTTACATACGTTTCCGCAAATTCCGGCGCGTTGCCTTCCATACCTTTAATATACAGTCCGGTTTTAAAAACACCCTCATGTTTAATATGCAACGAAAGAGGCCTGTCTTTCAGGTACGGGAGAATATAATCACTTACTGAAATATAATAGTTCAGCAGGTCACCTTTAGTGATTCCGTGCCAGTATTCCCGCTCAATATTATTGATCTGTATTTTCTGGCCTTCTATCTCAAGAGTGTTTTTCGAACCTTCTTGTAGCTTTTCTTTTACGACAGGCCAATTACTTTCTTTATTCGAGACCTCGCTGCTTGTATGGCTTCTGACTGATGTTGATCTTTTGCTGATGCTTACAGGTGAATCAAGATGTACATCTTTTGGATCCTTATCAGTCCTCAGACCTTTAAAAATAGCCGGCTTCCGGATCTTCCCGCTTTTTGTCACCGTGGCGTATTCGAATTCACCTACAAGCACTGGTTTTACCCAATGTACTGTTGTATCAGCGTCCACCTCGTTTGAAAATGTTTTCTTTTTTTGCTGAAGCTTTTTCAGCTTGTTCATTAAAGCCGCGGCGCTTTTATTGGTATAACCTCCACCGGCATGACCGAAGCAGATGAGTCCACCTTTTTTATCATAATAACCGAACAGCAGGGAACGAAAAGGGCGGCCTGAATCTGATTCGGTCCATCCTCCTATTACAAATTCCTGTCTTTTTTTTGTCTGCATTTTAAGCCAGCTTTCAGTCCTGGTCCCTGGCGAATAAATGCTGTTTTTTTCTTTCGCTACAATGCCTTCCATGCCCTTATCGAGCATTTCTTTAAATAGTTTTTTTCCCTTCGTTTCAATATAGCCAGGGTTGGCCACATGGCCTTTAACGCCGGCAAGCACTTCTGCCAGCACCTTTTTGCGATCCATTAGTGGGATTTGTGTCAGGTCATAACCTTCGCACCACAGGATATCAAACACACAGTAAAGAAGCTTTTCTGTGCCCAGGGTCCGCACGTTTTGTAAAAGGTCAAAACTTGGTTTTCCTTCTTCATCCAGCATAATTACCTCGCCGTCGAGCACCACGGAATAAGGGATTTTTTTCAGTGACTCAGTTACTGAAGAGTACACATCTGTGTAATTTAATCCTTTGCGGGTTCTCAGATCCACTTTTGATTTGGCGCAACTTGCCATGATACGATAACCATCCCATTTGACTTCGAAAATGTAATCCTTGTCATCAAAAACGTCCCGGGTTTTAGTCGCCAGCATGGGAGAATACGTTTTCAAAGGTGCTTTAACAGCGCCGAAAGAATTGAGGAGAGTTCTGATCTTTGAAAGGTTTCGTGCCATGCAGTAATTTATCAATCTGCGTGCCATTAAAGATCACGGGAAGCAATGTACTTCTCGTGGCCGCTATCTATCTGTTTTCAAAGCAATAACATCCGCAATTTTCAAATCAGACAATTTTGACGTAACTTCGCACCTCTTAAAAAGGAGACTTGTCCGAGTGGTTTAAGGAGCAAGCCTGGAAAGTTTGTATACGGGAAACCGTATCGAGAGTTCGAATCTCTCAGTCTCCGCTAATGAATGCAAAAGAGTTTGAGCTTAGCTCAAACTCTTTTTGTTTTATGAAGAAGCGTTGAAAGCTCTTGCTTTCAAAAGCAAATTCGTAAAACAAAAATGATTCTGCTTTGCAGAATCATTTTGCATTCGCTGGTAGTCAGTTGTGCGTTGGATAGGCACACAGAGGGCCCCGTGCGTGGGCCATGTCGCCGCGGGGAGCAGCTTTGCTGTGAATTGCTTTTACTAGAAGGACAGCGAGGGCCGCACCCGGCCGCATGCCTCCTCGCGGCCGAAAAGGTGTGGTTTCAAAATCTGCTTCAGTATGCCATAAATTAATTTGTGTTTTGCTCTTTCGACAGATTAGCAGATTTTGTCTACCTCGCTAGTCCTTCTTGTAAAAGCAAAAGCGGGTGGGCCATCGCGGCGACTTGATTTTTTTGGTTCTTTTTGTATCAAGACAAAAAGAACATAAAAATATGTTAGTATGACGAGATTATACCGCAAGTTTAGAACTTAATGGCCTCGCTACGCTCCAGGAATTAGCTGCCATTTGTGACGATCATACTTGATCTTTTATTGTGCCGCCAATAAACAAAAAAAGGATTTGATTCAATCAAACCCTTTTTGTTTTCTATATGCAATCTTTTATTTCTTAATACTTCACCTCCACAAACCCATTCATGCTTTCTTTCTGTCCATCTGAATATTGGAGGATATAATAATAAGTAGAAGGTGGTACCAGTTCATTGCCGACCACTAATCCAAAATGTGCCTTGCCATCCCATCGCAGGTCGGTTCCTTCATCTTCATACACCTTGCTGCCCCAGCGGTTAAAGATGAGGAGCTTAGCTTTGCGCCCCTGCATTCCTTTAATTACAAACTCGTCGTATTTTCCATCACCATTTGGTGAGAAACCTTCAGGAATAAACAGTTCGATCTTTTTGATCTCGATCACAGTAACATCGTTGTTATTGGTAGGATCACCATCCTTATCAGGATCCCACAGGAAACCATTGTTGGAGCTATCGGCAAAACTAAATCCTGCTGCCGACTCGGCGGTACCCAGCACGCTGTTTTCTACCGGACCATAAAAACCATTTGGCGCCACTAGCACAGAAAGCTGGATCGTGTCACGTTTGTTAGGCGCCATTGTGCTGGCCGACACTGAAGTAATATTAAGGTTTGTTCTTCCATCAAATGAATTATCCGCTACCAATGCGCTGTTATGCGAAAGTATCCTTGGAGCGTTCAACACGGTGTAAGTGCATGGCGACGGAAACGTGGATGCAAGATCGGTGTACAACCTTACTTTATTTAGATTGACAGGTGAATTATTTACAGCCACCACCGTGAAATTGATGAGATAATAATTACCGTGCTGAAGTAAAGGCGTGGAAGCAGCATCGGTGATGCCAAACAGAGGGCCATCACATGAGTAAACAGTTACAGTAAAAGTAGAATTGAAATTGCACCCGTTTCCGCCTGTCTGCAATACCTGATAAACTGTGGAAATAGTGGGACTTAAAACAACTGTTTTTCCACTGAGATTTCCTGGAACCCAGTTAAAAGCACCGAGACCATTTGCTGTAACAGTAAGCGACTGCCCGCTGCAGATCACATCAGGACCACTCAATGAATAAGTGGCCGGTTCAATAACCTCGATATGGACAGTGCGATCCTGCGCAACACAACTGCCATTGTTGCCCGTTACTGTATATATTGTCGTAACTGAAGGAGTAACATTTATTATAGACCCGGTATAATTTCCAGGGAACCAGGTATATGAAGATGCGCCGGTTGCTGAAATGGTGGCTGGACTACCGGGACAAACGCTCTGGCTTGTAAGGGAAAGTGTAACTGTGGGTGAGATTGCAGTAGTTACCATAATGGTATTGGTACTCACGCAGTTATTGGTATTTCCGGTCACCGTATAAATGGTGTTAGCGGACGGAGCAACAACCACCACAGCTGTTGTCATATTTCCCGGTAACCAGGAATAGGAGGCAGCGCCGTGCGCAGTAATGGTGGCGCTGGTGCCCGAGCACACAACGGCACTTGAAGGATCAAAAGTTATGTTCGGATATGCAGTTACTGTCAGAGCAATGGTCTTGCCCGAAATGCAGCCAAGCGAAGTGGTTCCGCTCACGCTATAAATGGTAGTAGCAGCAGGTGAAACAACCTGTGAGTTACCTGTGAGATTTCCCGGTTGCCACGTATATGTTAGCGCGCCTGTTGCAGTTAAGCTGGAGGACATCCCAACACAGATAGAGGCTGGTGATATAATTACATTTACCGTGCTGCCAGGTAAGGCTGTCACTGTTATAGTTGTCATTGCAGTACAGGTGCCTTTGGCTCCTACCACCGTATATATAGTTGTAGAGGAGGGAGTAACGGTAACACTGCTGCCAGTCTGATTTCCGGGATACCAGATATAGCTGTTGGCACCGGAAGCGCTAAGAACAATTGGTTTGCCACCGCACACAAAGGTCGAACTTGCAGTGGCTGAAACAACAAACCCGCCAATGGCTACAATCTTTTTGCAGATCGCCGACTGATCAAATAAATTCTCATTTGTCGCCAGATTTAAAGTATAGGTGCCGGGCGATGAAAATGAAAACGAAGGAGATTGTAGGGTAGAAGAAGGAGTCGTGTGGCAGGTCGCGAATTTCATCTTGGTGATACTGTGACCCGTTGCATTGGCTATAAATATAAAAGTAGTGTCTCCTTCGCGCACTTTTTCGAAATCGTGTGCGAAAGCCTGTCCGGCTGCTATTCCTGCATTACCAATAGTCAATGCGCTCGTAGCGGTTGGAGCAGTTATAGTGTGAATCTTATTATCAATATAATTGGATACGTATCCTGTGATACCGTTGCAGTCGGAACTCAGACTGATCGCCCGGGGTGCGTTGAGCAGATTACCGGGATTACCTAAATTTACTGGTGTCGGAATGTTTAACAGGCTGGTCCCAAAGTCCAACCGCGTAATACTGTTGTTTCCGTTGTTGGTAACAAATAAGTGCCAGTTACCTCCTGACGAAATGAGTGCCATATCATTTGGACCATTAAGTGGAAAACTTCCGAATGCATTGAAATTAACTCCGGTGGGTGTGTTGGCAAGCGTGTTTCCGAAATCGAGGCGGGAAATGGAATTTCCTGAATAATTTGAAACAAAGGCGTAATAATTTCCACCATCCGTGAATAATTGGAGCCCGTGTGGATAAATTAAATTTCCAACGTTACCTATCATGGTAATCGTTGGAGTGTTAGTAATGCTGGTACCGAAGTTTAACCGGTTGAGTACGGGACCCGAATTATTTCCCACTGTAAGCCCGAACCACGTAGTTCCAATTTTGATAATTTGAATTCCTTCCCCATTACCACCAGAGGCAATTGGGCCTAAATTGGTGATGTTGGGCGTGTTGCTGAGACTCGCACCAAAATCCAGTCTGAATAGTTCATTAGAAACATGATTATTTACAAACAAATAATGTTTGCCGTTATCAAGTATATGGGTCATGTAAACAGGATTGTAGAATGGAGGATTTCCAAAGGCAACTGAATTTGTAAGGGTATTAGGTGCCGCCGTGCTTGAGCATGCATTCCAGTAATAACTGCTGATAGTTCCGGTTGAAAGGTTCTGAGGACTGAATGACTGATTAATGCAAACGGTGTCGGGTGCAGTAAATAAAGCATTAGTTGCTATTGTGGGCAGAAAGCTGGGATCGGTACTGTACAAGGCCGCATCTTGAGATGCACTGAGTTTACGATTGTAAAAGTGCAACTTATCCATTTCGCCGGTACCCACGCCTGATAACGAGGTCGTCGGTTTATTAAGCGGGCTGTTTGGATGGACGTAACTTGTTGTGCTGTCTGAAAAAGCCCGCGCCGGAATATGATTATTACAACGATCGCTTGTGGCTGAAACATTATTTAACGTTGCCGTGAGGGGGGTTGTTGTTTTACTCCCGTTGCCGTTGAATGCATAATGTGTAGTTAAACTGATATTTGAATTTTGTGCAAAAAGGGTGCAGCCACTAGTTAGCAGCAAGAAAATAGTTCTTTTCAGGATTCGCATGTTTCAGGTGTAGATCGGCGTACTGTTGGTTCCAGTAAAGATATTAAAATTTCATTTCCGATCTCTCAAAATGACGCTTCAACGAACACGGAAAATCATGTGCCGCGCACATCAGATTTATGCGATTAAAAATCCTGTTTTTATTTTTCTAAATAATGATTCTAATACTTCACCTCCACAAACCCATTCATGCTTTCTTTCTGTCCATCTGAATATTGGAGGATATAATAATAAGTAGAAGGTGGTACCAGTTCATTGCCGACCACTAATCCAAAATGTGCCTTGCCATCCCATCGCAGGTCGGTTCCTTCATCTTCATACACCTTGCTGCCCCAGCGGTTAAAGATGAGGAGCTTAGCTTTGCGCCCCTGCATTCCTTTAATTACAAACTCGTCGTATTTTCCATCACCATTTGGTGAGAAACCTTCAGGAATAAACAGTTCGATCTTTTTGATCTCGATCACAGTAACATCGTTGTTATTGGTAGGATCACCATCCTTATCAGGATCCCACAGGAAACCATTGTTGGAGCTATCGGCAAAACTAAATCCTGCTGCCGACTCGGCGGTACCCAGCACGCTGTTTTCTACCGGACCATAAAAACCATTTGGCGCCACTAGCACAGAAAGCTGGATCGTGTCACGTTTGTTAGGCGCCATTGTGCTGGCCGACACTGAAGTAATATTAAGGTTTGTTCTTCCATCAAATGAATTATCCGCTACCAATGCGCTGTTATGCGAAAGTATCCTTGGAGCGTTCAACACGGTGTAAGTGCATGGCGACGGAAACGTGGATGCAAGATCGGTGTACAACCTTACTTTATTTAGATTGACAGGTGAATTATTTACAGCCACCACCGTGAAATTGATGAGATAATAATTACCGTGCTGCAATACAGGCGTAGAAGCTGCATTGGTGAGACCGAATACCGGTCCGTTGCAGGAAATTACAGTAATGGTAAAAGTGGAATTGAAATTACAACCTGCCCCGCCAGTTTGAACCACCTGGTACTGGGTGGTAACAGTTGGACTTAATACAACTGTATTACCGGTCAGGTTGCCTGGCATCCAGTTAAAAACACCGGGACCGGTAGCTGTTACAGTGAGAGATTGACCGCTGCAGATAACATCTGGTCCGCTCATTGAAAGCGTCGGCGGAGCTATCACGTCAATTTGAACTGTGCGTTCACTTACACATTCACCTGAATTGCCTGAAAGAACAGTATAGGTTGTGCTAATGGGTGGACTGACAACAAAATTTGAATCCTTTGTGATGAGAAGAGGAAGCAAGGTGTAAGATCCTGCACCACGGGCTTTAATCAGAGCGGAATTTCCTACGCAGATAATCTGTGGCTCCGCTGTTACTGTGAAGTCAGGGGAAGGATTTACAGTGATCGTAACAGGCACCTGGGATACGCAACCTGAATTATCTCCATATAAAGTATAAGTTGTAGTTGTCAAAGGATTCACAGTGAGTGCTGATCCCGCGGCTGAGCCTGGTTGCCAGGTATAATTGGTTGCGCCTGAAGCGGAAAGGGAAACCGCTTGTCCTGCACAGATATTATTTTTAGAAACCTGGACGGTAAGCAAAGGGTATTGGCCAACAGTAATGTTTATTACTCCAGGAGTTGAATTACAGGAACCGGTAGAGCCAAAAACTGTGTACGTGGTGCTTACATTCGGTGATACAACTATTATGCTGGAATTCATCCCGCCGGGTTGCCAGATGAAGCTCGCTGCACCGCTTGCGGATAAAGTGACAGATTCACCTGCACAAACTGAGTTGCTGCTCGCTGAAATGGAAAGAGTAGGATTAGTAACCACATTGACTGCTACAGTTCCCTGGGCTTTGCATCCGCCAGGATTGGTAGCATGCACGGTGTAGACTGTTGTAACAAAGGGACTGACAACTTTTACCGGTCCGATGCTGGCATTAGGCAGCCACGTATAACTGGCGGCACCGGATGCTGTTAAAGTGGATTGCGCGCCGGCACAGATAGAGCCAGGATTTGCGTTTAATACCAGGTTAACAGCCGGCAGAACATTTATAGTTATTGTGTTTCGGCTTAAACATGGCCCGACATGACTGGTCATGGTATAGTGGGTGGTAGAAAGGGGAGACACAACAAAGTTGTTACCGATCATGTTGCCCGGCTGCAGAGTATAGCTCCCGTTTGAACTTCCTCCGACGCCTGTTATCGTAGCGCTGCCGCCTGTGCATATATTGGTTGATGAAGCAACAATATTGATCTGAGGATTTGGATTTACTATCTGCGCATAATTAAGTGATGTAGTGCAGCCCACGCTATTAGTTCCAAACACAGTGAACAATGTGCTGATGGTTGGAGTAACTATCAATATATTCCCTGTTATTCCACCCGGCAACCAGGTGTAGGTGGTGGCGCCGTTGGCTGTTAGCGTAACCGATTGTCCGCTGCAATTAGGGTTTGCCGAACTCACTACCGTTAACACGGGAAGTGGCTTAACTACTACAAGAATTGTGAAAGTGTCGCTGCACCCGTTATTGTACCCGGTAACTGTGTATACTGAAGTAACAGTAGGCGTCACAATAATATTTGTGCTGGCAATAACATTAGGGGTCTGCCACACATATGAAGTAGCTCCTCCAGCTGTGAGCGATACTGATTGCCCGCTGCAGATCTGTGTCTGGGAAGCGATGGCAAAAACGGTTGGTGTTGTAATTGCTGTGATACTTCGGGTGGCCGATGCCGTGCATCCGGAGGCTGATCCTATTACGGTATAAACGGTGATGCCCTGGGTTGGAATAGTTTCAGGTTTCGATGGACCGGTGGCATTTGAAGGCAGCCACGTATAAGTGGACGCGCCATTTCCTGATAGCGTAAATGAAGTATTTGTACATACTGTAGCTGAAGGGAAGACGGTAATATTAACCGGTGGTTTGGATTGCACAAGCACTGTTGCTTGCGCAGTGCCGGTACATGCCGCAGACGATGCTCCCACAACCATGTAGAGTGTAGATACTGATGGAGTAACTACAAGAGGGTTCAAAGTTGAACCTCCCGGAAACCACGTGTAATTAACTGCGCCGTTTGCAGTCAGTGTTGAGCTGCCTCCAGCGCAAATGGTCGGGTTAGAAACGCTTATGCCGATTGTCGGGCCTGGGCTTACCACTACAATAGCAGTAGCAGTTGATGAACAGTTATTGGAAGTGCCGGTTACTGTGAACACCGTGGTGGCATTGAGGAAGGCGATAAGTGCGGAGCCGGATGAACCGCCCGGCTGCCACGTATAAGAGTTTCCGCCTGTTGCGCTAAGTGTTACCGGCCCCGGACATACTGTCTGGGACGAAGGACTGATATTTACTGTAGGCAGGGGGTTGACGACAACCTGTATCGTTTTTGAGACTGGACAGTTAGTTGAATTCTTTGCAATTAAAGTATACTGCGTTGTAGTGGTGGGTGATACAACTACTGATGAACCAATTGTCACACTGGGATACCACGTATAAGTATTGGCACCACTCGCAGTTAATGTGGAACTATTGCCGCGACAAATTATGGAGGGGGTTGCTACCAAAATAGGATTGGGCGTTATCTCAAGAGCTAAAGTTGCTGTTGATATATCCGAACATATACCATTACTTCCGGTAACTGTAAAAATTGTAATAGGACCTAGAGGAGAAACATTCACGACTGCTGTTGTGAAATTTCCTGGTAGCCATGTATAGCTCGAAGCTCCGGAGGCGGTAAAATTCGTGGTTGCGCCAAAACAAATTGTTTGGCTTGCCGGCGAAATCGTGACTGTGGGTGAAGTTGCAGCTACAACGTTAATGGTTTTTGTGCTCACGCAGTTATTTGTATTTCCCGTAACTGTATAAACGGTGGTTACTCCAGGATTAACAACAACCACTGCCGTATTCATATTACCCGGAGACCAGGTATACGCGGCTGCGCCGTTAGCGGTAATTGTAGCACCGGTAGCGGAACATGCCACCGCACTAGATGGATTAAATGTAATATTCGGATACGGTGTTACTGTAAGTGCAATGGTCTTGCTTGAAACACATCCCAGAGAATTTGTCCCGCTCACACTATAAATAGTAGTAGCGAATGGCGATACGACCTGGATGTTACCCGAAAGATTTCCCGGCTGCCACGAGTATGTTAAAGCTCCCGTTGCTGTTAAGGTGGAAGACATCCCCGCGCAGATAGCTGCGGGAGAAGCGCTCACATTGACAGTGGTACCTGGCAACGCGGCAATAGTAATGGTAGCAACAGCGGTGCAGCTTCCTTTTGCTCCTACCACCGTGTAAATAGTAGTTGAAACGGGTGTAACCGTTACACTGCTGCCTGTGAGATTACCAGGATACCAGGTATAATTTCCGGCGCCTGTAGCAGTGAGAACAATAGGCTGTCCCCCGCAGGCAAGTGTTGAGCTTGCACTGGCCGAAACAGTAAAGGGACCAATTGCAACTATCTTTTTGCAGGTGGCTGACTGATCAAGTAAATTTTCGTTGGTGGCAAGATTTACTGTGTAAGTGCCGGCAGTAGAAAACGAAAAAGTGGGTGTTTGTAGTGTTGATGATGGAATGGTGTTGCAGGAAGCAAATTTTATTTTTGTGATGCTGTGGTTATTGGCGTTAGCAATAAACATCACAGTAGTGTCACCATCGCGCGCTCTTTCAAAATCATGTGGAAAATCCACACCCGCACTGATCCCTGAATTGGCTAAAGTAATTGCGCCTGTGCCGCTCGGTGCCGAGAGACTGATTATTGCATTATTGCCATAATTACCAACATATCCTCGTATTCCGTTGCAATCAGAACTTATGCTGATGCCACGTGGTCCGTTTAAAAGATTGCCGGGATTACCTAAATTTACCGCGGTAGGTATACTTAATAAGCTGTTACCGAAATCGAGCCTAACAATCTGATCGCTGCTATGATTGGTGACGAACAGATGCCAGTTACCACCGGATGATATTAGTGCCATGTCATTGGGTCCGCTTAATGAATAATTACCCACGGCGCTGAAATTGACACCGGTCGGCGTGTTGGCGAGCGAATTACCAAAACTTAAGCGTGAAATTGAACCGCTGTTATAATTTGCGAGAAAGGCATAATAATTTCCTCCCTGTGAAAACACCTTGATGCCGTGCGGATAATTCAGATTCCCGATATTTCCCAGCACCGTTACTGTTGGTGTATTGGTAATACTGGTTCCGAAATTCAACCTGTTCAATACGGGAGTGGAGTTGTTGTTGCCCACCGTTAAACCGTACCAGTTGGTGCCTTCTTTTATGATCTGGATCCCTTCAGAATTTCCACCGGAGGCAATGGTGCCAAGACTTGTTGCGGTAGGAGTGTTACTGAGGGTGGAACCAAAGTTCAGCCTGGTAAGCACATTTGTGACATGATTAACCACAAATAAATAATGATTTCCATTATCTGCAATATGCGACATATATACAGGGTTGGAAAAAGGCGGACTGCCTGAAGCCACTGTATTGGTGAGGGTAGTGGGAGCAAGGGTGCTCGAGCAGGTATTCCAGTAATAACTGTTAATAGTTCCCGTGGACAGGTTCTGAGGACTAAATGCCTGGTTGATACAAACTGTATCTGGTGCTGCGAAAGAGGCTGTGGTTGGAATAGTGGGAGGAGTGCAGCTGGGATCGGTGCTGTAAATTGCGGCGAACTCGCTATTGCTGAGCTTCCTGTTGTAGAAGCGTAGGTTGTCCATTGACCCAATAAAAGGATTGTTTAAGACGCTGTTGTTTGAACCTCCGACGACGACGCCGGCAGTTGAATACACAAATCCATAGTTGAGTGCCACTGCACCGTCCTGCACACCATTTAAAAACACTTTGATGGAATCATTTCCAACATAGAAACCAACGTGCATCCAGGTAGATGCACTGACCGTTGTAGCTCCCACTAACACGGTTTGGCCGGCAAACTGGCAGCTTCCGCTCGACTTCACACCTATGAGTTTATAGCCGTTTCCGAAATTCTGGAGCGCTAAACAATAACCCTCGTAGTAAGAGCCGCAGGAATTTCCCGCATATAAGATCTGTTGGGAAGATAACGTAGTTGTTCTGATCCATCCCGTAAATGACAGTGCGTTACTTGGCTTGATGAGGGTACTGTTTGGGAGTTGCAGGTAGCTTGAAGTGGTTCCCGCAAATGCGAGCGCAGAATTTGAATTATTAAAACGATCGGTTGTTGCAGAAACGTTTACCAGTGTAGCAGTGAGCAGGTTTACCGGTTCACTGCCATTGCCGTTAAGGGCATAGCAGGCCGTTAGACTTGAAGTAAGATTTTGCGCACAAAGATTTTGCGTTATCAGGAATATAATAACTGCCGATCGGAGAATTAGTTGCATGGTGGGTGTCGCGATAGAGATTTCTTAAAATCAGTTAAAAAAGTGTATTCAGATAAAGATATTGAAAAATAAAACGCAATTGCTTTTTTTTTTGACCTGGTGAGGGAACGCTGTCTTCTGCTGAGTTGCCCGATCCTGTAATAATTAATACCATTTTAAATCGCCCAGGGTTGGGTACAATTTGTATAAGGGTAAACAAGGATGATTTTTTTGCTTTTCCGAACCTAACATTTACATTAGTCACCGTATTAAAGATCTTTATTCGAACTGTTTTATATGGGACTAAAGGAGAAACTTGCGCTTTTACATAAAAAAATGATCGAGGAAGTACAGGATTTTGCGATCATTCTCATGGACATTGATGGCACGATCCTGAGCTGGAATAAGGGAGTGGAAAAGATAAAAGGGTATACCCAGGAAGAGATCATAGGCCAGAACTTCCGGATCTTTTACCTGCCAGCCGACCGGCAGGAAGGTCTGCCAGAAAAGTTACTGGAACTCGCAAAAGCGGAAGGCCGGGCAAGACATATTGGAAAACGTGTACGTAAAGACGGCAGTACTTTTTGGGGAAGTATCCTTATAACTGCCCTGCACGATGATGACGGAGAAGTGGTAGGTTTTACTAAGCTTACCAGGGAGATCCAGGACGGCGAGTACGAATAAATGCGCATAAAAAAAGCCGTTCATCTCGAACAGCTTTTAATTTTTAATTTCTTAATTTTTCCGCCCTCCGGTTTCCTTCAAAGGCGGATCCGCCTATGGCGGATAATTTCAGTTGTGGCCTTTTCCTTTAGCAGCCTCATCGTTTCCATGTTCATCAATATGTCCCCCGCCGTGATGTGCGTTCTTCAGGTCCTGCTGTTGCTTTACAAGAATTGGATCAGGTTTTGCAAATCTGCCGGATGATCCTGCATACGTACCTTCGGTGAGAATAATAAAAATAGTGTAGAACATAAACACGACATAAGGGACAAGGATCGCGTATTTGAAGAACTTCACCTCAGCTCCAAGGTGCATGAACCATAATACAATGGCCGCAGCCTTTGCAATAGTAAGACCGATAAAAAGGGTCTTTAACCACCAGGTGCCGCTCCAGCCTTTTGATGGAGCAAGAAAACCTACAACAAGTTCGAAAATAGTGATGGCAAGCATCACCCAGAAAACGTTCCATAAAGTACGACGGGCTTGTTTGCCATGAGCCTCATCGTGGTTAGCCATTAGTTCGTATTGAGGGTAGTTATCGTGAAATTCCATATTCCTTTAATATTGAAAATTAATTGTTAATCGTTTTATCAGAGAAGGTAAAAGAATGTAAATACAAACACACATACAAGATATACAAAGTGCCAGTAGAGTCCGACCTTTTCAACAAAT
>CBIHOL010000020.1:0-54274 GCA_966211905.1 uncultured bacterium
TATAAAAAGTATTTTCCGATCGGTGCAGGTATAAAACCCGAACTCTATCACTTCTTTGAATTTCCAGGAAAACGCAAAATGAGCGACGGCGAAGTCAGTATTTATCACATTTCGTGGATCCGGGTTAGTGGCATGTGCTTTGTTATTTTAATTGTAAAAAAAAGAAATGGATACTGCTTCACCTCTTATTGTATTTATTCACGGACTGTCTTTAAATGAAAAATGCTGGGAACCTATAAAACCGTACTTTGAGTCCCGCGGTTTCGTTTGTCATTCCCCATCATATCCATTTCATAACGGCGAACCAGCCCAGTTAAGATCAAATCCCGACCCACAGCTAGGCAAGCTTACATTCGACCAGGTGGTGGACATGTATGAAGGGTATGTATCGGCACTACCCCAAAAACCCGTGCTGATAGGTCACTCTATGGGCGGATTGATAGTACAAAAATTAATGGAAAAAAAATTGGGCGCGGCCGGCATTTGTATCTGCTCTGCACCACCTCCAGGCATCTTTACTTTTAAATGGAGCTTCATAAAATATAATTTTCCAATGATCAACCCGTTAAAGGGAGATTCGATCTGCATGGCAAGTCCCCGTGGATATCACAAAGCTGTATGCAATACAATGAGCATTGACGAAACCACCACGGCATATAACAAGTATGTTGTTCCTGAAAGCCGAAACATTCCCCGAAAGCCATCTAAAGTGAATTTTGCGGCGGTGGAGGGTCCTATGTTATTTATTGCTGCCGAAAAGGACAAGATCGTACCCTCTGAATTGAATCGCCGCAATCATGCGGCCTACAAGCTTGCAGGAAAAAAGAGCGAATACAAAGAGTTCCCGGGCAGGTCACATTTTATTCTCTGGCAGAATAAACAAGGGGAAGTCCTTCAGTTTGTGAATGAATGGATAACCGCAAATCTTCCTATCACTACAAAATAACCATACTGCGGGAGGTTAGGGTGACGTGAAAGACTTTAGCATATTGGTCTTAAAGTCATGTGACCTTCAGGTATCCGGGCCCGGTATTTTTTCGAACGGATCTATATGTTTTGTTCTGAATTGGCCGCCTGCTAAGCATTTCAGGGAGCAACCGCAACGAGATTATAAACTGAAGACCAGAAAATATTCCGGTCCTTGCTATACTCTACCCCGTTTTTTGTGACGAATAATCCCCTGTTCCTGTCGTACGTGCAAAAAGTAATTAAAGAGTGATATTGAATAAAAACCTTTTCTCCGTGCTGAGGCAATGCCTGTATAGTTCTCGTCCAGTCCATAGTTTAAAGATACCAACGGACGAGAAATTATGCATTAGTGAAAACTCTGAATTTATATGCGGTCCTCCACAAAACTGAAGCAGGATCAGGCTCAGTGACTGATTGCAGGAATGAAAATAGTGACACGATTTCGCTCAATTATTCCTGTCTGAAATAACATCTCTACAAGTTTGTTTCACACTTTCCGATATCCCACGGCTTCTTAAGCAGCCCCCCAACCGGCTCGAACAGCCGGCACAAAATTAAATTCCCAAAAATTTAACATATTGCAAAAAATAAAATAACCCGGATTTTTCCCGGCAGACGGTGGAAACACTCGTAGATAAAAAACCAGAATTCGTCCTTGGAAATTAAACGCCGGGGGGCAAAAATCAAGATGGCGCTCCGGCTTTGTTAACACCCGCATGCGCATAAAGTACCTGCAGGCGCGACAAAAGCTGCCAAAAAAACTCCGTCTTTTGATTTTAGGATGCAACCCAAAAGATTTTTGGGAGGTATAATATAATTGCCCATTTAAAGAAACCAGTTCAACCCACTAAACACTGCGTAAAATTATGGACCACCAAACACGAAATAATCTCAGAGAATTGTCGAAACTTTCGTACGAGGTGATGAACAATCTTAGCTCATCCATTAGCGCGCTGGCCAAAG
Organism: uncultured bacterium; assembly: GCA_966211905.1. Taxonomy (GTDB): domain Bacteria; phylum Bacteroidota; class Bacteroidia; order B-17B0; family Aurantibacillaceae; genus Aurantibacillus. Next base: position 1,933 of record CBIHOL010000020.1, read on the forward strand.
TGAGCATTGACAGTCCCGATTTCCAGGTGGCCCTTAAACGTTCGATCCAGGTGAACCAGCAGGCAGACGTGCTTCTCCAAAAACAGCGCGATACCATCAGGGGGCTTAAAGGCGGGGCTTAACCGTTTCGGGTTCCAGGTTTCGGGTTTCAGGTTTCACGTTCCAGGTTCAGGTTTCAGAAACAAAAAAAATCAACCACCACATGTAATTCGCCCATTATCGGGTGAAAGCTGCAGCAGTTGATCCGGGTATCTCTGACAATTCAGAAAAAACAAATTTTATTTTAGCCCGCGTCGAGCATGCGGAAATTAGGCTTGGAGCCACTCGTAAAATGGCTGACCATCTGCCACAGGCGCTCCACTTCTTTTTCAAGCATGGCATTGCGACTCTTGATCTCAAGGTATGCTTCATCCTTCCAGAAGCTCTCAGTTGATCCATCTTCCTCCAGTTCCCTGGTGCCATTGGGCAGCATTTCGTTTTTCCCATACAGGATCCAGTCGGCTGAAGAGCCATACATGGCGGCGATTCGTTGAATAGAACTTTTGTGTGGCTTCAGGGTCTTCCCACTTTCAAGATGAAAGATTGCAACATGCGAGAGATTGCATTTGCCCGCAAAATCCTTTACACCAAGATTGTAATGTGCCCTTAGTTTTTTGATCCGCTGAGCGATTGTGTTTTCCATGATCAGTTTTTTTTAATGATTAATATTTTGTTATCAGTGGGTTTAAAAGAAATAACAAAACAAAGTTTCACAAATAGTGTACCAAAACCCGGACTACGGTCTTGTAAATGATTGAATCTCACTTCTGAATTAGTAAATGAAAGAAAATGTTAAATACCAGAAGTTAAACAGAAGGCAGGAAACTATTTAGCAGTTAGTTTAACTAATTTCTGACGCTGCATAAAGGATCCGTTGGTGACCTCAATGATATACATGCCGGAGGGCAGATCTGCACCAGGGTTAATGGACACCGGCAGTGTTTTTCCCGACGCCGTAAAGATCACCTTGCCGGCCAGGTCATAGATCACAAGTTGCTGATCCTTACCGGTGTCAGGCACACCGGCCACCAGCAGGCGGATCTCATTAAAGAAAGGATTCGGATAAGCATTGATGCTGATCTCTCCGTTTTCCTTTTCTATACCCATGGGCGTACCATAATGTGCATCGTTCCAGAAACAATCGATAAAAGCCTGCCTTGCCGCGTCGCTTGAATTGATGCGCCAGTCGTGCTCCTTTTGCATGCTGAAAAAAACCAGGGCTTCCACTTTTGGAAAATAGCTTTTAAGATCCCGGTTCATGCGGCACAACCAGTCAGCCTTACTCTGGTTGCCACCGGGCTCCCCCCCGTTTCGCTCCCTGCTGCCCACTTCGCACACAAACAATGGTTTATGGCCAAAATATTTAACCAGGTAATAATAACTCTCAGACATGGTATACCGGAACGATTTCCAGTCAGGTGTGCCGAGGTCTGGATGATTATAAATATCAGTGGCTACGATATCAACATAACTATCTCCCGGGTAAGCATCCACTACCCAGTTATGACGGGCGTAGGGCTTGGGTTCGGCATTGAGGCACCACATCCATCTCACATTATTGGCACCTGCAGCACGAAACCGGTCAACGATATGGCGGAAGGCAGAAACATAAGCAGAAGCACTATTGTTATTCTGGGTAAGCGACCACGAATACCAGTCACCTTCAAATTCATGCAGGATGCGAAGAATAACAGTACCATTATAAGTTTTGATCTTATTTGCAAAGGCATCTATATATGCGTCAAGGGAACCGTTGTTGATCTTATCGAGACGGGGCTGCACGGGATCGAGCCTGGTATACTTTGAATACATACTCTCCCATGTAATTATAGGCTGATACCCATTATCCAGCAAGGTCTGTACTTCCTGACCCGGGTACATATCGGGAGAGGTGCCGTTATTTGAGTAATACATGAACCAGTTTACATAGGTGATCTTTTTGCCCGCTGGCAGGTAGGCATGCACTTCGCCCGGAGTAAGAGCCGGATCGCTGTTTGCCGTGAGCGCACCAAGGGCACATCCAGCACCGGTGGAGGAAGGGAGCTCAAGCACTGAATTACCCACAGGAAGGTCTCCATCAGAAAAACAGAACATATCTAAATAATATACATCCGTTACCGAACCGCTGCCAGGCTTGCTGAAATTGAGGCCGACCGATAAAAGCATTCCTCCTGCCCCTGTATACGCAGCGTCAAAAGACCCATTCCCACCGGTATTACCATCCTGAAACGCAGAGAGAGGAACAGAGATCAACTGCCATGCCCCTGATTTCTGAATGGTCGTCTGATAGGTCCATTTATCGTCGGATGCATCTTCGTAGGAATTATTACCATTGTCATCTTCAGTGATGATCATCTGCAAAGTGCCACTGCCGCTGTTGGATTCAGGGTTATAGATGTAAAAGTTAAGCTTGTCGGATGAAGCATTTAATTCCAGGAAACGCATGGTGGCTTTACCAAATTCCCCCGCTCCTATTTGCCAGTTAAGATTTAGCTTCAGGCACCTGTCACCGATCACTTCGCTTGCAGCCAGGGGATTCGGCTGCACAGAAATTGTGAGATCATTATTACGGTAGTCCCCATCCGGCAGGTCGGTCTGCCCCGTGTTTAGTCCGTCAAAATCGTAGATCACATATTTTAACAGGCCGTTTGCCGCGCTGCGCCGTTCTTGGCCCACCATGGCAGAACTAAGTACAATTAAGGAGAGGAATAATAAAATATTTTTCATAAAAGTCGGATCCGCCTTCATTTATCCAATTTTATGCCACAACTCTCTCATTGATATCATACGCCTGACTCCGATAGCCGGAGGATGGTGGGTAAAATAATTCTCATCTTTTACCGCTAAGCGTTTAGCAAATTTGCGCAGCCCATGGAACTGCAGAACAATAAGAGGTTCGGCGTTATCGAACGATAACACTATAAAAAAAGTCAGAAGAATAGCCTAGACAGTTGAAGCGTCGTGCACTCCGGGAAATTCATACGAACCTTCCCTGATCTTTTCCGCTACCCGGTTATATGCCTCTCTGAATGGCAGACCGGCCATTACAAGCCTGTTCACCTCATCCACACTGTGAATGTACCTGTACTTCTCATCAGACAGGATATCCTGTTTTACTTCCACCTGTGGTAATACATGAACAAGAACATCGAGACATTCTTTAACCTGTTTTACTGCCGGAAAAATGATCTCCTTGGTTAACTGCATATCACGGTGATAGCCCGAAGGAAGATTATTAATAAGCAAGGTGATCTGGTTAGGAAGATCCTGAAGCATGTTGCAGCGACCCCGAAGAAGCTCAAACACATCGGGATTCTTTTTATGCGGCATGATACTGCTGCCGGTCGTTAAGTTTTCGGGAAAGGAAATAAAACCAAAGTTCTGGCAAAGGAACAGGCACACATCGTAACTGAATTTTGAGATGGTTGCGGCAACAGCAGCAATGGCAACGGCAGTCATCTTCTCCGACTTGCCCCTGGTCATCTGCGCATAAACAGGATTTCGATTAATGGCCGAGAAGCCAAGTTCAGTAGTGGTGAACTGCTTATCAATATTAAAAGAGGTACCGTAACCGGCAGCGCTTCCGAGAGGATTCTTATCGCAGATACGATGCGCGGCACGCACCATTTCAAGATCGTCCTCAATGCTATCGGCATAGGCTCCAAACCATAAACCAAAAGAGGAAGGCATAGCCACCTGCATATGGGTATATCCCGGCAATGGCACATTACGATGCTTTTCTGCAAGCTGATTGAGTTCCTTTTGAAGTTTCCTGCTTTTGCGACTGATCTCTGCCAGTTCGGCTTTCAGAAAAAGCTTAATAGCAGTTAAAACCTGGTCGTTACGGGAGCGGGCGGTATGCACCTTCTTGCCAACGTCGCCAAATTTTTGTGTGAGATACAATTCGATCTGCGAATGAATATCCTCTACACCCTCTTCTATCCTGAACTCACCATTAACAAGCAGATCTCTTATTTCAGTAAGACCTGTCTGCAGCTTCACAAATTCCTCGCTGCTGATCAATCCTACTTTTGCAAGCATTTTTGCATGTGCCAATGAGGCCTGCACGTCGTAAGGTGCCAGCATAAGGTCCGTAGTGGAATCATTTCCAATCGTAAAGCGTTCGATCACAGGATCGGTCTTTACTTCTTTCTCCCATAGCTTTGTTTTCATTGACAAACTTTTTTTAATAATTCTATATATATTTCAATTCCGTCGCGGATCTCACCCAGGTACACAAATTCATCGGCAGTATGGCTGCGGGCGCTGTCGCCCGGACCCATCTTAAGGGAAGGAAAATTCATCAGCGCCTTATCACTTGTTGTGGGAGAACCATAACTCTGAAGTCCTATAACGTTGCCGGCCACAACCAGGGGATGGTCGTTTGATATTCCCGAAGAACGCATACGGAAGCCCCTTGGTTTGATCTCGCAGTGCAATATATTTTTAAGAGTTTCTACTATTTCTTCATGAGTGTACTCATCAGTTACGCGAATATCAACTGTAAAGCGGCAGTTATCAGGCACCACGTTATGTGCCTTATTATCCGTAACAATACTTGTGACATTCATCCGAACCGGCCCCAGGGTTTCAGAGATCCGGGGAAAAGAATAATTTTTTATAAGTTCAATATCTTTTATCGCGTGATAGATCGCATTGTCGCCTTCGTTGCGTGCAGCATGACCGGCCTTACCATGACTTACGCAATCGAGAACCAGTAAACCCTTTTCGGCAACGGCCATTTTCATTAACGTAGGCTCTCCTACGATAGCGCATTCGATAAAAGGAAATTCACGTAATACTGTTTCGATGCCATTATTACCTGAGATCTCTTCCTCTGCACTTCCCGCAAACACCAGGTTGTACCTGAGACCAGTCTGTTCGTAAAAAAACAGGAACGTGGCCAGCAGTGAAACCAGCGAGGCACCTGCATCGTTACTTCCGAGTCCAAACAATTTTCCGTCCTCCACCGCTGGCTCGTAAGGATCGCGGGTGTAGCCAGAGTTCGGCTTCACTGTATCGTGATGGGAGTTTAAAAGAATAGTAGGTTTAGCCGGATCAAAGAATAAATTCTTCGCGCAGATATTATTTCCAATACGAACAACGTTTATCCCCCGTTCTGATAAAAAGTGCTGGAGAGCATCCGCTGTTTTATTCTCTTCACGGCTCAGTGAAGGAATTGAAATGAGCTGTTTCAATAAAGCCAGGGCTTCACAGTATAACAGCTCTGTGTCCTGCAGTTTACCTGCTAAGGTGAGTTCCTTCATCATTTAAAATTAAATTGTTTAACCGTGAAGCATTACCAATAGAAACACTGCTAACTCCATTGGACAAAGCCTCGAAGGCATTATCCAGTTTCGGGATCATTCCATCGGTGATCACTTTTTCCTCTTTAAGCAGCTGATATGTTCTTGTATCTATATTCCTGATCACCTTATCATCATGCATCACCCCTTCCTTTTCAAAACCAAACACGAGGTTAACTGAATAGAGTTTTGCCAAAGCTACGGCCAGGGAAGAAGCGATCGTATCGGCATTTGTATTGAGAATCTGACCTGCAGCATCACAGGTAAGAGGGGCCATCACCGGCACAATATCATTTTCAAGAAGCATTTTCAGCGCAGTCACATTGATCTTTTCAGCCTGCACATCACCAACAAAACCATAGTCGATCACCCCGGGTTTTCTCTTTTCACCAGGGATCATAAAAAGGTCCGCACCACAAAGACCCATTGCTTTCACGCCACGGCTGTTCAGCATTGCCGTTATATTTTTATTGATAAGGCCTGCATAAACCATGGTGGTTACCTTAAGCGTCTCGGCACAGGTAACTCTCCTGCCCTGCTCCATACGAGGCTCTATGCCTAACTGGCGACTGAGCTTACTTGCTACCTTACCGCCGCCATGCACCAGGATTTTGGCTCCCTCAAGAGCCTTGAACCTGTCGATGAAGTCGGAAAGAACCAACTCGTCGTCAATGATGTTACCACCGATCTTTATGATGCTTAACGTTCTCATATAGCGAGCAAACTTTCCTCGAGTGGCTGAGCCGTTACTTTTTTCTTATCAAGTGTACCAAGAATCTCTTTGAGCACAACCAGCGCCGAGTGTACCCGGTTTGCTGCCTGCGCCTGTACAAGGCTTCGCGGATGATCGATGAGCGCACCACTCAATTCCACTTCGCGGCGAACCGGCAGACAGTGCATGATACGTGCCTCATTAGTGAACGAGTATTTGGCCTCGTCGAGCATCCAGTTGGATTTCACTTCAGGCATTTTTCCGTAATCATTAAAAGATGACCAGTTCTTTACGTAAACAAAATCTGCACCGGCAAGAGCTTTTTGCTGATCATATTCAATCGTTGCGCCCTTTGTATAATCCTCGCACAATTCATAACCTTCAGGATGTGTGATCGTAAAATCCACATCAATCTTTGTCATCCACTCCGCAAAAGAATTAGGAACGGCTTGTGGTAAAGGTTTGATATGCGGTGCCCAGGTCATTACCACTTTTGGCTTTGCTTCACTTTTCCAGTTCTCGGTAATTGTAATAGCATCAGCAAGGCTTTGCAGCGGATGTAACGTTGCTGATTCAAGGCTAACCACGGGCACGTTGCAATAACGCATGAGTTGCAACAGCAGCTTTTCGCTGTAATCCTGCTTCCTGTCAGTAAGAGAAGGGAAACAACGGATGCCGATAATATCGCAGTAATTTCCAAGTACAGCAGCTGCGTCCTTGATATGCTCTACTGTTGAACCGTTCATTACAACATCGTCGTTCCATTCAATGGCCCACGATTCCTTGTCGAGATTCATTACCATCACTTCCATACCAAGCATTCGGGCAGCTTTTTGGGTACTGAGACGAGTACGTAAGCTTGGGTTAAGAAAAATAAGTCCAAGGGTTTTTCCTTTTCCCAGGTCTTCATAGCCTGTTCCGGCTTTTTTGAGGCGGAGCGCTTCTTTTACGAGGCGCGAAGGGCTGGCTACATCATAAACTGTGGTGAAATGTTTCATGCGGCAAGAGCGTTTAATTGTTTGGATAAAGTTTTTTGAAGAGTTGCATTAAATAATGCGATCTCCTGTTTGTCGATCGTTAAAGCCGGCAACAGGCGCAAAGTATTTTTATTGGAAGAGTTACCCGTAAGGATCCGGTGCTCATACGCAAGCTCAGTGCGTAACTGGGCAATCGGAAAATCAAATTCAGCTCCGATCATCAATCCTTTTCCGCGCACTTCTTTAACACCTTCCATTTTCGAAAGCTGAGAGATCCACTCGTCACCAAGCACTGCTGCTTTTGTTACCAGGTCATTCTGCTTTATGACATCCAGAACTGCAATTGCGGCAGCGCAGGCCAGGTGGTTACCTCCGAAGGTTGTACCGAGCAAACCGTGCTTGCTTTTAAACTGAGGGGAGATCAGTACACCGCCTATCGGGAATCCGTTACCCATTCCTTTTGCTATTGTAATAATGTCGGGACGGATACCTGCGTGCTGGTGCGCGAAAAATTTACCAGAACGGCCATAACCAGACTGAACTTCGTCGAGAATGAGGACCGCTCCTGTTTCGTCACATTTATCGCGGAGAAGTTTCAGGAAGGAAGCATCGGGAACACGCACTCCTCCTACTCCCTGCATGCCTTCAATAATTACTGCGCACGTTTTGTCATCGAACCAGTCGAGAAATGCTTCATGATCATTTAACGGGAGGAAACAAACTTTATGATCAGAATTAACAGGGGCCTGGATCGATTTATCCTGGGTAGCAGCAACAGCGAGAGAGGTGCGACCGTGAAAGCTTTTGTCGAACGCGATCACTTTTTTTCTTCCATTATGAAAGGATGCAAGTTTTAACGCGTTCTCATTGGCTTCAGCACCTGAATTGCAAAGGAACAAATTGTAATCCTGGTAGGATGAAATTTCTCCAAGCTTATGAGCGAGCTCTTCCTGTAGTGGATTGATCACCGAATTGGAATAAAAAGAAATATTGTTCAGCTGCTCACTGAGTTTTTGTACATAGTACGGGTGTGAATGCCCGATAGAGATCACTGCATGACCGCCGTACAGATCCAGGTATTTGTTTCCATTTTTGTCCCATAGCCAGCTTCCCTGGCCCTTCACAGGTTCAATTTGCATCAGAGGGTAAACGTCGAATAGTTTCATAGTGTTTATTTAAAAAGCGGCTGCTTTCAGCTTCAGCCCCGAGGTTTCATTTAGTCCAAATAATAAATTCATATTCTGTACCGCCTGGCCGGCAGCCCCTTTCAACAGGTTGTCGATGGCAGTTACGATGATCAGCTTATCCTTTTCGCGATGAAGGGAAACAAAACAATTATTGGTATTCACCACCTGCTTCACATCAACTTCAAAAGGCACTACATGCACAAAAGGATGTTCACGGTAATAATCGTTGTAAAGCTCCTGCGCGTGTTTTAGATCATGCGAGCCATTAATATATGTTACACTATAAATACCTCTTGTAAAAGCACCTCTCTGAGGAACAAAATTGATCTCATTCTTAAAATCCTGCAGCTGTGATAAAGATTCACGGATCTCTGTTTCGTGCTGGTGGTTAAAAAGTTTATAAGCGCCATGGTTATTGCTTCTCCACGAAAAGTGCGTGCTGTCTGACTTACTTTGACCTGCACCTGTGGAGCCGGTTGTAGCGCACACATACACATCAGAAGAGATCTGATTCTGTGAGGCAAGCGGTAATAATGCCAGCTGTATAGCCGTAGCAAAGCAACCTGGATTGGCAATGTTTTGTGAGCGCGAAATGGTGGTACGGTTAAGTTCAGGTAAGCCGTAAATAAATTTACGGTCACCCAGTTCCTGCTTATCGCGATGACGAAAATCCTGGCTCAGATCGATGATCTTTGTTGATGTAGGCAGATCATTCGCTTCAAGGAACTTACGTGACTCACCATGTCCCTTGCACAGGAACAAAACGTCTGCCTCACTCACATTACGTGTAAAGGTCAGGTCGGTGAGACCATAACAATCGCGGTGCACATCAACCACTTTTTTACCTTCCTGGCTTTCACTTTGCACATATGCAATTTCAACCTCAGGATGATTTAAAAGCAAACGTAGTACTTCGCCCCCCGTGTAGCCCGCTCCCCCTATGATACCTGCTTTGATCATGAATTAAGAACAAGATTGTCCTGCATTTCGTTTACCTGGTGATAAATAGCTGTCTGATTTCCGAAGATCCTGGTGAATCCTTTTACGTCGTCGCCTGTAAATGAAGTATTGCTTTCTCCATAAGAGGCAAACTGAGGATTCATAAGATCATGCTGTGATTTTACACCATCAATGCTGAAACGGAATGGCAGCAGCGTCAGATACACTTCACCACTCACCTTCTGCTGTGTGCTTTCGAAGAACGACTCGATATCGCGCATGGCAGGATCGAGATATTGTCCTTCATGCAGCCAGTTGCCATACCATAAAGACAACTGATCTTTCCAGTAAAGCTGCCACTTTGTAAGAACATGTTTTTCCAAAGCATGATGAGCCTTAATGATCATTAAAGGAGCTGCGGCCTCAAAACCTACGCGACCCTTTATTCCTATTATAGTATCGCCGATATGTATGTCGCGGCCTATGCCGTATCCCGCAGAAAGCTCTGTAAGATTTGCGATCGCATCCACCGGTGAATCAAATTCTGTTCCGTTAATTGTTTTAAGCTCACCTTTTATAAAACCAAGAACCACCTGCTGTTCATCGGTCCTTGTTGCTGGTGTAGGCCATGCATGCTCCGGGAGAGGCTGGTGAGATGTAAGAGTTTCTTTTCCTCCTACCGAAGTACCCCAGATGCCTTTGTTAATGCTGTAGACCGCTTTTTCGAAATCCATCTTCACGCCATTTTTCACAAGGAATTCTATTTCCTGCTGACGTGAAAGTTTAAGATCGCGGATGGGAGTGATGATCTTTGCGCCAGGCAACAGGATATTGAACGCCATATCGAAACGCACCTGGTCATTACCTGCACCAGTGCTTCCGTGCGCAACTGCAGATGCGCCGGTTAAACGACAATGGTCGGCAAGCGCCAGAGCCTGGATGATACGTTCGGCGCTAACTGATAGTGGATAGGCATTATTTTTCAGCACGTTTCCGAAAACAAGATGCTTGATGATCTTATTATAATAAGACTCCCTGGCATCAATGATGCGGAATGATTCAACACCCAGTTGTTTTGCATGTTCTTCCAGCCGGATCTTTTCCGCTTCGCTGAAACCTCCGGTATCAACTGTAACGGCGTGTACGCGCAAGCCCAGCTCGTGTTTAAGATATACTGCGCAGAAAGTCGTGTCTAATCCGCCGCTGAATGCCAGGACCACATTATTGTTTTCCATTCGATTTTTTTTACTGAGTATTAATTATTTACAAACCGTTTCTGATAAAAGCGCGCGTAGCGAGTCTGCCACACTCATTGATTCTTTCTGTTTTTCTGCCGGATCATACAGCATTGCAGTGCAGAGGCAATTCTTGCGCTCTTTACTTTGAAGAATGGAGTAGTTCACACAGCTCTGGCAACCTTTCCAGAAATCCTCATCCTGTGTAAGTTCCGAGTATGTAACAGGTTCATACCCCAGTGCAGAATTGATCTTCATTACTGCCAGCCCGGTAGTAAGTCCAAAGATCTTTGCCTGTGGATAGCTGGAAGTAGAAAGTTCAAAGATCTTCTTTTTGATCTGCGTTGCCAGCCCATGCTTTCTGAACCTGGAAGACACAATGAGGCCTGAATTAGCGATATACTTTCCATGACTCCACGTCTCTATATATGAAAAGCCCGCCCATTCTCCTTTGTCGCTCAGGGCGATAACGGCCTTGCCTTCCTGCATTTTCTGCCGGATATAATTGGGGCTTCTTTTGGCGATCCCGGTTCCCCTGGCTTTTGCCGATTCTTCCATTTCACGGCAGATGGTCTCAGCAAAAATAAAGTGCTCAGATCCTGCTACCACTACAATAAACTGACTCATAGTCAAAAATGCATTTGCGACGAGAAAAGAAAATATAAATTAGCCCGGCCCAGCAGGATCAAATAGTAATTCAATTTAGATCGGTGATAGTGGGTCTAACGCTTATCTTCTTCCTCTTTGTTCAGATCACCATAATCAAAGTTGATGCCCGTGCCAGCCAGCACTGATAGATTTTCGACGTCGTGATAACAGAAAGAACAATATCATCGGACTATTTTTTGAGAAATAGTTCATGAACTTGCTGACAAACAATTCTCGTGATGCTTGTTAAATGGCTATACACAAGGAATATGGAAGCACGTGGCACTATAAAATTTGTGACATAAGCAAAAAACCGCTTTAAATGTCTTAAAGTATTGAAATTCAATCAGCGCATCTGAAAACGTAAAAACATCAAAATAAATCCGGGTATTTCCCACCCTAAAATGCGCTGCCCTAGCAAACCAATTTCAATTCAACTGCAGCTAATGAGTAAATTTTTGCACAATTTTATTTGGCCGGAATAGCAGGCTGACCAGCGGATAAAATACGGATGCAACCTTTTTACCTTTATCCGTCCTTTAGATAACGTAAGAAATTGGAAGCTGAATCAGCCCGGATAGAAGAACATTTAACTGAACTGGTAAAAAAATGCCGGCAAGGTAACGAAGCTGCATTCCGCGAACTGTACCAGAAATACAATAAAGCGATGTTCAACATCTGCGTGAGGATGCTTAATAACAAAGTGGAAGCGCAGGACGTGCTGCAGGAGGGATTTATTTCTGCCTTCAGTAAGATCGGGCAGTTTACCGGCAAAGCAAGTTTTGGAAGCTGGTTAAAACGAATCGTCATAAACAAGTGTATTGATGCGCTGAAGAAAAGAAGCCTGGTGCTGTCACCGCTCAATGACCGCGATGTGGCCTGGCAGCCTGATGAGCCAGAAGCCGAAGACCCGGAATATAACGTCAATGACGTAATGGAAGCTGTGGCGCAACTGCCCGATGGTTACCGCGTGATCCTGAGCCTGTACCTTTTTGAGGAATACAGTCATAAACAGATCGGTGAACAATTAGGCATCAGTGAGGGCACTTCAAAATCACAATATTCAAGGGCCAGGAAAAAACTAACGGAACTGATTAAACAGAACAGACATGAGCGATAAGTTGCAGGACTATATCAGGGAGAACCGCTCAGCTTTTGATCAGCTGCAGCCGCCAGACATCTGGCATGGCGTTGCTGCGGGCATTAAACAACAAGGCGTCACCTTTAAACCTAAAAATTATAAAACAATGATCAGATACGGATTCGGAGCCTCAGCCATAGTGGTTGCCTCCTTTGTGGCATTATTTAATACCAAAGCCGGTGATCACACTGCGCACACAACGACACAGGCTAACAAATTAAAAACAGAACGGACAATTTTTGATAGCACACCTTCGGTGACCAGTTCGTTGATAAAACAAACTCCTCTTTCGAGCTCACAGGAAACAAAGACCCCAACAGCTAAATCCGCGGAAGCTACAGAGGATACTGTGTCGATAGCGCCTGTTTCCCCGTTACCACCTGCCGAACCAGTGCCAGCTGTGGAGGCAATTGCGCCCCCTCCTGCCACACCACCAGTGGCTCCGTTGCCGCCACCTCCATTTTCCTCCGGCCCTTCGCAGGCAAATTCAGCTTCCGATAAAAAAATAAGTGAGGATGAAGACGTTCCCCAGGGTCCGGAGTTCACATCTGTTGACAGCAGCTTTAAAGACATTCGCCGCGTAGAGGTGAACGGGCAGGTATGTAATGTCACTATTACCAGTCATAATGACGATGCTGTAAAAGTAAGAGGTGAAATAAAAGAAAGCGGACATGAGATCACGCAGGTAGATAACAGCACGTATAAACGAAAAGAGTATAAGATCAAAATGCAGCGGAACGGTGACCTTCTCAAGGTCTGGATAGTTGATCATACTTTAGAAGAAAAAACAAAACGCAGCAATGATAACGAGACAGGATCTTACCTGAACCTGCAGCTTCCTGAAGCTACTGCAATAAAAGTGTTCAACTGCTCCGGAAATATAACTGTGAGCGGTCCGTTTAAAAGCCGGGCTGAACTGAAGTCGAGCTTTGGAAATATCAAAGCCGACAATATTTCAGCGGACCTGAAAGTGAGCTCAAGCTCAGGAAATATTACTGTGAGCAACATCACCGGCAAAGTAGAAAGCAACAGCTCTTTTGGAAATCAGAAGTTTGATAATATCACCGGGAATATTGTCCTCCGGTCAAGTTCAGGTGAAATTATCGTGCACGAGCTCCATGGAAACGCGGATGTTTCATGCTCTTTCGGACACCAGACCTTTTCGCACATGCGTGGTGATCTGAAAACTGTTTCTTCTTCAGGAAATGTAACCGTGGAGGAATTAACGGGGAACGCCAGCGTTAAAAGTACGTTCGGAGCCCAGGATTATAAATCAGTTGAGGGAGACATTGTTTCAAGTGCCAGTTCCGGAGATATTAAACTTTCGGATCATAAGGGTCAGCTGACCCTAAGCACAAGCTTCGGCAGTATTCGCGGGAAAAATATTACGTTGAAGGGCAACTCTGAATTCAAAGCCAGCTCGGGAAACATTTCTATGAATATCATCAATAACATGGAAGACCTGCGGTTCGATCTGGTTTCCAGTTCCGGCAATCTGTCGATTGATAAAGCAGATATCAAAAAAAGATCTGATAACAAGCTGCAATATGGCGGCGGACCAATATTAATAAAAGGAGTAAGCAGTTTCGGAAATCAGAATTACAACTGACACTTCCCGGTCATCGGCCTGAAGGGCGCTGCAATTTCCCGCAGGTTCGGTGGCCGGGATATTTTTTTAGACGATCGCCTAAGCTCGTATATAGACTGAGATATTTGACCAGGCTTTCCTGTTAGCCCTTCCGAAAAAAACAACCCCGTCTTTTTTGCGTATGTCGATGGGCCCCCTCAGACTTAAGAAGTAAACAAAAGCTATCAGAAGTTTTACGGCTTTTGCAAGCCGGCGCTGATAGTTATTGCAGTTTTCGCAAATCACGGAAAGCATCTTGCATTTTCTACCCTCATTTACGCAAAGATCTTAAAACTGTTTGCCAGCAATTAACACTAAAGAAAACATCATGAAAACAGCTGCAACATTTTTTGGAAATTCAAAACATCAGAGCGACGTGAAAAGCACGCTGATGTTAGCCATTTTATTTATGGTATGCATACCTACCCTCTGGTCGCAGGATAATATCATACTGAATAACGGCATAGAGATAAAAGCAAAAGTGGTTGAGATTTCAGACGCTTACGTTAAATACCAAAAACCCGAAGACGGAAAGCAGTTAGTGCTTTCAATTCCCAGGACAGATGTATTTATGGTGAGATATGAGAACGGAATGAAGGAGGTTTTTGCTCAAAAAAATGCCGTTGTCATGCCTTCAAATACCATCCGGCAAAATCCGCCAGCCGATCCCACAGGTTTTGACGAGGATTCGTCGGACTTTGCCAGGATCAAAAGAAAAAAATTCAATGGTCCACGGATCGGAGTAACTATGCTTTCGGCCGGAACGTCGGCAAGTTATCTTGAAGAAAAAGGAAAAAGACCTCTATTGACCCAGTTTGGCTGGCAATTCGAAGGGCGGCTATTTACCGTGGAGAATATATCCGGCATAGTGGAATTTGTTCCAATGGTGGGGGGATTTGAGCAGGGGCTTTTTATACCAAGCTTAAGCGCCCTTATTGGGATCAGGAGTGGAGAAAATATGCCCGTGGAATTTGCCCTGGGTCCGAATTTTTCGGTGTCGGCCGATAATCATGGAAACCGGAAAGGATTTGCAGGCGTGGTAATCGCGGTGGGAACGAGCCTGAAAAAAGGAAATGTTTATTTTCCCATTAACCTTGCCTTCGTGCCATCGGTAGGATACGTGTCAGAGGAACATGATGCCGCCACCAACACCGTATCAAAAGTAAAATATTACTCCGGGTCACGGCTTTCTCTTATTGTTGGATTTAACTCAAGAAAAAAATAGCATTACATTAGTATAATGAATAGAACAAACCTTCTGACCGTAAGTTTGTGTATACAGTTGGTTCTGACACTGACGTATTGCACGGTTGAGAAAAGGCGTTATACTAAAGGATATTATATCACTTCAAAAAGCAGCCGTCAATATCGTCACGCAAATGAAAAACTGATGCAGAAGGGATCAATGACAGAGATACCGCGGCAAACTAACGTTGGTCAGATACCTGTCCCTGAAATAAGTCACAGCCAGTCCCGCGTATATACGAACGCAGAAAGATATCTCCATCCCATTTTTACACCGAAAAAGCTTACGATGCCTTCGGACTCCTGCAGCGATCTGATCACTTTTATGGATGGCACTGAATTAAAGATCAGGGTCGAGGAAATAACACCCGAGTATGTTGCCTACCGACGCTGCGATTACCTGGATGGTCCCCTGATAAAAAGCGCGACTGCAGAAATTTTCAGGATAAAATATGGGACGGGAATGGTGCGGGTGTTTGAGCATGCTCAGCCTCCGGTCAACCAGCAAACGACAGCTGATTACAGCCAGCCTTCACAAAAAACAAATGGCTGGGCTGTTGCTTCTTTTGTTTCCGCCTGTTTCTCATTTCTTTTAATACCGGCGTTTGCGGCTGTAATAATGGGCATTATCGCACTTGTAACAGTGGAAAAAAATCCCGGAAAATTTAAAGGAAAATGGATGGCAGTAGCAGGATTAGTGATCGGCGTTTTTTCCCTGATCATCTTTCTGTTGCTTTTTATTGTGTAGCTGAGTTGCAGCTTTTGAAGAAAATAAAGCCTGCGGGACCTGGAATAAAGGTGAGAACCGACGGATTTCAGTATTTTTTACTAAAATCGGCTCTGAATACTTGCGTTTTTGCATAGTCCGCAAGCACACCATGCTGTTTTATCACAGTATATTTAACTTTTTTGCTCCATTGCCGGGTATTTAACTGTTAAACGCCTCCCCCGGTTTTTTCTCTGTACAAAGCAATTTTCGCCCGCAGCTGTTACGGCCTAGATTTGTTCCGGCGCTGTTAATCAAATGAAAAAGCGCTTTATAAACAAAATAATAAACCACCTTATGAAAACAATTACACACGCAATTCGCACGCTACTAAATAGCCGGGGAAATAAAGCAGGAAGATCGCTGCTTATGTTATCTCTGCTGCTGTTGGCCTTCCACTCCAACTCCCAGGATTTTATAGTTCTGAAAAATGGTGAAGAGATAAAAGCTAAAGTAACGGAGATCTCCGACCAGGAGATAAAATACCAGCAATATGACGATCAGAACAAGATAAGTCTTGCTGTTCCTGTTTCAGCAGTGTTTATGATCAAATACCAGAATGGCACAAAAGAAGTATTCGAATCCAAAACAGCAACCGCGCCCCCGGCCGCAGTTCAGCAAGCGCCGATGGTAACTGAGAACAAAAAGTTCGATAACGACACTTCTGATTTTGCGAAGATCAGGAGGAAAAAATTCAATGGTCCGCGCATAGGTCTAACCTATATATCACCGGGTACTTCTGCTGATTACCTGGAGGATCGTGGAAAAAGACCGCTTGTGACACAGTTTGGCTGGCAATTTGAAGGCAGATTATTTACGGTAGAAGAAACATCGGGCATCATAGAATTTGTGCCGATGATCGGTGGTCTGGAACAGGGTTTATTTATTCCAAGCGCAAGTTTTCTTTTAGGGGTCAGAACAGGCACTAAGTTTATAATCGAATTTGCAATTGGTCCTAACTTCTCCGTGGTGCCCGATTATTACGGTCACAAAAAAGGATTTGCCGGTGTGGTACTTGCTGTAGGAACAAGCCTGAAAAAAGGGAATATATATTTTCCAATCACGCTCGCTTATGTGCCATCGGTTGGAAATGTTGCCGATGTTACAGACCAGACCACCGGGGCAGTAAGTAAAGAAACCTATCATACTGGTTCAAGAGTTTCGCTGATCGTAGGATTCAATTCAAGGAAAAAATAATCATCATTATTATGAAAAAGCATTTAATTACAATTGTTTGCCTCACGTTATTCGGTGCATTCATAGCAACGCAATGCACGGTAATAAAACGAAAATATACACAAGGCTTTTACGTGAACACTAACAGGAAGGCGGCCAGTACACCCGTCTCCGCCACCAAACGCACAGAGCGCGTGAAAGCGGAAAACAGCAAAACGGCACCCACTTCAATTACTCATACCTATGTGGTGCAAAAAATGCAGGCGTCCGGAGATCTATACGCTTCTGCTAAAAGTTCAGCCCCTGCCGTAATCGCTGCTAAAAAGATAACCTTGCCCCCTGATTCCTGCGGTGATGTTATCACTTTTATGGATGGTTCTGAGCTGAGAACAAAGATCGAGGAAATATCTCCCGATTATATTGCCTACAGGCGTTGCGATTATCTCGACGGCCCGCTTATAAAGACAGCACCTTCTTCCATCTTTCGCATAAAATATGGAAATGGGATGGTAAGGGTTTTTAAACACGAGCAGCCAGCGCAGGTATCACAGGCACCAGGACGGCCTATGCCGGTGGTGCAGAAAACAAATGGCTGGGCGGTGGCAGCATTTGTTTCTTCTTTACTTTCCTTCCTGCTGATACCTGCTTTTACTGCCGTTATCTTCGGCATTGTCAGCCTCACACAATTTCAGAATAACCCTGGTAAATATAAAGGCAAGTGGATGGCGATCTTTGGTCTGATACTAGGAGGGCTGGTTGCCGCTATTTTTATACTTGCAATGTTTGCGTAATTACCAGATCCGTTCACAGCATCTTGCGAACGAATTATTACCATTAAACATTCATGTAGTCAAAATGGTTAATCAAAAAAAATGACGCGCAAAAAGTTTGCGCGTCATTTGTAGATAAGATGTCAATCCTTATTCAGATTTGATCAGCTTCTTTGAAACTGTTTTTCCGCCGGCCTGGAAATTCACAAAATAACAGCCCGCAGGCATTTCAGAAGGTACGTTTACTTTTATGATGTTCTCTTCACCAGATACAACACAATTAACGGGCTTGCCGAGAAGGTCTGTCACCCTCACACTATTAGGCTCTGTAACTTCGTTGCTATTTATATAAAAGTAATTTTTAACCGGGTTCGGGTACATCTGTATGATGGTATTATCAATTTCGTAAATACCAGTAATAATTGCTACACGGGAATATTCCTTTACATAACAAGAGTCTTTGTCAACACAACGCACGTGTATCCATCCATACTGGATCTCATTGTATTTATCGATATCGATGAATTTTAAGCCGATGTATTTATCACCTCCCACAAAATCATTTACGTTTTTTGTCCCTCCCTGTGCGCTCGAATGATCAGTGAGATAAAGTTCGGTATTGTCCCAGATGGCACCCGCTGCATTAATGGTATCGCCGGCTTCAAGGGCTTTTGCAACTTTCGTTTTAAGGTATCCTCCCACTCCGGGATAATAAACTGAATCCCAGCGGCCGAAGCGGATGAATAAATTTTCATTCAGGGAAGTGATCTTGATGACTTCCTGTGAACCCCCGGAGCTCACAGAGCTTCTCGCGGTGATCTCAAGATCGGGCGCGCTGCTGCCGAACATATTCATACTGTATGATTCGCTGCTATAAGGAGCGCCCTGGTAGCTCACTACCGTGTCGGGAAACACATCGGTATAGTGTGTGTAGTGCGTGCCCGCTGTGTAGGCCTGGGCGTTAATGCCATAAGAATATCCTGCAAGGATAAAGAGTAGTAATTTTTTCATTTTCCTGATATTTAGTACACCATTCACAGGAAAAATTAATACCATCATGGTAAGACAAAATCAAGGAATTTTTTACGCAGAATGGTCAAAAAAAAATGTAAAGTGCGGAAGCTAGTGGACGTAAATGGTTGAAAGTGTGTAACGACAGGCCTCCTGGCCGTTAATAAACATGCCGGAATTTAAAGGTGTAAATATCAGCTCCAGACTGTAACGAACATACATAAATTCCTTCCTGCAGATCTCCAAGCTTAAACTCTGTTGCATCAGCCGACAGCCGCGCTTTTGCGACCAATAGTCCCCCAGAGTTGAAAATCTGAATATAGTTCGCGCGCCTGTCCGCAGGTAATACAATTGCTGAATGCGCGTAGTAGCCTTTGCTCCGATCAGAAAAAGTAAGGTCCGGCTGCGACAATAAAAGATCAAAATCAGGAATTGCCCGGATGACATTATTTCCTCCATCTGAAATCAGCAGGCTTCCGTTGCTTTGAAGATGTATAAAAGAAATGTCTTTAAAGGTTGCATTCAAAGGGTGGCCGCCATCACCGCTGAAACCAACTTGCCCGGTTCCTGCAACGGTATTCACGATGCCATTCTTTATTCTTCTAATAACTCCATTCGAGTTATCAGCAATAAACAGGCTGTTATTGCTGGAGAAAGCCACAGATGTAATAAACGAAAATAAAGCATACTCTGCTTCCCAGCCGTCTCCCAAAAAACCAAACTTGGTACCCGTTCCCGTGAAAGTTGAAATATTACCCGCAGTATCGATCTTGCGCACGCAAAAGTTTTCAGAATCGGCAATGTAGAGCTGATCATCTGACCCTACAGCAATATCAAAAACACCGGCGAACCGTGCAGACAATGCGTCGCCACCATCACCAAAGAAACCGGGGATACCATCACCTGCTATGGTGTTTATTATACCCGTTGACAGATCAAGCCTCCTGATGCGGTTGTTGCTTCTGTCGCATATTAATAGTTTACCCGAATTATCGAATGCGATCCCGATCGGCAGATTAAGCTGTGCATTTACCGCCAAACCGTTATCTCCGGAAAATCCTGCTACGCCTGTACCCGCCACAGTCCAGATGACCTGGTTGCTATCAATTTTCCTGATCTTGTTATTTTTAAAGTCAGAGAAAAAAATTTCATTGTCCGGTGAACATGCCACATCGCTGGGCAAGTTAAGAGATGCATTAATGGCGAGGCTTCCATCGCCGGCACTTCCGACAGAACCGTTGCCTGCAATTGTAGTGATGATACCATTAACATCAATTTTCCGGATCCTGTGATTCTGCACATCAGCAAAATAAATATTACCTTTTTTATCGCTAGTTATCCCGCCGGTATAATTCAGTCTTGCATTTTTTGCGAGAGAACTATCCCCTGAAAACCCAGCCGTTCCGTCCCCGGCAATGGTGCTAATGACCTGGGCTTCACTAACGGAATAAAGGAGCGTTAAAAAAATAATAACTGTTCCTTTCATCGTTATATTCCTTGAAATGTAAAATGGAAATGTCATCAGGATATTTATTTTAATTAAGCAGCAGCATTATTTCACTGCCAAAGTACACACCGGAGCGGAGAAACAAGCGCTGAAATTTTCCTGTGCCGAATCCACTTCATAAGTGGCTGTGAAAGCGATTTAAATGGGATTCATTTTTTACAGAACAAGAATACCTGTTCTTTCAAAATCCCAAAAATAAATTCCACTTACGCGGAGCATCGCATTAAGATCACTCTTTAAAAAGAATGAACCTCGTTACGGTATTCTCAAATGTGAGATAATAAATACCTTTCGATTGTTCCTGCATATTCAGATGTTGTGTTCCCGCAGGCAATGTTCCGCTGCGAACGATCCTGCCGGTAACATCCCTGATCGTATAAATCAATGTTGTACCAAAAGGGTTCTGTATAGTGAACTGATCTGCGAACGGGTTTGGATACACACTTACAGTCATTGCATCTGGAGGATCGCTGAGACCCGTGCATAGGTCCGAAAACAGCATGATAGAGGTACTGGCCTTACAACCTGTAGTTGAGTGGGTGACTACGATGCTGTATTCCGTTGTTGAAACAGGAGTAACCGCAATACTATGAGTCAATGCTCCTGTACTCCATACGAACGATTGTATACTGTCGGCAGATGCTGTAAGAATGACGGTTTCTCCACGACAAAAATTAGTGGATGGGTCAGCAATAATAGTAATAACCGGCACCGTATGCACCTGCACTTTATGAGTGGCAGAATTTGTACAACCTGTTACAGCGGTCCCCGTTACCGAATAAACAGAAGTTAATGTAGGCGAAACTCCAATTCCGCCCTGCGCTGAGCCAGTAGACCAGGAAAAATTGTTTGCACCGATCGCAACCAACTGTATCGTTTCACCAGTGCAAATATCTGCTTGTCCGATAATGCTCACTGCAGGCGGCTGATTTACCTGCACAAATGCAGTTGCGGCCGACGTACAGGAATTAGCTGAGTTTGTGCCAGCGACAGTATACGAAGTGGATGTTTGAGGCGAAACCGCTATTGAACTTGTTATTCCTCCCGGGAACCATGTATATGAAGATGCACCCTGAGCGGCGAGGGTAAGTGATTGCCCCGGACACACAGGTGCTGCGCCTGAAATGGATAATGTAGGACCCGGCATCACAGACACATTAATGACTGCCGTTGAAGTGCAAAAGCTCGGAAAGTTATATCCGACAACACTGTAAGCCTGCGCAGAAAATGGTATTACAATAGCGACAGGGCCGGTAGTTCCATTGCTCCAGGAATAAGAAGCAGCGCCAGATACGGACAGCTGCAAAGGATATCCCGAACAGATAAGTGTAGATGAAGGCGATGTTACAAGTGTTGGATTAGGATTAACTGCAAGTGAATGCGAAGCGGTGGCGCTGCAGTTTCCCGCGGACGCAGTACCTGTAACCGAATATAAAGTGCCCGCCAACGGTGACACAACTATCACACTGGAAACAGGACCTGTATTCCATGCATAAGAAGATGCTCCGGATGCCGTAAGCGTTGCGGACTGGCCGGCACATATGGCAGCTGCCCCGCTTATTGACACTATTGGTAGAGGCACAACAGTA
The DNA here is from genome assembly GCA_966211905.1 of uncultured bacterium. GTDB lineage: Bacteria > Bacteroidota > Bacteroidia > B-17B0 > Aurantibacillaceae > Aurantibacillus. The sequence continues at coordinate 23,808 of CBIHOL010000020.1, forward strand.
ATTACCTGCGTAGCGCTGCTGGTGCAGCTATTAGCTGCCCAAATGGCGGTGGCTACATACGTGGTTGTCTGCGCAGGTGTAACTGTTATAAGAGTCCCTGTGGCGTTGTTGCTCCAGTTAACCGTGCTTGCGCCTGTTGTTGAGAGTGTAACCTGTGTTCCTGCACAAACAGGTGTTGTGGTAGTTATGATCGAGACAGTGGGTGAAGGATTCACTGAAACGGTTACCCCTGCGGCGAGTGTACATCCGTTGCCGGCAAGGCCGATAGCTGAATAAGTGGTAGTAGTCTGCAGATTTTGTACAGATGTGAGGCTACTGTTGGGATTTGCAAAATTCAGTGTCGGTGTCCAGCTTACAATCATTGTTGTACTAAAACGATATGCATCGTTTGTTACAGTGAATGTCTGTGCATTCCTGTTTGGTACAGTGCACGCTGCTGTTGCATTTCCATCCTGAATGCCTTCAACGGCAATCAGGTTACCCGAACTTATAGTGGTATGCACATCGATATAATTGCTGGTTTCATAAAGCACCATTTGTGTAGTTACAGTGCCCGTGCCACTACCGCCATTGTAAAACCTGGCATCGGTCCAGTTGATCACTAAAGCGCGATTGGGTGATGTACCGGTAGTAAATGTTCTTATGCTTCCAACGTTGGTGAAATCAAGATCAGCATATACAGCGCCTGCACAAGGCCTGCCTGCACCGAACGCGGGCAATGGCAAACCATACCCGCTATGTGTATTTGGCACCACATTTCCAAAAGTGATGAACCCGTTGGTGCTCACAGAAACACCATTATATACTGTTGAGTAAAATGTAAAGTTGAACGGCACCGGCAGAATATACCAGTTCCCGTCGTTGAGATTTCCTTGTCCCATGGGGGTCACAATCGTGCCTGTATTGCAAAGCGTGCCCACTCCGCTCGTAGGTGTGGGGATCGGCGAAAAACTGATGGACTTCACCGAATAAACTGTAGTGGTGGTAACAGCCTGCAGCGCAACACCCCCACCCTGACATACGACCGTGGGTGTGGCGGTGACACTGATTGTCCCTGCACCCGGCACGCGCACCACCACTGAAGTTGCGGTGCCAGTGCAGTTACCGGGGTTAATGCCGGTAACAGTATAAATGGTGGTTGATGCCGGAGACGCTGTAACGGCGGAGAGAGTAGTTGAGTTTAATCCGGTAGAAGGTGACCATGAATAACCCGCAGCGCCAGAGGCAGAAAGTGTAACAGGATTACTTCCGGTACACAGTGTAACAGAAGTGGGTGCTACAGTTACAGAGGGATATGGAAATACCGACACAGTTACTTCGTTTGAAACTGCAGTCTGCGACGAGAGGCTGCAGGTGGTGAGATGGGTGTAATAATAAGTACCTGCAGACATCGTTGGTGTTAAAACAGTATTGACTGCCGCTGATGCGAGAAAAGTATATGGTCCGCCCTGCACCTGGCTAACCTGCCACTGGTGCGAAAGTCCGGGTTGAAATGGATACTCGGTCCTGGAGAGAGTTACTGCTTGTCCCGCACAAATACTGAATGCTGATGCGGTGATAGATGCACCCTGCACTGACGAACAGTTTGGTGTGGCAAATTCGTCTGCTCCAATATCAGGCGCAATGCCGGTACCGCTATAACCTGTATTTCCCTGGCGGATATCACCGTCGATATCTGACACAATGCCGCTTACATTCACACCGTGACTTTCGGCGAGAGACAATGGATTCACATGCAGGAAATTGGGCGACGTTCCGGTGGTGCTTGTAAATCCTGTGTTTTCAGTGAGTGACAACGCATCGCGGGGAGTGATGAATGATTTGAACGAATTCAAAGTCTGATAACTCGCAGAACTCGCAGCAAATATCACATTTGACGGTGATGGAACACCAGCATAAAGAATATTATTATTTGAAGTAGAGGTATAAGAAAAAGTGGTGGTGCTACGGTACGCAGCTGTTAAACCTGTGCCAGTTGGAACTGAAAGGTTGATAAGGATATTATTTTGTGAGTTAAGCGCGGAGGTAGCTGAGGATATTGAAAGAGCGCTGCTTCCAAACAAGGTTGAGTTACTCGCCGCCGATAACCTCACAGTATTAAAAAATAAATTAACTGCAGGCCGGCCCTGGATATTTATTCCGCATACTGCATTTGATCCTGAAGCAGCAGGGGCGAAAAGATTGCCGATCACATTATTGATCACACTCACGGAATTGGTTCCACTGATAAGCAGTCCGTTTACAACAGAGGTTGGCGAAGTTGCTGAAAGATCGTAAAGCCTGTTTTTCTGAAAGGTCTGATAACTGCTGGAACCGATAAAAACTCCATTGAGTCCACCCGAACATGATACTGCACCCAGCGTGTTTCCTGATGCGGTAAGAGTGCCCGAGCTTGTCTGAAGTAAAAATCCATTTACCTGGTTGCTGCTGGTAAAGTTCGCCAGCAAATTATTGGAAACACTTCCTGTAGCGATCGTGCCTGCGATCAACATGCCATTAAATGCACCCTTGCCACCTTTTACAACTGAGATGGTATTAGCTGTAATAGCCATTGTGTGTGAGGAGGAACCGCGGTTGTAATGTACGCCCGTGAAATTGGCATCGCCTGACACGATATTGGAGAAGCTGTTCAACGCCATAGACATTGTTCCTGCAGGCGGGATCTCATCGTTGTAATAGCCGTACATATATCCCCCGGTAGCGGCATTGGTGAAATCTGTAACACTGTTACCCGTAATAGAAATATCTGCTGAACGGTCATCGTCTTCAATGAAGTACACATATTCGGTCGAACCCATAGTGACGTTCTTCATTTTGTTGTTTGAAATATCCGTAACACAACCTGAGCCTGCCACAGATCCATTGTAGACGCGAATGAAATAAAAATTAAATGGCGAAGGTGCAGGCATAGTGATATCCTGCATGGTATTGGAAATGATCGATAAGGTTGAAGGGCCTCCCACGGAACAACGATAACCCTGGATGAGAGAGATCACACCGGTGATATTAGGAAAAGTGACGGCACCGGTATTATTGTTTTTCATTTCTACGACCGTAGCACCGGCATTTATATTTAGGCTGGTGTAATTACCGCCCTGAGAATTCATTGTAATATTAGTAAAGGTATTGGCGCTGACTGTAAGGCTTTGAGTGCCGAACGAACAGCTAACCCCCGTGAGTCCCGCTCCACTGGTATGGGTCATTACACAGTTGGAAACAACATTAGAGCAAATGCTCACAGATGTTAAAAGTGTACTGGAGCCACTGCCCGCTAATGCGGCACGAAAATTACCACTGGGTGCACCTTTCAGACTTATGGTATTTCCATTGATCGCAAGAGTGCCGTTGTTAGAATTTTCAATATCAGCACCAAACAAATTATAAGAATGGCTTACTCCCGAGCCGTTGTTATTATCCATGTAATTAAACGACACGTTCGAATTACCCTGGTACCATGCCACAACTCCCGCAGCTATGTTTGCAGCAGCACTTCCACCCCCGTAATTTATAATGGTGTTGCCGGTTACCGCCGATGTGCCTCCTATGTCGTTGTATTGATCACACAGGGTATAGGGACTTGCCGCATTATAACCAACGACCGAGATGCCAACATTGCAATTCTGGATCAGGTTCGAATGAAAAGTATTAAAAGAGTTGGCGCCCGAAACAGCGGAAACAACGAGACCTATTGTGCTGCTCTGACTGGTTGTGTTTGCCAGGTTAATTGCACGCGAGCCCGCCGTGGAAATAATTGTGACACCTGTAGAAATATTAATACGATTAAGGGTGATGACACAGTTGCGGATCGTATTGTAGTTACATCCATCGGATGCGCCGAGTTTAAAGAACCCGTATCCAAATTCCATTGTTTCCGGATTTGTAGTGTTCGGGTCAACAAGATCAATACCATCGATCGTTATATAATCGCTGCCTATGAAACGCCAGATCCCATCCTGTTCAGCGCTTGAAGCAGTAGCAGAGCCACCCGTATAAGCATACAAAACAGGATTTGCGCCAGATCCGCTGCGCATAAAAACTATGGGAGAAGTACTTGTACCGGTAGCCGTCATACTTAATCCCAAAGCAGAAACAGTTTCAGTATACCCGGCAAGCACATGGATTGTAACTGGTCCCGTGGTGCCGCCGGCATTAAGACTTGATACGGCAGACGCCAGTGATGAAAAGCTACCAGGAACAGTGTAACTGCCGGCAAGCTGCGCCGGCATCCTGGTGATGAGAAAAGCAAAAATCAGGAAAATCGAAATCCGAACCATTTTTCTTTGATTTGGGTGAAACATTAAAAGTCCATTAAAGATATACGAAAAATTGCAGATCGCTGAAGCAAAAAACCGGCTTTTTTTTGAGGGCACTGGGAAATTTGCGACAATTTTGCAGATCCTGAAGATGACAGGCATTTCCATTTTAAGCTAAAGTTCTTTTTCACACTGCAAAAAACTATTTTGTAGCTCTGTCAATAGTTTTAAGAATAGTAATAATCTCTTTTGCACTCTCAGATAACTGCATCTTAGCCTCATCTTTATTGTCGTCAATCCAGGTCTTCACCTGTTTAAGCAGGGTAGCCTTTTGATCACGCTTTTCACGCTTATCTGTTATTTTTGATATGGCTTCAACCTCTTTTTTAAAATACTTAGGATAATATTTTTCAAAATCATGTTGAGTGAATTGAAGGAAATTACTTTCACTCCAACCATGTTTTAAATAATACTCCTTCATTTTGTCAATTATCTCCTTTTCATTTTTTCCCGCATCTAAGATAACCCACGCCTTATTTTTGTATTGAGGCTCTAGGTGAAGAAAAACAAATAAGTTATTAAAGTCTTTAAATTTTATTTCCATTTCGGTAGATGTCCTTGATGAGTATGTTCTTAAACGCCTCATTAAGCCCGGAATAAACATCGGGATCAGATAATCTCTTATTAACTCTTCAGCAGACGATTCCTCTAAAAATAACCAAGCTCTCCACAAGGCAAAATCGTGAAACTCATACCCTAACTCCTCTAATAGACTTTGTCTCTCGAGCGGGTTGTTAGAAACTTGTTTGACGTTAGATATTGGCAACCTGCTACCTTCCGCAAAACTCATTTGAACTTTAAAAATTCTTGCACTTTCTTGTCCACCCAAATATTTGGTTACAATATTTGAATGTGTTGAAATAAAAAACTGGTTGGTTTCAGATTTTTTTTCAATGAGATTTAAAAGTGATTTTAATGCTTTTGGATGTATATCATTTTCGGGCTCTTCGATGAGGAAAATTTGGTTTTCTGCAATACATAAGTCAACAATTAAACCAAGTAAATTCGCAACTCCTTCTCCCATTGAAGTTAATGGGATATGCTGCAGATTTTTCACTATCAAAGCCGCCTTCTTTCCACCTTCAGATGGAATCGCTGTGATTGGAAAGCCAATAATATTTTCACAAGCCTCCTGATACTCAACGAATCCAGGTAAAAAATGAGGATTGGAAAGCCGGTCAACTTTTGCAAACAGATTTTGAAAATTACCTGTTACATTGTTTGATGCACTACTATTAATTTCCTCACTATAGGCTACCACTTTTCTTTTAGAAAGATAAGGATAGATAATATTGTTAGGTTCTATCGATGGAATTGGTCTATAGTTCAGTGCATTCGAGGTGTTAGTGTCATTTTTTCTTGGAATCTGATAATAAATGTTGCCTTGATTTAAAACAAGATGAATTGAATTTGAATAAATGTCTGGATGGTTTGTGATTTCGGAAAGTTGGGCTACACTTTCATAGTCCTTAACAAACACTTCAATTCGTCCATTTACCTTATTAAGAGAAACATCTGACATCGTAAACGTCTGCCTACTAAGTAATGACAAAGCGTTTAATATTGTTGATTTACCAGAGTTATTTGGTCCGACAAAAATATTTATGTTCTTAGAAAAACCTATCAGCCCAGTATTTATAAATCCTCTGATATTCTGAAATGATAGTTGACTAATCCACATTTTAACTCAATTGGGTTTTAAGAAATTATACACTAGAAACTAAATTAAACTACAACTATATAAAGGAAACATATTTTCTTGTATGAGAAACTTTTCAATCTACTTTTTTCTTTAATTTCTGATAATTGATCACACTCAGAATTAGGCGACGCTTTGTCTTGTAGCATTATCGAGGTCCAGAGCCCGGCAAACAGCATTGCATTGAGTAACCACGGGAAAGTAAAACCGAGAACCTTCAAATAATGCTACCAGGTAAAAACATTTATTCCTTGATGTATTTGCCTTTATATTTAAGCTCACCATATAAAGTGATCCTTATAAAATAAATCCCAAAAGCTTCATGACTTAAACTGATACTTGTATCACTGGAATTTATTTCTGAAAGAAAAACCGACTTCCCTTCACTATTATAGATCTCGCACACCATATTGGAATTGAAATCACTGATCTTAATCCTAAATTCTCCATTAGAAGGGTTAGGATATAATACGGCTTCAGGGGTGGAAGTACCAAGCGTATTAATACCTGTACACGGATTTACATTTTGAGTAAAACCAATGCTGTTCACGCAACCATTTAAATCGGTACCGGTTAATGTATACAAAGTGCTGACTGTTGGACTCACAATAATATTTCCCGCGTTACCGCCGTTGCTCCAGCTGTACAGATTGGCGCCTCCAGCGGTAAGAGTTGCGGTCTCGCCTTCACAGATCATATTGTTAGTGCTCACAACTGTAACAGTTGGCAAAGGATTGACAATAATACTGTGTATCGCTGAATTTTTACATCCGTTGGCGTCAGTTCCGGTTACTGTATACGACCCTGACAGATTTGGAAAGAAGGCTGTATTATTTGTTATTCCGCCTGTCCATGTATAGGTGATGGCGCCTGAGCCTGAAAGAGTGACTGAATTACCTACGCAGATCTGATCGTTGCTTGCACTACTGGTAACCTGTGGTAAACTGTTAACCGTAATAATAATTACTGTGTTATTCTGGCAGCCATTAAGATCGGTGCCTGTTACAGTGTATCCCGAAGTAGTGGTAGGAGTAAAAGCCGTACCATTAATAACTGTTCCGGACCAGGAATAACTAACCGCACCGGATCCATTAAGGGTAACGGGACTTCCCGCGCAGACCAGGGTAGCGGTGGCACTTGCCGACACTGAAGGCAGGTTGTAAACGGTTACGGTTTTAACGCTGAAGTTCGTACACCCGTTTGAAGAAGTTCCTGTGGCTGTATAAGAAGTGGTTACATTAGGCGTCACAGAAATAATTGACAGTGTTGAGCTGTTGTTCCATAGATAAGAGTTAGCTCCACTTACGGTTAAAGTGGCCGGTGAACCATTACAGATAGCGGAAACACCGGTTATTGTCACCGCCGGTACAGCGTGAACCGTTATGTTGGCGACTGCCGGGGCAGAAACACAACCCGCCGTGCTGCTTCCGGTAACGCCAAATGATCCTGAATTAACGGGCGTTATCACAGGACCACCGTTAGAATAGGTGTATGTACTTGCTCCCAGTGGAACGAGTGTAAAGCTGCTGCCCGCGCAAACCGAGCCTCCGCTAACGCTTACTACCGGCACCTGAAGAACAGTAACCGACGCTATGGCCAGGTTAGAAATGCAGCCCACGCTGCTTGTACCGCTTACCGAATATGAAGCATTTGCTAATGGCAACACCGTTGAGGATCCGTTTGAAAATAAATAACTGAATGCTCCGCCTGGCGTCATGGTAAATATCTGTCCCGCGCATATTGTTCCGCTGTTAACGGTAATGGTGGGATTAAGGTGAACGGTAACATTTGAAATGGCAGTATTCGTTGACAAGCAACCGCCCGCTCCCGTGCCCGTAACCGAATACGCGGTGCTCGACAATGGACTAACAGTCGCGCTGTTTCCCGTTATGGTATAAGTTAAGGCGCCTGTGGGATTTAAAATAAAACTGCTTCCCTGGCACATGCTTCCGCTGTTAACAGAAACAGTTGGATTGCTGACAACTGAAACGGTTGAAACAACGAACCCGTTGGAAACACAGCCCGCGGTATTAGCGCCAATAACAGTATAATTAGTAGTAGAGGCCGGACTTACCACAGCGCTTCCTCCCTGGTAAGTATAAGAGTTTGCGCCTGTTGGTAAAATGGTGAATGAACTGCCCGAGCAGATAGATCCGCTGTTAACCGCTATGGTAGGAATGGAAAATACACTCACGAAACTTACCGCAGTGTTACTGCTTACGCATCCGGCCGTGCTTGTACCGATTACTGAATACGAAGTATTGGTAGTAGGAGAAACAATTGATGATCCGTTTAAATAAGTATAGGTGAACGCTCCGCCTGGGGAAAGTGCGAAAGAACTACCTATACATATTGATCCGCTGTTAACCGATATAACAGGATTAGTGTTCACTGTTACCGTTATTACCGCGGGACCTGAAACACAGCCTGCAGCACTTGTGCCGGTAACTGTATAAAAGGAGTTTGATAATGGCGTTACAATATTTGATCCGCCGGAAAACGTATATGTGAATGCACCTGATGGATTTATTGTAAAGCTTGAACCCTGACAAATTGCTCCGCTGTTCGCGGTTACCGTTGGTGTGGCAGCCACCGACACAACGGATGTAACAAACCCATTAGAAACGCATCCCGCCGCGCTTGCTCCGATAACAGTATAACTGCTGTTGGTTAATGGAGTCACAATCGCGCTTCCTCCCTGGTAAGTATAAGAGTTGGCGCCGGTGGGCGACATGGTAAATGAATTTCCTGCACAGATCGTTCCGCTGTTAACTGCAATGGTAGGTATTGCGAATACACTAACAAAACTAACGGCGGTATTGCTGCTTACACAGCCCGCAGTACTTGTGCCTGTTACAGAATAAGAGGTATTGTTTGAAGGAGAAACATTTGCCGAACCACCCGAATAAGTATAGGTAAAAGCTCCTGATGGTGAAAGTACAAATGTATTGCCGGCGCAGATAGAACCGCTATTCACTGAAATAACAGGATTAGGGTTAACAGTGATGGTAATCACTACCGGTGCGGATACACAACCGTTAACACCGGTACCTGTGACGGTATAAAACGCGTTCGCCCCAGGGCTTACTACATTCGATCCACCTGAATAAGTATAGGCGAACGCTCCTGAAGGATTTATAGTGAAGCTCCCTCCCTGGCAAATAGCGCCACTATTGGCGGTTATTGTCGGACTGGTCACAACGGTAATGCTGGCAGTAGCCACTGAAGGTGATATACAACCCAGGCTGCTGTAACCGGTAACTGTATAGTTTGTATTCGATAAAGGAGATACTATGGCGTTACCGCCCTGGTATGAGTACGAGCTTGCTCCCGAAGGAGAAAGAGTGAATGAATTCCCTGAACAGATCGATCCGCTGTTAACCGTTATTGTGGGACCCTGGCTTACTGTTACGAAGCTTGTTACCGTGTTGGTGCTGACACAGCCCTGCGCACTCATCCCGTAAATGGTATAGGTTGTGCTTACCGTTGGACTAACAACCGATGAGCCTCCCGAGAACGTATAACTTGAAGCCCCCGAAGGGTTCAGCGTATATGAATTTCCGGCACAGAGCGTACCGTTAGCTACCGAAATTGTTGGGCTGGCGTTTACTGTAAGGCCGTAAACACTTGTAGTTGCAGAGACAGAAGTGGCGGTACAGGTGGTTACCATTACAAAATAAAACGTTCCCGGGCTTAAGGCACCGGGAGAGTACGTGGGTGTGTTCGCGCCACTACCTCCTGAAACATCGGTAAATGGACCGGTTGAACTGCCTGACACTTTCCATTGATACGAAAACGCGGGACCATTGGATTGACTTGAATTAGTTAGCACCGGCGACTGAGACTGGCAGATATTATTTGTGAGCGAACTGATGGATCCCGCGCTGAAAGATCCACAGGTTAAAGAGAGACCCGCGAATTCATCGGCTCCGATGTCAGGCGCCGTGCCGGTTCCCGAATAGCCTGTGTTGCCCTGTCTTATTTGTCCGTCAAAATCAGTTGTCCGGCTCGTTAAATTTATTGCTCCGCTTTCAACAAGCGTTGCAACCAGGGGATTAACATGCAGGTATCCCGCGCTTCCGCTAACAGTGCTTGTGAAGGATACATCTTCAGTTACAGAATTTGCCTCACGGGGCGAACCGTTAGATTGTAACGAACTAATGGTTTGATTGGCGTATGTGTTGTTAACGAAAAGCAGCCTGTTAGCGGAAGGAGTTCCTGCGTAAAAAAGATTAAAATTCGACCCGGAAGAAAAATAACCTGTGTAAGTTGATACCCCTCGTACAGCCGCCGTTATACCTGTTGAATTGGGACTTGATTTATTAATGAATATGTTATTCTTCATATCGATGATCCCGCTGTAATTATAAAAAGCGCTGCTTCCGAATATAAAGCCGCTGCTGGCCGCATTAAGATAGATTGTATTATAATACACATTAACCGGCGAAGATGCCTCAAGATACAGTCCGCTTATAGCATTGGCATTTGAGGCCGCAGGAGCCCTCAGGTCCCCGATTATATTATTGGCAATGGTTACGGTAAAACCGGAATAGATGACTACGCCTTTTACAATTGAGCTGGCATGGTTCCCGGCAAAATCGTAAATAAGATTATTCATAAATTTAAGATTGTAAGTTCCCTGATTGAGATTATAACCTGTTATGGTTGTTGCACCGGTAGAAAATACAGAATTGATTGTATTGCCTAATACTGATAAAGAATCAGCCGACTGGAATATTGAGTTTAACCCCATTACCAGGCTTCCACCCGATAAATTGCTGATCTTATTTGAACTGAGAAGCATGTAAAACCCTCCTGCAGACTGCACACCGATCAACGTACCTGTAGCTGCAATGATATTGTTTACGGTGTTTGAACTTACCGAAATTTGTGGCGAATACGATGATTGAGAAAGTATTCCGTAAACTGAAGTGCCCCCGCTTACCGTGATATTCGAAAAATTATTATTGATGATCTGTATTACCCCAACGGTAGAATTTGTGGACGCATTATAATAGCAGTGTACCAATCCACCCGCTGCGGATTTAGCTAAGCCGTTAATGGTATTACCGCTTACCAGATGATTTGGCGTGGAGTTGGAATCGTAGAACAGCTGCAGGTTACCGGTTGTTGGCACAACAAGATTGGTAACGATGTTATTTGAAATATTGATAAGTAGTGTTTGCCCGAAATTGTAAACAAAATAAAAGGAGCCTGAGTAAGAACCTGGCGCGTAAAATGATTCAAGACTATTTCCCGTAACATTGAGAGTGGCGGTAGGGGCGTACCCGGTACACTGAACACCATAAAAATTTAAAGTGGTACTTGATGCCGTAAGTGTGACATTTTTAATGGAGTTGCCGGTAATGTTTGCTAGAGTCGGAGAACCGGAATGATTGATCATGTTCAGCTGACCGGATATTGCGGAGGTAGCCACCCCGGTGATTGTGTTACCGCTGATGGTAAGCAAGGCGGCGCCGCTGGTGTTATATATTGCTGTGAAAGGTCCGGTTGTTGATGTTGTATAAGTACAGTTGGTTATCAGATTATTACTCACGGTCACATTCCCACCGTTTGAACCGGTTTGATTTTCGATGGCGTACACCGGGTCAGTAGTGCCGCCTCCATGTACGGTTACTGTGTTATTGCTTACAGTAGCTGTAGCGCCGTTGGTTGTCAGCATCGAAATCCCTTTAAGCAACTGTGCGTGATTTACCCCCGAACCATTATTACTGATCACTAAATTATTGGAGATGTTCAGATTGTACTGACCGATGACAATAATTCCATACGCGCTGATGTTGCTGCCCCCACCACCAAAATTGATAATGGTATTGCTGGTGGCGGAAGAAGTTCCTCCTATATCATTATTAAAATCACCGCCGGTATAAGGGCTCGAAGCCTGGTAATTTCCGTATAAGCTCATCCCCACATTACAATTCTGAATGAGGTTATTATAGAACTTGTTATTTGAATTTTCACCTGAACTTACTGTTGGTAATACCGCCAGAGTATTGGTGGCAGCTGTGGCATTAATAACTTCTATTCCCCTTGAGCCGTGGTTGGCCGGAAATGATCCTACAGCGTTATTGATCTTGTTTAATGTAATGACACAGTTCTTGATGGTATTGTACTGGCAGCCGTCGCTTGAATTTGCTCTGAATAAAGCCAGTCCGTATTCCATTGTTGAAGGATTGCTTGAATTAAGATCGGTAAGGTCTAAACCATCCAGTGTTACATAATCTGTTCCGATAAATTTCAGGATCCCATCCTGCAGGCCGCTTGTAGGTACAGCTGTACCGCCGGCATAAGCGTATAATATGGGATTGGCCCCCGATCCGTTTCTTTTTAACGTGATCTGGTTGGAGGATGAGGCTCCGGTAATGGCTCCTATCGAATAGCCGGGTGAGGTAACCGTTTCGGTGTAACCCGTAGCGATATTAATTGTAACCGCGGCAGATACTCCCTGTGAATTAAGCGCGGCTATCGCTGCTCCAACAGAAGTGTAGCTTCCGGGAACTGTATAGACTCCTGCAAGCTGGGCCTTAATCAATTTTGAAGAGAGCAGGAGAGATAATAAAAGGACGGTCTGGCAAATTTTTTTCATCCTATGGGGTTTTTGTAAAGCAAAGCCAAGTTAGTGAAAATTCAGCCGCGCTTCCGAAACAAATTGGCACTAAATCAATTAAATTGAATCCAATGAAAAAGCCAGGACTACCAAAGGCAGCACTGGCTTGAATTGGTTCTAAACGAACCTTCTTTTGCTTTTAAATTATCGACGGCAGATCATGAATAATTTTCCATTTTCCTTCCTTTGTTTTTATAAGTTGAAGAAAAGTTTCAATGCTCATCTTATTCCCCTTAAAGGTAGCCCGAGCCATCGCATTATTTCCTAAAATAAACACATGCTCGATTGTCACTGTCCTGGAATCACCCCCAAACTCATTTGCTCTTATTTTATTCAAGTAAGTTTGTTTATCAACAATAACCAGATCTTTAGAGCCGAAAAGCTGGTTTAGTGCTAATCGGAAATTAACATCAAGTAGTTCTTCCAGCATTTTATCATTTCTGATATCCGCTGATTTAGCAAAGTTCCTGATTGTTTCTTCTATCGCATTTTGTTCATTTGTTTGTGACATGGCTGATGTTAAGCTAATAATCATTAATAAAATTGTTTTTAGTATTTTGGTTTTCATCACTATTTGTTCTTTTTGATATTATTCGTTTTCGAAGTACTGTATAATTAGCGCGGACGCCTTGATTCACATGGGAGGAGACCTACCGAAGCATAAGCGATTTTTTAAAATATCTTTTTCGATCTGTTTCATTTCAAGCACTTACTTTGGGCTAAAACTGCAAGCGCCTCCACCTCAATCATAAGTTCCTTCCTTGCCAGAGCGTTTACACATAAAAAGGTGGTTGCCGGTTGAAAGTCACCCGGAAAATGTTTTTTGATCAGGTCTGTAACTATTTTCTTATTGGCAGGTGAAATATTCGTTACGTATATGCGCAGCTGAACTGCCATTGATAGCGAACTCCCTACCTGTTGAAGGATTAATTCAATATTCCTGAAACTTTGCATCGCCTGAGCCTTGAAACAACGTTTACCTTTCAATTTGTAATGTATGTCCCATCCTACCTGGCCTGAGGTGAAAACAAATCCCTGGCTGACAACAGCCTGGCTGAAGCCAAATGACTTCGTCTTATATACGCTGTCAGTTTCAATCATCTGAAGATCCTGGCAGCTACCTGAGAGATAAAAAGACATGATCATTTTTTAAGCTCATTATAATGATGTGTTAACATTTGATATATCAATTAATAGGGCAAAAAAATTTAACTCATGTTCTTTTGGATGATATGAAGCATACCGACCAAGCTTTGAAGATCATTTTTGGTGAGCCCTTTTATAGAATCCGCCCTTAATTTTTTTACCAACGACATATTTTTACTCACAAAACGAACTCCTTCTTTTGAAAGCGCAATATTGTATTGTCTCCGGTTGCCGACAATAGCATCCCGGGTTATCAAGCCTTTTTTTTGCAGAAGGTCCAGGCTCCTGGTAATGGAAGCAGGATCGCGGCGAGACTCCTGAGCAAGCGCTACCTGCGACAAGCTTTTTTTTTCTTCAATAACTTTCAATAGAACCCATTGATCTACAGTAATACCCAGCCCCAGTAAATCGAATTGTCGTTGTGAATACTGTTTCGCCACCTTTGAGGTCTGGTCTATTACGTAAAGCACTACGCTGTCTAACTCATTCATAATTGATACATCAACAATTGATGGCGCAAATATAACACAAAATTCTACACGCGAACCATTAATGAAAAATTTTAATGGTTTTGCATGAAACGAGGTATCAGATGGGGTTGATTGATGCCTCGATTAATGACTTGGGAGTATTCGAAGTGCAACCCCTTTTGCTTTTGCATTTATCGAGGTCCCGAGCACCGCATCGCTCCAGTGGAGCGATGAGCGGGTACGTGCGGGGGTTGGTGGCAGGCAGCTGTTGCTTCTGTTGTTAGCTTATCCAAAGTGGGGTTTGTGCGGGCGGATTACGCTGCGCGTGATCCGCTGGGGCATGCCTGGAGTCAAAATGCAAAAGCAAAGCGCTAAGGCGCTTTGTTTTTTGTTTTTATCCCGCCGCCCTCAAGCCGAAGGCGGCTTGGTGTTCAGTGTACGGTCGCTCCAGTGGAGCGATGAGCGGGACTGTGCGTGGATTGGTGGCAGCAGCTTTTGCTTCTGACTTTAATTTAACGTGGAAAGTAGTTATAGAAAATGGATCACGCTCTGTGTGCGGATTACTCCTTCGTCGTGATCCGCATGGGGCAAGCCCTGAGTCACAATGCAAAAGTAGGGCGCAATTGCGCCCTATTTTCTTTTTTCATCCCGTCGCGTTCAAGCAAAGCTTGACGCGCCCGGCTGAAAAAAGAAAAGCTCCAGCTTTCGCTGGAGCTTTTTGCATTTATCGAGGTCCCGAGCACGGCAAACAGCCAGTGGCTGTTTGAGCGGGGATGCGCGGGGGTTGGTAGCAGGCAGCTTTTGCCTCTGTTGTTAGCTTGTCCAAAAGAGGGGTTGTGGGGGCGGATTACGCTGCGCGTGATCCGCATAGGGCATGCCCTGAGTCACAATGCAAAAGCAAAGCGCTAAGGCGCTTTGTTTTTTGTTTTTATCCCGCCGCCCTCAAGCCGAAGGCGGCTTGGTGCGTCGTAATAAAAACAAAAAAGCTTCTGCTGCGCAGAAGCCTTTTGCATTTATCGAGGTCCCGAGCGGATTCGAACCGCTGTAGCAGCTTTTGCAGAGCTGAGCCTAGCCACTCGGCCACAGGACCTTACTTTAGCCTATGAAACGAATTGTTAAATCCTGTTTCATAAGGGTAGCAAAGATAGCACTTTTCTGCAATTTAACAGAACATTCTTTTTTAGCTGTGGTGGACTTGCGCCTACAAAGAACGCTGATTATCAGTGACTTTAAAATAGAGGAAAATTAAATGCGATAAATTCCGACAATAAAAACGCAGAAAAATCAACAGAAATGACCTCGGCAAAATTAATCATGCAACAAAATAGCCCTCGTGACCATCGTTCTGTCGTCAAAATATAACTTCAAAAAATAAAGACCAGGGTCGCAGTTCAGATCTGAAAAGTCCAGCTCCATTTTTTCGGATGATCGCTGCAAACCTTTTTGCAAAACCCGCCCGTCAATATCACATAGCTCAAAACGACATTCGTTAAATGTAAAACCAGGTTGTATATAAACTTTCCCTGCAGAGGGATTAGGATACACCATCAGCGGCATCTGCCCGTTGTAGCTTTCAATACCGGTACACAGCTTCAGATTTTGTTCAAAGGTGGCAGTACTACTGCAACCGTTCTGATCGGTGCCATAAACATAGTAGAAATAAGCGGCGGGTGTAAGTAAACTATTTCCTGTTGAGCCGGATTGCCAGGTGTACGTGTTTGCACCGCCAGCCGTTAAAAAAACTTTATCGTCAATGCAGGCTGTGTTACTGACAGCAGTCACAAACATTTTTTGCGCCGGCGTGCATGAACTCATTTTATGAATAAAAATATCGCGGTTGCCAAACGCGTTTATAGTAAACGTTCCGGGATTCGGATCAAAGTCGGTTGCATCGTAAAAATAACCGGTAGTGAAAATGTTCTTCGATGCATCCACTGCCAAAGACATTCCACCATCGTGCTTGGAGCCTCCTATCTGTTTGGCCCACAAAAATTTTCCTGATGAATCGTGTTTCGAAATAAAAGCATCAGAATTGTTCTTTGCGATAAGGGGAATAATGAAATCTGAATTATGTTGGTCAAGCCTGTCGTAAAAACCACCAACAGTATAAACGTTTGCGTCTGTGTCGAGGGCAATGCCCTGCCCATAGGAAGGTCCGAAGACACTTCCTAAACGCTGAACCCAAATCAATTTACCGGAAGAGTCCTGTTTTGTAATATAACAATCAGACAATCCATGGGGACGAAGGGTATATGTTCCCGGCCCCGGATCAAAATCTGTGTTGGCCCTGAACATTCCTGTTGAGTAAGTATTTTCTAAGTCGTCTACTACGATGTCCATGCTAAACTCATCCTGCAGTCCGCTAAACTGGCCGGCCCATACCAGCGCACCATCATTGCTGAGCTTAAGAACAAATACGTCAAGTCCGGCAACAGGTGTTAGAGTAAAAACGCCTGCTCCGGGATCAAAATCCATAGTCACGTCGAAAACACCAGTGACAAAAATATTTCCTTGCGTACTTATCGCAATAGATGTAGGGTACCCTTGCCCCTGCCCTGTAGTCTGACAACTCCATACAAAATTTCCGGAAGTATCAATTTTGGAAACGAAGATCTCCCCCAGGAACTCTCCTGTGAAATAAGAATTTCCGGTGGCATCCACGGCAATTGCTTTGCTGTCCGCCGCCATCTTTTCAGCAACCCATAAGAAATTCCCCTCTGGATCAAGCTTCAGAACATAGGTTCCCCAGGAGGGAGTTAAAGTGTGCTGCGCAGGACCGGGATCAAAATCAATCTTTCCGTAAAAATCTCCTGTCACAAAAATATTACCAACGAGATCGATAGCAACTGAGTTGGCGTGAATCGTACAATTTTTGTTACCCAACTGTTTGGCCCAGACAAAATTTCCCTGGGAATTAAGTTTTGAAATAAATAAGTATTCGGGCTCATTTGCCGAAGCTAAATAGTAAGTCAGGAAACCAGGATCAAAATCTGCAACATAATTGAAACTGCCTACGGTAATAATATTCCCCTTGGAGTCTAACGCAATATCATGAGGCGTTTCGTCCCCTCCACCTCCCAGCTGTCGCACCCACTTAAAATCGGCGGACTGTGAAAAAACATGTGTTGCGAGGAACAACCACAGTAGAGTTATATGAATGCATTTTGCCATGATCAGCATTTGGGTCTTTAAATATACTTATCCAAAACACAGGATGGTTATCTATCCTTCATCAGGGATCAGTACGTCAACAGGTGGTGCAGGATATCTTCCAAGTGGTAACAATCCGCCCCGGCGTTGTTAAAAAAATGTAGATGACGTCTTATTGAACTATAATTCAATATGGGATGAGCACCCACCCTTTTAGAAAAGAGTTGATTATCTGAGTTTTTTACCTACTTTACATTCCAGAACCCAACTAACAGAATATTTCGCTCACGCGAAAACCCTAATTTCTTTAAAACACACCATCATGAAAAAGATCATTGGAGCTATGTGCCTGCTTGTCCTGACGCTTTCCACCCGCGGACAAAATTCAAACCTGGTTGAGTACTCTGAAGAAACAATGCTTGATGACCGACGCCAGGTGCACTATATCAGGCTTAAAGAAGGATCCCGCGTGGATGAAAAACAAGTTGAACATTTTATCAATACTAAAATATTTTCTGCCGGCAGGAATAAAGTTTCTCTTCTCAATACCGAGCGTGACAATATAGGATTTACGCATTTGCGATTTACCATCAGACAGAATGATGCGCAGCTGGCCAATAAAATGATCATCGCACATTGTAAAGAAGGAAAGCTGGTTTCTTTAAATGGAGACCTGGCAGACATCAGCGCCGCGTCAAATAGTTTTATAATCTCAGAAAACAGCGCCCTTCAATCTGCCCTCAAAAAAGTAAATGCGAACAAATACAAATGGCAGAATACAAATGAAGAGCAGCACATGAAAAAGGTCCTTGATCAGCCTGATTTCACTTATTATCCGCATGGCTCGAAAACAATCCTCGAAAAGGATGGAAGATCCTACTCTGCCTGGGTGTTCAATATATATGCTGAATCCCCATTGTATCGCGCCAACGTTTATGTAGATGCAAGCACCGGACTAGTGCTGGAAGAACAAAACCTGATCTGCACTTCTGATGTTCCCGGAACCGCTGCTACAAAATATAACGGCACACAAACCATCACATGTGATCAGAACGGGTCCGTATTTCAATTAAAAGAAACTTCACGCGGCCTTGGAATTGAAACGTACAACCTGAACGGTAGTATGACCTACAGCACCAGTACAGATTTTACTCATACAGCTGCCACATTTACAATGGATGCTTTCGACCAGGGAGCCCTCGACGCACATTGGGGTGCAGAAAAAACTTACGACTATTTTAATAGCCAGCATAACAGGAATAGTATTGATAACGCGGGATTCAAGCTTTTAAGCTTCATTCATTACGACACTTTTTACTCCAACGCATTTTGGGATGGTCAGCGAATGACCTACGGAGACGGCAATGGTATCACCAGCATTTTTACCTGCCTGGATGTGTGCGGACATGAGATCAGTCACGGCCTTACAGGCAACACTGCAAAGCTGATCTATAATAATGAGTCGGGAGCTTTAAATGAAAGTTACTCCGACATTTTTGGCACCTGCATTGAAAATTACGCTCGTCCCGGCAACTGGAACTGGCAGCTGGGTGAGGATCTCGACCTGAACCTGGTACCCTTACGTGATATGTCAAATCCCGGACTCTATGCTCAGCCAGATACTTACAAAGGAACTAACTGGTATAACGGTACACAGGATAATGGCGGGGTGCACTATAATAGCGGCGTAAGCAATTTCTGGTTCTATTTACTTTCTACAGGAGGAACCGGAACCAATGATCTTTCAAATATATATAGTGTATCAGCCTTAGGAATGCAGGCCGCTGCTAAGATCGCGTTTCGTGCGTTAACAGTATATTATACGCCTAATATCAATTACGCGATTGCACGGGATCTGAGCATCCAGGCGGCAAAAGATCTTTTTGGCACTTGCAGCAATGAGATGATCCAGACCATGAATGCATGGCATGCAGTGGGGGTGGGACAAAAATATGCAGCTGCAATCGTGGCGCCAGATTTCAAATCGGATTTCACCGCTTTCTGCAATGTGCCGGCAACAATACAATTCAGTAACACAACCTCCAATGCTCTTACCTACACATGGGATTTTGGTGATGGTTCAGCGGTGGCAACAACTACAAACGCGTCACATATTTATACCGCCGCCGGTATTTATAATGTAAAATTAAAAGCAATTAACTGTGCAGGCACAAAAGACAGTATAACAAAAAGCTCGTTCGTGGTGATAGATCTTCCCGCACTTCCTGCGGTTGGACAAACGGTGAACGTGTGCGAAAATTCGCAGGCGGTCCTCAATGCAACTGCCACAGGGGTTATTAAATGGTATGACAGTCCAACGGCGACACTTGTTGCAGGTGCTGGAAATTCTTTTACCACACCGGTTCTAAATGCGGGCAAAACATATTACGTGGCTAACACCATCGCCAGTCCGTCTTCAACCGGCGGCATACTTTTCGTTAATGGAGGCGGCACGGTGAGCACCGGTACACAGACGATGATCTTTGATGTAATACGCACCTGCACATTACAATCTGTGATAGCACAGGCGGGAGTAACAGGCACCAGGACCATTGAAGTGAGAAATTCTGCCAATGCGCTGATCAGTTCGGTCACCGTTAATTTCACCAACACCAATCCTAAAACCTGTACTCTGAACTTTGCTCTTACACCGGGCACTAATTATCGCATTGGTTTAAGCGCTGCTTCTACCGGAAGTCTTTACCGCTCGGATGCAGGGGTGAGTTATCCGTACAAGATCGGTGATTGTTTAAGCATTACAGGATCAAGCGGGGGAGCCGGCCTGTATTATTGGTTTTACAAATGGATAGTTATGAAGGAGCCCTGCTCAAGTGAGCTTGTGCCGGTAACGGTAATTGTTGATGCATGTACTGGTATCTCAGAAAAAAAATCTTCCGATGCCGCTTTCGGGATCTTCCCTAACCCGGCACGGGAATCTATTGTAGTGAAAACGACTGAGCTACCCGAAGGACTATCAGTCATAATTACCGATGCAACCGGCCGGTTGGTCTGCAGCAAAAAAATGTTCACTTCTGAAGAAAGTATCGACGTCGGTCACCTTTCAAAGGGCATATACTTTCTTTCTATAAGAAATGCGAATAGCATTACGGTAAGGAATTTTAAGATCATGAAAGAGTGATTTTTTAAAGTTTCGGGGGTTTCTACTGGATTATAATAGTATATGATTGTGTAAATATCGATTTATACATTTCATATCTTTGATTAAAAATCCCATGAAAGCAATCGTCTTCGTTACACTACTACTTTGTTTTATCACATCAGCCAGCATCGCGCAGGTGAGCAGTTATACATTTTCTCAAACCACGGGTGGAACGTATGGAGCGGCTCTCACCGGGACGCGGGTGGGCTTCGCATTCCAGGATGATACTGTAAGTACAGTAGCTTTGCCTTTTACCTTTAATTTTAACGGCACCAATCATACTTCGGTGCAGGTGTCTTCCAATGGCTTTCTGAGTTTTGGATCTCTTACCGGTACAGAATATAATCCAATTTCAGTTTCAAGTACCTCACTTGTGATCTCACCCTTCGGGCAAGACCTCATCAGTGGCATCCTTGTGGTGGGAGATATCGCGACGGGAAGCAATAGTATCACCAACCTGTCTTTTACAAATAACATCAGCGTAGGTGATACGATCATCGACTTCTGGGGTGATTTTAATATCCCTTATCCTGTTATCACACAGATCTCCGGTTCCACAATAGTGGTTAACACTACGGCAAATAATACAACTGCAGGATGGGATATATGGATCGCCAATGGCAGGATCCGGCGCCAGCTCACCGGCACCGCACCAAACCGGATCCTTACGTTCGAGTACAAAAATTTTTCGCGGTTCTACGAATATGACGAGGCCTTAAGCTTTAAGATCCGCTTATATGAAACAAGCAACAAAATAGAATTTGTATACGGCACCATGTATCCTGGTTTTGATTATAGCGTGATAGAAGTCGGACTAAAGGGTTTGTCGACCAGTGATTATAATGCAAGGCTTGTTGATTTTAATAATACATGGCCTACCTCTATCGCTGCAACGAGTGTTTCTGATGGGCTTGATTTCGATCCGTCCAGTTACCCGTCTTCTGGTCTCACGTATATCTGGTCTCCGGCATGCGCGCTCAATGGATTCAGCATCACACAGAGCAGCAGCGCCATTTGTCCGGGGCAATCGGCGACATTAACTGCTAACGGCGCCACATCATACACATGGGTCGGAGTTGGCACGACTTCTCAGATTGTAGTTAGTCCGTCAGCCAACACAACGTATACGTTAATAGGAAGCAACGGCGGATGCACTGCATCATTAACCATTCAGCAACTTGTTGTTCCAGCACCAACAATCGCTGTTGCACAAAGCAAAACATTGAGCTGCGCCGGAGAATCGGTTACATTAACAGCTTCGGGAGCCATATCCTACAGCTGGATCGGTGTAGGCGGAACTTCAGCAGTTACTGTATCCCCGGCCTCGACAACTATTTATACAGTTATAGGTCTGGCCGGATCCTGCGCATCTTCCATGACAGTACAACAAAACGTAACCCCCGGACCGGCCGTGAATATAGCTCTCAGTAACACGACAGTATGCGCCGGGAATAATGTAACTCTCACTGCATTCGGTGCCAGCACGTATACGTGGACCAATATTGGAACTAATGCGGAGATAGTGGTTACACCTTCTGCAGGAAGTATTTATACTGTTGTAGGATCAAATGGTGTATGTACCACACAGGCTACCGTGGCACCTGGCGTAACACCATATCCGAACATTCAGGCGTCAGTCACCAAATCTGTTACCTGTCCCGGAGAGACTACAACATTAACGGCTACAGGAGCGGCGTCATATGCATGGAGCAATGGTTCTGTTACAGCCAACGTCCTTATTAATCCAGGCACCACCACCACCTATACAGTAACGGGAATGAATGGTAGCTGCGCAAAAACTGCAACGGTATCACAGGTAGTGGCACCGTGTCTTGGTATCACCGCCCTTGATGCTGAAGACGGAATACAACCCTATCCAAATCCTTTTACACATGAACTAAATATAAGATCAGTAGAAGCTGCAGGAGCTACAATTTTTGTACGGAATTTACTTGGTCAGGTTGTATACGAAGGAATCTCGGAAAACAGTTCCAGCGTCATAAATACGTCAGACTGGAAGACAGGTGTATATTTGGTCACTGTATCTTCAGCTACAGGAACCTTCACCAGCAAGGTGGTGAAACAATAGAGCAGTTTGAAATAAGATCCGAATTTTTTCTCGTCAATAATATCGTAATTATAAGGTCGCTTCTGGCGGCCTTATTTTTTGATTATTACGCAGATATGGAAAGTGGAAACTATTCGGGCTGATTACCTTTTACAATGGTGACGTGTCCTGTCATTCTTTTTATTTTCCCCAAACGATCGCTGGCGTCAATCGACCACTGATATACATCACTTTTACACGGTTCACCTTTGTAGCTGCCATCCCAGCCATGAAAAAAATCTTTGGTCTCAAAAAGTTTTTCGCCCCACCGGTCATATACCGTAAGATTATATTTGGTAACGCCTTCTCCCAACGGCATGAAAATATCGTTGAGCCCATCCCCGTTCGGTGTAAATACATTTGGCACATAAATAACAAACTCTTCAACAACCTTTACGGTTTTGATCACTGTATCTGCACAACCCCATGCATTTTTTGCCACCATGACCACTGGGTAATTTCCTGCATCAGCAAACATATAAGATGCATCGCGCGTTAACACGACCTGGCTATCATTCTGTGTAAACCACCAACTCCATTCCGTTTGTTGTGAACCGGAGGTCCCATTAAAAAACCTTACGTTGTCAATTTCAGCAAGTGGCTCTGAAGGCATAAAATAAAAATCAGCCTGGGGACGCTGATACACAACGACCTGTATAAACGAATTGTTTTTACATCCATTGCTGTCTTCAAAAACCATATTTAATGTATAAGTACCGCCTTCTGAAAAACAATGAACTTTGCCCGTACCGGTCACAGGTTGATTGTTCACATACAACGTGGTACCAATTACAGGAGCAATATTGCCGGAAGTGTTGTCGAGAGCAATGCCGGTGCACACGGGTGCACATTTATTATTTTCCAGCACGTTCAATGTTCCTTTTGGCTGATCATACACCGATACATAAGTTGTAGCTGTTGCCGAACAGTTACTGGCATTTTTTACGCTCAAAGTATATGTGCCGGTCCAGGAATGGTCCTGCACAACAAAGCTCACATCCTGATCACTTGCTGAGAAATTGTTTGGTCCCTTCCATTCAAATATTGTTCCGCCTCCACCGTGCAACACTACGGCAGAATTAAGACAAGCTTTGGGCGATGAAGTGATAGTGGCTACAGGTAAAGGAAACGGGTTGCCGGCAATTACAACAGTTTCACTTTTGCTGCATCCATTTGATCCCGTTACAACCACCTGGTACAAACCGGTATTATTGGAATTTACAACAGGAATAGACGGCGAGGACTGTGTCGATGTGAATGCAAATGGACCGCTCCACAGGTATGCAGTACCACCGCTTGCGGAAAGCACTGCCGCTTCACCGATGCAGACAGTTGCTCCCATGGCTGAAACGATTGGTACCGCTTTTATAATGATGGGAACAGAAACTGATGCAGTGCACGTGTTTATATCAGTAACAGTCAAAGTATAATTGCCCGCATTTGAAAATGATGCCGCGGCAATCGTATTTTTTTGCGAGTTGCTAAAGAACGATGGTCCCGTCCACTGATAAGTCTGTCCACCAGAACCGTCCAGCTGAATGGGCGTGTCTTCGCACACCGGGCTATTACTTGTTATAACCGCATTTGGTAATGGCAGAACAAGAATATTTTTTGTGACGCTTGTTGTGCACGGACCCTGTACAACAGTTAAAGTAAAAATGCCCCCGCTCGTAAAATTGCTAATCGACGGGTTTTGCAGGCCACTGCTAAAATTACCCGGACCCTGCCAGAAATAAAGATCACCCCCGCTGCCGCTTAAAGCCAGCGCTGTTCCCATGCATTGCTGGCCATTCGCAGATATTACGGGTGTCGGTGTTAATGCGACGGAAGCATGAACAGCAGCCATTGATGAACATCCTGCGGCAGTGGTTACCTGCACAGAGTAATTGCCAGTCATTACAGGAAGCGCATTGCTGATAACCGGACTTTGCACCGCTGCAGAAAAAGACATACCTGTCCACAGGTAAGTGGCACCACTTATGCCCGACGCTGTCAGCACCAAATTCTGATGTTCGCATACAGTGCTGCCTATAGCGCTAAAAACCGGAAGTGGATTTATTGTGACCGGGGTGGAAGCCACGGCAGTGCATCCGTTTACCGAAGTTACTTTTAATGTATAACTGCCCGCACTTCCCATTGTTGTTACTGGTATAGTGGGATTCTGAACTGTGTTTGTATATCCCAAAGGACCGGTCCAAAAACTTTGAGGCTCATTACTAAAAAGAGTAAATGGCAATCCTGCACAAACAGGACCGTTGTTAGAAGGTGTTGCCGCCACCGAAGGAAATACAAAAATAATTCCTGTAGCAGTGTTGGTGCAGGAAGACTGCATACCTGTAACAGTATACTGGGTGGTTGCAGGAGGACCTGCTATCAGGACATTCGCCTGTGAACCGGTGCTCCATGTATAAGTTGTGCCGCCCGTTGCGATCAATGCTCCCGCACTACCAGGGCAAATGGAGGTGCTGATAACGGCGATGGCGGGAAAATTTACAAACGCAGCAGTTGCCGTAGCAGAGGCCAGACAATTATTTGCATCCCGACCTTGCACCACATATGAATAGGTTCCCGGAGAATTATTGGTGACTGTATTTATATTTCCTGTGATACCAGGCGACCATGTATAGGAATAACCAGGTGTCCCACCCGCACCGGCTACTGTAAATGTAATATTCTGACCGATACATGTAGATTGTCCTGTAGCCTGAATATTGAGTGTAATGGCAGGCGGCTGAGTGATCAGGATCGTTTTAGTGAGAGCACAATAAGTAAGAGCATCCACCACCGTAATAGTTGTAACGCCGGCTCCCAGGTTTGCTACAGTTGGTGTCGCCTGCGCTCCGCCGATACTCGCCCACGTGTAATTCTGAGTCGCCGATCCCCCTGACAGGAGAATAGATGCTGTTCCCGTATACACACCGTTACAGGCAATGCTGCTGCTTGCTGACACTGTTCCTGTTAAAGGCACAAGAGGAGCGAAATTAGTAGTAGGCGTAAAAACGCATCCTGTTCCGCTGTCAAGCACCGTTACTGTATAAGCTCCGGGATACAGACCTGTTGCTATCACGCTGGTCTGTCCAGTGGGTGTCCATGTGTAAGAGTAAGGCCCTACACCGCCTGAAGGCAATACTGTTGCAGAACCAAGACTACCGCATGTTATTGAATAGGTATTAAATAAAAGTACAGGTGTAGGTTTCGCAACAACAGAAATTAATGCTGATGCAGTGCAGCCGGTTACCGCTGTGCCGGTCACTGAAAACACCGAAGAAGACGTAATGCTCGAAGTGAGAAGTGCAGTTGTTACCGTTGAAGGAGACCATACATAGCTGCTTGCACCAGAAACCAGGAGAGTGAATGTCTCACCCGGGCATACAGTTAAAGAACCCGGGCTTATCACCAGTGTTGGTGTTATGTTTACACTTTGAACAACGGAAGCATTATTGGTACAGTTATTGGCAGAACCTACCACAGAATACGTGGTGGTAGACGAAGGTGATACAGAGATAGCAGATCCCGTTAAGCCTCCCGGCAGCCAGGTATAATTACTCGCCCCCGTTGCACTAAGTGTTGCTGCTGTACTGCTGCAAATAATTCCATTGGATGAAAATGCAGTAACAGTGGGAATTGGGTTCACTACCTGCAACAGCGTGATGCTTCCCGTGCATGCGTTGGCCTTCGTTGCAAAAACAGTGTAGATAGCAGAAACAGAAGGCGACACCGATATCGAAGTGCCATTTACGCTACCGGGAAACCATGTGTACGTCGCCGCTCCGCTGGCAGTGAGAATAACAGTGCTTCCTTTGCAGATAGCCGGACTTGAAGAAACCGCTGAGAACGAAGCCGAGGAGTTAGGAGTATATATAAGACTCATTGATGTGAGCGCACCTGTTGTATTGGTGGTACCTGCCAGTGAGCCATAAGCGGTATTGATACAACCTCCGCTTACAATAACGCCGGGATTGCCCGGAACCAGCGAATACGTGCCAAACAGCGAAGAAAGACTTGTAAGTATAACACCTGTGCCACCGCCCCCGCCAGGACCAACACAATAACCCGAAGGATTCTGACCGCCCCCATCTCCTCCATTTGCTTCGAGGTGAAATGACGTTCCCATTTGTGATGACTTTAAAAAAATAGTTCCCCCGGCACCACCGCCCCCTGCTCCGTCTGCAGCTGCTCCGGCAAGACCGACAACACTTCTGCCGTTTGATCGGATACTTATAGTAGAGCTTGTTGCTACAATTGTATTGCAAATAACAATAACAATTCCTCCCCCATTTTCTCCTGTAGTGCCAACGCCGTTGTTGGCATCTCCGCAACCGCCACCTCCGCCCAGGAATAATTTCGACGAGGAATAATACGAACCCAATGCAACACCACCAATTCCTCCTGCGTGCGTGGAGCATCCCGACAATTCATTTCCGCCTTTGCCACCGGAGGTGAAGTTAGAGCCGCCTCCACCTCCCGTGTTGTGTTTGTTTCCACCGCCTCCTCCATTAATAAGAGGTCCCCTGCCTGCCAGCTTTGATGGAGAAATAAAACCAATGCCTTCTCCTTTTTGTGCCCCGCCTGTCGACCAGCTGCTACCACCCTGGTACACGTCGTAATAATATCCCAGTGAACCGCTACCACAGCCACCATCCGGATTACCACTTATCGTTCCCCCGCGAAAACCCCGGCCGCTGACATCAATATCTGCGTTAAGCTGCAGGAAGCCCGCTTCAAGAATAACCACACCACCTACACTTCCGTTCCACGGCAAACAGGTAAGAGAGCTGGTAACAGTTGCGCTCACATACGTGGGTATACGCACCACCTGCACCGAGCCTTTGAGGTAATACTGATTCACCAGTTTTCCGTTTAGGGTCAGCGTGTTGTTATTCATCGCTGTTATAGAGGCTATCTCATAGTTGCCCGCGCCCATCAGGTTATTAATGCTTCCGAATGAGCTGGAATTTGAAGAGTCGAAATCACAACCCTTCATTTGAATGATCAGGATCTTATCGTTTACAGACAAACCAACAGAAGATTGTACGATGATCTTAGCAGGACAAAGAGTAGTATCAAAGCCCGTTACAGGTGTGTAAATGTTGATGGTGCCGCTTATACTTGTTGACTGGGAATATACCTTACCAGTTGTAAATAAACTGATAAGCAATAATAAAACGTTTAATTTACCATAACCATGGCAATTCATTTTTTTGCGGAGATAAGCTTATTAAATATAAGTAAAAAAAGAAGACGTTTAAAAAGATAAGGCCTCACTCGACACTGCAGGGTACAGCGGGTTAACATGATCAGCACCAATTCTGAAACCCGTTTTTTTTCTTACTTTTAGAGCAATTGAAAAGTCAGCAACCTTTTTTGAAAACCAGCACATTCAGATATTCCAGGTATTTACTGCTGGCGCTTCTTATGTACATGCCCATTTTCGGCAACCTCAACACGTTGCCGATAAGGATGTGGGACGAGGCCAGGATAGCCATCAACGCCTGCGAAATGCACATGACAGGCAATTATATCGTAACCACTTTTAATTTTAAGCCCGACATGTGGAATACCAAACCTCCCCTGCTGGTGTGGTGCATGGTTATTTTAATGAAGACAATTGGTGTTAATGAACTGGCCGTGCGTCTCCCTTCGGCCTTCGCTGCTTTTTTTACCTGTCTCGCATTGTTGTTATTTGTAAAAAGATATTTTAAAGATGAGCTCTTTGCTTTTCTTTCGGTGCTTGTACTTATCACAACCAACGGCTATATCCATTACCACGTTTCACGCACGGGCGATTATGACGCCATGCTTACGCTCTTCACCACCGTGTCGTGCCTTTACTTTTATGCCTATTGTGAAACAAAAAATCCAAGACACCTGTACCTCTTTTTTATAACGCTTACTCTTGGAGTACTAACAAAAGGTATTGCGGCGCTCCTGTTCTCGCCCGCACTTTTTTTATTCTGCCTGTTCCAGAAAAAGCTACCTCAATTTTTATTAAATAAACATTTTTATGCCGGCATCGGGATCCTGCTTTTGTTCGGAGTTGGTTATTATTTTCTGAGGGATCATTTTAATCCCGGTTACCTGAAAGCCATCCAGGAAAATGAACTCGGAGGCAGATATCTTGAGTCTCAGGGTAACCAGAGCTTTGATTTCTGGTTCTACCTTGACAATTTGTGGGACCGGCAGTTCAGGTATTGGCTGCTTCTTGTTCCCGGCGGCTTTATAGCAGGATGGCTAAGCAAAGATGAAAGAATAAAACGTTTTACTCTTTTTCTCACACTGCTCATTTTTACTTTCTTTTTGATTGTAAGTGCAGGAAAGACCCGCCTCGAGCAGTATATAGCTCCGCTGTTTCCCTTACTGGCACTCACAGTAGCTTTATTCCTGAAAACGATCTTTGAAAGACTGAAACACCTCGGCTCATTTAAACTGGTTGCGGAAATAAAATCCAGGAGCAGGCTGCTTTCCGTCAACTTACTTCCTTATTTGTTTATACTCATTGTTTTTGTATCCCCTTATCAGAAGGTATGGGACAAAACGTATAATACCAAGGAGGACTTCTGGTGGGAGGAAAAGTTTTACGAGATCGGTTATTTCTTCCAGTCTACGCTTAAGGGCCGCTTCGATCTCAATAACAAGTATCTTTTTTACGATGGTTATAATGCTCACGTGCTGTTTTACGTATATGCGCTGCAGGACCGGGGAGTTAAAACTCTTCAGCGGTTCCCGTATAATATGAAGCCGGGAGAGACACTTATTGTATACCAGGATGAAATGAAAAAGCTTCTGCAGGATAATTTCATTGTGTCAACTGAAAAAGTTTATGGCGCAGTGAGTTATTACACTTTAATAAGTTACTGATATGACTGACTGGAATGCCGATGGTAACCGGTAATGTATTCCTGACAACTTTTTAGAATCACATTTCGTTTTTCCCTATTATCGTTTAGATTTGCCTGCATGGAAATTCGCAGCAAACTACCCGACGTTGGTACCACCATCTTTACAACGATGAGTGCGCTGGCAAAAGAACACAATGCCATCAATCTTTCGCAGGGTTTTCCTGACTTTGATTGTTCTCCCCGGCTGGTGGAACTTGCCAATCACTACGTCAGCAAAGGTTATAATCAATATGCACCGATGGCGGGCACTTTAGCGTTGCGTGAGCGGATTGCCGGCATTATTTCTACCTGTTACAATGCAGATTATAATGTTGACTCAGAGATCACCGTCACAGCAGGCGCTACCCAGGCCATTTACACGGCTATTGCTGCACTTGTGCATCCCGGTGATGAAGTGATTGTTTTTGAACCAGCATACGACTGTTATGTTCCGGCCATAAAAATACATGGTGGGATCCCTGTTTTTTCTACTTTAAACTTTCCCGATTACCATATAAACTGGGACGATGTAAAAAACAAAATATCAGCGCGCACAAAAGCTATTATCATCAATAGTCCTCATAATCCCAGTGGCACCATCCTGCAGGCAGCGGATCTTAAAAAACTGGAAGAGCTTGTGGAAGGAACAAATATTGTGGTGATAAGTGACGAGGTATACGAGCATATGGTTTTCGACGGACAGCAACATCATTCAGTATGTGCATCATCGAAACTAAAATCGCGGTCCATTCTTGTTTCTTCATTCGGTAAAACAGTTCATACCACCGGTTGGAAGATCGGCTATGTAGCAGCTCCAAAAGAACTGATGAGTGAATTTCGTAAAGTTCACCAGTTCCTTGTTTTTGTTGTTAATCATCCACTTCAGCTGGCAATTGCAGATTTCCTGGGTGATAAA